>NZ_JBBCKP010000005.1:0-469920 GCF_037153275.1 Pseudomonas sp. USHLN015
TACGTTGCAGGCTCGAGGCCTAAGGGTGGACACGACTTCCAGCCCCTCCCCCGATGATCAGTCGGGGACTATTACCCCTGTGGAGGTATTTAGTCGAGATACAAGGGTGGACCCCGTTCCATCGGTCCACCAATCGGGGTCATGCCGGACGCCGCTGGTGGATGGAAAAAGCGCCATCCACCCTACGGGCGTGCCTCCGCAACACTCTGGAGACGGGTGGCATCGTCGTAGGGTGGGCTTCAGCCCACCAGCCCCGCACAAAAGCTTCGCGAGCAGAGCTCGCTCCTACGGGTGAGGTTCTCGCTCATCAACTGTTGCTCCAGCAACACCTGACCAACAGATTGCCTGCTCCGGCAGCCGCAAACTGTTGGGAAGAATATTCAAATCATTGATTTATAAGGAAATAAAAATCAGGCACGGCTTGTGCTTTGTCTCTTTGCAAGCAAGGTCGCGGGTGTTCGCGATCCAACAGCACGAGCAGAGAGCCATGTCCCAAGACGTCATTTCCGCCCCCTATGCCCTGGGCATTCCGGACGCCCACATCATCCGCAGCGATGCCGAGGCCATCGAGGTCGCCCACCGTGTGGCGGCCTTCCTGCTGGAGGGCGACGCCGAGCGCGACCGTACCCGCGAGGTGCCGCCGGAGGTGGTGGACGTCTTCTCCAACAGCGGCCTCTGGGGCATCACCGTGCCCAAGGTGTTCGGTGGCGCGGAGGTGAGCTACGCCACCCTGGCCGAGGTGATCGCCATCATCTCCGCCGCCGACGCCTCCCTCGGGCAGATCCCGCAGAACCACTACTGCCTGCTGGAAGACATCCGCCTGCAGGGCACCTACGAGCAGAAGCGCGTGTTCTTCGGCCTGGCGCTCAAGGGCAACCGCTTCGCCAACGCCCTGTCGGAAACCGGCGGCAAGAACGTGCAGGACATCCAGACGCGCATCCGCCGCGATGGCGACGCCCATGTGATCAACGGCCGCAAGGGCTACTGCACCGGCTCGCTCTACGCCCACTGGCTGGCGGTGCTGGCCGTGGACGAGGACGACAAGGGCCAGCTGGCCTTCGTCCAGCGTGGCAGCGAGGGGCTGGTGGTGGTCGACGACTGGTCCAGCATCGGCCAGCGCAACACCTCCAGCGGCACGGTGCTGGCCAGGGACCTGCGGGTGCCGGCCGAACACCTGTTCCCCACCTACCGCTCCTACGAGAGCCCGACCCTGGCCGGGCCCTTCGCCCAGATCACCACCGCCGCCATCGACGCCGGCATCGCCCGCGCCGCGCTGCGCGACACCCTGGCCTTCGTCCGCGAGCACGCCCGCCCCTGGATCGACGCCGGGGTGGAGAAGGCCAGCGAAGACCCGCTGACCCTGATCCAGATCGGCAACCTGGGCATCCGCCTGGAGGCCGCCGAAGCCCTGCTGGAGCGCGCCGGCAAGGTGATGGACGCGGCGCGCCCGGCGCCGGATGCCGACAACGTCGCCCTGGCCTCCATCGCCGTAGCCAAGGCCAAGGTGCTGACCACCGAGATCGCCATCGAGGCCGCCAACCGCCTGTTCGAACTGGGCGGTACCCGCTCGACGCTGCAGCAGCACAACCATGACCGCCACTGGCGCAACGCCCGCGTGCACACCCTGCACGACCCGGTGCGCTGGAAGTACCACATCGTCGGCAACTGGCTGCTCAACGGCGTCAAGCCGCCGCGCCACGACTGGTCCTGAGGCGCCACATGAGCAAGCAGATCCGCCTCAACGCCTTCGCCATGAACACCGTCGGCCACCTGTCCCCGGGCCTCTGGCGCCACCCGCGCGACCAGGCGCGGCGCTACACCGACATCCACTACTGGATCGAGCTGGCGCGCACCCTGGAGCGCGGCAAGATCGACGGCCTGTTCATCGCCGACGTGCTGGGCGTCTACGACGTCTACCACGGCGGCCCCGAGCACGCCCTGCAGCACGCCGCCCAGGTGCCGGCCAACGACCCGCTGCAACTGGTGCCGGCCATGGCCGCGGCCACCGAACACCTGGGCTTCGGCGTCACCGCCTCGGTGTCCTTCGAGCACCCGTACCCCTTCGCCCGGCGCATGAGCACCCTGGACCACCTGACCCGTGGCCGCGCCGGCTGGAACATCGTCACCTCCTACCTGGAAAGCGGCGCGCGCAACATCGGCCTCAAGCAGCAGCTCAACCACGAGCAGCGCTACGCCCTGGCCGCCGAGTACCTGGAGGTCTGCTACAAGCTCTGGGAAGCCAGCTGGGAGGATGACGCCGTGGTCGCCGATGCCGAGCGCGGCGTCTACGCCGACCCGGCCAAGGTGCACCCCATCGCCCACAAGGGCGCGCACTTCGAGGTGCCCGGCTTCCACCTCAGCGAGCCCTCGCCGCAGCGCACCCCGGTGCTCTACCAGGCCGGCGCCTCCAGCCGGGGCAAGGCCTTCGCCGCCGGCAACGCCGAGTGCGTGTTCGTCGCCGCGCCCACCCGCCACATCCTGCGCAACCAGGTCGCCGACCTGCGCCGCCAGGCCGAGGCCCATGGCCGCAAGGGCCGCGACCTGCTGGTGTTCAACCAGCTCACGGTGATCGTCGCACCCACCGACGCCGAGGCCCAGGCCCGGCTGCGCGAATACCGCGAGTACGCCAGCCAGGACGGCGCGCTGACCCTGATGTCCGGCTGGACCGGCATCGACTTCGGCCAGTACGCGCCGGACCAGGTGCTGCGCCAGGTCGAGAGCAACGCCATCCAGTCGGCAGTGGACGCCTTCACCGCCGCCGACCCGAGCCGCACCTGGACCACCGCCGAGATCGCCGACTACTGCGCCCTGGGTGGCGACGGCCCGCTGCTGGTGGGCTCGCCGCAGAGCGTCGCCGACGAACTGCAGGCGTGGGTCGAGGAGACCGACGTCGACGGCTTCAACCTGTCCAGCATCGTGGCGCCGGAAACCTTCGTCGACATCGTCGACCTGCTGGTGCCGGAGCTGCAGGCGCGCGGGCTGTTCAAGCGCGACTACGAAGCCGGCAGCCTGCGCCACAAGCTGTTCGGCCAGGGCGACCGCCTCGCCGAGCCGCACCCGGCGGCGCGTCTGCGCAGAAGGGGCGAGGCATGAACGCGCTGCTCGCCAACCTCGACTGGGTGGAGATCGGCCAGGCCTGCATCGACACCCTGACCATGCTCGCCCTGGCCCTCGGCTTCACCGTGCTGCTGGGCCTGCCGCTGGGCGTGCTGCTGTACCTCACCGGCAAGAAGCAGCTGCACGAGAAACCCGGCTTCTACCGGCTGGCCTCGGCCCTGGTGAACATGCTGCGTTCGCTGCCCTTCATCATCCTGCTGATCGTGATGATCCCGCTGACCACGCTGCTCACCGGCACCTCCCTGGGCGTTGCCGGGGCCATCCCGCCGCTGGTGGCCGGCTGCACGCCGTTCTTCGGCCGCCTGGTGGAAACCGCCCTGCGCGAGGTCGACCGCGGCCTGGTGGAGGCCACCCAGTCCATGGGCGCCAGCACCTGGCAGATCATCTGGCACACCCTGCTGCCCGAGGCGCGCACCGGGCTGATCGCCGCTGTCACCGTCACCGCCATCGTGCTGGTGGACTACACCGCCATGGCCGGCGTGATCGGCGGCGGCGGGCTCGGCGACCTGGCCATCCGCTTCGGCTACCAGCGTTTCCAGACCGACGTGATGGTGGTCACCGTGGCCCTGCTGGTGGTGCTGGTACAGGCCCTGCAGATGAGCGGCGACCGCCTGGTGGTGCGCTACAGCCGCCGCTGAATCCCTATCCCGCGCGGCAGCCGGGTCCCGCTGCCGAACACGGCCCCACGTCCGCCCCACGACGGCCAACCCAACACTGCCCCAGGAGCAACACCCATGAAAAAGGCTATCGCCGTACTGGCCGCCGTCGTCGCTTTCACCGCCCAGGCGGGCGAGAAACTGGTGGTGGGCGCCACCCCCGTGCCCCACGCGGAAATCCTCGAATTCGTCAAACCTGCCCTGGCCAAGGAAGGGGTCGACCTGGACATCAAGGTGTTCACCGACTTCATCCAGCCCAACGTGCAGCTGGCGGAGAAGAACCTCGACGCCAACTACTACCAGTACCGCCCGTTCCTCGATGAGTTCAACAAGAGCCGCCACACCGACCTGGTGCCGGTGGTGGGCATCCACATCGAGCCCTTCGGCGCCTACTCCACCAAGATCAAGTCGCTGGACGAGCTGAAGGACGGCGCCTCGGTGGCCATCCCCAACGACCCGGTCAACACCGGCCGCGCCCTGGTGCTGCTGCACGAGGCCGGGCTGATCAAGCTGAAGGACCCGAGCAACACCCTGGCCACCCAGCGCGACATCGCCGAGAACCCGAAGAAGCTGAAGATCCGCGAACTCGAAGGCGCGCTGCTGGCCCGCTCGGTGAGCCAGGTGGACCTCGCCTTCGTCTTCGCCAACTACGCCCTGGAAGCCGGCATCGACACCAACAGCGCGCTGATCGTCGAGAAGGGCAAGGACCTCTACGCCGAGTTCCTCGTCGCCCGCCCCGACAACCGCGAGGACCCGGGCGTGCAGAAGCTGGCCAAGGCGCTGAATTCGCCGGAGGTCCGCCAGTTCATCCTCTCCCGCTACAAGGACCAGATCGCCCCGGCGTTCTGACTCACCGGCCCCGTGCCGGCCGCCCTCCGGGGTGAACGGCGCGGGGCGTAATCCGCAACCCAAGGCCACACCATGACCAACGAAACCGAACCCAAGGTTCTTCGTGATGAAGCACCGCCGCTACACCCGGCGGCGCTGATCGAGAACGATGCCCAGGCCCTGCTCGCCGCCCACGAAGTGGCGAAGCTGGCCAAGGAAGGGGCTGCACACCGTGACCGCGAACGCCTGCTGCCCTGGCGCGAGCTGGAACTGTTCACCCGGCTCGGCCTGGGTGGCATCCGCATCCCGCGCGCCTACGGTGGCGCCGAGGTGTCCTTCGTCACCCTCGCCGAGGTGTTCCGCATCCTCTGCGCCGCCGACCCGGCGCTGGGGCAGATCCCGCAGAACCAGTTCGGCCTGCTCAGCGTCATCGAGTACGTCGGCAGCGAGTCGCAGAAGCGCAAGGTCTTCGCCGGCATCCTCGAAGGGCGCCGCCTGGCCAATGCCGGCCCCGAGCGCAACACCCGGCACACCCTGGAGATCAAGGCGCGCATCACCCGGGGCGACGCCGGCCTGGAGGTCAGCGGCGAGAAGTTCTATTCCACCGGCGCGCTGTTCGCCCACTGGGTGGCGGTCAAGGCCATCGACGACAGCGGCGTCGGCGTGCTCTCCCTGGTGGAGCGAGGCGTGCCGGGGCTTGCCATCGTCGACGACTGGTCCGGCTTCGGCCAGCGCACCACCGCCAGCGGCACCGTGCTGCTGGACCGCGCCCCCGTGGCCGACGACCTGGTGTTCCACAACGGCCGCCTGGCCGAGGTGCCGAGCATCCAGGGCGCGCTGTCGCAGCTGATCCAGGCGGCCATCGACGCCGGCATCGCCGAGGCCGCCATCGACGACGCCATCGCCTTCATCCGCGAGCGCTCGCGGCCCTGGGTCGACGCCGGCGTCGAGCGGGCCAGCGAGGAGCTCTACACCATTGCCGAGATCGGCCGCCTGAAGGTCGAGCTGAACGCCGCCAACGCACTGCTGGAACGCGCCGGCCAGGTGCTCGACGAAGTCGCCGCCGCGCCCATCGACGCCGCGGCCGCCGCGCGCGCCTCCATCGCCGTGGCCGAGGCCAAGGTGCTCACCACCGAGGTCGCGCTGCTGGCCAGCGAGAAGCTGTTCGAGCTGGCCGGAAGCCGCGCGACCCTCGCCGAGTTCAACCTCGACCGCCACTGGCGCAATGCCCGCGTGCACACCCTGCACGACCCGGTGCGCTGGAAGGTCCACGCCGTCGGCAACTACCACCTCAATGGCGCCTTCCCGGCGCGTCATTCTTGGATATGAGGCAGCGCCCATGACCCTCCTGCAACCGCAACAGGGCCCGGCGGTGGCCATCATCCGCGACGACGCCGAGGCGCTGGCCGTGGCCCGCCAACTGGCCGGGCAATTCCGCAGCGGCGCCGCCGAGCGCGACCGCGAACGGCGCCTGCCCCATGCCGAGCTCGACACCTTCAGCCGCTCCGGCCTGTGGGGCATCACCGTGCCCCGTGAGTTCGGCGGCGCCGGCGTGTCCCGCGTCACCCTGGCCCGCGTGCTGGCGATCATCTGCGCCGCCGACAGCTCCATCGGGCAGATCCCGCAGAACCACTTCTACGCCCTCGAAGTGCTGCGGGTGAATGGCAGCGAGGCCCAGCAGCGCCGCCTGTTCGGTGCCGCCCTGGCCGGCGAGCGCTTCGGCAACGCCCTGGCGGAGATCGGCACGCGCACCTCCAACGACCGCATCACCAAACTGGTCGCGGATGGCGATGACTTCCGCATCCAGGGCCGCAAGTTCTACTGCACCGGCGCGCTCTACGCCCAGCGCGTGCCGACCCTGGCGGTGGGCGAGGACGGCCACCAGCATTTCGCCTTCGTCGAACGCGACGCGCCGGGGCTTTCGATCGTCGACGACTGGTCCGGCTTCGGCCAGCGCACCACCGGCAGCGGCACCGCGATCTTCGACAACGTGCCGGTGGTCGCCGAGGACGTGGTCTCGTTCCAGGCCGCCTTCGAGCGCCCGACCACGGTCGGCCCCTTCGCCCAGATCCTCCACGCCGCCATCGATGCCGGCATCGCCCGCGAAGCCTACGAGGACGCCCTGGCGTTCGTGCGCACCCGCTCGCGGCCGTGGATCGACTCGGGGGTGGACAAGGCCAGCGAGGACCCGCTGACGATCCACGAGTTCGGCCGCCTGGCCATCCGCCTGCACGCCGCCGAGGCCATCCTCGACCGCGCCGGGCGCATCCTCGACGCCGCCACGGCCGAGCCGACGGCCGAGAGCGTGGCCGCCGCCTCCATCGCCGTCGCCGAGGCCCGCGCGCTGACCACCGAGGTCTCGCTCAGTGCCGGCAGCAAGCTGTTCGAACTGGCCGGCACCCGCGCCAGCCTCGCCGAGCACAACCTCGACCGTCACTGGCGCAACGCCCGGGTGCACACCCTGCACGACCCGGTGCGCTGGAAGTACCACGCGGTGGGCAACTACTACCTCAACGACGTGCTGCCACCGCGCCGGGGGACGATCTGATGGCGCGCAAGCAGATCCTCCTCAACGCCTTCAACATGAACTGCGTGGGGCACATCAACCACGGCCTGTGGACCCACCCGCGCGACCGCTCCACGGACTACCGCAGGCTCTCCTACTGGACGGAGCTGGCGCAGCTGCTGGAGCGCGGGCTGTTCGACGGGCTGTTCCTGGCGGACATCGTCGGCGTCTACGACGTCTACCAGGGCAACGTCGACCTGACCCTCAAGGAGAGCATCCAGCTGCCGGTCAACGACCCGCTGCTGCTGGTCTCCGCCATGGCCGGGGCGACCCGCCACCTGGGCTTCGGTCTCACCGCCAACCTCAGCTACGACGCGCCCTACCTGTTCGCCCGGCGCATGAGCACGCTGGACCACCTGAGCGACGGCCGCGTGGGCTGGAACATCGTCACCGGCTACCTGGAAAGCGCGGCGCGGGCCATGGGCCTGACCCGGCAGGTGGAGCACGACCGCCGCTACGACCAGGCCGACGAGTACCTGGAGGTGCTCTACAAGCTCTGGCAGGGCAGCTGGGAGGAGGGCGCGGTGCTCGGCGACCGCCAGCGGCGCATCTACGCCCAGCCGGACAAGGTGCACAAGGTCCACCACCACGGCGAGTTCTACGACGTCGAGGGCTACCACCTCTGCGAACCCTCGCCGCAGCGCACGCCGGTGCTGTTCCAGGCCGGCTCCTCGGCGCGCGGCCTGCGTTTTGCCGGCGAGCACGCCGAGTGCGTGTTCATCAGCGGCAACAACAAGGCCGCGACCCGTGCCCAGGTGGACAAGGTGCGCGCCGCAGCCGTGGCCGCCGGCCGTGATCCTCAGGCGGTGAAGGTGTTCATGGGCATCAGCGTGATCGTCGCGCCCACCGAGGCCGAGGCCCGCGCCAAGCACGCCGAGTACCTGGCCCATGCCAGCGCCGAGGCGGGCGTCGCCCACTTCGCCAGCTCCACGGGCATCGACTTCGCCGAGTACGGCCTGGACGAGCCCATCCGCCCGGTGAAGACCAACGCCATCGAGTCGGCCACCAACAAGCTGCGCGAAAACAGCCTGACCCGTCGCCAGCTCCTGGAGCAGCACGCCCTGGGTGGCCGCTACATCCTGCTGGTGGGCTCGCCGACCCAGGTGGCCGACGAACTGCTGGCCTGGGTCGACGAGACCGGGCTGGACGGCTTCAACCTCACCCGCATCGTCACCCCGGAAAGCTACGCCGACTTCATCGACCTGGTGATCCCCGAACTCCAGGCCCGTGGCGCCTACAAGACCGCCTACGCCGAAGGCACCCTGCGCCACAAGCTGTTCGGCGCGGGGGATCACCTGCCGGTGGACCATCGGGGAGCCCGTGTGGGAGCGAATTCATTCGCGAATCGGCCCGAAGGGGCGACCCCGGACTCCCAGGGGAAGGCTGCGCCTTCCATCGCGAATGAATTCGCTCCCACGACCTGAACCCATTACCCAAGGATAGAAACCATGCCCAAGCACACCCTCAAGACCCTGGCCCTCGGCCTGCTGCTGGCCGGCGGCATCGCCCAGGCCGCCGACCAGCCCCTCAAGCTCGGCACCACCGCCGCCTTCGCCCCGCCCCTGGAAGTGGCGGTGGAAGAGGCCGCCAAGCAGGGCCTCAAGGTCGAGCTGGTGGAGTTCACCGACTGGAACACGCCGAACATCACCCTGGCCAACGGCGACATCGACGCCAACTACTTCCAGCACACGCCCTTCCTGGAGAACGCCAACAAGGAGGGCGGTTTCAAGCTGAAAGCCTTCGCCCCCGGGATCATCAACAACGTCGGCCTGTATTCGAAGAAGTACAAGGCCATCGCCGACCTGCCCGAGGGCGCCAAGGTGGCCATCGCCAACGACCCCATCAACGGCGGTCGCGGCCTGCAGCTGCTGCAGAAGGCCGGCCTGCTCAAGCTCAAGGAGGGCGTGGGCTACAAGGCGACCCTGGACGACATCGTCGACAACCCCAGGCACGTCGACATCATCGAACTGGAGGCCGTGCAGCTGGTGCGCGCCCTGGACGACGTCGACCTGGCCCAGGGCTACCCGCACTACATCCGCCTGGCCGGCACGATCGACCCCAACAGCGCGCTGCTCTTCGACGGCATCGAGAACAAGGAATACGTCATCCAGTTCGTCACTCGTGGCGATTACCAGGACGACGGCCGCCTGGCCAAGTTCGTGGACCTGTACCAGCACTCGCCGCAGGTGCGTGCGGCCCTGGACAAGGCCCATGGCTCGCTCTACCAGCCCGGCTGGCAGTGACGCCCCAGGGATAGGCGTGGGAGCGAATTCATTCGCGAAAGGAGCGCGCAGCGCTCCCAGGGTGACCCCGGCAGGACAGCCCTGAGGCCTGCATCGCGGATGAATCCGCTCCCACAGGATGAAGACGGTCGCCCTGACGCTGTTGATCCTTGTAGGGGCGAATTCATTCGCCCCTACAGGTTTGCGTCACTCGGCAATTTGAATCAGAGAGGCCCTTATGGTCAGTTTCAACCGCAACATCAGCCTGGACCTGCCGCACATCCGCCTGCAGGGGCTGGGCAAGGCCTACCAGGGCAACCAGGGGCCGGTGCAGGCGTTGCAGGGCATCGACCTGGAAATTCGCCGGGGCGAGGTGTTCGGCATCATCGGTCGCAGCGGCGCCGGCAAGTCGTCGCTGATCCGCACCCTAAACCGCCTGGAGAGGCCCTCGGTGGGCCAGGTGGTGATCGACGAAGAAGACATCGGCACCTTCGACGAGAAGCAGCTGGTGCTGCTGCGCCGCCGCGTCGGCATGATCTTCCAGCACTTCAACCTGATGTCGGCCAAGACCGTCTGGCAGAACGTCGCCCTGCCGCTGAAGGTGGCAGGCGTGGCCAAGGCCGATATCGAGCGCAAGGTCGCCGAGCTGCTGGCCCTGGTGGGCCTGTCGGAGAAGCGCGACGCCTACCCGGCGCAACTGTCCGGCGGGCAGAAGCAGCGCGTCGGCATCGCCCGTGCGCTGGTGCACCAGCCGCAGATCCTGCTCTGCGACGAGGCCACCTCGGCGCTGGACCCGGAAAGCACCCAGTCGATCCTGGCGCTGCTACGCGACATCAACAAGCGCCTGGGCCTGACCATCGTGCTGATCACCCACGAGATGGGTGTGATCCGCGAGATCTGCGACCGCGTGGTGGTGCTGGAGCGCGGCCGGGTGGTGGAGCAGGGCGAGGTCTGGCAGGTGTTCGGCGACCCGCAACATGAGGTCACCCGCACCCTGCTGGGCACCCTGCGCCACGAGTTGCCGGACGACCTGCAAGGCCGCCTGGCCAACGAGCCGGTGGCCGGCGGCGACCTGCTGCTGGACCTGCACTTCACCGGGGCCAGCGGCCGCGAGCCGGACCTGCTGGCCATCACCCAGGCCCTGGGCACGCGGGTGAGCCTGCTGCATGGCGGCATCGACCGCATCCAGGGCCGCGCCCAGGGGCATCTGCTGGTGCGCATCAGCGATGTGGGGCAGGGCAGTGCCTGGGTGCTCGAACAGGCCCATCACTTGGCGGACAAGGCGGAGGTGCTCGGCTATGTCGCCCATGCTTGACCGCCTGCTGCAGGGCATCCTCGACACTTTGCTGATGATCGGCGCCTCGTCGCTGATCGTGTTCCTGGTGGGCATTCCCCTGGCACTGGTGCTGGTCACCACGGGGCCGGGCGGGATCTTCGAGGCGCGCCTGGTCAATCGCTCGCTGGGCAGCGTGGTCAACGTGCTGCGCTCGATCCCGTTCCTGATCCTGATGGTGGCGCTGATCCCCTTCACCCGGCTGATCGTCGGCACCAGCTACGGCGTCTGGGCCGCCGTGGTGCCGCTGACCATCGCCGCCACGCCGTTCTTCGCGCGCATCGCCGAGGTGAGCCTGCGCGAGGTGGACTTCGGCCTGGTGGAAGCAGCCCAGGCCATGGGCTGCCAGCGTCGCCACATCATCTGGAACGTGCTGCTGCCGGAGGCGCGGCCGGGCATCGTCGGCGGCTTCACCATCACCCTGGTGACCATGATCAACTCCTCCGCCATGGCCGGTGCCATCGGCGCGGGCGGCCTGGGCGACCTGGCGTATCGCTACGGCTACCAGCGCTTCGACACGCAGATCATGCTCACGGTGATCATCCTGCTGGTGGTGCTGGTGACCCTGATCCAGTTCGGTGGTGATCGCCTGGCGCGGCTGCTCAACAAGCGCTAGCCCGTCGATGCCTCCTCCTCGGGGGCATCGCGCTTCACGTAGCGATGGGCGCCGCAGCGTGTGCAGCGCTGGCAGAGCATGGGCTCGGCGCCCACGTCGGTTTCGTGTCCTTCGGTCCAGCTGCATCCGAACAGAAAACAATGGAGTCGCATGTAACCTCCCGGGGCTCGCCCCGTTCAACCAGGCAGGGGTTGGGGTGCAGTGCATGCGCCTTGTTGTTGTGCGTATCGGCCGGGGAAGCATCCGCGCTGCGGTCTAGAACGGACAACCTAAATTGCCGGCGGCGGGCGATCCGCCATTTGAGGACGCGCATCAGCGGTTGCGCTCCCGTTCCAGCAGGCCTTCCAGCCAATCGATGAACACCCGCACGCGACGGGGCAGGTGGCGGTGGGCATAGAGGAGGTTGAGCGCGAGCGGCGGGGCCGGGTAGCCCGGCAGCAGCTCCACCAGGGCGCCGCTGGCCAGGTGCTCGCGCAGGCCCATGCGGGGCGCCTGGATCAGCCCCAGGCCGCCGAGGCAGGCGCCCTCGTAGGCATCGGCGTTGTTCACCGTGAGGTTGCCGGCCATGGTCAGCCGGTGGACCTTGCCGCCCATCAGGTACTCGAAGCCGTCGGGGCGTGCGCCGAGCACCGGCAGGTAGTGCACCAGGCGATGCCGGGCGAGGTCGTCGAGCGTGCGTGGCGTGCCGTGGCGGGCCAGGTACTCGGGGCTCGCGCAGTTGACCATGGGCATGGCGCCGAGGGCGCGCGCCACCAGGGTCTCGTCCAGCAGGTTGCCGGCGCGCAGCACGCAGTCGAAGCCTTCGCGCACCAGGTCGACGCGGCGGTCGGTGCCGCTCAGCTCCAGCTCCAGGCCCGGGTGGGCGTCGAGGAATTCGCCCAGGTGCGGCATCACCACCTGCCGCGCGATGCGGCTGGGCATGTCCACCCGCAGGCGCCCGGCGAGCACTTCGCCGTCCTGGCGGAACATGCCTTCCAGCTCGTCCATCTGCGCCAGCAGCGCCTTGCTGCGTTCATACAGCGCCAGGCCGTCCTGGGTCGCCTGCACCTTGCGCGTGGTGCGTTGCAGCAGGCGCGCGCCCAGCAACTGCTCCAGCGCCTGCACCTGTTCGGAGACGCTGGAGCGAGGCAGGCCGAGGCTTTCCCCGGCCTGGGTGAAGCTGGACAGCTCGGTGACCCGGGCGAAGGTGCGCAACAGCTCGAGCTTGTTCATGGCGCGCGTCCATTTGTTCGGTTGGGGCGATCAGTATTTCCGATTTCACGGCGTTTATCAGTATTCGGTCGGACAATAAGCTGGCTCCACTTCCCACCCATCCAGGAGCACCCCCATGACTCGCAAGATCGCACTCATCACCGGCGCCAGCCGTGGCCTTGGCAAGAACGCGGCGCTGCACCTGGCGGCCCAGGGCGTCGACATCATCGGCACCTACCACAGCCAGGCGGACGAGGCCCAGGCGGTGGCCCGCGAAGTGGAACGCCTAGGCGGCCGCGCCCGCATGCTGCGCCTGGACGTGAGCGACAGCTCGGGCTTCGGCGCCTTCGCCGCGCAGGTGGGCGAGACCCTGCAGCGGGACTTCGGCCGCGAGACCTTCGATTTTTTGGTGAACAACGCCGGCATCGGCATCCACGCCAGCTGCGCCGAGACCACCGAGGAGCAGTTCGACACCCTGGTGAACATCCAGCTCAAGGGGCCGTTCTTCCTCACCCAGAAGCTGCTGCCGGTGCTGGCCGACGGCGGGCGCATCCTCAACGTCTCCACCGGGCTGGCGCGCTTCTCCCTGCCGGGCTACGGCGCCTACGCGGCGATGAAGGGCGGCATCGAGGTGTGGACCCGCTACCTGGCCAGGGAGCTGGGCCCGCGCGGCATCACCGTCAACGTGCTGGCACCCGGCGCCATCGAGACCGACTTCGGCGGCGGCGTGGTGCGCGACAACAGCCAGGTCAACGACTTCATCGCCGGCAACACCGCCCTGGGCCGCGTCGGCCTGCCGGATGACATCGGCGGCGCCATCGCCATGCTCCTTTCCGACGGTGGCCGCTGGATCACCGGCCAGCGCATCGAAGCCTCGGGCGGCATGTTCCTCTGATCGCCCCCAGGGCGGGTGGAACCCGCGTGACCCGATGCGCGGCGGCGTCGGGTCGCACCCGGCCTGCATGCGTGACGCCTGGTGGGCGCGACTTCATTGGCTCTGTCTGCGTTTGCTGTTGTGGATTCAAGAAAAGGCTCAGCGGCTCTTTCAGGGGGATTCTGGATTCCTGGCACACCCACCGCATGGGTTTCGCTTCGCTCTACACCCTCCTACGAAAGCCGCCAACCGTGCTGGCAATGGGGCCGCTGTGCGGCCCTTTCGCGAATGAATTCGCTCCCACGGGTTGGCGATAGACAGTGGGCGAATGAATTGGCTCTGACTGCGTTAGCTGTGTGGATTCAACAGGACGACTCTGGATTCCTGGCACACCCACCGCATGGGTTTCGCTTCGCTCTACACCATCCTACGAAAGCCGCCAGCCACGGCGTCCACCGGGTGGTGATGCGCATATCAATGTGAAGTATCGAGCGTCAGAGCTGGAGCAGCCGCCAAACGCCCCTTTCAGGAGGCCGAGCGCAATCATCGTTTCAGGGGTTGAGCGACATGGATGTCGCGAAAGGCGTACCGGGCCATGGATGGCCCGTTACGCCGTGCCCTTGAAACGATGATGGAGCGAGGGAAGTCTGGCTTCAGCCAGACCCGTATGCAGGGGCAAGCGTTTTTGGTTCCTTTTTTTGGCGACTGAAAAAAGGGACTCGCCCGGGGGGGCGAAACCAGAAACATCAGCAAAGCTCGGCAATCAACTGCACTCGAAACCTTCCAGCAACACTCAACGCAGACAGAGCCAATTCACTCGCATCGGGGAGACAGGAGAAAACAGCGGCTGCGCTTCTGGACACCCGGGTGGCGGTTCCAGGCAAGCCCCGGCCCGCCGGCTTGCCTATGGTGGCCGCTCGATTCCGCCAAGCCTGGAGCTCACATGTCCGATTTCATCACCGTCCTGCGTGAAACCTGCCCCGTCCCCGTGGTCGACGCCACCAAGTGGAAACGCATCGGCGGCGACCCGCACACGGTCAACCTCAACGCCTACCTCTCAGCCGACGGCAGCAAGATCATGGGCACCTGGATCTGCACCCCCGGCAAATTCGAGGTGAACTACGAGAAGTGGGAGTTCTGCCACTTCCTCGAGGGCTACTGCATCATCACCCCCGAAGGCGAGGCGCCGGTGCGCCTGCGCGGCGGCGATGTGTTCGTCATCGAGCCGGGCATGAAGGGCACCTGGGAAGTGGTGGAGACGGTGCGCAAGTACTTCGTCTTCGCCTGATCGCGAAACGGTGGGTGCCATGCATGGCACCCACCGTCCCGCTGTGCAGGGTGGGGTGGCGCTTTTTTTCATCCACCAGGCGGAGTCGGGATCGCCACACGCTGATGCCGGGGCCTCGCATGGATGGGCTTTGCGGACCCATCCCACGGTGAATCACCCCAGGCTCAGGCTGCCCTGCTTGCAGCACCTCATCAACGCCGCCTCCAGCTTGCGGTCCGGCATCGCATGGGCCCGCAGGCTGTTGACGGTCTTTTCCACGTAGTCACGGGTGGTGCCGTAGTGCCCGCAGGCCCCGGCGAATACCTGGGTGAGCACGTGGTCCGGCAGGGCGCCGGCGTAGCAGGGAAGGTTGCGCCGCAGCACGAAGCCCAGCGCCTGCACGCGCTGCCCATCGGCCAGGTGGCAGCTGAGCCAGCGCGGCTCGTAGCCGGCGTCGGGCATCTCGCGTTGCCAGAGGGCGAAGAGGTGTTCGTGCAACTGCTCGTCGGGCAGGCGGTAAGCGAAGCCCGCGCAGGAGCCGCCGCGATCCAGGCCCAGCACCAGGCCCGGGGATTCCGGGGTGCCACGGTGGATCTGCGACCAGAGGTAGAGCCCGCGGTGATAGCCGTGGATGCGCGCACGCCGGGTTTCCTCTGTCGGGCATTCCGGCCGCCAGATCAGCGAACCGTAGGCGAACAGCCAGACCGGCCCACCCCGGTGGTCCTTCATCGTCGCTTCGAGGGACGCCAGCAATTCGCCGGGGGTCAGCCGCACCGGCTGATCCAGCTGGGGCGGGTAGGGCGGGTGGCTATCGTGCTGGCCTGACATGGATGACGCGTATCTCTCGGTGATGCGCGGCACTGGCGAGGCCGCGCCCTTGTTGTACCAGTTGCAGGGCCTGTGGAGGAACGGGCAATCGTCGCCTGGACGTGATTTTTCGCTCTGCGGCCGTCGCTGTTGCTGCCGGGTCAGCTAAACATGGCCCCGACCCCTGGATAAAGGAATGAATGGCAATGCCCTGATAACCAGGGCGCATAAGTAAAATGGGCAACTGTTGCTGGGTGAACACTTGATCAGCAGGCTGTCGCTGCAGCGACAGTGGAATGCCGGGGAGGAGGGCGCAAAGCCCTGTGGGGCGGGCGCCCGGCCTGCTGGCACGAGTGCTGCAATATTCCTTGCAGAAAGCGAAAGCGCAGCCGGACCTTACTCGAAAGAATAAGCACGGCGCGCCAGGCCCACCCATCCAGCGGCAAGGAGCGACACCATGCACACCTTCACCTCGCGGGCCCGCACGCCCGGCAAACTGGCCCGCTTGTTCGGCCTGCTCGGCGCCTCGGCGGTCCTCGCGTTCGGCACATCCGCCGCCCAGGCCGAAGCGCTGCCCAAGGAGCTGCGCCTCGACTACGCCTACTACTCGCCCACCAGCCTGGTGCTCAAGCACTTCGGGTGGCTGGAGCAGACCGTGGGCGCCGGCACAAAGGTCAGCTGGGTGCTGAGCCAGGGCAGCAACCGTTCGCTGGAGTACCTCAACGGCGGCAGCATCGACTTCGCCTCCACCGCCGGCCTCGCCGCCGTGCTCAGCCGCGCCAACGGCAGCCCGATCAAGACGGTGTACATCGCCAGCCGCCCGGAATGGACCGCGCTGGCCGTGCGCAAGGACTCGCCCATCCAGAGCGTCGCCGACCTCAAGGGCAAGAAGATCGCCGCCACCAAGGGCACCGACCCCTACCTCTTCACCCTGCGCAGCCTGGAACAGGCCGGGTTGAGCAAGGACGACGTCGAGTTGGTGCACCTGCAGCACCCGGATGGCCGCGTGGCCCTGGAGAAGGGCGACGTCGACGCCTGGGCGGGCCTCGACCCGCACCTGGCCGCCAGCCAGGTCCAGGCCGGCTCGAGCATCCTCTACCGCAACGTCGCCTTCAACAGCTATGGCGTGCTCAGCGTCACCGAGCGCTTCGCCAAGGAACACCCGCAGGCCATCGCCACCGTGCTGGGTGCCTACGAGAAGGCGCGCAAGTGGGCCCGCGAGAACCCCGAGGAGCTGGCCCAGCTGCTGGCCAGGGAATCCGGCCTGCCGCTGGAGGTGGCGCGCCTGCAACTGTCGCGCACCGATTTCTCCAATGCCCAGCCGGGCCCGGAGCACATCGCCGCGCTCAAGGCCGCCGCGCCGATCCTGGTGACCGAGGAGCTGGTGCGCCGTGGCGTGCAGGTCGAGCAGGTGGTGGACCAGCTGATCGACCCGGCCTTCAGCGCCCAGGCCATCGCCAGGCAGTGATTCGCAGGTCCGCCGGGGCTCGCGCAAGCGACCCCGGCATTGGCGCACGCGGGACCACCCCGGCGCCGGGAGCAGAGACATGAACAGCAAGAGCAAGACCCTGCCGGCGAACCCCGTCGGCACCTGGAAACCGACCTTCTCCGGCGTTGCGCTGCGGCGCCGTCTCAAGGGCCTGGCGATCCCGCTGCTGGCCCTCGCCCTGCTGGAAGTGCTGGTGCGCATCGGCTGGGTGCCGTCCTACCAGATGCCCGCGCCCAGCGAGATCTTCCTCACCCTGCGCGACCTCGCCGGCGGTTCCCTCTGGACCCATATCGGCGTCAGCCTGGCGCGGGTGGCGGCGGGCTTCGCCATCGGCGCCGTGCTGGCGCTGGGTGTCGCCGCCTGGGTCGGCCTGAGCCGCGAGGCCGAGGCTTACCTCGAACCCACCTTCGCCGCCCTGCGCGCCATTCCCAGCCTGGCCTGGGTGCCCTTGCTGCTGCTCTGGCTGGGCATCGACGAGAGTTCCAAGGTGGTGCTGATCGCCATCGGCGCCTTCTTCCCGGTCTACCTCAACGGGGTCGCGGCCATCCGCAACATCGACCGCAAGCTGGTGGAGGTGGGGCAGATGTACGGCTTCGGCCCGGCGCGCCTGGCGCGGCGCATCCTCCTGCCGGCGGCGCTGCCGGGATTGTTCACGGGCCTGCGCAGCGGTCTCAGCCTGGCGTGGATGTTCCTCGTCGCCGCCGAGCTGATCGCCGCCACCAAGGGCCTGGGCTACCTGCTCACCGACGGCCGCGAAACCTCGCGGCCCGACCTGGTGCTGGCCTCGATCATCGTCCTGGCGCTGCTGGGCAAGCTCAGCGACGGCCTGCTGGCGGCGCTGGAAACACGGCTGCTGGCCTGGCGCGACGCCTTCGCCGGCCAGGGCGGGGAGGGGTGAACATGAATGACTCATTGCTGGACATCCAGGTCGAGCGCAAGCAGTTCGCCGGCCATACCGTGCTGCAGAACGTGCACCTGACGCTGCGCGAGCGCGAGGTGGTGAGCCTGCTCGGCCCCAGTGGCTGCGGCAAGAGCACCCTGTTGCGCATCGTCGCCGGGCTGGAGCGCGACTACGTCGGCCGCACCTTGCGCGGCGAGGGCGAGGTGGCCTTCGTGTTCCAGGAGCCGAGGCTGATGCCCTGGCTCACCGTGGCGCAGAACATCGGCTTCGCCGACGACAACGGCTATGACCGCGAGCGCGTGGCGCGGCTGATCCGCGAGGTGGGCCTGGAGGGCTTCGCCGAGGCGCTGCCCAAGCAGCTTTCCGGCGGCATGGCGCAGCGCGTGGCCATCGCCCGCGGGCTCTACTCGCAACCCCGCGTGCTGCTGCTGGACGAGCCCTTCAGCGCCGTGGACGCCTTCACCCGCATGAAGCTGCAGGACCTGCTGCTGCAACTGGCCGAGCGCCATGCCATCGCGCTGCTGCTGGTCACCCATGACATCGACGAAGCCCTGTACCTGGGCGACCGCGTGCTGGTGATGGGCGCCCGCCCGGGCACTGTGCGCCAGGAACTCGCCGTGCCCCTGCCACGCCCGCGCGACCGGCGCGACCCCGAGCTCGCGCGACTCAAGGCCGAGGCGCTGACCGAGTTGCACCTGGCGCATGTGATCTGAGGAAGGGGCCGGGCTTGGCAGCCCTTCGGGCTGCTTGGCGACTGAAGTCGCCCCTACAGGTCATTCCTCGTGTCCACCTGCTTCAGCCCACCCACGATCGCGGATGGATCCGCTCCCACGACAGCACGCACGGGTGTCTGTGTAGGGGCGAATTCATTCGCCCAGCGTCGCGCAGCGCCGCCACCCGCACAGAGGATCTGAGGGGCGGATGCAGGGTGGATGGCGCTCTTTCCATCCACCGGACGGGCTCGCTGGCGGGCATGGGATTTCTCCTGTGGGAGCGAATTCATTCGCGATCGGACCCTCCCGAAACAGGAGAACGCACCGGATGCACGATCCGGCGCGTTGTCTTGCCGTCAAACCGTCAACTGCACCACCCGCTCCCCATCGATGCGGGCGTCGGCACCGCGGCGGTTGACCACCAGTTCGCCGATGGCGATCAGGCGGCTGCGGGTGACGTTGCGGCTGAGGCCGAGGAGGTTGGCGGTGTGCACCTGGTTGCAGTGGCAATGGCGGTAGGCGGCGCGCAGGAGTGCGTCCTCGACCTTCTGGTGCAGGTCGCCGCCCTGTTCCTCGAACAGGCGCTGGAAGGCGTGGAGCATCTGCGCTTCGGCCGAGCCGTCGTGGCCGCGCGGTTCTTCCGGACGGTCGATGCGCAGGTTGGAGAGATGCAGGTCGTCGGCCTGGATCACGCCGTCGCGGCAGATCAGCAGGGTGTGGTGGATGACGTTCTCCAGCTCGCGGATGTTGCCGGGCCAGGAGTAGGTGCGCAGCTTGTGCGCGGCTTCGGGGCTGAGTTCGCTCTGGCCGTAGCCCAGGCGGCGGCTGTACTCGCCGATGAAGTGGCGGGTGAGCGGCAGGATGTCGCCGGGGCGCTCGCGCAGCGGCACGAGTTCCAGGCTGACGACGTTGAGGCGGTAGTAGAGGTCCTCGCGAAAGTGCCCGGCGTTGATCGCCTTCTCCAGCTGCACGTTGGTGGCGGCGAGCACGCGCACGTCGATGGGGATCGGCGTGCGCGAGCCCAGGCGCACCACTTCGCGCTCCTGCAGCACCCGCAGCAGCTTCACCTGGATGGGCATCGGCAGGTCGCCGATCTCGTCGAGGAACAGCGTCCCGCCGTTGGCCGCCTCGAACCACCCGGCCTTGGCCGCCAGGGCGCCGGTGAAGGCGCCTTTCTCGTGGCCGAACAGCTCGGCCTCCACCAGTGACTCGGAAAAGGCCCCGCAGTTGACCGCCACGAAGGGGCCGTCTCGGCGGGCGCTGAGGTTGTGGATGTGGCGGGCCACCAGCTCCTTGCCGGTGCCGGTCTCGCCGATCACCAGCACGCTGGCCTCGCTCGGCGCCACCTGCTGCAGGTGTTCCAGCAGGGCCTGGGATTTCGGGTCCTCGAACACCTGGGCGGTGGCGCGAACCGAGGTCGCCAGGGCCGGGGAGGGGGGCAGGGTGAGCAGGCCGGAGCCGCTGGGACGGGGTGCTTTCATGAGTAGAAGGTCGGCTGTGGCAGGTTCTGGTTGAGCGCCCAGTCGCCCAGCTCGCGGACCTTGTAGTCCACCGGGTCGTGCAGGGTCTGGGTGCGCAGGTTGCGCCAGTAGCGGTCCAGGCGCAGGGCGGCGTGGGTGGAGCGGGCGCCGGTGACCTCGAACATGCGGTTGCACAGTTCCAGGCCGTTGCGCGTGGTGGCGACCTTGGCCGTGGCGATGGCCAGGGCCAGTTCGCCGCGCTGCGCCTCGCCCAGGGCGGTGCCCTGGTTCCAGGCCGCATCCAGCAGCTGGTTGGCGCGCTGGACCAGGACTCGGGCGCTTTCCAGGCCGACCCAGAAGTCACCGTAGCGGGCCAGCACGTAGGGGTCTTCGCCGGCGCTCTCGACACCGGAACGGAACCACGGGCGGGCTTCGCGCAGGGTGTAGGCGCGGGCTTCCTCGAAGGCGCCTTCGGCGATGCCGAGGAAGATGTTGCTGAAGATCAGCTGGGCGATCAGCGGGCGCAGGCAGGCGAAGGGCGTGCTCAGCGGGCCGGGCTCCAGCAGCAGTTCGTTCTCCTCCACCCGCACCCGTTCGAAGGTGGCGCTGCCGCTGTCGGTCTGGCGCTGGCCCATGTTGTCCCAGTCCTCGGCCAGGCTGATGCCGCTGCGCGCGGTGGGGATGGCGGCGATCAGCAGCTTGCCGCTTTCCTCGTCCAGGCCGGAGGCGATCAGCATCTGCGAGTCCAGGGCGCCGGAGCAGAAGCTCTTCTTGCCGGAGAACTCGCGGTAGCCGTTGAAGCGCCGCACCGTGGTGCGGGTGTCCAGCGGGTTGAGGGCGTTGCCCCAGAACCAGCGGTTGCGCGCGGTGAGCTCGAACCAGGGTTGCCACTGCTCGGGGCGGGAGAACAGGCGCACGGTGGCCAGCATCAGGTGCTGGAAGGCGAAGACGTGGGCGAGGGAGCTGTCGACGCGGGCGAATTCGCGGACCACGGCGAGGGTGGTCTGCCAGTCGGCGCCGAGGCCGCCGTATTCGCCGGGGATCACCAGCGACAGCAGGCCGCTCTGGCGGATGGCGTCGCGCTCGGCCTTGGGGGTGCCGCCGTGTGCGTCGCGTTCGGCGGCGCTGAGGGCGAAGCCTGTGGCCAGCTCGCGGGCGATCTGCAGCGGCGTGGGGGTGGCGAGATGCTGAGGGGCATTCACGCTCGGGTCCTCTTCAGGTGGGTTCTTGTCGTGGCGCCCCTGCGCAGGGGCAGGGGCGGTGCGGTCAGTGGGCGGCGACCTTGGTGGGCAGCACGTCGTTGGCGATCATTTCGCCGAAGGGCCCGGTGAGATTGGTGACGCCGCGACCGGCGAGGCTGGCGTAGGGCTCGGGCAGCAGCGGGAAAACCAGTTCGGCGAAGCGGTAGGCCTCCTCCAGGTGCGGGTAGCCGGAGAAGATGAAGCTCTCGATGCCCAGGTCCGCGTATTCCTTGATGCGCTCGGCCACCTGTTGCGGGTCGCCCACCAGCGCGGTGCCGGCACCGCCGCGCACCAGGCCGACGCCGGCCCAGAGGTTGGGGGCGATCTCCAGGTTGTCGCGGCGGCCGTTGTGCAGCGCGGCCATGCGTCGCTGGCCCTCGGAGTCGAAGCGCGAGAAGGATTTCTGTGCCGCCTCGATGGTTTCGTCGCTGATGTGCTCGATCAGCTTGCTCGCGGCCTGCCAGGCTTGGTCGGCGGTCTCGCGGACGATCACGTGCAGGCGGATGCCGAACTTCACGCTGCGGCCATGGCGGGCGGCGCGCTCGCGCACGTCGGCGATCTTCTCGGCCACGGCGGCCGGCGGTTCGCCCCAGGTCAGGTAGACGTCCACCTGCTCGCCGGCCAGGTCGTGGGCGGCGTCGGAGGAGCCACCGAAGTACAGCGGCGGGTAGGGTTTCTGGATCGGCGGATAGAGCGCCTTGGCGTTCTGCACCTGCAGGTGCTTGCCCTCGAAGTCCACCGACTCGCCCTGCAGCACGCGGCGCCAGATGCGCAGGAATTCGTCGGTCACTTCGTAGCGTTCGGCGTGGCTCAGGTGGATGCCGTCGCCACGGTTCTCGTCCGGGTCGCCGCCGGTCACCACGTTGATCAGCAGGCGGCCGCCGGAGAGGCGGTCGAGGGTCGCGGCCATGCGCGCGGAAACGGTGGGCGAGATGATCCCGGGGCGGATCGCCACCAGGTAGCGCAGGCGCTCGGTCAGCGGCGCCAGGGCCGATGCGACCACCCAGGAGTCCTCGCAGGAGCGACCGGTGGGGATCAGCACGCCGTAGTAGCCGAGGCTGTCGGCGGCCTGGGCCACCTGCTTGAGGTAGGGCAGCGACACCGGGCGGGCGCCCTGGCTGGTGCCGAGGAAGTGGCCGTCGCCGTGGGTGGGGAGGAACCAGAACACATTCATGGGGCTGTCCTTCAGGCGATCTTCTTGAGGGCGTCGGTGCGGCTGCCGAAGAGGCTGGCGGCGCGGTCGGCGGCCAGCGCGATGCGGGCTTTCAGCGGCTCGCTGGTGACCTGGTAGTCGACGAAATCGGCCTCGGAGGCGTAGACGCCGATGGGCAGCGTGAGGGCCTGGAAGAAGCTGAACAGCGGGCGCAGCTGGTGATCGATGACCAGCGCGTGGCGCTCGCTGCCACCGGTGGCGGCGAGCAGCACCGGGGTGTCGATCAGGGCGTTCATGTCGATCAGGTCGAACAGGTGCTTGAACTGGCCCGGGTAGGAGCCGCGGTAGACCGGGGCGGCCACCACCAGCAGGTCGGCCGTCTCGATGGCGCGCAGCTCGTGCTCGACGGTTTCCGGCAGCTCCTTGCGCGACAGCGCGCCGCCGACGGGGCGGGCGATATCGCCGAGCTCGATGATGCGCACGTTGACCGGCAGGTGTTTGCCCAGCTCGGCCACCAGGGCCTGGGTCAGCACCAGGGTGCGCGAGGGGCGGAAGGTGCCGCCGGAGACGGCGACCACGTTGATGGCGTTGCTCATGGGGTTGTCCCTTGTGATGTTGCGCTATGTACAGAGGGACAGAGCAAGGGCCGTACCAACAGCCCAAGTGTGCGGAAACAGGGCAGTTGGGCGGGGTTGAGCCAGGAAAACCTGCCAGGTGGGCAACACTTCTGCTGATCGGGTGTTGCTGGGGAAACAGTTTGCGGGGTTGCGGCCATCGCGATTGAATTCGCTCCCACAGGGGCGGCTGCGGGGTTGGGGTGGGCGACGGCGGCATGGGTTTCGCTGCGCTCTACCCATCCTGCGGGGTGGCTCCTTGTGGGTTGGGTGGTTGGGTTGGGCGAATGAATTCGCCCCTACGGGGGGCTGTGTAGGGTGGAGGTCGCTTTTTACCTCCACCATGCGTGGTTGGGGTGGACTTAGGCGGCATGGGTTTCGCTGCGCTCTACCCATCCTGCGGGGTGCTCCTTGTGGGTTGGGTGGTTGGGTTTGGGCGAGTGAATTCGCTCCTACAGGAAGGGCCCCGTTCGGGGCCCTCGCGTTGGGTCAGAAGTCGTAGCTGATGCTGGTGTAGTAGAACGCCCCCTGCGCGCCTTCGGGCGAGGTGATGCTGTACTTGGGCACGCCATAGAGCTGCGCGCCTTCGAGCTTGTCGGGGTGGCTGTCGAACAGGTTGATCGCCCCCACCGAGACCTTGAGCCCCTGCTGGAAGCTGTAGCTGAGGTCCAGGTCGGTCACCCATTGCGCGCTGAAGGTCTGGTCCAGGGCCGGGTTGCTGGCGTTGAGCGACTTCCATTCGCCATAGCGGCGCTGCGCCAGGGTCAGGCCCCAGCCCTCGTAGAGCCAGCTGGCGCTGAGGGTGAGCTTGTCGTCCGGGGTGCCTTCCTCGATCAGGCCCTGGGTGTTGCGCCCGACGATCTGCGAGCCGCGGATGCGGCCGACATCGCGCAGCTTGGTGATCTCGGTGCGGTTGCGGCTGTAGCCGGCGCTGAGGTTGAGGCGGCCGGCGCGCTCCAGGTCCCACTGGTAGTTGCCGGTGAACTCGATGCCGCGGGTGCGGGTGTCGGCGACGTTGGTGTAGAAGGCCGCGCTCTGGATGTTGGCGTAGGGCGTGCCGGCGAAGATCGGCCCGACCACGGTGGCGGGCAGCTGGTCGGACAGGGTGATGCGGTTCTCGATGTCGATGCGGTAGGCGTCGACGGTGAAGGAAGCGTTGTCCAGCGGGCGCCAGACCAGGCCCAGGGAGTAGTTGGTGGACTCCTCCGGCTTCAGTGCCTTGCCGCCCAGCAACGCGGCCTCGGGGCTGTCGGCGCGCAGGGTGCGCTGCTGCACTTCCACCCAGTTGCCGCTGCCCGTGGGCTGCTCGACCACCTGCACGCTGAACGACGACAGGCCGCTCTGCACCAGCGAGGGCGCGCGGTAGCCGGTGCTGGCGGTGGCGCGCGCGGCCACCTGGGGGGTGAAGTCGTAGCGCAGCGAGAGCTTGCCGTTGGTGGTGTCGCCGAAGTCCGAGTAGTGCTCGGTGCGTGCGGCGACGCCGGCCTGGAATTTCTCCGTGACCTGGCCTTCGACATCGACATAGGCGCCCCAGACCTTGCGATCCAGCGACACGGCGTCGACGTTGGTGATGCCCGAGTAGTAGCCGGGGATGCGCCGCCCGGTGACCGGGTCGAGGGTGTTGAACAGCGGCCCGTTCTGCCAGCCGGCCGCCTCGCCCGCGCTCAGCTCGTAGTTCTCCTTGCGCCAGGCGAGGCCGGCGGAGAGGGTCAGCGGCTTGTACAGCAGGTCGGTGGGGAAGTCGCGGGTCCAGTCCAGGGTCAGGTTGGTCTGGTCGGCCTCGCGTTCGCCGGTGTAGATCTTCTCCGGGCTGCTGGCGCCCCAGCTGGGGTTGATGGCGTTGCGGTCGGTGGACTTCACCGAGTTGTCGCCGTGGTTGAGGGCCAGGTCGAACCTGCCCAGGGCTTCGTCCTCGTAGCGCAGGCCGCTGGTCAGCGCATAGTCCTCCAGGGTGTAGCGGGTGATCGGGATGCGGCCGTCGGGGAAGCGCGCCAGGGCCACGCTGCCGTAGTTGTTGCGCAGGGCGGTGGGCGGGTCGAAGAAGCTTTCGGCGTCGCTGTTCTTGTGGGCGTAGGTGGCGAAGGCGTAGGCGGTCAGGCCGTCGGCCAGGCCGACCTCGCCGTTGGCGGTGAAGTTGTACTGGTCGGAGACGTTGCCCGAGCCCCAGCGCCAGGTGCGGTTGGGGTTGTTCTGTTCCCGTGGCGTGTTGGTGCTGGTGGAGCCGGGGTAGAAGATGCGGTTGTCCGGGTTGGTGTCGCTGGCCGGGTCCTGGCTGCCGGCATCGAAGGCCAGGGTGACGAAGCCGTCGTTGGGCAGGGCGAAGCCCTTCCAGCCGCTGAGCTTGCGTTGCAGGCCGTCGCCCTTGTCGTAGCCGCCGAAGCGGTAGCCGATGTTGCCGCCGTCGTCCTTTTCCTTGAGCACGATGTTGATCACCCCGGCGATGGCGTCCGAGCCGTACTGGGCGGCGGCGCCGTCGCGGAGGATTTCCACGCGCTGGATCGCCGCCAGGGGGATCAGGCTGAGGTCCACCGCCGCGGCGCCCCGGCCGTTGACCAGGCCCTGGCGGGTGACGTTGGCGCTGGTGTGGCGACGCTTGCCGTTGACCAGCACCAGTACCTGGTCGGAGGCCAGCCCGCGCAGCGAGGCGCCCTGGGCGATGGAGCCGGAGAAGGCGCCCTGGGGCGATTGCGGGAAGCTGAAGGAGGGCGAGAGCGCGGTGAGGGCGCCGGAGAGGTCCTGGGCGCCGGTTTCCTGCAGCTGTTCGCCGCTGAGCACGTCGACCGGGGCTGCGCTTTCCAGCGCGGTGAGGTCGCTGCGGCGGGTGCCGACCACCACCACCGTGCCGAGGCGTTCGCCGTTGGCGGTGGGTTTGCTCGGGGATTCTGCGGCGAGGCCGGGGAACGCAAGGCTGCTGGTGGCCAGGGCGATGGCGCTGGCCAGGAGGGAAGGACGGTACATCTGGTTTACCCCTGTAGGAAGGAAGTGAAGGCATGGTTTTTCGTGTCCCGGGCGCTTATGGGTTTTCCCTTCCTGCGCCTCTTTCGCCTTCCTCCAGAGCAACGGTTGTGCCAGGGGGTTTGCGGTTTTTAGATTATTTAAAGCCGATGTAAATCAATGGGTTATTGGAGTGATTGGAGCGGGTTTACGGCCCTTGTGCCGGGGTTGCTGGAGGGGCAGCAGCAGGCCCGCAACGGGGCAGCAATGGGCGAGGTATGGGCGGTGATCGACAGGGGTTCGGAGCGGCATTGGCAGCATGGGTTTCGCTGCGCTCTACACCCTCCTACGAGGCGCGCGCGGCCGGACACGGAAGGGGGCGGGGCGTGGCGGGAATGAAAACGCGGGAGGCCGATCGCTCGGGCTCCCGCGTGGGTCCCGCGCCTGGAATCAGAAGCGGGTGGTGAGGCTGACGCCGACGGTGCGCGGGTCGCCGTAGGTGATCACGTACTGGCCGCTGCCGACGGCGCCGTTGGGGCGGCCGTGGACCTGGTAGCGGCGGTCGGTGAGGTTGTTGACGAAGCCGGTGACGCTGATCTTCTCGTCATGGTTGAACCAGGTCAGGCGGGCGTTGGCCAGGGTGTAGTGGGGCTGGCTCAGGGTGCTGTCGACGCTGCTCTGGCGGTCGGCCAGGAAGTATTCCTTGCCGCGGTAGCTGACATCGCCACCGGCCACCAGCTTGCCGCCGACTTCCAGCGGGAAGGTGTAGTCGGCGCCCAGGGAGATGACCTGCTCGGGCGAACGCACGAAGCGGTTGCCGCTGTAGTCGGCGGTGACCACGCCGGTGTTGGGGTTGACGTTCTTGAAGTCGGTGTACTCGGTGTCCAGGTGCGAGAGGGCGGCACGCAGGTGCAGGAACTCGGTGGGCTGGGCTTCCAGTTCCAGTTCCGCGCCCTTGACCTCGCCGGCGGCGCCGTTGGTCAGGGCGGTGGTGAGGATGCCGTTGTTGACGGTGAGCAGGTTCACCTGGATGTCGCTGTAGTCGTAGTAGAAGACGTTGGCGTTGGCGGTGAGGCGGCCGTCCAGCCACTCCGATTTCAGCCCCAGTTCGTAGGCATCCAGTTCTTCCGGGTCCACCGTGGTCAGGCCGGAGAGGCCGCCGGACAGGCCGGTGTTGAAGCCGCCGGAACGGAAGCCGTGGGCGTAGCGGAAGAACACCCGCAGGTTGTCGTTGATGCGGTATTCCGGGGTCAGGTCGTAGGTCCAGGCGTCCCAGGTCTTGTCCTTCTCGCTGGTGCCGTTGTTGTCGGCGCCGGCGATGGGGGCACCGCTGGCCAGGCGCTGGGTGAGGGTCAGGTCGATGTCCTTCTTCTCCTGGGTCCAGCGCAGGCCGCCGGTCACGCTGAACTTCTCGGTGAAGTCGTAGGTGACGTTGCCGAACAGGGCGACGCTGTCGGTCTTGTGGGTGTAGGCCAGGTCGCGGTACACGGTGCCGGTCTGGTTGCTGCCGGTGCCGTTCGGGGTGGTCCCCGGGCGCACGTAGCGCAGGGCGTCGCTGTCGAGCTTCTCGTGGAAGTAGTGGGCGCCGGCCAGCCAGCGCAGGGCATCTTCCTGGGGCGAGGCGAGGCGGAATTCCTGGCTGTACTGGTTGTACTCGTTGTCGACGTCGCTGACGCCGTTGACCTCGTAGGGGGTGTAGTCGGCGTCGGTGAGGGCCTGGTTGCGAATGCTGTCGTAGGCGCTGATGGAGGTCAGCTTGTAGCCGCCCAGGTCCCAGTTCAGGGTCAGCGAGGTGCCGTCGTGGTCGAGCTTGTAGTCCTCGTCGACGTTGAGCTGGATCTTGCTGCCATGGGGGCGCACGTAGCCGACGTTGTAGTAGCGGCCCACCGGCAGCGAGCCGTTGCTGCCGTCGCCCTTGTGCTCGCGGCTGTGGATCTTCCACAGGGCTTCCAGGTCCGGGGTCAGCTGGGCGAGGAACTGCAGGCGCACGGCCTTCTTGTTCACGTCGCCGTAGGTGTGGTCGTTGGTGAGGTTCTTGGTGAAGCCGTCGCGCTCCTCGGAGTAGACCGCCACCCGCGCGGCCAGGCGCTCGTCCACCAGGGCGCCGCCGATGGCGCCGTTGAGGATGCGCTCGTTCTTGCTGCCGAAGCCGATGGTGCCGTAGCCGTCGGTGTCGAAATCGGGCTTCTTCGAGATGATGTTCACGGCGCCGGCGGTGGTGTTCTTGCCGTACAGGGTGCCCTGCGGGCCGCGCAGGATCTCGATGCGCTCCAGGTCGTAGAGCGGGCCGCCACCGGCGATGGGCGCGTTGAGGTAGACGTCGTCGGCATAGATGCCGACCGGGAATACGGTGGCGGCGCCGGTGTCGCCGGTGCCCAGGCCGCGGATGTACCAGCGCGGACGACCGTCGCCGTCGGGGTTCTTGGCGGCGGCGTTGGGCACGAAGGTGGTGATGTCGCCGATGGCGCGCACGCCGTCGGCGGTGATGTTGGTGCCGTTCACCGCCGAGACGGTGGTGGGCGTTTCCTGCAGGGTTTCCTCGCGGTGCTGGGCGGTGACGGTGACCGTCTTCAGCGCGGTGGTGGGCTGCGCCTTGGCGGCGTCTTCGGCCTTCTTCGCATCGGTCCGCTCGGCGGCGACCAGGGCACCGCTGGCGGTCAGCAACAGGGCCAGCCATATGCCCCGGGTAATCGGATTGGGTGTGTGCATGTTCTCTCCCCTTTTATAAGTAAGGCACGGGTCGCCAAGTGGGCGTTCGCAAGGCGTGCCATGAATAAGCAAAAGGGGAAGAGCAGGAGTCGTGCCAGCCTTTCGGTGGGCTTGTCGGATATTTTCTTAAATTCGCAACTAGATGATTTAAAAGGAATTTATTAATAAAGGCGGCGTGTTATTGCAACAACTAAGGGCGCGTGGGAGTTGGCCGGGTGCAAGGCCGGTAGAGGGGCATTCGCGTGTGCGTAATTGGCAGCAGGAAGTTGCTGGGAAGTTGCTGCTGGGGAAGCAGTCGCCCGGGCATTGCTGCCCGGGCAACAGGGCTCAGACGGCGACCCGGGAGGTGGAGCCGATGACCTTCTCCAGCACGCTGAAATCGATCCAGTCGCGCACGTCGAAACGCCGGGGGATGAAGTCCCAGCGATGGAGGAAGTCGGTGAAGTCCTGCAGGGCCGCGATCGAGCGTTCGTCGAGGGTGGTGCGCAGGCGGCGGTGGGCATCCTCGCCGTAGGCGGTGGCGACCCAGTACTCGCTGGTGTTGAGCTCGCGGGCGAGGAAGCGCCGGGTCTCGTCCGGGTTGGCCCAGGCCCATTGCTCGGTGCGCAGCACGGTGTCGACGATGCGCACCGAGGCATCGAAATGCTCGTGCAGCAGGTGGGTGTCCACCGTCAGGGTCCGCGGCGTGCCGTTGTTGGAGCGGATCAGCGGGTCGGGGTGCGAGCCGGTGTCGACCACCACCTGCAGGCCGAACTCGTTGGCCAGGTGGGCGGCGTGGGCACCCTTGAGGAAGATGGCATCGATGTCACCCCGCAACAGGCCGATCAGCTCGTTGTTGCGGCGCCGGACGCGGTCCACCCCGAGGCTCACTTCGGCGCCGTACAGGTGGTGCTTCTGCTCGTCGCTGTAGGTGCCGCCGTAGGGGTAGTCCACCAGCTCGACGTCGCGCACGGAGAGCCCTTCCAGGCGCAGGGCGTTCTCCAGGCCGCGCAGGGCCTGGGCGCGGGTGAAGTCGATCTGCACGTTGGCCCACTTGGGCAGGCCGAAGCGGCGGTTCTTCAGGTCGCGCACGCTTCTCACGCCGGATTCCGGGGTGGTGAGGATCAGCTGCACCTCGTCGCTCCACGACAGCCCCAGCACGCGGGTCTCCACGCCGCTGGCGTAGGCCCAGATGGCCGGGATGTTGCCGCCGTGGCGTACCGAGTTGCGCAGGTGGTGGTCGTAGTGGGCTTCGCGTACCTCGCGTTCGCTGGATTCACGCAGCGACTGGATGCTGGTGCCGTAGGGGCGGAAGGCTTCGGCCAGGCGGCCGGACTGCACCGCGATGCCGAGCCCGGTGGGAACCGGGCTGTGGGTGTACCAGAGGGTATCGAGTGGCTTGCTCATAAGTGGCTCGGTTGAAGTCAGTAGAGCCCGGCCGATCAGCCTGCCAGCGCAGTGGCTGCGCGCAGGGAGTCCAGCGGTCGGGTATCGATCCAGTCACGCACGTCGAACAGCTGCGGGATGAAGCCCCAGCGGTGCAGGAACGCGGTGAAGTCCTGCAGCGCGGCGATGGCCTGCTCGTCCAGCTCGGTGCGCAGGCGGCGGTGGGCATCCTCGCCGTAGGCCACCGTCACCCAGTACTCGCTGCTGTTGGTCTCGCGGGCGAGGTAGCGGCGGGTGTCGTCGGGGTGGGCGTGGGCCCATTGCTCGGCGCGCAGCACCGCGTCGAGGATGCCGGCGGCGGCTTGCGGGTGCTGTTCCAGCAGGTGGGCGTCGACCGTGAGGGTGCGCGGCGTGCCGTTGTTCGAGCGCACCAGCGGCTCGGGGTGCGAGCCGGTGTCGATCACCGTGCGCAGGCCGAAGTCATGGGCCAGCTGGGCGGCGCTGGCGCCCTTGAGGAAGATGGCATCCACCTCGCCGCGCAGCAGGCCGACCAGCTCGGCGTTGCGCCCCTCGGCGCGGCGCGAGCTCACCGGGGTGCCGGCCACGGCCTGTACCGGCTCGTCGCTGAAGGTGCCGCCGTAGCGGTAGTCCACGCGCTCCACGTCGGCCACTTCCAGGCCGTCCAGGCGCAGGGCGTTCTCCAGGCCGCGCAGGGCCTGGGCGCGGGTGAAATCGATCTGCGCGCCGTGCCAGTCGGGCAGGCCGAAGCGGCGGCCCTTGAGGTCCCTGACGCTTTTGATGCCGCTGTCCGGGCGGGTGAGGATCAGTTGCACCTCGTCCGCCCAGGACAGGCCGATGACGCGGGTGTCGCGGCCCTGGGAGCGGGCCCAGATGGCGGGGATGTTGCCGCCGTGACGCACCGAGTTCTGCAGGCTGTGGTCGAAGTGCGATTCGCGCACCGCCTGCTCGCTGGATTCGCGCAGCGACTGGATGCGCGTGCCCTGGCTGGCCAGGGTCTGTTCCAGCCAGCCTTTCTGCACGGCGATGCCGAGCCCGGTGGGGACCGGACAGCGGGTGTACCAGAGGGTTTCGAGTTGGCTCATGGTCGGTCTCCTCAGGCGCTTTGCTTGAGAGCGGCGGCCGGGCTCGCCGCCGAGCGCTGGTGCACCAGGGGCAGCACTTCCTGGCCGATGCGCAGGGCTTCTTCCAGGTGCGGGTTGCCGGCGAGGATAAAGGTGGAGAAGCCGGCGTCGCGGTACTCCACCAGGCGCTCGGCGATGTTCTCGTGGCTGCCCACCAGGCCCACGGTCGGGCCGGGCTTGGCCTTGGCGAAGCCGGCCCAGAGGTTGGGGCCGAGGATCAGGTCGTCGAAGCGGTCGATGTTCTGGTGGTAGGCGGTCTGGCGCGCGCCACCCACGGAGTCCGAGCCGCTGGTGAAGTTCTTCACCAGGGAACTGGGCTTGCCTTCGAGGCGGTCGAACTGGGCGCGCAGGTCGCGCCAGGCGGCTTCCTCGGTCTCGCGGGCGAAGAGGTCGACGCGCAGGCCGAAGCGCACGCTGCGGCCCTGCTTGTCGGCCAGCTCGCGCACGCGGTCGATGTGCGGCTTGAGCTTGTCCACCGGCTCGGCCCAGTTGAGGTAGACGTCGGCGTGGCGCGCGGCCACCTCCAGCGCGGCGTCGGAGAAGCCGGAGAAGTACACCCCGGGCTTGCGCTCGTCATGCAGGCCGGGCGGCAGCGCGCCGTTCTCCAGCTGGTAGATGTCGCCGTCGTAGGAGAAGCGCTCGTTCTCCCAGAGGCCCTTGATGATGTCGAGGAACTCGCCGGTGCGCTTGTAGCGCAGGTCGTGTTCGAGGAAGTCGCCATTGGCCCGCTGGCTGGCCGGGTTGCCGCCGGTGATGATGTTCCACTCCAGGCGGCCACGGCTGAGGTTCTGCAGGATGGCGGCCTGCTGGGCGGCGTAGGCGGGCAGGGTCCAGGTGGCCTGGAAGGCGATGAGGAACTTGATGCGGCGGGTCTCCCGCGCCAGGGCCGAGGCCACCACCCACGGCTCGGGGCCGGTGGGCAGCAGCGCGCCCTCGAAGCCGGCCAGCTCGGCGGCCTTGGCCACCTGGGCGATGTAGTCGATGTAGCCGAAACCATCGGGCTCGCCGTTGGGCAGGCGGCCGGGGGCGATGTTGCCCGGGCGGTGCGCGTGGCTGCCACGGTTGTGCTTGTCGGTGGACAGCTGCGGTCCGTCGGTGCCCAGCGGCAGGCGCCAGAAGAATTCAGTGCTCATATTCGCTCCTGATGAGGTGGCCGTGGTTCCCGCCAGGGCCGGCGAGCCACGCTGCCAGGTGCGAGTGCAACGGCCATGCCACGGCCCGCCGGCATGGCTGCGGGCCAGGTGGGGCAAGGCCTGCGAGGAGAGGGCGCGAGAGGCCGGGCGGGCGGGGTGCGTCTCCAGCAACACCCTGCCAGCAGCCGGCTGCTGGGGGCGCAACAGAATCGCCCGCAGTGGGCCGGCGGACGGCCTGGCCGCTGCCGCCAGGCCTTGTGTTTCAAGGGGTTGAAGGAGTCGGCACAAGTCCTGCTCTGCACCGCTCCGACCGCGCATCGCGGCGGCAACGGAGCTTCGTTGCGTGAACCCCCTTGAAGGACGATCCCATGACCCAGACCAGCAGCACCCTCGGCAGCGCCATCCTTGACCAGGTCGAGCAGGCCAAGCGCGATTTCGCCAAGGCCTTCCGCGTACTCCAGGACACCCGCACCCTGACCGCCACCAACACCCTGCAGGCCTACCTGCGCGTTCCCGGGACGGACCTGGTGATCGCCCTGCGCGCACCGTCGCCCTGGGACGACGAGCCGGCCATCCGCGCCTCGGTGGTGAGCTACGACGGCGTCGTCCACCTCGACGAGACCCTGGGCGGCGCCCAGACCCTGAGCGAGAGCCGCGAGGCCGGCAGCGGCAAGCGCTACGCCCAGGTGCTGCGCGAGCGCGCCGAGGTGAACGTGGTGATCCACGTGCACACGCCCTACCTGGGTGGCTGGGCCGGTACGCACCGCGTGCTGCCGCTGCGCTACGCCGCCTCGCAACGGGTGACCCTGGCGCGCGAGCTGCCGGTGTACATCGACCGTCGCCAGCCGGAGCCGGCGTTCATCGTCGAGACCATCGAGGCCAACCCGCACACGCCGGGGCTGCTGGAGGCCAACGGCGGGGCGACCTTCTGGGGCACCGGCATCCTCCAGGTGGCCAAGCTGGTCCTGCTGGTGGAAGAGGGCGCCTACTTCCAGGCGCTGGCGGAAAACCTCGGCGGCTCCAGGGAGTTCGGCCCCGGCGTGCTGGAGCAGCAATGGAAGATGACCGGCCTCTGGGCCGAAGGGCAGAAGCTGCTGGGCGAAGTGGCCTGAAGCGGCGCCCGCTAAGGGGCGGGTGACGCTGGCGCGGCGGGCGGCAGCGTCGCCGCGCCGATGGATTCGCTGAACTCGGTGTCGATGAGCACCGTGCGCACCTTGTAGCTGTCGAACTTGCGTGCCTTCACCGGCACCGAGAAGCGCCACGCCTGGCCACCCTCGATGCCCTTGGCGCGGAAGGTCTCGGTGTCCACCAGCTTGCCGCCCTCGTAGATGTCGAACACCAGGGTGACGGTGGAGAACGACTTCTCGGTGGTGTTGGCTGCGGTGCCGTTGATGTAGCTGTCGTGCCCGGAACGGGTGAGGGCGAGGTTGCGCACCTTGACGTCATCGGCGAGGGCATACAGCGGCACGAGGGCCAGCAGGGCGAGGCAGGTTTTACGCAACATGGCGAATGACTCGAGGCCTTAACCCTCCGTTGATACATCGGCGCGATAACCTTGTCGACTACCGCTCGGCGCCGCGTAATCCGAGGCTTACGGCGGCGACTCACGGAGGTGCCCGCAGCGTGGGGTGGACCCCGCTTTATCGGTCCACCGTTCGGTGTTATGTCGAGCACCTGGCAGCATGGGTTTCGCTTCGCTCTTCCCATCCTACGGGCGTGCCATCGCAAGGTTTTGGAGATTGGGGCTGTGGGAGCGAATTCATTCGCAATGCGTTGTTCGCCTGGTTCAGGCCACGCTCAGGGTCACGCTCACCCGCCGTCCCAGCGCGGTGGCGATGTTCACCAGGGCGTCCAGCGAGAAGCGCGAGATACGCCCGCGTAGCAGGTCGTTGATCCGTGGCTGCGTGACGCCGCAACGGGCAGCCGCTTCTGCCTGCTTCCAGCCGCTGTCTTCGATGATGGCGGCGATCTGCTGCATCAACTCTGCACGTGCACGCAGGTTGGCGGCCTGCTCGGGGGTGTCGGCGATGGCATCCCACACGCTGTCGAAGCTTTCGATTTCGCTCATTTCAAACCTCGCATGAGTTCCTGGTAACGGGCCTTGGCCAGTTCGATGTCGCGCCTGGATGTGGCCTGGGTTTTCTTTTGGAAGGCGTGCAGAACCCAGATGGCGTCGGCTACCCGGGTGGTGTAGATCACCCGATAGGCCCCGGATTCGTCCCTGATCCGAATCTCTTCCACGCCGGTTCCGATGCTCGGCATTGGCTTGAAATCCGTTGGCATGCAGCCGCGTTGCAATAGGTCCAGTTGGTAGCCTGCGTCCTGCTTGGCGCTACTGGGAAAGCCGCGCAGGCATTTCAGGGCATCGCCCAGGAAGCGTAGTGGTTTCATTATCGAAAATATACTGATTTGGATATATTTTTCCGGAAGGCTAGCGGTGCACCCGCTTCCCTCTAGGCCAATACGATGGGTTACCGCTGGAGCTTGTAGGGCTGCAAGGCAAAAGGGTTGTGGGGATTTTCGAAGCAGCTGGTGAGCGTATGCGCAGAGCCTGATGTCGCTACGTGGGGGCGAATCCGTTTGTGAGACCTTCAACGGGGTGCGTGCGGCGTAGGGTGGAACCCGCTCCATCGGTCCACCTTTCGTGCCTGCCGGCCACTGGGCTGGTGGATGAAAAGAGCGTCATCCACCCTACAAAACGTGCCGCCGAGGCCATGGGAATAGGGCTGTGGGAGCGAATTCATTCGCGAATCTCTTCGCGGTTGAAACCGCTCCCACGGGCCGTGTCGTGCGCGGTGTGATTCACCCCTCCGCGCCGGCCTTTTCCAGGATGGTGTCGATGGAGGCGCTGGTTTCGGCGCTGCGCAGATAGGTCTGGTAGAGGGCGGCGTAGGTGCCGTTGCGCTCGATCAGCTGCGCATGGGGGCCGAGTTCGACGAGCTGGCCGTTGCGGATCACGGCGATGCGGTCGGCGTCGCGGATGGTGGCCAGGCGGTGGGCGATGATGATCGCCGTGCGGCCTTCGCAGAGGCGGCGCAGGGCGCGCTGGATGCGCCGCTCGGTGTGCACGTCCACCGCCGAGGTGGCTTCGTCGAGGACCAGCACCGCCGGGTCGGCGAGGTAGGCGCGGACCAGGCACACCAGCTGGCGCTGGCCGTGGCTGAGGTGGGCACCGAGGGGGCCGACTTCGCTGTGGTACCGGTGCGGCAGGCGCTCGAGCACCTCGTCGGCGCCCAGCTCGCGGGCGGCGGCGATCAGTTCGGCGTCGCTGGCGGCGGGGGCGGCCAGGCGCAGGTTGTCGAGGATGCTGCCGCTGAACAGCACGTTGTCCTGCAGCACCACGGCGACGCGGCGGCGCAAGGCGTGCTGGGCGACGTCGCGCACGTCCACGCCGTCGATGCGCACGGCACCGCCCTGCACGTCGTAGAAGCGCGTGAGCAGTTGCACCAGGGTGCTCTTGCCGTGGCCCGAGGGGCCGACGATGGCCAGCACCTCGCCGGCCTGGATGTGCAGGTCCAGGTCGCGGATCACCGGGTGCGCGGCCCTGGGGTCGTAGGCGAAGCGCACGGCCTCGAAGCGCACCTCGCCACGGGCGTCGGGCAGGGTCTGCGGCGCGTGGCGGTCGGTGATCTCCGGCGCCGTGTCCAGCAGCAGGAAGATGCGCTGCGCCGAGGCGGAGCCGGTGGCGTAGCGCTCGAAGAGGTCCGACAGCTCCTGCAGCGGGCCGAGGAACATCATCACGTAGAACAGGCTTTCCGCCACCTGGCCGACGCTCACCGTGCCGTTGGCCAGGCCGTGGCCGCCCACCAGCAGCAGCGCGGCCATGCCGGCGGCCGCGAGCAGCGCGGTGAAGGGGGCGAACCAGCCGGAGCGCAGGCTGCCGCGGATCAGCGCCTGGTTGAAGTCCAGCAGCAGGCGCCGGTAGCGCGCGCGGTTGGGCGCCTCCTGCACGCATTGCTGGATCATCCGCGCGCCGCTGACGCTCTCCACCAGGTGCGCGGTGAAGCGGCTGCGGTTCTCCGCCACCCGCGCCCAGTTGCGCTGGGAGATGCGCTTGAAGGCCCAGGTGGCGGCGAACAGCAGGGGCACGGTGCCCACCAGGGCGAGGAAGAACAGCGGCGAGATCAGCCACAGCAGCACGCCGGCCACGCCACAGCGCAGCAGGGCGCCGAGCAGCTCCGGCGGGCCCTGGATCAGCAGCGGTTCGAGGCTGTCCACGTCGCGGTCGGCGCGGGAGATGATGCGCCCGGCCTTGGTCCGGTCGAAATAGCCGACGCTCAGCGCCTGGACATGGGCGAACACGCGCACGCGCAGGTCGTTGAGCACGCGGATGGCGGCGCTGCCGGCGATGAACTGCGACAGCCCGGCGAGCAGGAAGCGCCCCAGCCAGCTGGCCGCCAGGCCCAGGCCGAGCAGGGCCACCAGGCGCTCGTCCAGCAGCCAGTGGTCGCCCTGTGGCACCAGCCCGTGGTCGAGCAGTTCGCGCACGAACAGCGGCCGCAGGAACACGGTGAACACCAGCAGCACCTCCAGCGCGATGACCGTGAGGATGGCGCCGCGTATCGGCCGCAGCAGCGGCAGCAGGCGGTGCAGCATGCCGCGATCCAGTGCCTGGCGGGCGAGCATTTCCTCGATCTCGATGTCCGAGAGCGCCTTGCCCGGTAGTGGGTTAGCCATGGTCGATCCCCAGCAGGTCGCGGTAGACGGGGTTGCGTTGCAGCAGCTCGGCGTGGGTGCCGGCGTCGGCGATGGCGCCCTGGTCGAGCAGCAGCACGCGGTCGGCCAGGAGGATGGTGGAGAGCCGGCTGGAGATGACCAGCAGCGTGGTGCCGCGCAGGTCGCGGATGTTGCCCAGCACGCGGCGCTCGCTGATGGCATCGAGGGCGCTGGTGGCGTCGTCGAGGCAGAGGATGTCCGGCTGGCCGAGCAGCGCGCGGGCCAGGTTGAGGCGCTGGCGCTGGCCGCCGGAGAGGGTCACCCCGCGATCGCCCAGGGCGGTGTCCAGCCCCCGGGGCAGGCGCTCCAGCACATCGTCGGCGGCGGCCAGGTGCAGGGCCTGGAGCAGCTCGGCGTCGCTGGCCCCGGGCGCGGCCAGGCGCAGGTTGGCCGCCAGGGTGTCGGAGAACAGGAAGCTTTCCTGGGGCACCACGTGCACGCGGCGGCGCAGCTGGGCCAGGTCGAGCTGGCGCACGTCCTGCCAGCCGGCGATATCGGAGCCCAGCAGCAGGCGCCCGGCGCTGACGTCCACCAGGCGCGGCAACAGGCTGGCCAGCAGGCTCTTGCCGGTGCCGGTGGCGCCGACCAGGGCGACGACCTCGCCCGGTTCGATGCGCAGCGAGCAGGCGCGGAGGATCTCGCGGCCGCCGTCGGGGGCGCTGACGCCGACCGCCTCCAGCCTGAGCCCCAGCGGGCCTGCGGGCAGGGGCGCGGTGCCGCTGCGGATGGCCGGCTGCTCGTCGAGCAACTGCCAGATGCGCTCGGCGGAGGAGCGGGCGTCGGCGAAGGTCTGCATGACCCGGCCGATGCCTTCGATGCGGAACACCAGGGTGGTGGCGATCAGCAGCGAGGTGACCAGTTCGCCGATGCCGATGCGCCCGTCGGCCACCAGGTGCGCGCCGTAGACCAGGATCCACACGTGGCCGAGGGCGACCACCGCCTGGGGCAGGGGGATGCGCGAGGCGGCGTAGGCGAGGGCGGTGCGGGCATGCTCGGCGAACAGGCCGACCTGGCTGGCGAAGCCCTGGATGCGGCTGGCCTCCAGGGCGAAGGACTTGATCACGCGGACACCGCCGATGCCCTCGGCGAGGTCCTGGGCGACGCGGTCGTAGGCCGCGCCCACGGCGCGGTCGAGGCTCACCAGGCGTTCGGTCTGCACCACGAAGATGGCCAGCCCCAGTGCGGTGAGCAGCAGCGGCACCAGGCCCAGCAGCGGGTGGTACCAGCCCAGCAGGCCGACGGCGGCGAGCACCACAAGCGGGGTTTCCACCAGCTGGCGCCAGAAGCTGATGAGCGCGTCGCGCACCTTGTCGGCGTCGCGGGTGGTGCGGGTGACCATCTCGCCCATGCCGTGCTGCCAGTGGTAGCCCAGGTGCAGGCCCTGGACCTGGCCGAGGATGCGCTCGCGCAGGCGCGTCAGCAGTTCCTGGCTGAGGATCAGCGAGAGTACGCCGGCGGCGTACTGCAGCACGCCCCGGCCCAGGGCGACGCCGACGATCAGGGCGACCCAGTACCAGCCGAGCGAAGCGTCGAGGCTGCCGTCGGCCTGGCGTACCACGGCGCGGCCGGCGCTGAAGTCGTTGACCGCGTGCCCCACCAGCCATTGCTGCCAGGCCAGGCCCAGGTTGACGGCGATGAACAGGGACGCGGTGAGGGCGAAGCGCCAGGGCATCTCGCGGTAGATGGCCAGGCAGCGGAGCAGGGGGTGGCGGTGGGGCATCGATGGGGCTCGCGGTATGGAAGGTGAAGGGATCTGTCTGCGTTAAGTGTTGCTAGAGAGTCCTCGGTCCAGCTGATTGCCGAGTTCTGCTGATGCTTTTGATTTCGCCCACCCGGGCGAGTCTCTTTTTTCAATCGCCAAAAAAGAAACCAAAAAGGCTTGCCCCTGCATACGGGTCTGGCTTCGCCAGACTTCCCTCGCTCCATCCTCGTTTCAGGGGCTCGCCGCGAAGGGCCATCCTTGGCCCATCGCGGCTCTCGCGACATCCATGTCGCTCAACCCCTGAAACGACGATTGCGCTCGGCCTCCTGAAAGGGGCGTTTGGCGGCGGCTCCAACCTCGATGCTCATGCTTCACGTCACCGCTGCGCCGCCCCCCGGGGGTGGCGGCTTTCGTAGGATGGCGTAGAGCGAAGCGAAACCCATGCGGTGGCCGTTTCAGTTTGTAGGTCGGGTGCAACCCGACGCTTCCCTGCGCGGGTTGCCGGCGGGTTTCCCGTCTTACAGCTCGTCCTTGTAGATCACCCCGCCCTTCATCACCCACTGCACCTTCTCCAGCACCTTGATGTCGGCGAGGGGGTCGTCCTTCACGGCGATGATGTCGGCGTAGCGGCCGGCCTCGATGCTGCCGATGCTGTCGCTGGCCTCCAGCCACTTGGCCGGGGTGATGGTGGCGGCCTGGATGGCCTGCAGGGGCGTGAGGCCGGCTTCCACCAGGAAGTGGAACTCCACCGCGTTGGTGCCGTGCGGGGTGATGGGCGCATCGGTGCCGTAGATGATCGGGATGCCGGCCTTGATGGCCTTGGCGATGTTCTGCCGGTGGATGGTGCCGGTCTGCTTGAGGATCGCCAGGGTGTAGGGGCTGGCGCCGGCCTCGATGGCGTGGTCCAGGGCCAGGCCGCCGATGGCCAGGGTGGGCACGATGGGGATGTTCTTCTGCTTGAGCAGCTTCAGGCCTTCGTCGTCCACCAGGGAGGCGTGCTCGATGGTGTCGGCGCCCAGCTGTGCGGCGAGGCGGATGCCATCGGCGCCGTGGGCGTGCACCGCGACCTTCTTGCGATAGCGGTGGGCGGTGTCGATCACCGACTTCAGCTCCTCTTCGCTGAACTGGGTGACACGCGGGTCGGTGCCGCTCATGAAGCCGCCGGTGATGCACACCTTGATGAAGTCGGCGCCGTACTTGAACTGCTGGCGCACCTTGCGCTCGAAGGCGTCCGCGCCATTGGCCACGCCGGCGCCGTCCTTGTCGTCCTCGGGGGTGGTGGGCTGGCCGGAGCAGTGGCCGCCGGTGGTGGTGAGCAGGGTGCCGGCGTCGTAGATGCGCGGGCCGGGGATGTCGCCTTCGTTGATGGCGTCGCGCAGGGCGATACCGGTGAAGGCGCGGCCACCCATGTTGCGCAGGGTGGTGAAGCCGGCCTTGAGGGTATCCAGCGCCTGCTTGGCGCCGGCCAGGGCGCCACGGGCGGTGCCGAAGCGCGGGCCGAAGCCGCCGAGGTGCACGTGGGAGTCGATCAGCCCGGGCAGCAGGGTGCTGGCGCCGAGGTCGACGACGCGGGCGTCGCTGGGGATCACGACGTCGGGTCCGACGGCCTTGATCTTCTCGCCTTCGATCAGCACCACCGGGTCCTTGACCACCTTGCCGCTGGTGACGTCGATCAGCCGTGCGGCCTTGAGCGCGACGAGCTGCGGCGGCTGGGCGGGCGCGGCGGCCCTGGGGGCCTCGGCGGCGAGGGCGAAGGGGGCGGCGCCGAGCAGCAGCGCGGTGCCGGAAGCGAGGGCCAGGCGGTTGCCCTGGCGGATGACGCGAGCGAGTGAGGGGGTCATTTTCCTGATCCGTAAAAAGCCCGTACGCCCTGGCATGAACAGGGCGCCGGGAACTGGAACGCGGGGGTGGGAAGGCTCAGCGCGTGGTGGCGCCTTCGGTCTGCTTGGCGTTGAGGATGGCGGTGTATTCGCCCGGGTCGATGCCGTTGAGGTAGTAGTTGCCGACGTGGTGCAGGCGCCAGCGGATCGGGTCGTGGGTGGTGTGCACCCGCGCGTTGCGCCAGAAGCGGTCGAGGTTCCACTTGGTCAGCGAGGCACTGGCACCGAGCAGCGAGAAGATGTCGCTGGAGATCTTCAGCGAGGCGCCGTCGGAGTGGGCGCGGGCGGTGGCCACCGAGAGGATCAGCTCGTCCTGCAGCTCCTTGTTGTCCGGGTCCTGCTCGTGCTGGTCGAACACCCGCGCAGCGTCGCGCAGCAGGGACTCGGCGGCGCGCAGGGCCACGGCGTACTCGCCGATCTGGCGGATGATGTGCGGCTCCTCGTTGGCGCGCTCGACGCCGCTTTCCACCCAGGGCCGCGCGTTGTGGTTGAGGTAGTGCACGCCGGCCTGCAGCGCGCCAGCGGCGATGCCGGTGTCGATGGCGGCGTGGAGGATCTGCGGGAAGGTCAGCCCGGTGCGCTTCATCGGGCCCTGGCGGCGCGAGACGAAGCGCTCGTCCAGCTCGATGTTGTCGAAGATCACCGTGCCGCTGACCGAGTTGTTCTGGCCGAAGGCGTCCCAGTCGTCCACCAGGGTCAGGCCGGGGGTGTCGCGGTTGAGCAGCACGCCGACGCCGCCATCGTCGGAGCCGGCGGTGAGGGAGATCCACTCGGCCAGGTAGGAGCCGGTGGAGTAGAACTTGCTGCCGTTGAGGATCAGCTTGCCGTCGGCGCGACGCTCGACGCGGGTCTTGAGGGCGAACTTGTTCTTGCCGCCGACCTCGGCCAGGGCGTTGCCGAAGCGCTTGCCGGCCAGCACGTCGGCCACCAGGCGGTCACGGACCTCGTCCGGGTAGCCGGTGAAGATGCCGCGCAGCATCACGTTGTGGATCTGCAGCAACTGGCCGACGCCGCCGTCGGCCACGGAGATGATGCGCACCGTCTCGACGATGGTCTCCACCGAGGCGCCCAGGCCACCGAAGGCCTTGGGCACGCCGATGGCGGTGAGGCCGCTGTCGGACAACAGTTGCGCCTGGCGACGCGGCAGCTCGCGGTTCTGCGAACTGTCGGCGGCGATCTCGGCGATCTCCCTGGCCACTTCCTTCGCCACCGCGATGGCGTCCGCCTCGCTGCGCAGGATGTTCGCCGCCACGTGGGGCTGCTCCGTGGCGAAATTGCGTTCGGCCGTACTCATGCTTGCACCTCTGTCGATTCGATCGGTTCCGTCCCGGGCCTGTGCCGGGTGCTTGGCGGGGCTTGAGCAGGTTCTATGCCAGAGGCCCGGCGAAGGCTGTCGAGGCCTTGCGTGGCGCGGCTCGCGGGGTGGCCCGGCGAGCACGGCCCGGGGCCGCGTTGCTGCTGGGGAAGCAGCGCCGCGAGGCGGTTGCTCGGCAGGCAGCAATCGCCGCGCAACCCTGTTGGCTGGCCAGCAGGTCGGGCCCTGGTTTTTCCGGTCGATCCGCTGCAGGCCCCGTGGAGAGCGGGCTCTGCGCATTGGCACGGGCATTGCGATAGCCGGGCAAACGGCCCGTGTAGGCCGCCCTGACTCTCTCAATGGAGCGCCCCATGACCCTAGCCGCCACCGCCCCGTCGATCTCCGCCGAAAAGGCCCCGCTGGATCAGATCTGGTTCACCCGTTGCCCGGTGCCCACCGCCTCCGGCATCGCCTACAAGCTCGGCTGGCTGGCCGAGGAGTTCGCCGCCGACGGCCTGCCGGTTTCCACCCTGCAGGAGGCCCGCCAGCTCGGCCGCCATCACTACGACCACGAGCTGCCCGGGCTCTTTCGCGAAGGCGGCAACGTGCCGGCCCTGGCCGCCCGCGCCGCCGGTGCGCCGAGCCGGCTGATCGGCCTGACCTGGATCGAGGAATGGCAGACCATCCTCGTGCGCCCGGACTCCGGCATCCGCAGCCCGGCCGACCTCAAGGGCAAGCGCCTGGCCCTGCCGGCCTGGGGTGACAGCCGCCCCGGCAGCATCGCCCGGGCCATGAGCCTGCACGGCTACAAGGGCGCCCTGGCGCTGGCCGGGCTGGGCTTCGACGACGTGCAGCTGGTGGAGGTGCCGCTGCTGGACCAGGCCGCCGCGCGCACCCCGGAGGAGGGCCTGCAGCGCCTCTGGTCGGGGCTCGAACCCCTGGCCCGTGGCGAGCTGGACGCCGTCTACGTGAAGGGCGCCGCCGCTGCCGACGCCGCCCGCCGCCTGGGCCTGGTGGTGGGGGTGGACCTGGACCTGGTGGACCCGCGCCATCGCGTCAACAACGGCACGCCCCGTCCCATCACCGTTCACCAGAACCTGCTCGACGATCACTTCGACCTGGTGGTGCGCTTCCTCGCCCAGACCCTGCGCGCCGCCGAGTGGGCCGCGGAGAACCGCGACGACCTGCACGCCATCCTCGAGGTGGAGACCCGTGCCGGCCGCGAGGGCGTGGCCGAGGCCTATCGCGGCGACTTCCACACCACCCTGGCGCCGGACCTGTCCGCCCAGCGCCTGGAATTCCTCGGCGTGCAGAAGACCTTCCTCAACCTGCATGGCTTCCTCGAGCGGGACTTCGACATCGCCGACTGGGTCGATGCCCGCCCGCTGCAAGCCGCCCATGACCTGCTGGCCCAGCGCCGCGCCTGAACCGGAGACACGAACATGACCATCCTCGTCAACGAACAGCACATCAGCGACGAACTGCGCGCCTTCGTCGACAACGTCATCCTCGAAGCCGGCGAAGCCTTCGCCGTTTACCGCGAGACCGGCACCATCACCGCCAACGGCACCGTCGGCTTCATCGAGCGGGTGCCGGGGCAGGAGCTGCTGGTCTCGGTGAACTACCCGGGCCCCTGGAATCACCGCAAGCCCCTGCAGGCGGTGGTCACCGATTTCGCCGGCAATGTCGTCTACGGCCACGGTCGTGGTGGTGCCGGGCGCTACACCAAGCTGTTCCAGCAGCACGCCGACATCACCACCGTGTCCCACGTGCATTCGCCCTACCTCGGCGCCTGGGCGCAGACCCAGCGCAGCCTGCCGTTCCACTACGTGCCGGTGCAGCGCTACCAGCTGGCCCGCGAGCTGCCGGTGTACATCGACCGCCGCCAGCAGGAAGTGGACTTCATCCTCGAGCGCATCGCCGAGAACCCCTACACCCCGGCGATCCTGGAAGCCAACGGCGGCTCCACCGTGTGGGGCAAGCAGGGCCTGCGCGCCACCGCCGAATTCATCCTGCTGCTGGAGGAGGGCGCGCAGCTGCAGCTGCTCGCCGAAGCCATCGGCGGCTCCCGTGCCTACGGGCCGGGCGTGCTGACCCAGCAATGGAAGATGAGCGGCCTGTACGAGAAGGCCACCGAACTGGGCCTGGTGCCCGCCATCGACCGCCGCTGAGCCGTTCCAGGGCTCCGTCAGAGTGCCCGTTCAAGCGCCTGCCGACGCGTGCGACACCCTCATCCGATCAAGGACACCGAACATGGCTGTGAAGATTCTCTGGTACCTCACCACCCCCGACGGCCCCTATCCCTGGGAGGCGGAAGGCCGCTGGAAGACCGACTTCCAACACCTCAAGCAGATCGCCGTGACCGCCGACCGCCTGGGCTACTACGGCTCCCTGCTGGGTTCCAGCCCCAACGAGAGCCTGGCGGTTTCCGCCGCGCTGATCGACGCCACCGAGCGCCTGCGCTTCCTCGTCGCCCAGCACCCGGGCGAGCTGTCGCCGGCGGTGCTGGCGAAGTGGGCGCTGACCTTCGACCAGTTCTCCAACGGCCGCCTGCTGTTCAACGTGGTCAACGGCAACGACGCCAGCCTGGCCACCTACGGCATCCACTACGGGCATGACGAGCGCTACGACTTCAGCCTGGAGTACTGGCGCGCCTTCCAGAGCATCTACGCCGGCGAGACCGGCGGCTACGACGGCCGCTACGTCAAGCTCGCACCGCGCCAGGCGGCGGCCGCGAGCCACCCGCTGGGCGGCTGGCACCCGCCGAAGCAGAAGCCGGGCATCCCGCTGTGGGGTGCCGGCACCTCGGGCCCGGGCGTGGCCCATTCGGTGCAGTTGCTGGACGTCTACCTGAGCTTCGCCAACACCCCGCCCAAGCTGGGCGAGAAGTTCGCCAGGGTGGCGGCCGAGGCGGCGAAGATCGGCCGCGAGCTGACCTTCGGCACGCGCCTGCAGGTGATCGTCCGCGAGACCGAGGAAGAAGCCTGGGCCCACGCCGAGAAGCTCTTGCAGCGCACCTCCATCGAGACCGCGCGCAACGCCATCCAGCGCCAGTTGCCACCGGGCGAGACCCTTGAGAGCTTCGTCAGCGACGACCCGCAGATCCAGCGCAACCTGGAGGCCATCCGCGCCGGGCGCCTGCCCAAGGCCCGCGACCTGGAGATCTACCCCAACGTGTGGGTGGGCCCGAGCCTGTTCGGTTTCAACATCCTCGGCCCGGCCGCCGGCACCTACCTGGTGGGCAGCGCCGAGCAGGTGGCCGAGCGCATCCGCGAGTACGAGCGCCACGGCACCTCGGCCTTCATCCTCTCGGGCTTCCCGCTGATCGACGAGGCCCAGCGCGTCGCCGACCTGCTGTTCCCGCTGCTGGACCTGGACCACGGCTTCGAGGTGCCGCAGCTGGGGGTGACCACACGGGCGCCGAAGGCGGCCTTGGCCTGATGGAACCTGGCGGCCCCGCACAACGCGTGGGCCGCTGAACCGGCAACGGGTAGCAAGCGACAAGCGGAGTGCAACGAGCAATGGAATCCTGGATCAAGCGTGAACTGTCCCGTCGGCATTTCCTGGGCGGCAGTGCGGCCCTGGGCGGCGGCCTGCTGCTGGGGGGCGGGTTGCTCGCCGGCTGCGATGGCGGGGCGCCGGCCACCTCGGCGGCTCGGGTGGTGCCCGGCAAGCCGGTGCATGGCGGGCGCCTGCGGGTCGGCATCATCGATGGCGACCAGGCCGGCAACCTCGATGCGCACAAGCCGGTGGGCGGCGGGATCATCCGGGGCTGGGCGCTGTACGCCAAGTTCTGGGAATGGAACCCCGACGTCAGCACGCGCCTGGCCCTGGCCGAGTTCGCCGAGCCCAACGCCGACGCCAGCGCCTGGACCATCCGCATCCAGCCGGGCCTGGAGTTCCACCATGGCAAGACCATTGGCGCGGATGACATGGTCTTCTCCATCCTGCGCCTCACCGACCCGGCGCTGGCCTCGCCCTTCGCCGGGCTGGTCGGCGCCATCGACCGCAACGCGGTGCGCAAGCTGGACGCCCGCACCATCGAGATCCGCTTCAAGGAGGGCCAGAGCTTCTTCCCCCTGGACGAGACGCTGATCAGCTTCGGCGGCATCGTCCCCACCGACTACGATCCGGTGACCAACCCGGTGGGTGCAGGCCCCTACAGGCTGAAGTCCTTCGTGCCCGGGCAGCGCTCGCTCTACACGCGCTTCGAGAACTACTACAAGCCCGGCCAGCCCTATGCCGACGAGCTGGAGATCATCGAGTTCAAGGACCAGGTATCCCGCGCGGCGGCTCTGCGTGCCGGCCAGATCGACCTCGCCAGCGGGGTACAGGCCGAGCACAGCGCGCTGCTCAAGGCCGACCCGCGCCTGCAGCTGGTCGCCTCGCCGAGCACGGCCTTCACCGGCTTCAACATCAATGTCGCCAAGGCTCCGTTCGACGATGTCCGGGTGCGCCAGGCGTTGCGCCTGCTGGCCGACCGCGAGGAACTGGTGGCGCGCGCGCTGAACGGTTTCGGCCGGGTGGCCAACGACCTCTATTCGCCCCACGACCCGACCTACAACCACGGCATCCCCCAGCGCCCCCACGACCCCGACCTGGCGCGCTCGCTGCTGCGCCAGGCCGGCCACGAGAACCTCCAGGTGGAGCTGACCACCACCCCGGGCGCCGGGGCCAGCGCCGCGCTGGTGTTCGCCCAGCAGGCGCGCAAGGCCGGGGTGGAGGTCAAGGTGACCCAGGTGGACGGCTCGGTATTCAACGGCCCGCAGCGGGAGAACTGGCAGCTGTCGCCGGGTTCGACGCCGGCCCGTGGCTTTCTCGCCTCGGCGTTGCACAACGACGCGCCGACGGCCATCTACAACCGCAGCAACTTCCGCGACCCACGCTTCAGCGAGCTGTTCCTGCAGGCCCTGGCGCAGCCGGACCTGGAAAAGCGCAAGGCGCTGGTGCACGAGGCCCAGGCCATCCAGCACGAGCGCGGCGGCCTGCTGATCTGGGGTTTCAGCGATGTGCTCGACGCCGCTTCGGTGCGCGTCGGCGGCCTGGTGCCGGAGCAGACCACCTTCGCCTCCTGGCGCTTCGACAACCTGTGGCTCGCCGATGTCTGAGCCCCGCATCCCTTGCCCCCCGCGCCAGCAGCGCCGTCGCGCGCCGGCCTGGCTGTCGTGGTTCGTCGGCCGCCTCGGTGCCGGCCTGCTCACCGCCTGGGTGATCACCCTGGTGGTGTTCATCGCCACCCAGGCGCTGCCGTCGGACCCGGCACGGGTGATCCTCGGCCCCGACGCGCCCCTGGAGAGCATCCTCACCCTGCAGCGCCAGCTGGGGCTGGACCGGCCGATCCTGGAGCAGTACCTGCGCTGGCTGGGCAATGCCCTGCAAGGCGACCTGGGCCGCTCGCTGGACTCCAGCGCGCCGGTGAGCGAAATCCTCGGGGCGCGCTTCGGCAATACCCTGGCGCTGATCGCCGGGGTGTTCGCCTGGGTGGTGCCGCTGGCCTTGCTGCTGGGCGTGACCCTGGCGCTGCGCCGCGACAGCCGGCTGGACCGCTGGGGCCTGTCGGCGCTGATCCTGCTCAAGGCGACGCCGGGCTTCCTCCTCGCCATCGGCCTGGTGCTGCTGTTCTCCATGCCCCAGGTGGACCTGCTGCCGGCGGTGTCGATCCTCGACCCGGAGCGGCCGCTGCTGGCGCAGCTGGAGTACCTGGTGCTGCCGGTGCTCGCCCTGGGCCTGTCGGCCCTGCCGTACCTGGCGCGCATGGTGCGTGCCTCGATGATCGAGGCGCTGGAGTCCGACTACGTGATCGCCGCGCGCCTGCGCGGCATCCCCGAGCGGCGCATCGTCTGGCGCCACACGCTGCCCAATGCGCTGGTGCCGGCGATCCAGGGCGTGGCCCTGACCCTGCGCGTGCTGGTGGGCGGCGCGCTGCTGGCGGAGGTGATCTTCAGCTACCCCGGCATCGGCACCACGCTCAACTCGGCGATCCAGATGCGCGACCTGCCGCTGATCCAGGCCATCGTCCTGGTCACCACCCTGGGCGTGGTGCTGATCAACCTGCTGGCCGACCTGCTCACCGTCCTGCTCACCCCGAAGCTCCGTACCGCACGCCGTGTGCGGATGATCCAGCGCAACCGCCGCGGCATCCTGCCCTGGTGGCGGCGGCAACCGGCCAAGGCGCCCTGAGGACCCTTCCATGACCGCGACTTCTTCCTCCTGGCGCCGGCTGCTGCGCGAACCCCAGACCCGCAAGGGCGCGGTGGTGACGGCGCTGGTGTTCGCCCTGGCGCTGCTCGGCCCGCTGCTGGCGCCCCATGCGCCCACCGACATGGTCGGCCCGGTATACGGCGCGCCCAGTGCCGCCGCGCCGCTGGGCCATGACTTCCTCGGCCATGACGTGCTCTCGCGCTTGCTGGCCGGCGGTCTCTCGGTGCTGTGGATGTCCCTCGCGGCGGCCTTCCTGGCCCTGGCGGTGGGCAGCGCGCTGGGGCTGCTGGCGGGCTTTTCCCGGCGCCGGCTGGACCAGGCGATCATGTGGGCCACCGATGTGGCGCTGGCCTTCCCGGACCTGATCCTGGTGCTGCTGATCGTCTCCATGCTCGGCCGCCAGAGCTGGCTGATCGTGATCACCGTGGCCATCGCCTTCATTCCCAGCGTGGTGCGCCTGGCCCGGGGCAGCACGGTGGCAGTGGCGGGGCAGGAGTTCGTCGAGGCGGCGGAGATGATGGGCTACCCGCGCTCGCGCATCCTCTTCCGCGAGATCCTGCCGAACATCCTCACGCCGCTGCTGGTGCACTTCGGCAACATGCTGACCTGGGGCGTGGGCATCCTTTCCGGCCTCAGCTTCCTCGGCTACGGCGTGGCGCCACCGGCCGCCGACTGGGGGCTGATGATCAACGAGAACCAGGCGGGCCTGCTGATCCAGCCCTGGGCGGTGCTGGTGCCGGCGCTGCTGATCGCGGTGTTCGCCTATGGCACCAACATCCTCGCCGAGGGCATCGGCCGCAGCAGTGCGCAGATCGGCGAGAAGCAGCCATGAGCGCCCTGGCCGAACTGCAGGTGGACGCGCTGCTGCCCCAGGGGGCGCCGCTGGCGCCGGCGCTGCGGGTCAGCGAGCTGCGGGTGGAGCTGGCCGGCGGTGCCGATGTGGTGGATGGCATTTCCTTCAGCCTGGCGCCGGGGGAGATCCTCGGCCTGGTGGGCGAGTCCGGCTCCGGCAAGACCACCCTGGCCACCGCGCTGCTGGGCCATGCCCGGCGGGGGGCGCGCATCGCGTCCGGGCGGGTGGAGGTGGACGGGCGCTCGCTGCTGGAGCTGCGTGGCGAGGACCTGCGCCGCGCCCGTGGCGGGCTGATCGGCTACGTGCCCCAGGACCCGGCCACGGCGCTGAACCCGGCACTGCGCCTCGGCGCGCTGCTGGGCGAGACCCTGGCCGCCCACGAGCGCTTGCCGGCGGATGCGCAGCGCCAGCGGCTGGTCGAGACGCTGCGCGACGTGGGCCTGCCGGATGATGCGGAGTTCCTCCGGCGCTTCCCCCATCAACTCTCCGGTGGCCAGCAGCAGCGGGTGTTGCTGGCGCTGGCCTTCGTGCTGCGGCCGAAGCTGGTGGTGCTCGACGAGCCGACCACGGCGCTGGACGTGGCCACCCAGGCGCACATCCTCGACACCTTGCGAGGGCTGTGCAAACGCCAGGGCGTGGCGGCGGTGTACGTCTCCCACGACCTGGCGGTGATCAAGGACCTGGTGGACCGCGTGGTGGTGATGTACGCCGGGCGCATCGTCGAGTCGGCGCCCCGCGAGCGGCTGTTCGAGCGGCCGGCGCACCCCTACAGCCTGGGGCTGCTGGCGGCGATCCCGGATGTCGCCCGGCGCCTGGCGCTGCGGGCCATTCCCGGCCATGCGCCGGCACCGGGGCAGCGACCCCAGGGGTGTGCCTTCGCCGCGCGCTGCCCGCGCCGGCACAGTGCCTGCGAGCTGGCCGAACCGCCGTTGCGTAGCCTCGATGGGCAACAGCGGGTGGCCTGCCTGGAGCCCCATCGCGAGCCCTTGGCGCTGGTCGCCGAGGCGCCGCTGGCGGCGGGTGCGCTGGATGCACAACCGTTGCTGCTGGCGGTGCGCGAGCTGAACGTGGCCTATGACCGCCAGGTGCTGTTCGATGTGTCGCTGCAACTGGCGCGGGGCGAGTGCCTGGCGCTGGTGGGCGAATCCGGCTCCGGCAAGACCAGCCTGGCCCGCGCCCTGGCGGGCCTCGGCGAGAACGCCCAGGGCGAGGTGCGCTATGCCGGCGAGCCGCTGGACCTGCGCGCGCGCAACCGCTCCAAGGCGCTGCGCCACCAGGTGCAGTACATCTTCCAGAACCCTTACCGCGCGCTGAACCCTCGGCACACCGTGGCCCAGAGCCTGGCCGCGCCCCTGGAGCATTTCTTCGGCCTGCGCGGCGAGGCCTGCCGTGCGCGCATCGAGGCGGTGCTGGCGCGGGTGTCGCTGCCGGCTTCGGTGGCCGACCTGTATCCCCACAGCCTGTCCGGTGGCGAGCGCCAGCGCGTGGCCATCGCCCGTGCGCTGGTGTGCCAGCCGGAGCTGCTGATCTGCGACGAGATCACCTCGGCACTGGACGTGTCGGTGCAGGCCTCGATCCTCGCCTTGCTGCGCGAGCTGCAGGCCGAGGGGCTGACGCTGCTGTTCGTCACCCATGACCTGGGCGTCGTCCGCGCCATCGCCGACCGCGTGGTGGTGTTGCACCGGGGGCGGGTGATCGAGGAGGGCACGGTGGACGCGGTGCTCGACCAGCCGCGCACCGCGTACACCCGCGACCTCGTGGCGCATTCGCCGAGCCTGTTGTCGCGGGATTGAGGCCTGGGGTGTTGGAGGGGCGGTGGGTAGAGCAGGCGAATGAATTCGCCCCTACACCATCCCTATCCTCGGTGTCTTTCGGTGGCGCCTTTGTAGGGGGGATGGTGCTTTTTTCATCCACCGGCGGGGCTCGGCATGACCTCGGATGGTGGACCGATGGAGCGCGGTCCACCCACATCTCGGGCGAGCCTGAAAATTCCTACGTGGCAACTGCATTGCCGGCCTACAAGGGGCTTGGCTAGGGTTCCCGCCGTTGTGCCCCTCGGGGCATAACCGGGTGTGGAAGCCCGAACAGATGATGTTCCCCCGCCATAGCGACGTGTATGCGTCGGCGGTCTATGGCGGACCGTGCGAGCGGGTTTCGGCCCGACCGGTCTTGGGAACATCCCGGTACTTCCACACTCGCACGGTCCGCCACCCTTCACGGATTCGGTGGCGGCTCCCCAGCCCTAAGGACGGAGCATTGCCATGACGCTTCCCCAGATCACGCCGCGCCACTTCCTGCGCTACCGCCGCCAGCTGCGCGCCTTCCTCATCGGCCACGAGGCCTGGTTCTCCACCCGCGACCTGCGCCGCCTGCTCAACACCGACCTCCACGAACGCCTGCTCGCCAACCTCTGCGACGACCAGCGCCAGCGCGTGCACCTGCGCACCGCCAACGGCGGCTTCGAGGAGGAAACCGTGGTCAGCGAATCCGGCCTGCATGCGCTGCTCTTCAACTACTGCTACCACCCGGAGAATCGCAACCTGCGACGCTGGGTCACCCAGGCCGTGCTCCCGGAATTGTGGATGTACCGCACCCCGGGCTGAAGCCCGGGCTACACACTGTAGGAACGGATTCATCCGCGATGGGGGCGACGGCGTCTGGCTCGGCGCCCAGGGTGGATGAGAAGAGCGTCATCCAACCACCCTGGCGCACCGAGTTGTCGGTGGCGGGGTGTTGCCGGGAGATATGTAGGGGCGATTTCAATCGCCAAGCAGCCCGCAAGGCTGCCATGCCCTGGGGGTATTTCCGGGCTGACGGTAAAAGCGGGCGAATGAATTCGCCCCTACAACCATTCCCGGTGCCGGGGTTTGCGGTGGCACGGTCGGTGGATGGCGCTTTTTTCATCCACCAGCGGTGCTCGGCATGACTCCGAAGGGGGGACCGGTGGAGCGGGGTCCACCCTACATTTCGGGTGAGTCCGAGGTGGCTGGTGATAAAGCATCGCGAATGAATTCGCTCCCACGGGGCAGCCATCATCGCCGGGGTTTGCGGTGGCACGGTCGGTAGGGTGGATGGCGCTTTTTTCATCCACCAGCGGTGTTCGGCATGACCTCGAATGGTGGACCGATGGAGCGTGGTCCACCCTACATTTCGGGCGAGACCGAGGTCGCCCTGCAACCCTTTCTGTTCCCTTGTTATGCGCTTGCCGCCTGGCGTTGCAGTTCGCGGCGGCGGGCTTCTTCGCGGACGGCGGGGATGATCCAGCGGCCGTAGTCGACGGTGTCGAAGTAGGGGTCGTAGCCGCGGTTGAGGAAGGTGGTGATGCCGAGGTCGACGTAGTCGAGCAGGGCCTGGGCGACGGTTTCCGGGGTGCCGACCAGGGCGGTGGTGTCGCCGTAGGCGCCGACGGCGGTGGCGGTGGGCATCCACAGGGCGCGGTCGTGGCGGTCGCCGGCAGCGGCTGCGGCGAGCAGGCGTTCGGAGCCGGTGCCCTTGATGCGTTTCTGCCAGGGGCTGCCTTCGGCGAACTGCGGGTTGGCCTTGATCTGCGCGAGGATCTGTTCGGCACGCTGCCAGGCCAGTTCTTCGGTGGCGCCGAGGATCAGCCGCACCGAGAGGCTGACCCGGGGCGCGGCGACGCCAGCGGCCCTGGCGGCGGCCTTGAGCTTGGCGATCTGCTCGGCGACGCCGCCGAGGGGCTCGCCCCAGAGGGCGTAGAGGTCGGCGTGCTTGACGGCGATCTGGTAGGCGATGTCGGAGGAGCCGCCGAAGGAGATGGGGATGTGCGGCTGCTGCAGCGGCTTGACCGGGCTGAAGGCGCCCTTGATCTGGAAGTACTGGCCGTCGAAGTCGAAGGGTTCTTCGGCCGTCCAGGTGCGGCGGACGATCTCCAGGTATTCGTCGGTGCGTTTGTAGCGTTCGGTCTTGTCCAGCAGGGTGTCGCCTTCCTGGGGCTCGGCGGTGATGCCGGTGATGGCGTGCAGGCGGATGCGCCCGCCACCGGTGGTGTGGTCGAGGGTGGCGAAGGCGCGGGCGGCGACGGTGGGCGCGGTGAGGGCCGGGCGGTGGGCGATCATGAAGCCCAGGCGCTCGGTCTGCGCGGCGGCGTAGGCGGCGATCTGCAGGCTGTCGGCGCTACCCGGGCCGCTGGCGATGAGCACCCGGTCGAAGCCGGCGTGCTCATGGGCGCGGGCGTGGTTGCGGAGAAACTCCAGGTCGAAGTCCCCGGTGCGCGGGCCGCGTGTTTCGGACCACTGGCGGGGGAAGATCATGCCGACGAATTCGATGGACATCGTCCACTCCTTGATTGCGTTGCGGGTTGAGGGCTGTGTTGCGGGTTGAGGGTTGCGCGGGCCAGGCCCGCGCGGGGTCAGAACTGGTAGTCCACCTGGGCCATGAGGCTGCGGCCGGGCATGGGCTGCAGGAAGGTGTTGGTGGAGCCGGCGAGGCCGCTGACGAAGTTCAGCTCGTCGGTGAGGTTGAGCACGCGCACCGTGGCGCTCCACTGCGGCTGGCGGTAGTAGAGGGCGAGGTCGAGGTTGTATTCGTCGGGCACCTTCACCGTCTTGCTGAGGTTCAGGTACCAGTTGCTGGTCCACCAGCCGGAGAGCTCGGCGCCGAAGCCGGAGTCGAAGCTGTAGTCGAGGAAGCCGCTGACGCTGTACTCGGGGATCTGCACGGCGTCGTAGCGCCCGGAGGGCCGCTGGTTGAGGGCGTTGTTGTCGCCGAACACGGTGCCGTTGTCGGCGATGAAGCCGGCGGAGGCGAAACCGGTCTGGGTGGTGAATTCGTTGTAGGCCGTGAGGCGGGTGAGGTTGAGCCCGCTGCGCAGGTGTTCGTCGGGCTGGTAGCGCGCGGTGGCCTCGACGCCCTTGATGATCAGGCGGGCGATGTTGTTGTTGCTGTCCGGCGACTGGTCACGCGCCTGCTTGAAGGCGGCGAGGGAGAGGAACAGGCGGTCGGGGATGGCGTCGACCTTGAGGCCCACTTCGTGGAGCACGCTGAGGCTTTCGAACGACAGCGGGTTGAGCAGGTTGGCGCCGGCACCGCTGCCCCAGCCGATGCCGTTGGAGAAGAAGCCGGTGTTGACCGCCAGGGAGCGGTCGAAGGTGTAGTAGAGGGTGCTGTTCTCGGTGGGCTTGATGTAGGGGCTGACCTGCACGGAGAACAGGCGGTAGCTGTCGCTGTCCTGGCGCTCGGTGCCGGCGCGCAGGACGAAGGGGTTCTCGATGCGCGCGTCGATCCAGCTGCGGCTGGCGCCGACGTTGAGGCCGTAGCGCTCGGCGAAGCGCAGGTTGTGCTGGGTGAACAGGGTCTTGGTGGTCCACACGCTTTCGGCGGTGTAGGGCGCCAGGGATTCGGCGTACAGGCCATGCCCGGCCGGGTACATGGCGGCGAGGTTGAGCCAGCCGTAGTAGCTGGAGAACTGCGGCACGCCGGGCTGGCCGATCCAGGCGCCGTTGCCGCCGGCCGGGTTGGCGCCGGTCAAGCCGAGCAGGTCGCCGGGGTTCTTGGTGGAGGGGTCCTGGGTCAGGTCGTAGGCGTTGATGGTGGAGCCGAAGCTGTTGTTGGCGGCGATCGACTGGTTGCTCTCGCGCCGGTAGATCAGCCCGCTGTTGCTCTCGTCGCGCAGCACCTGGCCGAACAGGCTGGTTTCGTTGCGCGAGCGGAATTCGAAGCGGTTGTCGAAGATGTTGTCTTTCGATTGCACCTGGAAGGCGCCGACCGCGTCGACCGTGTCTTCGGAGCGCTGGTAGAAGGCGCTGTTGGCCAGGGTGATGCCGGGGCTGAGGTCGAGCTCGGCGCGCAGCTGGGTGGTGAAGCGGGTGGAGGTGCTCTTGTCTTCGGCGCGGTGGCCTTTCTGCGGGTCGAGGGAGACCAGGCCGTTGCCGGCCAGGCTGGGGTCGTAGACCCAGCCGCGCAGGGTGCCGGGGCTGGCCTGGGTGTTGGGGGAGGCGGCCTGGAAGCTGTTGTTGACCACCGCGTACTGGCCCTGGGCGTTGCGCTGGCGGCGCACCCAGCCGAGCACGGCGGAGTCGGCGGCGCCGGATTCGAACACCGGCGACCACAGGGTGCCGCCGTTCTGGATGATCGGTGTGGCACGGCCGGCATGGTACTTGCCGCTGTCGGCCAGTTGCTGGGTGGCGCGGTTCCAGCCGTGGGCGATGTTCCAGTCGAAGTAGTCGTCGTAGGCGGCGTTCCAGTCCACGCGGATGCCGTCGCCGCGCCAGGCGAAGGCGCCATAGAAGGCGTCGAAGTTGTTCTCGACGTTGTCGTAGTAATCCTCCTGGCGCTGGCGGGTGATGCTGACGCGGTAGGCGAGGTCGTCGCTGATGGGGCCGGTGTTGTCGACGGTGAAGCGGGTGGAGTCGCGCGATTCGCCGTCGGGCACCCAGGTGCCGAGCTGGCCGCTGAGGCGGGTGCGGAACTGGTCGAAGTCGGGCTTCTTGCTCAGGTAGTTGACGTAGCCGCCGCTGCCGCTGACCGAGCCGTACACCACCGAGGAGGGGCCGGCGACGATGTCGGCGCCTTCGATGGCGTTGAAGTTGGCCGGGTGGCGCACGGCGTAGGCACGCTGGCCGTCCTGGAACACTTCGGAGTTCTGCGCGCGGAACTGCGGGGCGATGCCGGCGTTCTGGCCGCCGCCACGGGTGATGCCGGGGGCGTACTTGACCAGGTCGTCGGAGCTGCGGATGGGGTCGTTGGCGAGCTGTTCGGCGTTGACCTGGGTGACCGAGCGCGGGGTGTCGAGCACGCTGGCGGCGGTGCCGCCGTACACCGAGCTGGGCGGGCGTACGGGCACCACCGAGGTGGCGGCGTCGAGGCGCTTGCCCTGTACCTGCACGACGTCGAGCACGGGCGCGTCGGTCTTTTTCTGCTGCGCCTGTTCCCGGGTGGATTCGGCCTCGGGATCGGCGGGCTTTTCCTCGGCCAGGGCGGTGGCGGAGAGCAGGGCCAGGATGGCCAGGGACAGGGTGTTGCGGCGCAGGGCGACGGCAGGCGGTGGGGCGAGGCTGAACATGCTGGGCGATTCTCCGGGCTGTGACTTTCCAGCGCGCATGGGGATGCCATGCGCACGTGCCAGTGGGCTGATGGGTTTCAGGCAGGGGCTGAAAAGCCCGGACGCGCAGGTCCGGTAATTGCTGTCGAAAGCCGCCGTCGCGGGTTCGGGTGGTTCTAATAATTGAATGTGTCGAGGTGGATACAGCACGGCCCGTGCCAGCCGGGTGCAGGTGTTCGGAATTAATCTGTAATTTATCCATCCATTTGATAAATAAAGGATTTATTCAGTGGGTCGGCGAAGTTTCGACAGGCGATAAAAGGCCCGCGAACAGGGTGCTCGCGTGGCGCCGGATACCGCAGGAAAGTTGCTGGGGGATACGCAGCCGGTTGTTGCCGGAGTGCTGATCTCGCAGCACTCCGGACGGGCTCAGGCGGTGCCGTTCAACCAGAGGCTCTCGAAGCGCCAGGTGCTGAACAGGGTCTGTTCTTCCCGGGCACCACCGACACGGGTGGAGAAGCCGTCGAGCAGGTCGGCGTAGCCCCAGATGAGCAGGCCGCCGCGATCGTACTGGACCTGCTGGGCGCGATGGACCAGGGCCTTGCGTTGCTCCAGGTCGGGCTGGGCCATGGCCTGGAGGAACAGCTCGGAGAACTCCGCGTCGTTGAAGTTGGTCTTGTTGGCCACGGCGAAGGGGGCGTCGCTGTGCATGCCGCTGGCGAGGAAGGGCGCGCCGATGCTGCCGCCGGTGCTCAGCGCCCACTCGGTGCGCTGCGGTCCCTGGAAGGTGGCGAGGTCGACCTGGCGCACCTTGAGGGTGATGCCGACGCGCTTGGCCTGTTCGGCCAGCACCAGGGCCGAGGCGAGGCCGGGGCCGGCGGTGGTGACCAGTTCCACTTCGAGGTTTTCGTGCCCGGCTTCGCGCAGCAGTTCGCGGGCACGCTGCGGGTCGTGCGGGCGCGGCGCCAGGGCGTGGTTGAAGGTGGGGTCGAAGGGCGCGTAGAGGTCGTTGGCGACGCGGCCCTGGCCGTTGAGGGCGCGTCGCACCAGCTCCTCGCGGTCGGCCAGCAGGCGGAAGGCCTGGCGCACGCGCGGGTCGTCGAAGGGCGCCTTGGCGGTGTTCATGTCGAAGGACAGCCAGTTGCCGGTGATGGAGGTCACCAGCTTGATGCGCGGGTCGTTGCGCAGCAGGTCGAGCTGTTCGCTCGGCATGCCGTTGGCCATGTCGATCTGCCCGGCGCGCAGGGCGGCGAGGCGCGAGACCTGGTCCTTGAAGTCGATGATTTCCAGCTCGTCGGCGTAGGGCTTGCCGCTCTTGTAGTAGTTGTCGAAGCGGGTGAACAGCGAGCGCCGGCCGGGGGTGAAGCTCTTCAGCTTGTAGGGCCCGGCGCCGACGGGGTTGGTGACGGGGTGGTAGTCCACCGGGACGATGCCGCCGAAGTTGACCCAGGTTTCCGCCAGGGGGAAGAAGCCGCGGCCTTCCTTGAAACTGAGGCGGATGGTGCGCTCGTCGAGCTTGACCAGGTTGTCGCGGTCCACCCAGTGCAGCAGCGCGGCGTAGGGCGAGGCGAGTTCCGGGTCGGTGAGGCGGCGCACGGAGAAGATCAGGTCGTCGGCGTCGATGGTCTTGCCGTGGTGGAACTCCAGGCCCTGGCGCAGGCGCAGGGTCCAGGTGCGGGCATCGGGGCTGACCTCGGCCTCTTCGGCCAGGGCCAGGCGCGGCTGCATCTGCTCGTCCCACTCCCACAGCTTGGCGTAGAGGGCGAAGCCCCGGACGATGCCGCTGCCGATGGGCTTGTGGGCGTCGAGGTTGCCGCTCTGGTTGCCGTCGATGATGCCCAGGCGCAGGCGCCCGCCAGGGCTCGGGACGAGCGGGTTGGCGGCTTGGGTGCCGGGGGCCTGCTGGTCGCAGCCGGCGAGCAGGCCGCCCCCCAGCAGCAGCCCGCCACCGAGGGCCAGGCTGCCGCCGAGGAAGCGGCGGCGGGTCAGTTCATCGTGCATCGACTCTTTCCTTCGATCCGGTTCGGTTTCAGGCGGCGCCCAGCAGCGGCAGCCAGGAGAACAGCAGCACCAGGGCGAGGCTGGCGTCGATCAGGAAGCGCTGCTCGGCCATGGCGTCAGGCTCCGGCGGGGCCGCCGTTGACGGCGCGCAGTTCGATGGGGGCGTCGGTGCTCTTCACCAGGCCGTCGCGCTCGCCACGGAAGTGCGGGAGCACGTGCTCGCCCAGGCGGTAGGCCTCTTCCAGGTGCGGGTAGCCGGCCAGGAAGAACAGGTCGATGCCCAGTTCGTTGTACTCGCGGATGCGTGCCACGACGTTGGCGTAGCTGCCGACCAGGGCGCAGCCCGGGGGGATGCCGATGTAGCCGAAGCCGGCCCAGACGTTGGGGTGGATGAAGAAGTCTTCGTAGCCCGGGTTCTCGGCCTTCTCCTGGTAGCCATGCTCGTAGCTGAGCTTGCGCGCGGTGCGCAGGCCGGCGTGGGCGGCCACCGCCTTGACCGCGCCGCGGGCGACGCCTTCGTCGAAGAAGCGCTTGGCCTCGGCGCGGGCCTCGTCCTCGGTCTCGCGGGTGATGACGTCGATGGACAGGCCGAAGCGGATGTCGTGGCGGCCGTACTTGAGGGCGCGCTCGCGCACGTCGGCGATCAGCGCGCGGACTTCGTCCGGGTGCTCGGCGCGCATCAGGTAGTAGTCGGCGTGCTTGGCGGCGAATTCGCGGGCCGGGATGGACGAGCCGGCGGTGCAGATCAGCGGCAGCTCGGCCTTTTTCAGCGGGCCGCGCAGGCCGCCGCCGTCGGCCTTGTAGTAGGTGCCGTCGTAGTGGAAGTTCTCGTTGTGCCAGTAGCCGCGCACCACGTCCATGAACTCGGTGGCGCGGGCGTAGCGGTCGTCGTGGCCGCTGTAGTCGCCGACCTGGCGCTGGATGGCGTCGGAGCCGCCGTTGATGATGTTCCACACCAGGCGGTTGCCGGTGGCGCGCTGGTAGGTGGCGGCCTGCTGCACGGCGACCCAGGGCGTGTAGTGGTAGGGCTGGAAGGCGGTGACGAACTTCAGCGTGCGGGTCTCGCGGGCGAGCAGCGAGCAGACGGTCCAGGGCTCTTCGCCGATGGGGGCGTTGACCATCAGCGCACCGCCGAAGCCGTTGATCTCGGCGGCGCGGGCGATCTGGCCGAGGTAGTCGATGTAGGTGAAGTGGTCGCCGACGGCGAAGCCGGACACCGCACCGGTGCTGGGGCCGCCCCGGTGCCAGTCGCCCCGGTTGCGCGGGTCGCCGGGCAGGTACTGGGTTTCGCCGTGCAGGGGCAGGCGGGTGAAGAATTCGATGCTCATGGAGATCCTCCTTGGATGGGGCGGGGCGATGGACGTGCCCACGCCATGCAGGGGACGGAGCAGGTTTCGCGCCAGAACGGCGAAGGCCGCGCGGGGCCTGGGCCTGGAGGTTTTTCACGCGGGGCGGTGCTGGCGGGGAAGCAGGGGGTTGTTGCGTGGGAAGCAGTGGGGAAGCAGGGGCGGGTTAGGTCGGGAGGGGCGTAGGGTGGAGGTCGTTTTTACCTCCACCCATGCGGTTGTGGCGTGCTCAGCGGGCGCTGAGCTGGCCCTTGAGGCTGGGCCAGTAGTCTTCCAGGTGCAGGTCGATCAGCGCCTGGTTGGTGAAGCGGGTGGCGAGGGATTGGCCGATGTCGACGTCCTCGCGGATCAGGCGGTTGTCCAGGGCGTAGCGGGTGAGGGCCTGGTAGTGGGCCTTGAGCTGCTGGTCGCTCTTGGGCGCCCAGCGGTCCTTCCAGGCGACCGGGTCGCCCTGGTCGTCGCGGCGCAGGACGCTCTCCGGGGTGCCGGCGCGGGAGGAGAGCTGGTAGTAGGCGTCCTGGTTCTGCTCCTGGGAGATCCACCAGGCGGCCTTGACCCAGGCGGTGGCGAGCAGCTGGGGGACGTCGGGATGGCGCTGGATGAAGTCGTCGGTGCCCCAGAGGTCGGAGACCAGGCGCCAGTCGTTGGAGCCCTGCTTGGTGGACCAGATGATGCGGCCCACGCCCTTGTCTTCGAGCAGGTAGGACTCGTTGAGCAGCACGGCGGCGTCGACCTTGCCGGCGGAGACGGCGGCGGCGCCGACCTGGGGGTTGAGGTTGGCGATCTTGAAGTCGGTCAGGGCCAGGCCCTTGCTGGCGAGGAAGTTGCTGAAGGCGAACTCCCAGGGGCGGCCGCGGTGCAGGGCGATGCGCTTGCCCTTGAGGTCGTCGATGCTTTTGGCCGGGGAGTTGGCCGGCACCACCAGGTACACGTTGTTGCCGTTGCCGCCGGGCACGACCAGCTTGCCGGGCACGCCGCCAGCGGCGCCGATCACCGAGGGCAGGTCGCCGCGCACGGCGAAGTCGATGCTGTTGTTGGAGAAGCCTTCGTTGATCTGCGGGCCGGCGCCGGCGTGGGGCAGGGCGATCCAGTCGAGTTTGATGCCGCGCTTGTCCAGCTCCGAGGCCAGCCAGCCTTCTTCGATCACCCGGCCGGGGATGCCGCCGAACACCGGCTTGCCGCCCTGGGTGTAGGCGACGATGGCGATCTTCACCGAGGTGGGGGCTTCGGCGGCCTGGGCGCCGAAAGCGAAGGCCAGGGCGGCGAGGGCCGCCAGGCTGCTGCGCCAGATTCTGTTCATGGTTCCACTCCTTGCAATGCGTGCCGGTGAGCCCGGCTGATGCTGCGGTGGGAGCAGGATGCATGCCATGGCACGGGCGCTGGCCGCCGGGGCCAGTGTTGGCGCGGGTTTGCTCGTGTGGGGCGTGCTGCGGGGCTGCCGCTGCAGTGCTGGTGCCGGCACAAGGGATTGCTGGCGCGTTGCTGCTGGGGCAGCAGTCGCGTCGCTTATATCTTTTATGGAATATATAAATGCTAATTAATAATTTTTTAGTCTATTTAGATTGATGCACTATGGCGGCGCGCCCATCTCTGCCAGGAATGCATCATGTCGCTGCTCACCCACCCCAATGCCCGCGAACTGACCAAGTCCGTGCGTGCCACGGTCCTGGTCTTCAAGGACCCGCGTTCGCAGGAGCTGCTCAACCGTATCGAGCGTCTGGCGCCGAGCGAGGCCAATGCCCTGATCATCGGTGAGACCGGCACCGGCAAGGAGCTGGTGGCGCGGCACATCCATCACCTCAGCCGTCGCGGCAAGGAGCCTTTCGTGGCGGTCAACTGCGGCGCCTTCCCCGAGTCGCTGGTGGAGAGCGAGCTGTTCGGCCACGAGAAGGGTGCCTTCACCGGGGCGACCAACAGCAAGGCCGGCTGGTTCGAGGCGGCCAACGGCGGGACGCTGTTCCTCGACGAGATCGGCGACCTGCCGCTGAACATGCAGGTGAAGCTGTTGCGCGTGCTGCAGGAGCGCGAGGTGGTGCGCCTGGGCTCGCGCACGCCGATCCCGATCAATGTGCGCCTGGTGGCAGCGACCAACGTCAACCTGGCCGACGCGGTGGTGGCGGGGCATTTCCGCGAGGACCTGTTCTACCGCCTGCACGTGGCGACCATCCGCCTGCCCCCGCTGCGCGAGCGGCCGGGGGACATCCTGCCGCTGGCCGAGTTCTTCCTGGAGGAGCATTGCCAGCGCCTGGGCTACAACCGCGCATCCCTGAGTGTGGAGGCAGAGCGCAAGCTGCTGACCCACAGCTGGCCGGGCAACATCCGCGAGCTGGAGAACGCTATCCACCATGCGCTGCTGGTGTGCCGCAACCAGCAGGTGCAGCCGGGTGACCTGCACCTGGTGGACATGCGCCCGTCGGGTGTGCGCCACGACCAGCCGCAGGGCGTGCTGGCCGGCCCGGCCGCGCCGGTGGACCTGGAGGCGGCGCTGACGGCGCTGTTCGAGCAGAACCGCCCGGACCTGTACGAGCACATCGAGGAGACGGTGTTCCGCACCGCCTACCGTTTCTGCCACGGCAACCAGTTGCAGACCGGGCGCCTGCTGGGCATCAGCCGCAATATCGTGCGGGCGCGGCTGGAGAAGATCGGCGAGCTGGAGGTGAGCCCGAGGGGCGCGCGTATCGCCTGAGTGCCGGGCGGGTTCCCGGGCTGAGGCCCGGGCTACGGATGGAGTGACGAGAGGGGCCCAACCGCTGGTTGGGCCCCTTTTTCATGGGTTCGGGGACGTGTTGTGGCGGGCATGATGGGTTTCGTGTGGCTCTACCCACCCCACGACTGCCGGCATGGGGTCGTGCTGGAACACAGGTGCTTGATATATCGAACAGTCGGTGCGTATTTTGTGCACGCCGCCAATTCGGCGTGATCGCAGTACCCACAAGGACAACAAGCATGACTACCGACGTCCCAGGTTCCCTCGCAGAACGACTGGCCGGCATCGACGAGATCGAGTGCGTCACCCCTGACCTCAACGGGGTGATGCGAGGCAAGGTGATGACCGGCGAGGGCTTCCTCTCCGGCCGCCGTTTGCAGCTGGCACGGGGCGTGTTGCTGCAATGCATCATGGGTGGCTACCCGGCGGCGAAGTATTACGGCAGCGACGACGGTGACCTGGCGCTGGTGGCCGAGCCGAGCCAGGTGCACCGCCTGCCCTGGAGCGCCAACCCGCGCGCCCTGGCCATCTGCGACGCCCAGGAGCTGGATGGGCGGCCGTCCGGCCTGTCGACCCGCGGCCTGCTGCGCCGCGTGCTGGAGCGCTACGCCGCCCACGGCTGGGCCCCGGTGGTGGCCACCGAACTGGAGTTCTTCGTCTTTGCGCCGAACCCCGACCCGCACCAGAGCTTCCAGCCGCCGCTGGGCCTGGACGGGCGCCGCGAGGATGGTTGCTCGGCGTTCAGCGTGACCTCCAACAACGGCCTGCGCCCGTTCTTCGAGGAGGTCTATGCGTGCATGGAGCTGCTGGGCATGCCCCGCGACACCTTCATGCACGAGATGGGCGTGAGCCAGTTCGAGATCAACCTGCTGCATGGCGATGCGATGCTGCTGGCGGACCAGACGTTCCTGTTCAAGCACATGCTCAAGGAGGTGGCGCTCAAGCACGGGGTGACGGTGGTGTGCATGGCCAAGCCGCTGGCGCACACGCCGGGCAGCTCGATGCACATTCACCAGAGCGTGGTGACGATCGGGGAGGGGCGGAATATTTTCAGCGACGGGGCGGGCGAGGCGACCGATGCCTTCTACCATTTCATTGGCGGGCAGCAGGCGGCGATGGCGGATTTCACCGGGCTGTTCGCGCCGAACGTGAATTCCTACCAGCGCCTCTGCCACCCCTATGCGTCGCCGAACAATGCCTGCTGGTCCCACGACAATCGCGCCGCTGGGCTGCGCATTCCGGCCAGCGCGCCGGTGGCGAGGCGGGTGGAGAACCGTTTGCCGGGGGCCGACGCCAACCCGTACCTGGCCATTGCGGCCAGCCTGGCGGCGGGGCTGCACGGCATGGAGCAGCGGATCGCGCCGAGCGCGCCCATGCAGGGCGAGTTCGATATTCCCGAATCCCTGGTCCTGCCCTGTACCCTGCATGCCGCTCTGGAGCGTCTGAAGCGCAGTGATCTGGCCCGGGAACTGTTCGGGGAGGAGTTCATCGAAGGCTACATCGCCACCAAGACGATGGAGCTGACCAGCTTCTTCGATCAGATCACCCCCTGGGAGCGGCGCGTACTGGCCGCCCAGGCGTAGCATCCCCCCTTGCGGGCCGCATATGGCGGCCCGCTCTTGTTCAAGGAGCGCATGGAAAGCCAATGGGTCGTGTCTTGAAGTCCTTTCGTGCCCTTTACTTCGCCACGCTGCTGATGCTCATCGGTTCCGGCCTGCTCAGTACCTACCTGGGCCTGCGCCTGGCCGCCGACAAGGTGGACGGTCTGTGGGTCGGTGCGCTGATGGCGGCCAACTACCTGGGCCTGATCCTCGGCGGCAAGCTGGGGCACCGGTTGATCGCGCGGGTGGGGCATATCCGTGCCTACGTGGCCTGTGCCGGTGCGGTGACGGCGGCGGTGCTGGGGCATGGCCTGATCGATTGGCTGCCGGCGTGGCTGTTCATGCGCATGCTGGTGGGCCTGGGGATGATGTGCCAGTACATGGTCATCGAGAGCTGGCTCACCGAGCAGGCGGACGCCGGCCAGCGTGGCCAGGTGTTCGCCGGCTACATGGTGGCGTCCTACCTGGGCCTGGTGCTGGGCCAGCTGGTGCTGGTACTGCACCCGAACCTGGGCCCGGAGCTGCTGATGCTGGTGGCGATGTGCTTCGCGCTGTGCCTGGTGCCGGTGGCGGTGACCCGCAAGATCCACCCGGCGCCGTTGCATCCGGCGCCCCTGGAGCCACGCTTCTTCATCAAGCGCGTGCCGCAGTCGATGACCACGGTGCTGATCTCCGGGCTGATGCTCGGCTCCTTCTATGGCCTGGCGCCGCTCTATGCCACGCGGCAGGGGTTGTCCACGGAGCAGATCGGTCTGTTCATGGGTTGCTGCATCCTCGCCGGCCTGCTGGTGCAGTGGCCGCTGGGCTGGCTGTCGGACCGCCATGACCGGGCGATGCTGATCCGCACCGTCGCCGCGCTGCTGGTGCTGGCGGCCCTGCCGCTGGCGCTGATGCCGCAGGTGCCGATGGAGCTGCTGTTCCCCATGGGCTTCCTGGTCTGCATGCTGCAGTTCACCCTCTACCCGCTGGCGGTGGCGTTTTCCAACGACCATATCGAGGCGGAGCGGCGGGTCTCGCTGACCGCCATGCTGCTGATCACCTTCGGCGTCGGCGCGAGCGTCGGTCCGCTGGTCACCGGTGCGCTGATGAAGCAGGTGGGGCCGAACATGTTCTATGCCTTCGCCAGCCTCTGCGCGCTGGTGCTGGTGCTGCGCGTGCGGCCCGACAAGGTGACCGGGCTGCACCGCGTCGACGAGGCGCCGTTGCATCACGTGGCGACCCCGGAGGTCAGCTCGCCCCTGGTGGCCGCCCTCGACCCGCGCGTGGACGAGCAGGTGGTGCACGAGCAGATGGGCGGCGACAGCTTCACGCCGCCGCCCCCCGAGGAGCCCCGTCCCAGCTGATGGCGACGGGCGTCCTCCATCGGCGCCGAATCAATGCCGCTCGCCGCTGTCGGAACTACTCGCCCGGGCGCTCGCTGCTGCGCGCCCGCTACCGGACCGAGGAGGGCTGACCATGAGCTTGAGCATTTCCCTGCACCTGCTGGCCCGGGCGCCGCAGCCCGGCAGCGTCAGGAACCGGTTGGTGCCGGTGCTGGGCGAGGAGGGCGCGAGTCTCCTGCAGCGGCAGTTGGTCGAGCGGACGCTGGGCCTGCCGGTGGCGGGGTTCGGCGAGCGCTTCCTGTGGCTGGACGATGGTCCCGACGAGGCGCTTTCGGGTCTTGCCGGCGAGCTGGGCTGGACCGTGGTCGGCCAGCCGGCGGGCGACCTGGGCGAGCGCATGCGCCGCATCGCCGCGCTGGGCCTGGCGGAGAGCGATGCGGTGGTGCTGTTCGGTCATGACAGCCCGGCACTGGATGCGGATTACCTGGCAGCGGCCTGCGAGGCCTTGCAGCAACATCAGGCGGTGCTCGGGCCGACGGAGGAAGGTGGCTACGTGCTGCTGGGCCTGCGCCGGGTCGATCCACGGCTGTTCGAGGCGATGCCCTGGGGCAGCGATCGGCTGCTGGCGCTCACCTGCGAACGCCTGCAGGAGCTGGAATGGAGCCATGGCCTGTTGCCGGTGATGTGGGCGCTGGACCGGCCGGAGCACCTGCCGCGCCTGGCGGAGCTCGGGATAGAGGTGCGCGTGCCGTGAGGGAAGTGCACCGCTCGCGAGGCGAGCGGTGCGACTGGCTAGAACAGGTCGTCCTTGTCGAAGCGCCGGGCTTCGCGCTGCAGCTGGTAGACGAAGCGTTCGATCAGGCGCTGTTCCTGGCCGCTTGAGCGGTAGAAGCGCATGCCGACGAAGGTCATGTCGAGCTTTTCGTCGTAGCTGGCGTGGCGCAGTTCGACGGCGGCGACCAGGGTGCCGACCGGCAGCTGGGCGCTGAAGCGTTCGTAGACCTGGCCGGGTTGCAAACGGCTGGTGAGGTCGCCCGGGAAGCGCAGCTTGCAGCCGGTGGCGGAGATATCCAGCATGTGCCCGGGCAGGCCCTTGGGCAGCTTGTCGCCGGCCAGTTCCACCACCGCCAGCTGGCTGAGCATCAGCGGGGCGCGGAAGGCGTTGCGACGCTGGTGGTAGATCACCTCATCGGGGAGCGGGCACCAGTAGCAGGCGTCACCTTCGAACTCCCCGACACGCACGGGCTGTGGACATTCCCAGGCGATGCGCACGCCGTCGCGGAAACCTTCCAGGCGGAAGCTCTCGCCGTTGCGCAGGAATCGTTCACCGTCGTTTGGGATCATCTCGTCGAGGGCCAGCATCTTCTTGTCCTTGTCGATCTCGACGAGGTAGGTCTGGAAGCGCTGGCTGCGCTCGTTGAAGGTGATGATCAGCGGGTCGTGGTTTTGCTGCAGCAGACGAAGATTGGCAAGGATCTCCACCGGCGCCTTGAGCACCTTGGGTGGTTGGGGGCCATCTTCTTCGATAAACGCATTGGACACGGTCCAGGACTCTCCAAGCACGAATGACTTCCGGCACTAGCATACTGGCATCGTGCCGGTAATGTCGTCGTACCCTTATTGTTATCAGGCCTGGCTGAGCGGGCGCTGTCGCGGGATTTTAGCGGCACCACCACGGCTGTCATAGAGGCTGGGAGCATCCTGACCACGCAGAATCGCCAGGGTGCTGCCAACGGAGGCCTGATTCGCTCGAATCAGCCGGCCATTGCGCTGGTTGGCGGTCTGGCACTGCTCGAGCACGGCGCTCAATTCCTCGCTGCGGGCGATCAGGTCGGCCCCCAGCGGCGAGGTTTTGGCGAGCCTGTGCAGGCCGGAACGGTCGGCGGTCAGGTCCAGCGCGAGGAGGGCTTCGGTGCGCTCTTTGCCATGGGCATCGAGCAGGGCGAGCAAGGGCTGCTTGTCGGCGAGGATCTTTTCGAGATGGCCCAGGTCACGCTCGGTGAGGGCCTTGAATTCGGTATCGATCAGCTCAAGCAGACGCTGGGCGTGGCCGATATCGTTGGTGAACAGGTCGAGCAGGATAGTGTCTTGCATCGCGGGCTCTGGGGATTGGGCGTCCAATGTCCCCAGCGCTGCCATGGGACTAGCGCTGGGATTCGAAGTCGAGCAGTTTGCTGGCCACGCGCTGACTGTCTACCTGATAGGAGCCGTCGGCAATGGCCTGTTTGATTTTTTCGACGCGCTCCTTGTCCACGGTGGGCAGGTCACGCAGTTTGTCGGTGGCTTTCTGCAGGTTCTGCGCATCGCTGCTGAGCTGCACGTTCTCACCGGTCTTGGCGGTCTTGGCGGTCTTGGCCGCGTCGGTGGTGGCAGCCTGCGACGGAGTCGTCGAGCTGGAGACGGCTTCGTTCTTGCCGCCGGCCTGGGCGTTGCTCGTACGGCCCGTACCGGGCGGCGTAGCGGCGTTATTCAGCCGGTTGAAGTCGATGACCATGATGCAGAACCTCTGGGTGTTTGGACGCTTACCGACGCTATCGGCCATGCCTAATGAAACTTTAGGCAAATTTCCGGACTTTTTTTCCGGGCCTGGAAGTGACGTCGGAACGGCACTTTACACGACATGACGTATGTACATACAAAACCCGTGCCTACATTGAGACTTCGACCTGGCCCGGGCCTACCACCCGAGCTTTGACAACGCGCTTGGACTGCAGGTTGCGCACTCTTATCTGCTGCCCCGGCGAGCCATCGGTCAAGGCCTCGCCGGGCATGCGCACGCTGATGCTGCTGCTCCTGGCGGTGATCACCACCTGGTCGCCCTTGCGGATCACCTCGGCGGTCTCCAGGTGCACCGGCGCCAGCACCTGGTCGGCGACCACGGCGCGGGTCAGCTTGAAGCCCTCGGCCTGTGCGGGGTCGGTGAGGTAGCCCTGGTTGAGCAGGCCCACCTCGCGTTCCACCAGGTTGTAGTCATCCGAGGTGACGACCGCCCCCCTGCGCAACGGACGGGCTACTACTATTACTTCCCGGAACAGCCGCACCTGCGCGGGGACGTAGATGCTCCACGGCGTGCTGCCTTCGCAGCGCACGCTGACGGTGACCCGGCCGATGGGTTGTGCCGGGCTTTCCAGTGCGACCGTCAATTCCCTGTCGCAGGCGGCCAGACGCAGGCGCGGGTCGAGACGGTTGATCTGAATGTCGTAACGACCCTGGATATTGTTGGTCTGCAGATAATCCTCCACCGTGAACTCAAGAAAGCCTTGGGTGGAGCCGATAAGGACTTCGGGCGAAGTGAGTTCCTCAGCCGAGGCGCCGTTATGGCCGAGGCCGAGCAAAACAAGTAAAAGAGCCTTAAAAAGATGGCGGCGTTGTGCCATCGTGTGTCGGAAAATCGTCGTCATAGCGTTCATATCAAGATCAAAAGCAAGGCCCGTGCCGCCTGCTACTCTAAGGCGAAGCGTGCTGAAGCTAATAACGGGAGAGTCCTGGCATGGCCGGTGTATTGGATTCGGTTAACCAGCGTACGCAACTGGTCGGTCAGAACCGGCTGGAGTTGCTGCTGTTCCGGCTGGATGGGACCCAGCTCTACGGGATCAACGTGTTCAAGGTGAAGGAGGTGCTGCAATGCCCCAAGCTCACCATCATGCCCAAGTCGAGCCCTGTGGTCCGCGGCGTGGCCAACATCCGCGGGGGTACCATTCCCATCCTCGACCTGGCCATGGCCACCGGTCGACGTGGGCTGGATGACCTGAAGAACAGCTTCGTCATCATCACGGAATACAACACCAAGGTTCAGGGTTTCCTGGTGCGCTCGGTGGAGCGCATCGTCAACATGAACTGGGAGGAGATCCATCCGCCACCCAAGGGGACCGGTCGTGAGCACTACCTGACCGCGGTTACCCGGGTCGACAAGAACCTGGTGGAGATCATCGACGTGGAGAAGATCCTCGCCGAGGTCGCACCGACTTCCGAAGTCATTTCCGAGGGCGTGATCGACCAGAACACCCAGGCCAGTGCCGTCACCAAGCGGGTGCTGATCGTCGACGACTCGTCGGTGGCCCGCAAGCAGCTGATCCGCTGCCTGGAGACGGTGGGCGTCGAGGTCACGGCGCTCAACGACGGCCGCCAGGCGTACAACTACCTGCACGACATGGTCGAGCAGGGCAAGGCGCCGGAGAAGGAGTTGCTGATGATCATTTCCGACATCGAGATGCCGGAAATGGACGGCTACACGCTGACGGCGGAGATCCGAGGCGATGCGAGAATGCAGAAACTGCACATCCTCCTGCATACTTCGCTCTCCGGCGTGTTCAACCAGGCGATGGTGAAGAAGGTCGGCGCGGATGATTTCCTCGCCAAGTTCCGACCCGACGATCTGGCGGCGCGGGTGATCGAGCGGATCAGAATCGCTGATGGCGGCTGAGGGATGACTCCCCCAGGAAACAGATATGAATGAGGCGGGCCTAGTGTCTTCAGGTAACTTGGATTTCGAGCAGTTCCGGACCTTCCTGGAAAAAACCTGCGGCATCCTGCTGGGAAGCAACAAGCAGTACCTGGTATCCAGCCGCCTTAACAAGCTGATGGAGCAGAACGGCATCAAGACCCTGGGGGAGCTGATCCAGAAGATCCAGGGTTCCCCCCGTGGCGGCCTGCGCGAGCAGGTCGTCGATGCCATGACCACCAACGAGACCCTGTGGTTTCGCGACACCTATCCCTTCGAGGTACTGAAGAGCCGGGTGCTGCCGGAGATGATCAAGGCCTCGCCCAACCAGCCGCTGCGCATCTGGTCGGCAGCCAGTTCGTCCGGGCAGGAGCCGTTCTCCCTGTCCATGGCGATCGACGAATTCGAGAAGACCAACCTCGGCCAGCTCAAGGCCGGCGTGCGCATCGTCGCCACCGACCTGTCCAGCGCCATGCTCGCCGCCTGCAAGGCCGGCGAGTACGACAGCCTGGCGATGGGGCGCGGGCTCTCCCAGGAGCGCCTGACCCGTTACTTCGACCCCAAAGGGCCGGGGCGCTGGGTGGTCAAGCCGGCGATCCGCAACCGTGTCGAGTTCCGCCCGCTGAACCTGCTGGACAGCTACGCGGCACTGGGCAAGTTCGACATCGTCTTCTGCCGCAACGTGCTGATCTACTTCTCCGCCGAGGTGAAGAAGGACATCCTCACGCGCATCCACGCCACGCTGAAACCCGGTGGCTACCTGTTCCTGGGTGCGTCCGAGGCGCTCAACGGCCTGCCGGACCTGTACCAGATGGTGCAGTGCAGCCCGGGGATCATCTACAAGGTCAAGTGACCCGCGGATGAAATGAGGAAGGGAGGCGAAAGCCTCCCTTTTCATTTGTGTCGCGGCGGTGGCGCGTGCCCTCAAACCAGCGTGCGGGTCACATTGATGTTGCCCTGGGTCGCGTTGGAGTAGGGGCACACCACGTGCGCCTTGTCGATCAGGTCCTTGGCCACGGCCTTGTCGACGCCCGGCAGGGAGATGCGCAGCTCCACCTCGATGCCGAAACCGGTGGGCAGCGTGCCGATGCCGACGATGCCTTCGATGGACGCGTCGTCCGGCAGGGCGACCTTCTCCTTGCCGGCCACGAACTTGATGGCACCGAGGAAGCACGCCGAATAGCCGGCCGCGAACAACTGCTCGGGGTTGGTTCCTTCACCTCCCGGCCCGCCCAGTTCCTTGGGCGTGGTCAGCTTCACATCCAGTACGCCATCGGACGAAACGGCACGGCCTTCACGGCCGCCGTAGGCTTCGGCGTAGGCGCGGTACAGGGCTTTTTCGATGGGCATTTCGATCTCCTCGGGTTCGTCGATCAAGGGGCGATGGCGGCGTTGCGCAGCGGCTGCCGCCAAGCGGAAACCAAAGCCTAGACCACGTGGGCAAAAGGAGAGGGCAGGGCGGCGATCACCGCTGGCGGCCATTGCCGCCCAGCGGCAAGATCGCCCATCCGCGTTGCCGTCGGCACCGGCAAAAGCGGTAATGCCTTGCCGTTGCCGCTTCGATTGCCGCTCGGATTTATCTCAAGCCATTGAAAATAAAGGGTTTTAAAAGTTGGCACAGCCTTTGCTGAATGTCAGGCAGACAAACCGAACTGCCACTCGGCAAAGGTCAGAGACATGAGCATCAGCTTCGAAAGCGCCCTTGGCATCCATGAAAAGGCCCTCAGCTTCCGCACCCAGCGTGCCGAAGTGCTGGCCAACAACATCGCCAACGCCGACACGCCCAACTACAAGGCGCGTGACCTGGACTTCAAGGCCGTGCTCCAGCAGCAGGTGGAGAACAGCAAGGGCACCTTCCATGCCAACCTGACCAACGAGCGCCACATCGCCGCCGAAGGCGCCAGCCTGTTCGACGAAAGCCTCAAGTACCGGATTCCGTTCCAGCCCTCGATCGACCAGAACACCGTCGACCTGCAGCAGGAACAATCGACCTACACCGAGAACTCCATGCAGTTCCAGGCCAGCTTCACCCTGCTCAACAGCAAGTTCAAAGGGCTGGTCAGCGCCCTGCGCGGCGAATAACGGAGATCACCACCATGTCACTGTCCAGCGTCTTCAACATTGCCGGCACCGGCATGAGCGCCCAGAGCACTCGCCTGAACACCATCTCCAGCAACATCGCCAACGCCGAGACGGTGTCTTCCAGCATCAACCAGACCTACCGTGCCCGTCACCCGGTCTTCTCGACCATGTTCCAGAGCCAGCTCAACAGCGAGGGCGGCAGCAGCGGCTCGCTGTTCGCCGGCGAGGACGAATCCGGTCGTGGCGTGCAGGTGCTCGGTGTGATCGAAGACCAGAGCGCCCTGACTCCGCGCTACGAGCCGAACCACCCGGCCGCCAACGCCGATGGCTACGTGTACTACCCCAACGTCAACGTGGTGGAAGAGATGGCCGACATGATTTCCGCCAGCCGCGCCTTCCAGACCAACGTCGAAATGATGAACACCGCCAAGCAGATGATGCAGCGCGTGCTGACCCTGGGTCAGTAAGGCGCGAGTGAGGGAACAAGATGAGCGTTGACAGCGTAAGCGGAACTTCGAGCAGCTCGGTCCTCGACCAGTACAAGCTCAAGGACAACGACAAGACCAAGGACAGCTCGCTGGGCAAGGACCAGTTCCTGCAGCTGCTGGTGGCCCAGATGAACAACCAGAACCCGCTGGACCCGCAGACCAACAGCGAGTTCGTGGCGCAGCTGGCCCAGTTCAGTACCGTGGAAGGCCTCGACAACCTGAATACCAGCGTCGAGAGCATCCTCTCCAGCACCCAGTCCTCGCAGGCGCTGCAGGCGTCCTCCCTGGTCGGCCGCAAGGTCATCGTCACCACCAACAAGGCGGTGGTGGACACCAGCGAGACCATGAAGGGCAGCATCAACCTCACCGGCGCCAGCACCAACGTCTACGTCAACGTGCTGGACAGCAAGGGCAACACCGTCAACCGCATCAACCTGGGCGCCCAGAATGCCGGCCAGGTCAGCTTCATGTGGGACGGCAAGGATTCGAGCGGCAACGTCGCGCCGAACGGTACCTACACCTTCCAGGCCGAGGCGGCCATCGACGGCAAGACGGTGGCGATGTCCACCAACCTGCCGGCGAACGTGGACAGCGTCACCCTCGGCCTGAATGGCGCCGAGATGACGCTCAACCTCGCCGGGCTGGGCAGCGTCGCACTCTCCAAGGTCAAGGTCATCGGTCAATAATCGTCGGCGGCGCCGGCGTTACAGGAGCATCCCATGTCGTTCAATATCGGACTCAGCGGCATCCGTGCCGCCTCCAGTGACCTCAATATCACTGGCAACAACATCGCCAACGCCGGCACCGTCGGCTTCAAGCAATCCCGTGGCGAGTTCCAGGACCTGTACTCGGCCTCCGTGCTCGGTTCCGGCAGCAAGACCATCGGCAGCGGCGTGCTGCTGGGCAACGTCGCCCAGCTCTACAACCAGGGCACCATCGACTACACCGAGAACGCCCTCGACCTGGCGGTGAACGGCAACGGCTTCTTCATCACCAGCAACAACGGCGCCATCAGTTACACCCGCGCCGGCTACTTCGGCACCGACAAGAACGGCTACATCGTCGACAACAACGGCTATCGCCTGCAGGGCTACTCGGTGGATGCCAATGGTGCGCTGCAGAGTGGCGTGGTCGGCGACCTGGTGATCCAGACCAACAACCAGCAGCCCAAGGCCACCACCACCATCACCCAGCCGTTCAACCTCAACTCCACCAACACGGTGCCGACCAAGACGCCGTTCGACCCGGCCGACCCGACCACCTACAACTCGTCGACCTCGGTGAACATCTATGACGCCCAGGGCAACGCCCACGTCATGACCCAGTACTTCGTCAAGTCGGCCACCCCGGCCAACTCCTGGACCATGAACGTGCTGATCGACGGTCGCAACCCGACCAACCCGGCCAGCACCGCGCCGATCAGCACCACGGTGGGCTTCACCAGCTCCGGCCAGCTCGACACCAGCACCTTCACCGGCACGGGCGGCTTCACCGTCAACGCCGACGGCACCCTGGGCATCACCGGTTGGGTGCCGGCGCAGTCCAACGGCGCCACTCCGCCGGTATGGAGCGCCAACGGCGCCGCCGCCGCGCCGACCATCAGCTTCGATATCCGCGGCTCGACCCAGTTCTCCAGCGCCTTCGCGGTGACCAAGGTCGCCCAGGACGGCTACACCACCGGCCAGCTGTCGGGCCTGGAGATCGACGACGAGGGCAACATCTTCGCCCGCTACACCAACGGCCAGTCGAAGATCCAGGGCCAGGTGGTGCTGGCCAACTTCGCCAACGTCCAGGGCCTGACCCCGGTGGGCAAGACCTCCTGGGTGCAGTCCTCCGAATCCGGCGAGCCGGTCATCGGCACCCCGCGTTCCGGCACCCTGGGCGCCCTGCAGTCCGGAGCGCTGGAGGCCTCCAACGTCGACATCTCCACCGAGCTGGTCGACCTGATCGTGGCGCAGCGCAACTACCAGGCCAACGCCAAGACCATCGAAACCGAGAACGCGGTCACCCAGACCATCATCAACCTGCGTTGAGTGGTGCTTGCCGCCCGGGTCATCGGGCGGCAAGGACCTTGCCGCTGGCGGCAGCCCCTCGCCGCCACGGCATTCGAAGGCCCCTTGCTCGGGCCTTTTTCTTTTGTATTTTTCCTTATGTATCAGTGGCTTGTACTGGTTTTTCCGTTTCTGGCACAGCAATTGCTGAATAGCTTGCAAAGAGTCAGCGGGCGTCAAAAGCCCACTCGGAGAACCCCATGGACAAGATGCTGTACGTCTCCATGTCAGGCGCCAGCCAGAACACCCTGGCCCAGCGCGCCCACGCCAACAACCTGGCGAACATTTCCACCACGGGCTTTCGTCGCGACTACGAGCAGGCCCGTTCCATGCCCGTGTTCGGCGACACCTTTCCGGCGCGCGTCTACGCCATGAGCGAGCGCCCCGGCACCGACTTCACCCCGGGCTCAATGCAGGAAACCGGTCGCGACCTGGACATCGCCATCGGTGGCCAGGGCTGGATCGCCGTGCAGTCGGGCAACGGCAGCGAAGCCTATGTGCGCACCGCCAGCCTGCAGGTCGACGCCCTCGGCCAGCTGCGTACCGGCGACGGTTTGCCGGTGATCGGCAATTCCGGTCCCATCGCCATCCCGCCGGAACAGAAGGTGGAGATCGGCGCCGACGGCACCATCAGCATCCGTTCCCTGGGGGAGGCCCCGAACGTGATGGCCCAGGTCGACCGCATCAAGCTGGTCAACCCCGATCTCAAGCAGCTGGAAAAAGGCACCGACGGCCTGATGCGCCTCAAGAGCGGCCAGCCCGCGCCGGTGGATGGCGCCGTCCAGGTGACCTCCGGCTTCCTCGAGGGCAGCAACGTCAACGCGGTGGAAGAGATGACCGCGATCCTCTCGCTGTCGCGCCAGTTCGAACTGCACGTGAAGATGATGCGCACCGCCGAAGACGATGCTTCGGCGATGGCACGGGTCATGCAACTCAGCTAATTACCAGTACGCGGCGCCATGAAACCGGCGCCCGAGGAGAACGAAGATGCTTCCGGCACTCTGGGTCAGCAAGACGGGCCTCGCGGCTCAGGACATGAACCTGACCACCATTTCCAACAACCTGGCGAACGTATCGACCACGGGTTTCAAACGTGATCGCGCCGAGTTCGAGGACCTGCTGTACCAGATCCGCCGCCAGCCCGGCGCGCAGAGCACCCAGGACAGCGAACTGCCCAGCGGCCTGCAGCTGGGTACCGGTGTGCGCATCGCCGGCACCCAGAAGATCTTCACCCAGGGCAGCCTGCAGACCACCGAGCAGCCGCTCGACCTGGCGGTGAACGGCCGTGGCTTCTTCCAGATCCTGATGCCGGACGGCACCGTCGCCTACACCCGCGATGGCAGCTTCCACCTGAACTCCGACGGCCAGGTCGTCACCTCCCAGGGCTACCCCCTGGAGCCGGCGATCGTGCTGCCGGCCGAGGTGCAGACCTTCACCGTGGGCGAGGACGGCACCGCGTCCGTCACCACCTTCGGCAACCCGACGCCGCAGGTGATCGGCAATATCCAGACCGCCGACTTCGTCAACTACGGCGGCCTGCAGGCCATCGGCAACAACCTGTTCCTGGAGACCGCCTCCAGCGGTGCGCCGCAGGTCGGCACCCCCGGTCTGACCGGCCTGGGCAACGTGCTGCAGAACACCCTGGAGAACTCCAACGTCAGCGTGGTCGAGGAACTGGTGAACATGATCACCACCCAGCGCGCCTACGAGATGAACTCCAAGGTCATCTCCACGGCCGACTCGATGCTCGGATTCCTCTCGCAGAACCTGTAATACCCTCGAGGTAAGTTGTCATGAACCGGCTGATCCTTCCCGTCTCGCTGCTCGCCGCCCACCTGCTCACCGGGTGCGTCGCGCCGGCCGCCAAGCCGAACGATCCCTATTACGCCCCTGTCCTGCCGCGCACGCCCATGCCCGCCGCGCAGAACAACGGCTCCATCTATCAGGCCGGCTTCGAAACCAATCTCTACGACGACCGCAAGGCGTATCGTGTGGGTGACATCATCACCATCACCCTCAACGAGCGTACCCAGGCCAGCAAGAACGCCACCTCGCAGATCAAGAAGGACAGCACCGCCAACCTCGGGCTGACCTCGCTGTTCGGCGGCGGCGTGCGGGTCGACAACCCCAGCACCGGCCTCAATCCGCTCAAGGCGGAGAACCTGTCCATGGACGTCGGCTACAGCGGCACCCGCGACACCAGCGGCAACTCCCAGGCGGGGCAGAGCAACAGCCTCAGCGGCTCGATCACCGTCACCGTCTCCGAAGTGCTGCCCAACGGCATCCTCGCCGTGCGCGGCGAGAAGTGGATGACCCTGAACACCGGCGACGAACTGGTGCGCATCGCCGGCCTGGTCCGTGCAGACGACATCGGCACCGACAACAGCGTCTCCTCCAACCGCATCGCCGATGCGCGCATCACCTATTCCGGTACCGGCGCCTTCGCCGATGCCAGCCAGCCAGGATGGTTCGACCGCTTCTTCATGAGCCCGCTGTGGCCGTTCTGAGCAGGTGATCGCGAAGATGAAACGACTGACCGCTGCCCTCTGCCTGTTGCTCGCCGCCACAGCCGTCCATGCCGAACGGCTGAAGGACCTGGCGAGTATCCAGGGCGTGCGTAACAACCAGCTGATCGGCTACGGCCTGGTCGTGGGCCTCAACGGCACCGGCGACCAGACCACCCAGACGCCCTTCACCCTGCAGACCTTCAACAACATGCTGGCGCAGTTCGGCATCAAGGTGCCGGCCGGCTCCGGCAACGTGCAGCTGAAGAACGTAGCGGCAGTGTCCATCCACGCCGACCTGCCGCCCTTCGCCAAGCCCGGCCAGGCCATCGACGTCACCATCTCGTCCATCGGCAACGCCAAGAGCCTGCGCGGCGGCAGCCTGCTGATGGCGCCGCTGAAGGGCATCGACGGCAACGTCTACGCCATCGCCCAGGGCAACCTGGTGGTCGGCGGCTTCGACGCCGAAGGCAGCGACGGCTCGAAGATCACCGTCAACGTTCCGTCGTCCGGCCGCATCCCCGCGGGCGCCACCGTCGAACGTCCGGTGCCGAGCGGGTTCGACCAGGGCAACACCCTGACCCTGAACCTCAATCGCCCGGACTTCACCACCGCCAAGAACATCGTCGACAAGCTCAACGAGCTGCTCGGCCCGGGCGTCGCCCAGGCGCTGGACGGCGGCTCGGTGCGCGTCACCGCGCCGATGGACCCGAGCCAGCGCGTCGACTACATGTCGGTGCTGGAGAACCTCGAAGTGGAAGCCGGCCAGGCGGTGGCCAAGGTCATCATCAACTCGCGCACCGGCACCATCGTCATCGGCCAGAACGTCAAGGTGCAGCCGGCCGCCGTCACCCACGGCAGCCTCACCGTGACCATCACCGAAGACCCCATCGTCAGCCAGCCCGGCGCCCTGTCCGGCGGGCAGACCGCCGTGGTGCCGCGCTCCAAGGTCAATGCCGACCAGGAAGCCAAGCCGATGTTCAAGTTCGGCCCCGGCACCACCCTGGACGAGATCGTCCGCGCGGTGAACCAGGTGGGCGCCGCTCCTTCCGACCTGATGGCCATCCTCGAGGCGCTCAAGCAAGCCGGCGCCCTCCAGGCCGACCTGATCGTGATCTGAGGAGGCGGCCATGGACTCCAGACTCTCGGCAGGTATAGGCGCAGGCAGCCCCGTCGATACCGGCGCGTACACCGACCTCAACCGCATGGCCCAGTTCAAGGTGGGCAAGGATCGGGACAGCGACGCGAACATCAAGAAGGTCGCCCAGGAATTCGAGTCGCTGTTTTTGAACGAGATGATGAAGGCCATGCGCTCGGCCAACAATGTCTTCGCCGAGGGCAACTTCCTCAACAGCAACGAGAGCAAGACCTACCAGGACATGTACGACCAGCAGCTGGCCGTGACCATCTCCAAGGGGCAGGGCATCGGCCTGTCCGACGTGCTCACTCGCCAGTTGACCAAGAACAAGGGCGTCTCCAAGTCCACCGGCCCGAATCCCTTCGCCCAGGTGGCCGAGACCAATGGCATCAGTTGGCCGCAGAAGGGCAGCAGGATCGAGGCACCGGCCGATGGCCGCGACGACTCCAAGCTGCTGGCGATGCGTCGCATCAGCCTGCCGAGCAAGCTCACCGACCGCCTGCTGGCCGGCATCGTGCCCTCTGCCAGCGCTGCCGACGGCGCTGCCCAGGCGCCGGCGCAGAGCCAGGCCCTGGCCGGCTCCGACTGGCTGCCGGCCAAGTCCTATGGTGCGCCCGAGACCAGTGCCAACCGCATTGCCGGCAACGACGCCGTGATCGGCCGGCGCATCGCCCAGCCGCCGCTGGCGCCGGGCAAGTCCGCGTTCAACTCGCCGCAGGAGTTCATCGACACCATGCTGCCCATGGCCCAGGAAGCGGCGAAGAGCATCGGCGTCGATCCGCGCTACCTGGTGGCCCAGGCGGCCCTTGAGACCGGCTGGGGCAAGTCGATCATCCGCCAGCAGGACGGCAGTAGCAGCCACAACCTGTTCGGCATCAAGTCCCACGGCTGGGACGGCCAGTCGGCCCGCGCCCTGACCACCGAATTCAAGGACGGCCAGGCCGTCAAGGAAGCGGCATCGTTCCGCGCATACGATTCCTATCAGCAGAGCTTCCACGATTACGTGAACTTTCTGCAGGGGAACGATCGATATCAAGAGGCACTGGAAGTAACCGACAAGCCTGAGCGTTTCGTACGCGAACTGCAGCAGGCCGGCTACGCGACCGACCCGCAGTATGCGCGCAAGGTCGCCCAGATCGCCCGGCAGATGCAGACCTACCAGGCTGTAGCGGCCGGCGAGTCGACGGTGCCCCGTTCATGAGGATGAGACATGGCTGACCTGTTATCCATCGGGCTGTCCGGGCTGCGCACCTCGCAGACCTCCCTGACGGTGACCGGACACAACATCAGCAACGTGAACACGCCGGGCTATTCGCGCCAGCAGGCCGTGCAGCAATCGAATATCCCGCAGTTCACCGGCGGCGGCTACATCGGCTCCGGCAGCCAGGTGGTCGACGTGCGTCGCCTGGCCAGCGAATTCCTCACCTCGCAGCTGCGCACCGCCACCAGCCAGAACAGCGAGCTGCAGACCTTCAAGAGCCAGATCGAACAGCTCGACGGCCTGCTGTCCAATACCACCACCGGCATCAGCCCGGCGCTGAAGAGCTTCTTCACCTCGCTGCAGACCGCCTCCCAGGACCCGTCCTCGGTGGCCGCGCGCGAGGCGGTGCTGTCCCAGGCCAAGGGCCTGGCGGACACCTTCAATACCCTCTACGACCAGCTCGACAAGCAGAACAGCCAGATCAACGACCAGCTCGGCGCGCTGACCACCCAGGTCAACTCCCTGGCCGCCAACGTCGCCAACTACAACGACGCCATCGCCAAGGCCCGCGCCAGCGGCGCCGAGCCCAACGACCTGCTGGACGCCCGTGACGAGGCCATCCGCCAGATTTCCGAGATGATCGGGGTCAAGACCCTGGAGCAGAGCGACGGCAGCGTCAGCCTCTTTGTCGGCACCGGGCAGCCGCTGGTGGTGGGCAACACCGCCTCCACCCTGCGGGCCAAGCCCGGCGTCGACGACCCGTCGCGCTACCAGATCGACCTGGTCACAGGCGGCGTCTCGCAGACCATCACCACGCAGATCTCCGGTGGCGAGATGGGTGGCCTGCTGGCCTACCGCGACACCGCGCTGGACCAGTCGTACAACGCCCTGGGCCAGCTGGCGATCACCATCTCCGACACCATCAACAAGCAGCTGGGGCAGGGCCTGGACTCCGCCGGTCGTGCCGGCAGCCCGCTGTTCGGCAACATCAACGACCCGCAGTCGGCGTCGTTGCGGGTGCTGCCGAACGTCAACAACACCGGCACCGCCAACGCCACGCTGAACATCACCAACACCAGCAGGCTCGGCACCAGCGACTACCGCCTGGATTTCGACGGCACCAACTACACCGCCACGCGCCTGTCGGACAACGCGCCGATGACGGTCAGCGTCACCGGCACCGGCCCCTATACCCTGAGCTTCGCCGACGCGGCGGGCAACGACCAGGGCTTCCAGGTGCAGCTGGACTCGCTGCCGGCGGCCAATGATCGCTTCACCCTGCAGCCGACCCGGCGTGGCGCCACTGATTTCGAGAGCGTGCTCAAGACCTCCGACCAACTGGCCTTCTCCGGCTCGGCGCGGGCCGAGGCGACCACCAACAACCGAGGCACCGGCACCATCAGCCAGCCGGCCCTGACCAGCGGGCCCTCGCCGATCGACGTCACCGACCTGCAGGACCTGTTCGGCGCCAGCGGCATCGCGCTGACCTTCGATGCGGCCACCAACACCCTAAACGGCACCCTGCCGGCCGGTGCCACCCTGAGCTATGTGTCGCCGTCCACCACGGCGCTGACCCCGGGGCAGACCAACACCCTGCGGCTGAACTACACCGACCCGTCGACCAACAACAGCTACACCTACGAATTCACCATGGGCGGCACCCCGCAGAGCGGCGACAGCTTCAGCCTGGCCTTCAACAACAAGGGTACCGGTGACAACCGCAACGCCCTGGCCCTGGTCGGCCTGCAGACCAAGCCGGTGGTCGGCAACGGCAGCACCGGCGCCACCTATACCGATGCCTATAGCGGACTGGTGGAGCGGGTCGGTTCGCTGACCGCGCAGGTGCGGGTCAACTCCGATGCCAGCGAGGCGGTGCTGAGCCAGGCGCAGGAGAACCGCGACTCGCTCTCGGGCGTGAACCTGGACGAGGAGGCGGCGAACCTGATCCAGTTCCAGCAGTACTACAACGCCAACGCCCAGGTCATTCAAGTTGCGCGCGCGCTGTTCGATACACTCATAGGCGCCTTCAATTGAGGCTGATGTGAAATGAGAATCTCGACTATCCAGGCTTTCAACAACCAGGTCGCGGGCCTGCAGAAGAACTACGCGAACGTGACCCGGACCCAGGAGCAGATCAGCACCGGCAAGCGCATCCTCACGCCCGCCGACGATCCCGTGGCCTCCGTGCGCCTGCTGCAGTTGAGCCAGGAAGAGGCGCTCAACGCCCAGTACAAGTCCAACATCACCGCCGCGAAGAACAGCCTGAACTCCGAAGAGAGCATCCTCACCTCCGTCGGCAACGTGATGCAGCGCATCCGCGAGATCGCCGTCGAAGCGGGCGACGGTGCCCTGGACTCCACCGACAAGGCCTCCCTGGCCACCGAGTTGCAGCAGCGCGAAGACGAACTGATGAGCCTGCTCAACAGCAAGGACGCCAGCGGCAAGTACCTGTTTTCCGGGTCCCAGGCCGACACCCAGCCCTTCGTGCGTAATGCCGATGGCACCTACAGCTACCAGGGCGACGAAGGCCGGCGCGAGGTCCAGGTGGCCAGCAGCAACTTCCTGGCCCTGGGCGACAACGGCAAGGACCTGTTCGAGAACGTCTTCAACGCCAACCGCGTGACCACCTCCAAGAGCGCCACGGGGACCGGCAGCACCGCGACCATTTCCCAGGGCCTGGTCGTCGACAAGACGGACTACGACACGGTCTTCCCCTCCAGCAACCCGCCGGCGGCCACCGACGCCATCGGCATCCACTTCCTCGATGCCCAGCGCTATGTGGTCTACGACCCGGCCACCCTGCCGGTCGGCTATGACTGGACCACCTACAACCCGGCGACCCCGCCGGCCGGGCAACTGGCCACCGGTGCCCTGGACACCAACTCGCAGACCTCCGATTTCATCACCTACGGTGGTGTCAAGGTCCAGATCGACGGTGCGCCGGCGGCCGGTGACGACTTTGCCGTCAACCGCAAGCCGGACGCCGAGAAACGCAGCCTGCTCAACGTCGTCTCCGACCTGCGCAAGGCCCTGCAGTCGTCCTCCGATACCCCGGCAGGCAACCGGCAGATCCGCGACGCCGTGGCGATCGCCACCTCCAACCTCGACGCCGTCAACACCAAGGTGCTGGCGGTGCAGGGCTCGGTAGGGGCACGCCTGAACACACTGGATTCGACCGAAGGCTTCGTCGACGATGTCAGCCTGGTGAACAAGTCCGTGCAGTCGTCGCTGGAGGACCTCGACTATGCCGAGGCCCTGTCGCGCCTGACCATGCAGTCCACCATCCTCCAGGCCGCGCAGCAGAGCTACGTGAAGATCAGCGGCCTGAGTCTGTTCAACTTCCTCAACTGACTCGTCCGCCGCGCCCGTCGCGCGCGGCGCCAATCCCTCCGTCTCCTTGCCGGGCCTCCTTGCATTTCAACGGGTTGGCACCATGCTTGCTTTGGGTCTCGACATCAAAAGCGAGCGCCATAAAACTGTCAGCGATAAAGGCAGCGCGTTCATCCGGCGCAGGGCCGGCTGACATGGGCAGGGGAGAGCAGCATGTTCGATGGCAAGTCCGTATTCGTTTCCGGGGGCACCGGCTCGTTCGGTCGCGCGTTCATCCGTACCCTGCTGGCGCGCTACCAGCCCAAGCGGGTTGTGGTGTTCTCCCGCGACGAACTCAAGCAGTACGAGATGCAGCAGGAGTTCAACGCCCCCTGCATGCGCTATTTCCTGGGTGACGTGCGCGATGCCGAACGCCTGCAGCAGGCCATGCGCGGCATCGACCTGGTAGTCCACGCCGCTGCGCTGAAGCAGGTGCCGGCCGCCGAATACAACCCCACCGAATGCATCCGCACCAATGTCAGCGGCGCCGAGAACATCATCAACGCGGCCTTGGCCAATGGCGTGCAGAAGGTCGTGGCGCTGTCCACCGATAAGGCCTCCAGCCCGGTCAACCTCTACGGCGCCACCAAGCTGCTCAGCGACAAGCTGTTCGTCGCCGCCAACAACATCACCGGTGACCACCAGACCCGTTTCGCCGTGGTGCGCTACGGCAATGTGGTCGGCTCCCGGGGTTCGGTCCTGCCGTTCTTCCGCAAGCTGATCGCCGAAGGCGCCCGCGAGCTGCCGATCACCGACCCGCGCATGACCCGCTTCTGGATCACCCTCGACGAGGGCGTCGACTTCGTCATGCGCAGCTTCGAGCGCATGCACGGCGGGGAACTGTTCGTGCCCAAGATCCCCTCTGCGCGCATCACCGACCTGGCCGAGGCGCTGGCGCCCGGCATGCCGCACAAGCAGGTGGGTATCCGCCCGGGCGAGAAGCTGCACGAAATGATGATCTCCCGCGATGACAGCACCCACACCTTCGAATTCGACCGGCACTTCGTCATCGCCCCGTCGATCACCTTCAACACCCAGTACGACTACGCCCGCGATGGCCTGGGTGGCGTCGGTGTGGCGGTGGAGGAGGGCTTCGAGTACGTCTCCGACAGCAATCCCCACTACCTGAGCGTGCCCGAGCTGCGACAGCTGGCCGACGCCTGGGCCTGACCATGATTCCCTACGGTCGCCAGAACATCAGCCAGGCCGACATCGATGCGGTGGTCGACACCCTGCGTTCCGACTGGCTGACCCAGGGCCCGGCCATCGAACGCTTCGAGCAGGCCGTCGCCCAGCGTTGCCAGGCCGCCCACGGCATCGCCGTGAGCAACGCCACCGCAGCCCTGCACATCGCCTGCCTGGCCCTCGACCTGGGGCCGGGCGACCGCCTCTGGACCAGCCCCAATACCTTCGTCGCCAGCGCCAATTGCGGCCTGTACTGCGGCGCCCAGGTGGATTTCGTCGACATCGACCCGGCGACCCTCAACCTCGATGTCGCCCAGCTCGACGCCCGCCTTCAGCGCGCCGAACGCGACGGCACCCTGCCCAAGGTGGTGGTTCCCGTCGCCTTCGCCGGACAGAGCTGCGACATGGCACGCATCGCTGAACTGGCGCGACGCTACGGCTTCCGCGTGATCGAGGACGCCTCCCATGCCATCGGCGCCAGCTACGGCGGTCGCCCGGTGGGCTGTTGCGAGCATGCCGACATCACCGTGTTCAGCTTCCACCCGGTGAAGATCATCACCACGGGGGAGGGCGGCCTGCTCACCACCAACGACCCGCGGCTGGCCGAGCGCCTGCGCCGCCTGCGCAGCCACGGCATCACCCGTGACCCGGCGGCGATGACGGGCCCGAGCGAAGGCCCCTGGTACTACCAGCAGCTGGAACTGGGCTTCAACTACCGCATGACCGACCTGCAGGCCGCCCTCGGCCTGTCCCAGCTGCAACGCCTGGATGCCTTCGTCGCCCGTCGCCGGCAACTGGTGGCCCGCTATGGCGAGCGGCTCGCCGACCTGCCGCTGGAACTGCCGCAGGTGCAGGCGGGCGCCGAGCCGGCCTGGCACCTGTACCCGGTGCGCCTGCGCCTGGAGCGCCTGCAGCACGGCCACCGGGCGATCTTCGAAGCACTGCGCGGTGCCGGCATCGGCGTCAACCTGCATTACATCCCCGTGCACCTGCAGCCCTACTACCGGCAGCTGGGCTTCGCCCCGGGCGACTTCCCCGAGGCCGAGCGCTACTACGCCGAGGCCCTGAGCCTGCCGCTGTTCCCCGACCTGACCGACGAGCAGCAGGACCAGGTGGCGAGCACCCTCGCCAGCGTCCTGCAGTGACTGGAGAAACCCGTGCGTGAGCTGACCGAGCAAGAACGATTCTGGCAAGGCGAGTTCGGCGACCAGTACGTCGACCGCAACGACGGCGAGGTCCACGTCGCCAACGTCACCGCCTTCTTCGCCCAGGCCCTGCGCCGCGCCGGGCGCATCGACAGCGTGCTGGAGCTGGGCACCAACCGCGGCCTCAACCTGCGCGCGCTGAACCGCCTGTTCCCCGAGGCGACGCTGCTGGGCGTCGAGCTCAACGCCAAGGCCCGCGACATCGCCCAGGCCCTGGGCATCGCCGATATCTGGCAGGGCTCTCTGTTCGACTACCCGGTGCAACAGCCCGTGGACCTGGCCTTCACCCGGGGCGTACTCATCCATCTGCCGCCGGAGCTGCTGCCCCAGGCCTATGCCAAACTCCATGAGGCCAGCCGCCGTCACGTGCTGATCGCCGAGTACTACAGCCCCGCGCCGGTGGAGATCAGCTACCGGGGCCATGCGGGCAAGCTGTTCAAGCGGGACTTCGCCGGCGAGATGCTCGACCTGTACCCCGACCTGCAGCTGGTCGACTACGGCTTCGTCTATCGGCGCGACGTCAATTTCCCGACCGACGACATCAACTGGTTCCTTCTGGAAAAACGCCCATGAGCAAGGTCGCCATCATTCCTGCCCGCGGAGGCAGCAAGCGGATTCCGCGCAAGAACGTGAAGCTCTTCCAGGGGCAGCCGATGATCACCTACTCGATCCGCGCCGCCCTGGCCTGCGGGCTGTTCGAGCGGGTGGTGGTCAGCACCGACGATACCGAGATCGCCGACATCGCCCTGGCCCATGGCGCCGAGGTGCCCTTCGTGCGTCCGGCGTCGCTGGCCGACGATCATGCCGGCACCGTCGAGGTGATCCAGCACGCCCTGCGCGAGCTGGCCGCCGCCGGTTACCAGCCCGACTACACCTGCTGCCTCTACGCCACCGCGCCCCTGGTGCTGCCGGAGAAGCTCGTCGAAGGCTTCGAGCTTCTGGCCGCGCGCCCGGACAAGGATTTCGCCTTCACCGTCACCGACTTCGCCTCGCCGGTGCAGCGCGCCCTGCGGGTGAATGCCGACGGCGGCGTCGAGTCGCTCTACCCCGAGTTCTACGAGACCCGCTCCCAGGACCTGGAGCGCGCCTACCACGACGCCGGCCAGTTCTACTGGGGGCGCAGCGCCGCCTGGAACGAGGGCAAGGCGATCCACGCCGCGCATTCGCTGCCGCTGATCCTGCCGCGCTACCTGGTGCAGGACATCGACAGCCCCGAGGACTGGCACCGTGCCGAACTGATGTACGCGACCCTGCTGCTGGAGGGGGACATCTGAGATGCGCGTGCTGTTTCGCGTGGATGCGTCGCCCGTCATCGGCAGCGGCCACCTGATGCGCTGCCTGACGCTGGCCCGCGAACTGCACGAGCAGGGCGCCCACCTGAGCTTCGCCTGTCGCGGCCTGGAAGGCGCGCCCCTGTCGCTGGTGCCGGCCGAGTACGAACTGCTCGAGCTGCCGGCACGCTATGCCGGCGAGCGGGCGGCCGGCACCGCCGAGGCACGGATCGACAACCTCGCCGACGCCGAGGCGTTGCATGCGCTGCTGGGCGAACGCCATTTCGACTGGTGCATCGTCGACCACTACGGCCTGGACGCCGAGTGGCACGGCCTGGCTCGTCGCCATGCGCGGCGGGTCATGGTGCTGGACGACCTGGCCAACCGCCCGCTGGACTGCGACCTGCTGCTGGACCAGGGCCTGCACGCCGAGCCGGACGTACGCTATGCCGGCCGCCTGGCGGACGCGGCGACCCGCCTGTTCGGCCCCACCCATGCGCTGTTGCGCGACGAGTTCCTGCTGGCCCGCGAGCAGGTCGCCCCGCGTACCGGTGAGCTGGAACGCGTGCTGGTGTTCTTCACCGGCGGCGACGACCAGGGCGAGACGCTCAAGGCCCTGCAGGCGCTGGCCGGCTGGCGGCCGTCACTGCAGGTGGACGTGGTCATTGGCCAGGGGCACGCGGACCGGCAGGCGCTGGACGCCCTCTGCGCCGCCCACGGCTGGCGCCTGCATTGCCAGATCGACTACATGGCCCGGCTGATGGCCGAGGCCGACCTGGCCATCGGCGCCGCCGGCTCGTCGTCCTGGGAGCGTTGCGCCCTCGGCCTGCCGGCGCTGGTGGTGGTGCTGGCCGAGAACCAGCGCGAGCTGGCCAGGGGGTTGCACGAACTCGGCCTGGCCATCGACCTGGGCGAGCACGCCCGTGTCACCCCCACGGACTACCGGCGCGCGCTGGACGGCCTCGATGCCGAGCGGCTGCGCGGGCTTTCCCAACGCGCCTGGGACCTGGTCGACGGCTTCGGCGCCGTCCGGGTCTGCCGCGCCCTCCTGGATGCGTCGGTCGGCTCCTGAGCCGTCCGCAGAGGAACCATCAGCATGTCGACACGCCGCTTCGAAATTGCCGGACGCCCCATCGGGCCCGACGAGAAGCCCTATTGCATCGCCGAGGTGGGCATCAACCACAACGGTGATCTCGACCTGGCCCTGAAGATGATCGACGTCGCCCGCGAGTCGGGCGCCGACGCGGTGAAGTTCCAGACCTTCAAGGCCGAGGAGTTCTGCGGCGACCCGCAGCAGATGTTCACCTACCAGTCCCAGGGGCGCAGCGTCACCGAGTCCATGCTGGCGATGTTCAAGCGCTACGAGTTCGACGAGGCGCAGTGGCGGGCGGTCAGGGCCCATTGCGCCAAGGTCGGCATCACCTTCTTCTCCTCGCCGCAGAACCGCAGCGATCTCGCGTTGCTGCAACGCATCGGCGTGCCGGCGATCAAGGTCGGCTCGGACGATTTCAGCAACCTGCCGCTGCTGCGCCACTACGCCGGCGCCGGGCTGCCGCTGATCCTGTCCTGCGGCATGAGCGACCTGGCCGACGTGCACCAGGCGCTGGAGACGGTGGGCTGGTTCGAGGGTGCCCAGGTCGCGCTGCTGCTGTGCACCTCGCAGTACCCGACCCCCGACGCGGACGTCAACCTGGCCAAGCTGGGCACCCTGCAGCAGGCCTTCCCCGGGCTGCTGACCGGGTTCTCCGACCACACCCAGGGGCCCCTGGCGGCCTCCCTGGCGGTGGCGCGCGGGGCGCGGCTGTTCGAGAAGCACTTCACCCTCGACCACGACCTGCCGGGGCCGGATCACTGGTTCTCCGAGAACCCCCAGGGCCTGGCCGAATGGATCGCCCATATCCACCGGGCCGACGCCATCATCGGTTCGCCCTACCTGCGCCCGACGCGCGCCGAAGGGGACATGCGCGTACTCGCCCGGCGCAGCCTCATGGCGCTGCGCGATATCGCCGTGGGCGAACGCCTGGACGAGCACAACCTGGGGCTGCGCCGTCCCGGCAACGGCTTGCCGCCCGCCCTTTACGAGCAGGCGCTGGGCAGCGTCGCGACACGGGCCATCGGCAGCGGCGAGCTGCTCCGCCTGGGGGATTTCGCCCCGGTGGACGCGCCATGAGCGCGGTGCCGGCATCGACCTTCCAGCTGCGTCCGGCGACCCTGGACGACGCCGCGTTGCTGCTGCGCTGGCGCAACGCCGAGCCGGTGCGCCAGTGCATGTACAACACCGCCGAGATCGCCCTGCCCGAGCACCAGAGGTGGTTGCAGCGCGAACTGGCCAACCCGGCCTCGCGCCACTTGCTGCTGGAGCGTGACGGCACGCCTGTGGGCTACGCCAGCCTCGCGGACATCAGCGAGCGGCACCGGCGCTGCACCTGGGGCTTCAACCTCGGTGACTCGCCGCAGCCCAGGGGCACTGGCCTGCGCATGCTGGCGCTGCTCGCCGAGCAGGTGTTCGAGGGGCTGCAGCTGGAGAAGATCTGCTCGGAAGTGCTCGACTTCAATGCGGCCAGCCTGCGGGTCCACCAGCGCCTGGGCTTCGTGCCGGAGGGGCGCCTGCGCCGGCACATCCACCGCCCGGATGGGGTCTTCGACGTCGAGGTCCTGGCGCTCTTCGCCGAGGACTGGCGACGCCTGCGCGGGCCGCTCCTGGCGGGGCTCTTCGATGAGTGACGCGCGCCAGGTCGCCATCCACCAGCCCGCCTACCTGCCGTGGCTGGGCTACTTCGACCGCATCGCCCGGGTCGACCGCTTCGTCTTCCTCGACACCGTGCAGTTCGAGAAGAACAGCTTCATCAACCGCAATCGCATCAAGACGCCCCAGGGCGCCCAATGGTTGACGGTGCCGGTGCTCGGCCGGGGCCACCTGGCCGGCACCCTGCGCGAGACCCGCATCGACGAGAGCCGCGACTGGCGCCGCGACCACCTCAAGGCCGTGGCCATGAACTACCGCCGGGCACCGCGCTTCGCCGAACGCTACGCGCAGCTGGAGCAGCTGTACGCCGAGCGCCAGGACAACCTGGCCGAGCTCTGCTGGCGCCAACTGGGCTTCTGGCTGGACAAACTCGGCATCGAGACGCCCCTGGTGCGTGCCAGCGAGCTGGACGTCGACAGCCGCAAGTCGCAGCTGGTGCTCGATATCTGCCTGGCCCTGGGTGCGGACAGCTACCTGTCCGGCGCCCTGGGGCGTGACTACCTCGACGAGGCCGCCTTCGCCGCACGGGGCATCGAGGTGCGTTACCAGGCCTTCACCCCGCCCACCTATCCTCAGCTGTGGGGCGCGTTCGTGCCCGGTCTCGGCGTGCTGGACTGGTGGATGAACAGCGGCGACAGCCGCAGCGAATTCAGGGAGCTGACATGAGTTTTTCCATCGAGTGGGAACAGCGCTACGCCGCCAGCACCCACCTTTCCATCTGGCCCTGGTCCGACGTGGTCAGCCTGACCAAGCGCCACTGCCGCGAGCTCGGCCCCGGCAGGCGCGTGCTGGAGCTGGGCTGTGGCGCGGGCGCCAACATCCCGTTCTTCCAGTCCCTGGGCGTGGACTACCACGCCGTGGAAGGCAGCCCGACCATCGCCGCCCAGTTGCGCGAGCGCCTGCCCGAGCTGGCCGCGACCATCGCCACCGGCGACTTCACCCAGCCCTGGCCCTTCGCCCCGGGCTTCGACCTGGTGCTGGACCGCGCCTCCCTCACCTGCAACGGCGAGGAGGCCATCCGCCGCTGCCTGCGCCAGGTGCACGAAGCCCTGGTGCCCGGAGGGTTCTTCATCGGCGTCGACTGGTACTCGGTGAACCATTCGGACGCCCGCCGTGGCCAGCCCGATGCCGACCCGCACACCCGCAGCGGCTTCACCGATGGCTCCTTCGCCGGCACCGGCCGCGTGCATTTCTCCGACGAGGCGCACCTGCGCGCGCTGTTCGCCGACTTCGAGCTGCTGCACCTGGAGGAGAAACAGTCGGTGCGCTACGAGCCGGCGGATGGCCATCGCTTCGCCTCCTGGATGCTGGTGGCGCGCAAGCCGGCGGTGCGGGCATGAACGCCGTGCGCCCGGTCGTGGTGGTGGGGGGCGGCATCGCCGGGCTGTTGGCGGCGAACTGGGTACAGGCCTGCGGCCTGCCCGTGGTGCTGATCGAACGCGCCGATGCGTGCGGCGGGCTGCTGCGCTCCTACCGCGACGAGGACGGCAATGCGTTCGACCAGGGCACCCATGTCCCGGCGATGACCGGCGATGCGCGGGTCGACCACCTGCTGTTCGACGAGGCCGGCCTCGACTGGCAGGAGGTGCCCGTGTTGCGGGTGGGCAATGTCTTCGCCGGCGTGCTCAACGAGCGCAGCCAGTTCATCGACATCAGCGGCCTGGCGCCCAGCCTCTACCAGGCCTGCTTCACCGGGCTGCTGAACAGCCTGACCACCGACCGCGACGCCCCGAGCCTGGAGGCGGCGCTGCTCGCGCACTTCGGCGAGCCGCTGGCGCGCGAGGTGTTCTTCCCGCTGCTCAGGCGTTTCTACGTGGCGCCCTTCGACCAGCTCAGCGCGAGCAGCCACCGTTTCCTCGGCTATGGCCGTGTCATCGCCGGCAGCGCCGAGGTATGCCGGGAGCTCAAGCGTTCGGCGGTCTACGACGCCAAGGTGGCGTTCCGCGACTACCTGGAAGGGCGCAGCGCGGTGCGCCATCGCTACCCCCGCAACGGTGGTGTCGGCAGTTGGGTCGACGCCCTCTGCGAGCGCCTGCGGGCCGGCGGCGGGCGCATCCTAACCGGCGCCCAGGTCCAGGGCGTCGATCACGCGGCGCAGGTGCTGAACCTGGCCGACGGCGAGCGGCTGGGCTTCGAGCAACTGGTCTGGACCGCGCCGCTGGCGCTGCTGGCCAGGGCGCTGGGGCTGCCGGTCGCCTCCGCGCCGCCGCGCTTCCTGCCCCTGCGCCTGTTCCATTTCCTGCTGGACCGGCCGGCGGCCTGCGACTGCCATTACCTGTACCTGAACGACCCGGCGGCGCGCGCCTTCCGCATCACCCTCTACGACAACGTCCTGGAACGGAACGAGGCGCCCTGGCGCCTGACGGTGGAGGCCCTCGATGCGCCGGGCGAGACCACCGCCCAGCAGGCTGCGGCGGTGCTGCGCGAGCTGCGCGATGCCGCAGTGCTGGCCCCCGGTTGCGAGGCCCGGCTGGTGCTGGAGCAGTCCATCGCCAACGGCTTCCCGGAGGTCACCCTGGCCCAGGAGGCCGCCAACCGCGAGCTGCGCGAGCGCGTGCTGGAGCATGCCCCGGCGTTGGTGCTCTGCGGCCGCAACGCCTCGGATGCCTTCTTCACCACCGATGTCCTGCTGGATACCGCCGCCCAGCTGGAACGCCGCTTCGGCGCACCCGTCACCCCCGGAGACCCCCGATGAGCAAGGAACGCGTACTAGTCATCGCCGCCCACCCCGACGACGAGGTGCTGGGTTGCGGCGGCAGCATCGCCCGTCATGTCGCCGACGGCGACCAGGTGCAGGTGGCGATCATGGCCCAGGGCCTGTTCAGCCGTGGCACCCCGGAGGAGGCCGAGCAGCAGGCGCTGCGCGATGCCTGCGCCGAGGCCAACCGCATCCTCGGCGTGCAGGGCCTGGAGTGCTTCGACCTGCCGGATAACCGCCTGGACGGCCTCGACCTGCTGGACCTGGTCAAGCCCGTCGAGGCGCTGGTCGCCCGCCACCGCCCGGGCATCGTCTATGCCCACTGGAGCGGCGACGTGAACATCGACCACCGGCGCCTGCACGAGGCGGTGGTCACCGCCTGCCGCCCGCAGCCTGGCCACCCGGTGCACACGCTGCTGTTCTTCGAAATCCCCTCGTCCACCGAATGGCAGGTGCCCCACAGCGCGCCGGCCTTCTGGCCGGGCTGGTTCAACGACATCGGCTCGACCCTCGACACCAAGCTGCGCGCCCTCGATGCCTACGCGATGGAGATGCGCGAATGGCCGCATCCGCGCTCGCTCAAGGCCGTCGAGCACCTGGCCCGCTGGCGCGGCGCCTGCGTGGGCATGGAGGCCGCCGAGGCCTTCGTGCTCGGCCGCCACCTGAACAGACACTGATGGGGCTTTGCCCCTGGAACCGCACATGAATCCGCAGCCGCTTGACGAGAAAGACTGGAGCGCCAACCACCTGGCGCTGTCCGAAGGGCCGCAGCTCTTCGACAACCCCGGCATCGCCCGCCTGCGCCGTGCCGTGGAGGACGACTTCGCCGCCCGCCACCTGGCCGGGCGCGTGGTCGTCGAACCGACCGCCGGGGCCCGCGAGGCCTGGGACGGCGTTCGCGCCTTCGCCGCGCTGCCGGCACCGGGCGACCTGGCGCAACTGCTGGATCGCTGCACCGAAGGCCTGCGGTCGGAGGGGCGGGTGGTCCTCGACCTGCGCTCGCCCGCCCATTGGCAGGCGGCCTTCGGCGAGTCGCCGGCGGCCTGGCCCGAGCGTGGCCGTGACGACCCGGCGGTGGCGCTCTGCTCGCCTGCCGCGTTGCTGGCGGCGGCCGATGCCCGGGGCCTGAGCCTGGTGGCGCTGGAGCCCTACGCGGGCCTGTGGGACAACGCCTTGCTCTACCTGCGCCTGGAGCGGCGCTTCAAATGGCTGCGGCTGCTGTCCTGGCTCGACAGCGACGAGGCGCTCTTCGGCCTGGCGCTGCAACTGGAGCAGAAGGTGCTCGCCAGGCTCGGTACCTCGGCCAGCGGGCGCTACCTGGTGGCCCTGGAGAAGCGTCGCGACCCGGCCGGCAACGCCGCCTGGGCCGAACGCCTGGCCGCCCGCGAGGCGGTGCTCGCGGCGCCGTCGCTGGCCGGTATCGAGGCCCTGCTGGAGCAGGGCCCCGAAGCCTTTGCCGCGCAGACGGCCGGGCCGCTCGGCAGCTTGCGGACCCGGCACGTGCTGTTCCTCCTGCAACAGGCCCTGGCCTTCCATCGCCCCGACTTCGACCTGGAGCCCTGGCTGGCGCCCGAGGTCGCCGAGCAGCTGCGTCGCTGGCAGCGGGCCCAGGCCATCGACAGCCGCAACATGGCCATCGCCCGGGGCTGGGTGGTGGAGCCGATGCTGCGGCAGCGGCAAGGCGTGGACCTGGTCTCCGGCCTCGAGTACCACCTGGCGACCGCGCTGCTGCGCGATTACTTCAAGACCCACAGCGGAGTCAGCTCGTGAAAACCCCCGCCATCGTCAGTTTCCTCTGGGAGCCCCAGGTGGGCGTGCTGAAGGAATTCTTCAAGCGCCACGGCCCGCTCACCGTGGTCACCCTGACCCCGTACATCTCCCAGGCGCTGATCGATATCGTCGACGAGGCCGGCGGCAAGCTCTATGCCATGGACCAGGAGCTCGGTGACATGGGCGCCCAGGGCATACGTGCCGAGTGGGAACCGCTGCGCGAGCTGTACGGCCAGCACCTGGAGCAGGCGCTGCCGGCGCTGCTGGCGGCCGAGGAGGGCGGGGCGCTGGCACGAGTGATCGGCGCGCGCCTGGATGCCGAGCTGCCGCTGCTGATGACCGTGCTGCATGGCCTGGAACTGGCCCAGCGGCACTACCAGTTGTGCCTGATGATCGGCAGCGAGGATGTGCTGCCGGTGTCCAAGGTGGCGATGCACTGGGCGCGGACCCAGGGCATCCCTTCGTTGCACCTGTCCCACGCCCTGGCCCTGAACGACCCGCACACCGTGCACGCGCAACTGGTGGCGGACATCCATGCGGTCTATGGGCAGCGCGGGCTGGAGGGGTACCTGGACTACGGCGTGCCGGCCGAGCGCCTGCGCGTCACCGGCAACCCGGCCTGGGACAAGTTCCTCAAGCTGGCCGGCGAACGGCTGGTCCACGAGGGCGAGCTGCGGCGCCGGCACGCCTTGCGCGAGGGCGAGCCCGTCGTGGTGTTCGGCACCACCTGGACCAGCAGCCTGACCGCCCATGGCGACGAAGGCATCTTCGGGCAGACGGTGGGCGCCTTCATCGACGCCTGCGAAACCCTGTTCCGTGCCGGCCTGCACTTCAACCCGATCATCAAGGACCGGCCGCCGAACTATCACTTCGGCGAGCGCCGCTTCAAGGAGCTGCTGGCCGAGCGCGGCGCGGACCCCGAGCGCTATTTCTACCTGGTCGAGGATGGCCCGCTCTGGGCCGCCAGCGCCGACGTGCTGGTGGCGGTGGACTCCAACTACTGCGTCGAGGCGATGCTCTGCGGCACTCCGGCGATCAACCTGCAGCACCCGGCCAACACCCTGTTCGGGCCGTGCTACGACGCCCAGGCGGGCGTGCTGGACGTCGAGCCCGGTGAGCTCGCCGAGGCCATCCGCCAATTGCTGGTGGATACGGCGTTCCGCGAGCGGCAGCAGGCGCTGGCGGCACGGGCGCGTCCCTATTTCAACCTTGGCATCGACGGCCTGGCCTCGGCCCGTGTCGCCGAGCTGATGGGCGAGATGGCCGTGGGCCTGGTGCCCAAGCTGCTCGCCTGGCTCGATTCGCGCCTGCCGGTGGCGGCCGAGCGCGCGCTGATCGACGAGCGCCTGGCGCTGTGCAAGGGCGAAGGCCCCGTGCTCGGGGTGCTGGTGCTCGAGCGCAACGATGCGCGGGCGCTGGAGCGCACCCTGGCGAGCCTGGAGCGCGCGCTGCCGGCGCCGGTGGAGGTCACCGTCTTCGGCGCCAGCGCAGCGGCCGTGGGCACGCGCGCCGGTTTCGTCCAGGTCTCGCCCGACGCCCCCGTTGAGGCAATCAACGGGTTCGTCGCCGCCGCCGCCTTCGACTGGGTGCTGCTGGTGGACGCGGGCACCGAGTTCACCCAGGCCGGGCCCTTGCTGTTCTGCCTGGAGCTCGCCGAGGCCCTGGCCCACGAGGCGGAGACCGGCGAGATCATCCACGCCTTCTATGCCGACGAGCTGCAGCGTTCGCCCTCCGGTGCCCTGGGGGCGCTGTTCAAGCCGGACTTCAACCTCGATCTGCTGCTGAGCTTCCCGGCCATGCACGGCCGTCACTGGGCGCTGCGCCAGCGCAGCTTCGTCGAGTTGGGCGGCTTCGATCCGGTGTTCGGCGATGCCTGCCGGCTGGACCTCGTCCTGCGCCTGGTCCAGGGCTCCGGCGGCAACGGCCTGCTGCACCTGCCCGAGGTGCTGCTGGTGGCGGATGTTCCCAGCCTGGCCTTCAACCCGGCCGAGCAGGTCGCGCTGGAGCGCCACCTGGAGGCCCGTGGCTACTCGGCCACGGTGCAGGCGTTCATGCCGGGGCGCTATCACATCGACTACGGCCACGCGGACCAGCCGCGGGTGTCCATCGTGGTCGCGGTGCGTGACCACCTGCCGCTACTCCAGCGCTGCGTGGAGAGCGTGCTGGAGAAGACCCGCTATGCCCGCTACGAGTTGCTCCTGGTCGACTGCGAGAGCCGGGAGCCGGCGACCCGCCAATGGCTTGACGGCGTCGAGGCGCTGCAGAGCGAGCAGGTCAAGGTCTGGCGCTTCGCCGGGGCGTTCAACTTCTCGGCGACGGTCAACGCCGTGGCGATGGCGGTGGAGTCCGACTACCTGCTGCTGCTGAGCCACGACGTGCAGGTGGTGCAGGAGGATTGGCTGGAGCAGTTGCTCAATCACGCCCAGCGCCCGGAAGTGGGGGTGGTGGGCGCCAAGGTGCTCGATTCGATGGGGTGCATCGAGCAGGCCGGCGTGGTGCTGGGGTTGCACGATGTCGCCGGGCGCGCCTTCGTCGGCGAAGAGGGCGACGCCCCCGGTTACATGAATCGCTTGCAGGTGACGCAGAACTACAGCGCGGTCGGCTCGGCCTGCCTGATGGTGCGACGCAGCGCCTTCATCGAGGTCGGCGGCATGGACGAGGCGCAGCTGAGCGCCTTCTATGGCGACATCGACCTGTGCCTCCGCATTCGCAGCGCGGGCCTGCTGAACGTCTGGACGCCCCATTGCACGGTGCTGCGCGACGGCATCGAGCTGCCCGTGCTGGCCATCGATGGCGCCCTGCAGCGCCAGGCCGCGCTCAAGGCGGCGCGGGAGGAGATGTTGCAGCGCTGGCTGCCGACCCTGGCCCGTGATCCGGCCTACAACGCCAACCTGTCCCTGGCCGGCAATGGCTTCGGCTTCGAGTACGGCACGCGGCGGGTGCACCATCCGCTGCTGCCCCAGGTGCTCTGCTACCCGGCGGACGCCACCGGCTGCGGCCACTACCGCGTGCGCCAGCCGTTCGCCGCGTTGCGCGAGGAGGGCCTGATCGACGGCCTGATCAGCGCCGTGCACCTGGCGCCGGTTGAGCTGGAGCGCTTCGGTGCCCGCAGCGTGGTGTTCCAGCGGCAGATCATGGAGCCGCAGATCGCGGGCATGCGCGAGGTGAAGGCGCTCTCCGGCGCCTTCAAGGTCTACGAGCTGGACGACTACCTGCCCAACCTGCCGCTCAAGAGCATGCACCGCGAGAGCATGCCCCGGGACGTGCTCAAGTCCCTGCGCCAGGCGGTTTCCCTGACCGACCGCTTCGTGGTCTCGACGCAGCCCCTGGCGGAAGCCTTCGCCGACCTGCACACGGACATCCGCGTGGTGCCCAACACCCTGCCCACCCACTGGTGGGGCAACCTGCGCAGCCAGCGCCGTCGTGGCCGCAAGCCCCGCGTGGGCTGGGCCGGCGGCAGCAGCCACCAGGGCGACCTTGAGCTGATCGCCGACGTGGTGCGCGAGCTGGCGGGGGAGGTGGAGTGGGTGTTCTTCGGCATGTGCCCGGAGAAGCTGCGGCCGTTCGTCCACGAGTTCCACATCGGCCTGCCCATCGACCAGTACCCGGCCAAGCTGGCCAGCCTGGACCTCGACCTGGCCCTGGCCCCGCTGGAGCAGAACCTGTTCAACGAGTGCAAGAGCAACCTGCGCCTGCTGGAGTACGGGGCCTGCGGCTTCCCGGTGATCTGCAGCGACGTGCTCTGCTACCGCGGCGATCTCACCGCCACTCGGGTGAAGAACCGCTTCCGCGACTGGGTGGACGCCATCCGCATGCACCTGGCCGACCTGGACGCCACGGCCGCCGCCGGCGACGCCCTGCGGGAGCAGGTGCTGGGCAACTGGATGCTGGAGGGGGACAACCTCGCGCGCTGGCGCTCCGCCTGGCTGCCGGACTGACCGGAGGTCGCCGACGAACGGCGTGGCGAAAGGCTAAACCTTCGCTACGCCTGCCGATAACCCTGGTACGAACACTGTTCGAGCCTGCTCGGCAAGCCCAAGGCGAAATAAATTTCAAATTTCCCCTAAAGCTCCACCAGCAAGCGCCGATAAACAGTTCGAATGCGAATTCTAGGGGCACCTGAGCAGCAGGTCCTGAAGGTCGCAAAGCTCAGGTAAATACTAGGTACTTCGGGAGACGCCAAATGGCACTTACAGTCAACACCAACATCGCTTCGCTCAACACTCAGCGCAACCTGAACGCATCGTCCAACTCGCTGAACACCTCGCTGCAGCGTCTCTCCACCGGCAACCGTATCAACAGTGCCAAGGACGACGCCGCCGGCCTGCAGATCTCCAACCGTCTGACCAACCAGATCAGCGGCCTGAACCAGGCGACCCGCAACGCCAACGACGGCATCTCCCTGGCGCAGACCGCTGAAGGTGCCCTGCAGCAGTCCACCAACATCCTGCAGCGTATCCGCGACCTGTCCATCCAGGCAGCCAGCGGCTCGAACAGCGACGCCGACCGCGCCGCCCTGCAGAAAGAAGTGACCGCCCAGCAGGCCGAACTGTCCCGTATCGCCGAAACCACCACCTTCGGTGGCCGCAAGCTGCTGGACGGCACCTTCGGTACCACCAGCTTCCAGGTCGGTTCCAACGCCTACGAAACCATCGACGTGACCCTCAAGGACGCGTCCTCCGCCAAGCTGGGCTCCTACCAGGTCGGTGGCGGTGCTTCCACCAACTCCGCCGGTGCTTCGGCCGCCTCGGTCTCCACCGTCGCAGGCACCATGATCGCAGGTAGCGGTGGCGCCTTCGCCTCCGGCACCATGACCGTGGTCGGCAATGGCCAGACCAAGGACGTGAACATCACTTCGACCGACAGCGCGAAGAGCATCGCGCAGAAGTTCGACGGCTCGATCGCCGGCCTCTCCGCCAGCGCCCGTACCGTGATCCAGGCCGATGTGAACTTCACCTCCGGTGCTGCCACCTTCAACATGACCGTAGGTTCCAACACCGTTCAGATGGTGGGTGTGACCTCCAACGAAGACTTGGCCAACCAGATCAACTCCAACGCCGGCAAGCTTGGCCTGACCGCCAACTACGACACGCAGAACGACAAGATCACCATCACCTCGTCCACCGGTGAGACGATCCAGTTCGGCACTGCCACCGGTACCTCCGCAGGCACCATCGACGTGGCCGTACAGGGCAGCGACGGTACCTACGGTGCAGCCGCGGACGTGAAAGCGGGTGGGGGCAAGGCCTTCGGTTACGTACAGCTGGATTCCCCGGTATCCTTCGCGGTGACCGGTGCGACCGGTGGTGTGTTCAACGGCAGCTCCTCGACGCTGAACACCGTTGCCAACGTCGACATCTCCACCGCCGATGGTGCCCAGCGCGCCCTGGCAGTGGTCGATAGCGCCCTGGCCGCGATCGACTCCCAACGTGCCGACCTCGGTGCTGTGCAGAACCGCTTCGATAACACCGTAGCCAACCTGCAGAACATCTCCGAGAACGCCGACGCTGCTCGCAGCCGGATCAAGGACACCGACTTCGCAGCTGAAACTGCGACCCTGTCCAAGAACCAGGTTCTGCAACAGGCCGGTACCGCGATCCTGGCCCAGGCGAACCAACTGCCGCAGTCGGTCCTCAGCCTGCTGCAATAACGCAGGAAGAGCGCCCAGCAACGATGGGGGGAAGGGGATAACCCTTCCTCCCATTTGGCCATTGTGAGGTATGTAAAATGGATATCTCGAACATTACGTCGGTCGGTGCCCTGCCCAGGTTGGCCAAGGACCCCGTTGCCAGCGTAACGCCCGGCCAGGAGGCTGCCAGGACGGTGGCGCCCGCCAGCAATGCGGCAAGCCCCGCCGAGGCGGATGCCCGTTCCCAGGCCCAAGGTGGTGACCTGGAATCGGCAGTCGCCGATATCCAGTCCTTCGTCCAGACGGTGAAACGCGGCCTGGACTTCAATGTCGATGACTCCAGCGGGGAAGTGGTGGTCAAGGTCATCGATACCGATTCCGGCAAGCTGATCCGGCAGATCCCCTCCGAGGAATTGCTGAAGCTCGCTGAACGCCTGGAAGACATCCGCAGTCTGATGTTCGAGGCCAAGGCTTGAGTTGGTACGTTTCTTGAGTGCCAAACTCATGATCGTTCCCCGAAGGGAACTCGGGACGTTTTTTTGACGGAGGTGTGAGATGGCTACCACCATCGGTACTGTTGGATCTGGACTCATCGATATCGATGCCACTGTGAAAGCGCTGGTGGCCAACGCCCGGGCGCCGAAGCAGAACCAGCTCGATACCCTCGAGTCGAAGTCCACGACCAAGCTCACCGCCCTCGGCTCGCTTCGGAGCGCCGTCAGTGATTTCCAGACGGCGATGTCGCTGCTCAACAGCCCCACCAGCTTCCTGTCGCGCACCGCAACCTCGAGCAACACCGCAGCGCTCAACGCCACGGCCAGCCAGAGCGCCATCGGCGGGACCTACAAGATCAACGTCACCCAACTGGCCGCCGGCAGCAAGATCGCGTCCGCCGCATTCAGTACCGGCGCGACCACCAAGTTCAACGAAGGCTCGCTGGACATCAAGATCGGTGGCGACGATGCGCTGACCGTTGCCGTCGACAGCACCAACAACACCCTTTCCGGCATCCGCGACGCGATCAACAAGCAGGGCGCGGCGAAGGGCATCACCGCCACCATCGTCACCGACAACCAGGGTTCGCGCCTGGTGCTGAGCAGCAGCAAGATGGGCGATGGCAAAGACATCACCATGACCGGCACCAGCACCTCGGGCAGCAACACCGACCTGAGCAAGCTGACCTTCCCCGGTCCGACCCTGAATCCGACGGACTTCCCGAGCACCGCCGAGTACGACGCGGCCGTGGCCAAGGCCGGCAAGACCCTGTCGACCGCCCAGAGTGCGAAGCTGACGGTGGACGGCCTCAACGTGGTGAGCGACTCCAACGCCGTCACCACCGCCATCGATGGCGTCACCCTGAACCTGACCGCCGAGACCGAGGCCAACAAGCCGCTGACCCTGACCGTCTCGCAGAACAGCAGCGCGGTTAAGACCAACGTCCAGAACTTCGTCACCGCGTACAACAAGATGGTGAGCACCATCAGTTCGCTGACCAAGGTGACCACCGTGGAAGGCAGCAACCCCGTGGTGGCGGCGCTGGCCGGCGACTCCACCGCACGCTCCCTGCTCGCCTCGATGCGCAGCGAGCTGGTCACCCCCAGTGGCGAAGGCTCCGTCAAGGCCCTGGCCAGCCTGGGTATCACCACCAAGCAGGACGGTACCCTGGACCTGGACGCCACCAAGCTGGACAAGGCCATCGCCGCCGATTACCAGGGCATCTCCGATTTCTTCACCGGTGACAACGGCCTGGCCAGCCGCATGACCAAGCAGGCCAAGCCCTACACCGACTCCACCGGCGTCATCGAGCAGCGCAGCAAGGTGCTTCGCGACACCATCAAGGGGGTCGACAAGCAGCAGGAGGCCCTCGACCTGCGCATGACCGCACTGCAGACCCGCCTGTACAAGCAGTTCACCACCCTCGACTCCCTGCTGGCGCAGATGCAGGGCACCAGCGACAGCCTGACCTCTCAGCTCGACGCACTGCCTGGCCTGACCAAGAAGAACTGACCGAACCCGAGGTTTGGTCAGCTCGCGTCTTAATGACGAAAAAAGCTCAGCAGGAGGCTTAAAGCTCCCGTGAAACCAGCCGATATTATGGACATCGAAGAAACACTGGTTCACGAGGAGTTGCGAGATGAGAGCGATGTTGGCCATGAAGCAGTATCAGCAGGTGAATGTTCAGGCTCAGGTCTCTGATGCAAGCCCTCATCGCCTGATCCAGATGCTGATGGAAGGCGGGCTTGAACGCATGGCTCAGGCCCAGGGTGCGATGATGCGCGACCAGGGCTCACTGAAAGGCGAGCTGATCAGCAAATCCATCGGTATCATCGGCGGCCTCCGCGAAGCACTGGACCCGACTCGCGGTGGCGAAGTCGCGGCCAATCTTGATCGCCTGTACGAATACATGATCGCGCGCCTCATCCACGCCAACAAAGCCAACGACCCTGCGGTTCTCACCGAGGTTGCCGGCCTGCTGCGTGAAGTGAAGTCCGGCTGGGATGCCATAGCGCCCTGAGTTAGGAGAGGAAAATGAGCCAAGCCATGCTCCAGCAGATCGAAGAAACCCGCCTGGCCCTGGTCTCCGCCTTCGAGAGCCAGGACTGGGAAATCGTGAGCCAGCTCGACCGCCAGTGCCGCGACCAGGTGAATGTCGCCATGCTCGATTGCGCCGACATGGAAGAGGGCCTGCGTGCCCAGCTGGAAGCGCTGATCGATGTCTACCGTCGTCTCACCGAAGCCTGTGCCCAGCAGCGCGACCAGGTCGCCGACGAACTCCGCAATCTCGTCCGTTCCAACCAGGGCGCCAAGGTCTATCAACTGTTCGGTTGATAGCCTCCCGATGCGGCGTCGACAGGTGATCGGCGCTGCACCCTCAGCCTCTTAGGCTATCTGTCGCCAGACGCAAAAAAAGCACGCCATAAATTTGACTCTTGGCACTTTTTTGACTTTACTAGTGGCCAATTGCTGGCGCTCATCGGGAATCTGATGGCACCGGTTGCCCTTGTGCCGCTACTGAGGCGGCATCAGCCCTCGAGCAAAGAACAGAACAAGCATGTGGCGTGAAACCAAGATTCTGCTGATTGACGACAACAGCGATCGCCGCCGTGATCTGGCGGTCATTCTGAACTTTCTCGGTGAAGAGCACCTGGCCTGCGCCAGCCGCGACTGGCGTGAAGCTGTCGGCGCGCTGAACGCCACGCGCGACGTGCTCTGCGTCCTGCTCGGGGATGTCGAGTCCAAGGGCGGCACCACCGAGCTGCTCAAGCAGGTGGCGACCTGGGACGAGTTCCTGCCCGTGCTGCTGATCGACCAGGTGGTCCCGGCCGACTGGTCCGACGAGGTGCGCCGCCGCGTGCTGGCCAGCCTCGAGATGCCGCCCAGCTACAACAAGCTGCTGGATTCCCTGCACCGCGCCCAGGTCTATCGCGAGATGTATGACCAGGCCCGCGAGCGCGGCCGCCAGCGCGAGCCGAACCTGTTCCGCAGCCTGGTGGGTACCAGCCGGGCCATCCAGCAGGTGCGCCAGATGATGCAGCAGGTGGCCGACACCGACGCCAGCGTGCTGATCCTGGGCGAATCGGGCACCGGCAAGGAGGTGGTGGCGCGCAACCTGCACTACCACTCCAAGCGTCGCGACGCGCCCTTCGTTCCGGTCAACTGCGGCGCCATCCCTGCCGAGCTGCTGGAAAGCGAACTGTTCGGCCATGAGAAGGGCGCCTTCACCGGCGCCATCACCAGCCGTGCCGGGCGTTTCGAACTGGCCAACGGCGGCACCCTGTTCCTCGACGAGATCGGCGACATGCCGCTGCCGATGCAGGTCAAGCTGCTGCGCGTGCTTCAGGAGCGCACCTTCGAGCGCGTGGGCAGCAACAAGACCCAGAACGTCGATGTGCGCATCATCGCCGCCACCCACAAGAACCTCGAGCAGATGATCGAGACCGGTGGCTTTCGCGAAGACCTCTACTACCGCCTCAACGTGTTCCCTATCGAGATGGCCCCGCTGCGCGAGCGCGTCGAGGACATCCCGCTGCTGATGAACGAGCTGATCTCGCGCATGGAGCACGAGAAGCGTGGCTCCATCCGTTTCAACTCCGCCGCCATCATGTCGCTGTGCAACCACGACTGGCCCGGCAACGTCCGCGAGCTGGCCAACCTGGTGGAGCGCATGGCGATCATGCATCCCTACGGCGTCATCGGCGTGACCGAACTGCCGAAGAAATTCCGCCACGTGGATGACGAGGACGAGCAGTTGGCCGCCAGCCTGCGCGAGGAGCTCGAGGAGCGCTCCGCCATCGGTGCCGGCCTGCCTGGCGTCAGCAGCCCGGCGATGCTGCCGCCCGAGGGCCTGGACCTCAAGGACTACCTGGGCAACCTCGAGCAGGGGCTGATCCAGCAGGCCCTGGACGACGCCGCGGGCGTGGTGGCCCGCGCCGCCGAGCGCCTGCGCATCCGCCGCACCACCCTGGTGGAGAAGATGCGCAAGTACGGCATGAGCCGTCGCGACGACGAAATGGCAGAAGATTGACGCTGATTTCGTAATTCTTTGTTTTAAAAGGATATTTTTTTAGGCACGGGTATTGCTATGTCTCTCTCGACTGACCGTCTCCTGACGGTTTGCCGAGCGAGAGAGAATCATGACCGCCAGTGCCAGCCCATCGCAGAAACCTGAGTCCGCCAGTGCGGCGCCCGTGGAGGAGGCCGGCCGAGCCAGCCTCGAACAGGCGTTCGCCATGTTCAACCAGATGTCCAACCAGCTGAGCGAGTCGTACAGCCTGTTGGAAGCTCGGGTGACGGAGCTCAAGGGGCAGTTGGCCCTGGTCAGCGCTCAGCGCATGCAGGAACTCGCCGAGAAGGAACGCCTGGCCCTGCGCCTGCAGAGCCTGCTCGACCTGCTGCCCGGCGGTGTCATCGTCATCGACGGCCAGGGCGTGGTCCGGGAAGCCAACCCCGTGGCGCGCAGCCTGCTCGGCAAGCCGCTGGTGGGGATGCTGTGGCGCGAGGTCATCGCCCGCAACTTCGCCCCCCGCAAGGACGACGGCCACGAGATATCCATGAAGGACGGGCGCCGCCTGTCCATCGCCACCCGTTCATTGAACGGCGAGCCCGGGCAACTGGTGTTGCTCGCCGACCTCACCGAAACCCGTCGTCTGCAGGACCAGCTGGCCCGTCACGAGCGCCTCTCCGCGCTGGGGCGCATGGTCGCCTCCCTGGCCCACCAGATCCGTACGCCGCTTTCCGCCGCGCTGCTCTATGCCAGCCATCTCACCGAGCAGGTACTGCCGGTGGAGCAGCAGCAGCGTTTCGCCGGGCGCCTGAAGGAGCGGCTGCACGAGCTGGAGCACCAGGTGCGCGACATGCTGATCTTCGCCCGAGGCGACCTGCCGCTGCCGGATCGCCTGAAGCCGGTGATGCTCTTCGCCGCGTTGCGCTCGGCCGCCGAATCCCATGTCAGTGGCCTCTCCGTACGCTGGCAGTGCGACGCCAGCGGCGGCGAACTGCTGTGCAACCGCGACACCCTGGTGGGCTCGCTGCTCAACCTCATCGAAAACGCCATCCAGGCCGCCGGCCGCGATGTGCGCCTGAAGATCCACCTGTACAGCCGGAGCGGCACGCTGCGCCTGTGCATCAGTGACAACGGCCCGGGCATGGACGCCGCCACCCTGGCTCGCCTGGGCGAACCCTTCTTCACCACCAAGACCACCGGAACGGGCCTCGGCCTCGCGGTGGTCAAGGCGGTGGCGCGTGCGCACCAGGGTGAGTTGCTGCTCAGCTCCCGCCCGGGTCGTGGCACCTGCGCCACCCTGGTCCTGCCGCTGCTTGGCACGGCACAGCCGGTAATTCAGGAGTAACCCCATGACCGTCAAAGTTCTGTTGGTCGAAGACGACCGTGCCCTGCGCGAAGCGCTTGCCGACACCCTGATGCTCGGCGGCTACGACTTCCGCGAAGCGGATTGCGCCGAGGCCGCCCTGGTGGCGCTTGGCGAGGAGCCTTTCGGCATGATGATCAGCGACGTCAACATGCCCGGCATGGATGGCCACCAGCTGCTCGCGCTGGTGCGTACCCGCTACCCGCAACTGCCGGTGCTGCTGATGACCGCCTATGGCGCCGTCGAGCGCGCGGTCGATGCGATCCGCCAGGGCGCCGCCGATTATCTGGTCAAGCCTTTCGAGCCGCGCGCACTGCTGGAATTGGTCGAGCGCCATGCCCTGGGGCGTGCCGGCGCCGGCGAAGGGGAGGGCCCCGTGGCCCAGGAACCGGCCAGCCTGCAGCTGCTGGAACTGGCCGCCCGCGTGGCCCGTAGCGACTCCACCGTGCTGATCTCCGGTGAGTCCGGCACCGGCAAGGAAGTGCTCGCCCGCTACATCCACCAGCAGTCGCCGCGTGCCAGCAAGCCCTTCATCGCGATCAACTGCGCGGCGATCCCCGACAACATGCTCGAGGCGACCCTGTTCGGCCACGAGAAGGGGGCCTTCACCGGCGCCATCGCCGCCCAGCCCGGCAAGTTCGAACTAGCCGATGGCGGCACCATCCTCCTCGACGAGATTTCCGAGATGCCCCTGGGCCTGCAGGCCAAGCTGCTGCGCGTACTGCAGGAGCGTGAGGTGGAGCGGGTCGGTGCGCGCAAGCCCATCGAACTGGACATCCGCGTGCTCGCCACCACCAACCGCGACCTTGCCGGCGAAGTGGCGGCGGGGCGCTTCCGCGAGGATCTCTACTACCGGCTCTCGGTCTTCCCCCTGGCCTGGCGCGCGTTGCGCGAGCGTCCGGCGGACATCCTGCCCCTGGCCGAGCGCCTGCTGGGCAAGCACGTCAAGAAAATGAACCACGCCCCGGTGCGCTTCTCCGCCGAGGCGCGCCAGGCGCTGGTCAGCCACCCCTGGCCGGGCAACGTCCGCGAGCTGGACAACGCCATCCAGCGTGCGCTCATCCTGCAGCAGGGCGGCCTGATCCAGCCCCATGACCTGTGCCTCACCGCGCCCATCGGCATGGCCGTCGCACCGGTATCGGTACCCCTGAGCCCGGTTGCGGCCGTCGTCCCGGCGCCGGTCGGCTTGCCCGCCAGCCCTGCCGCGCCCGCTGCGGACGCCGCGGGCGCGTTGGGCGAGGACCTGCGTCGACACGAATTCCAGATGATCATCGACACCCTGCGTTCCGAGCGCGGCCGCCGCAAGGAAGCCGCCGAACGCCTGGGCATCAGCCCGCGCACCCTGCGCTACAAGCTCGCGCAGATGCGCGATGCGGGCATGGATGTGGAGGCGTATCTGTATGCCAGCTGACGCTGAAGCGCGCGCTAGCGCTTGAGCTATAAGCCGCAAGCCGCAAGAAATCCGGCCTACCCAGCCTGGGTAGGTCTGCCCGTGCCTACTACTTGAAGCTTGCCGCTTGTCGCTTGAAGCTTCTTCCTCTCACCTTGGCACCCTTGTTGCAACCTCCCCCGCAAAGACCGCTCCAGTGTCAAAAAATTGCGGTCGCGGAGGAATGTGATGAGCCAGGGTGTCGAATTCAATCGCCTGATGTTGGAAATGCGCTCCATGCAGATGGAGGCCATGGCCCGTACCAAGCCCGTGGCCAGCGCTACGCCCGAGGTCAACGCGCCGAGCTTTTCCGACATGCTCGGCCAGGCCGTCAACAAGGTGAACGAAACCCAGCAGGCGTCCAGCCAGCTCGCCACCGCTTTCGAGATGGGGCAGAGCGGCGTCGACATCACCGACGTGATGATCGCCTCGCAAAAGGCCAGCGTGTCCTTCCAGGCCATGACCCAGGTCCGCAACAAGCTGGTCCAGGCGTATCAAGACATCATGCAGATGCCGGTTTAAGGGCAGGGTTGAGAAATGGCAGACGCGGCAACCGCTAACGTCCCGGCCCAGGCGGGCGAGCAAGGCGAGAAGAAGCCCCTGTTCGGGCTGGCATTCCTGGAAAACCTGTCGCAGATGAGCATGCTGCGCCAGATCGGCCTGCTGGTCGGTCTCGCCGCCAGCGTGGCGATCGGTTTCGCCGTGGTGCTCTGGTCGCAACAGCCGGACTACCGCCCGCTGTACGGCAGCCTCAGCGGCATGGACGCCAACCAGGTGATGGAAGCCCTGAACGGTGCCGACATCCCCTACAAGATCGAACCCAATTCCGGCGCCCTGCTGGTCAAGGCCGACGACGTCGCCCGTGCCCGCATCAAGCTCGCCGGTGCCGGCATCGCGCCGAACGATGGCAACGTCGGCTACGAGATCCTCGACCAGGAGCAGGGCCTCGGCACCAGCCAGTTCATGGAAGCGACCCGCTACCGTCGCGGCCTGGAAGGCGAGCTCGCACGCACCATCTCCAGCCTGAACAACGTCAAGGGCGCTCGCGTGCACCTGGCCATTCCCAAGAGCTCGGTGTTCGTACGCGACGAGCGCAAGCCCAGCGCCTCGGTGCTGGTCGAGCTGTACCCGGGTCGTTCCCTGGAGCCGAGCCAGGTGATGGCGATCGTCAACCTGGTCGCCACCAGCGTGCCGGAACTGGACAAGGGCCAGGTCACGGTCGTGGACCAGAAGGGCACGCTGCTGTCCGACCAGCAGGAGCTTTCCGAGCTGTCCATGGCAGGCAAGCAGTACGACTACACGCGCCGCATGGAAGGCCTGTTCACCCAGCGTGTGCACAGCATCCTGCAGCCAGTGCTGGGCAATGGCCGCTACAAGGCCGAGGTCTCCGCGGACGTCGACTTCAGCGCGGTGGAGTCAACCGCCGAAATGTTCAACCCGGACCAGCCCGCGCTGCGCAGCGAGCAGAAGCTCAACGAGGAGCGCCAGGCCGCCTCCGGTCCGCAGGGCGTTCCCGGCGCGCTGTCCAACCAGCCCCCGGGCCCGGCCACTGCCCCGCAGCAGGCGGCTCCGGCCGCTGCCGCACCGGCCGTGGCGCCCGGCCAGCCGATCCTCGACGACAACGGCCAGCAGATCATCGACCAGGCCACCGGCAAGCCGATGCTGGCGCCGTACCCGACCGACAAGCGCGACCAGACCACGCGCAACTTCGAGCTGGACCGTTCCATCAGCTATACCAAGCAGCAGCAGGGTCGCCTGCGCCGGCTTTCCGTCGCCGTGGTGCTCGACGACCAGATCAAGGTCAACGCCCAGGGCGAGACCACCCATGTGCCCTGGACGGCCGACGAGATCGCCCGCTTCACCCGCCTGGTGCAGGATGCCGTGGGCTTCGATGCCAGCCGTGGCGACAGCGTCAGCGTGATCAACACCCCGTTCGTCGGCGGTGGCGACGAGGTGATCGAACTGCCGTGGTACGAGCAGGTCTGGTTCCAGATGCTGACCTCGGGCCTGAAGCAGCTGTTCCCGGCGCTGCTGATCCTGATCCTGGTGTGGTTCGTGCTGCGTCCGGTGCTCAACAACATCTCCGGCGGCGGCAAGGGCAAGGACCTGGTCGGCGGCGGTCGCGACGGCGACGTCGAGCTGGGCGAAATGGGTGGGCTGTCCGGCGAGCTGTCCGATGATCGGGTGAGCCTCGGCGGGCCGCAAAGCATCCTGCTGCCGAGCCCGAGCGAGGGGTATGATGCACAACTGAACGCGATCAAGAGCCTGGTAGCCGAAGACCCGGGTCGCGTGGCCCTGGTAGTCAAAGAGTGGATCAACGCCGATGAGTGATAACCGCGCCCCGGTCAAGCTGACCAAGGTGGACAAGGCCGCCATTCTGCTCCTTTCCCTCGGCGAGACCGATGCCGCGCAGGTGCTGCGCCACATGGGCCCGAAGGAAGTGCAGAAGGTCGGCGTGGCGATGGCGCAGATGCGCAACGTGCATCGCGAGCAGGTCGAGCAGGTGATGGGCGAGTTCGTCGAGATCGTCGGCGACCAGACCAGCCTGGGCGTCGGCGCCGACGGCTACATCCGCAAGATGCTCACCCAGGCCCTGGGCGAGGACAAGGCCAACAACCTGATCGACCGCATCCTCCTGGGCGGCAGCACCAGTGGCCTGGATAGCCTGAAGTGGATGGAGCCGCGCGCCGTGGCCGACGTCATCCGCTATGAGCACCCGCAGATCCAGGCCATCGTGGTCGCCTACCTCGATCCGGACCAGGCCGGCGAGGTGCTCAGCCATTTCGACCACAAGGTGCGCCTGGACATCATCCTGCGCGTCTCCTCGCTGAACACCGTGCAGCCTTCCGCGCTCAAGGAACTCAACCTGATCCTCGAGAAGCAGTTCGCCGGCAACGCCAGTTCCACCCGCACCACCATGGGTGGCGTGAAGCGCGCGGCGGACATCATGAACTTCCTCGACAGCTCGGTTGAGGGCCAGCTCATGGACTCCATCCGCGAGGTGGACGAGGACCTGTCCAGCCAGATCGAGGATCTGATGTTCGTCTTCGACAACCTGGCCGACGTCGACGACCGCGGCATCCAGGCGCTGATGCGCGAGGTGTCCTCCGATGTGCTGGTGCTGGCCCTCAAGGGGTCGGACGAGGCGATCAAGGAGAAGGTCTTCAAGAACATGTCCAAGCGGGCGGCCGAGCTGCTGCGCGACGACCTCGAAGCCAAGGGTCCGGTCCGCGTCAGCGACGTGGAGACCGCGCAGAAGGAAATCCTCACCATCGCCCGTCGCATGGCCGAAGCCGGAGAAATCGTGCTCGGCGGCAAGGGCGGCGAAGAAATGATCTGAGGCCCGCCCGATGGCTACCAAGGAAGCGCAGAGCGAACTGATCCGCGCCAAGGATGTGAACGCCTTCGACCGCTGGTCCCTGCCCAGCTTCGACCCCGAGGGCCCCGCCGAAGTGGCCGAGGAGCCGGCCGAGCCCGTCCGGCAGCCGGACGAACCGGCCGCTGCCGAATCCCTCCCGACGATGGAAGCGCCCCAGGCGATCGAGGAGGTCGAGCCCGAGGCCGTCAAGCCGCTGACGCTCGATGAACTGGAGGCGATCCGCCAGGATGCCTACAACGAGGGTTTCGCCACCGGCGAGAAGGACGGTTTCCACGCCGGCCAGATCAAGGCGCGGCAGGAGGCCGAGGTGGCCACCAACGCGCGCCTGGAGTCCCTGGAAAGCCTCATGGGCCAGCTCATGGCACCCATCGCCGAACAGGACCAGCAACTGGAAGAGGCCATGGTGCACCTGATCGGTCAGATGACCCGGCAGATCATCCAGCGCGAGCTGGCGATGGACTCCAGCCAGATCCGCCAGATCCTGCGTGAGGCCCTGAAACTATTGCCCATGGGCGCCAGCAACTTGCGCATCCACATAAACCCGCAGGACTTCGAGCTGGTCAAGGCACTGCGCGAGCGCCACGAAGAGACCTGGCGCATCCTCGAGGACGAGACGCTGCTGCCCGGTGGCTGCCGCATCGAGACCGAGCACAGCCGCGTCGACGCCAGTATCGAGACGCGCATGAGCCAGGCGCTCAAGCAGCTCTTCGACCAGCAGCGCGAGCAGAAGGTCCACCCGCCGGCTGCCGACATCGCCATCAACCTGAGTTCCCCGGAACCGCCCCATGCGTCTTGAACGCACCAGCTTCGCCAAGCGCCTCGGCGGCTACGCCGATGCCGTACGGCTGCCCACCCAGCCGGTGGTGGAAGGGCGCCTGCTGCGCATGGTCGGCCTCACCCTCGAGGCCGAGGGCCTGCGCGCCGCGATCGGTAGCCGCTGCCTGGTGATCAACGACGACAGCTACCACCCGGTGCAGGTCGAAGGCGAGGTGATGGGCTTTTCCGGCAACAAGATCTACCTGATGCCGGTGGGCAGCCTCGCCGGCATCGCCCCTGGCGCGCGCGTGGTGCCGCTGCCCGATACCGGCCGCCTGCCCATGGGCATGTCCATGCTCGGTCGCGTGCTCGATGGCGCCGGTCGCGCCCTGGACGGCAAGGGCGGGATGAAGGCCGAGGACTGGGTGGCGATGGACGGCCCGGTGATCAACCCGCTCAACCGCGACCCCATTTCCGTGCCGCTGGACGTCGGCATCCGCTCCATCAACGGCCTGCTCACCGTGGGCCGGGGCCAGCGCCTCGGCCTGTTCGCCGGCACCGGTGTCGGCAAGTCGGTGCTGCTGGGCATGATGACCCGCTTCACCGAGGCGGAGATCATCGTGGTCGGCCTGATCGGCGAGCGGGGCCGCGAGGTCAAGGAATTCATCGAGCACATCCTCGGCGAGGAGGGCATCAAGCGCTCCGTGGTGGTCGCATCACCTGCGGACGACGCCCCGCTGATGCGCATGCGCGCCGCCATGTACTGCACGCGCATCGCCGAGTACTTCCGCGACAAGGGCAAGAACGTCCTGCTGCTGATGGATTCGCTGACCCGCTTCGCCCAGGCCCAGCGCGAGATCGCCCTGGCCATCGGCGAGCCCCCGGCGACCAAGGGCTACCCGCCATCGGTGTTCGCCAAGCTGCCCAAGTTGGTGGAGCGTGCCGGCAATGGCGAGAAGGGCGGGGGTTCCATCACCGCCTTCTACACCGTGCTTTCCGAGGGCGACGACCAGCAGGACCCCATCGCCGACGCTGCACGTGGCGTGCTCGATGGTCACTTCGTGCTGTCACGACGCCTGGCGGAGGAGGGGCACTATCCCGCCATCGATATCGAGGCGTCGATCAGCCGGGTCATGCCCCAGGTGGTCAGCCCGGAGCACATGAAGCTGGCCCAGCGCTTCAAGCAACTGTGGTCGCGCTACCAGCAGAGCCGCGACCTGATCAGCGTCGGGGCCTATGTCGCCGGTGGAGACGCCGACACCGACCTGGCCATCGCCCGGCAACCGGCCATGGCCCGCTACCTCCACCAGGGGCTCAACGAAAGCGAGCCGCTGGCGCAGAGTGTCGAGCGCCTGGCAGCGGTATTGAACACCGGCAACGCGGGCTGATGATCCATGGCCCGTGACCGCGCCGCGCGCCTGGCCCCCGTCGTGGAAATGGCGCAGAAAGCCGAACGCGACGCCGCCCGCCAGGTCGGCCACTGCCAGGGCCTGCTCGGCCAGGCCGAAGGCAAGCTCGGCGATCTCGAGCGTTTTCGGTCCGACTACCAGCAGCAGTGGATCACCCAGGGCAGCAAGGGCGTCTCCGGCCAGTGGCTGACCAACTACCAGCGCTTTCTCTCGCAATTGGAAACGGCCGTCGCCCAGCAGACCCAGAGCGTGGCCTGGCACCGCGAGAACCTGGTGAAGGCGCGTGAGGCCTGGCAGCAGCGCTACGCACGCCTGGAAGGCCTGAAGAAACTGGTGCAGCGCTACATCGACGAAGCGCGGGCGATCCAGGACAAGCGCGAGCAGAAGCTGCTCGACGAGCTCTCGCAACGCCTCGTCGGGCGTGAGGAACGCTAAATCGCGGTTGCCGAGGCTCCAGGCGGGTGCTAAATCTTCAGCACGCGTTTTCATCTGATCAAGGAGTCTTGCATGGCCATCACCTCGCTGCCTTCGAGCGACGGGCAAGAGTTGACCATCGTCATCCAGGGACGTTTCGATTTCGGGGCCCACCAGGAGTTTCGCGACGCCTACGAGCGCGTGAGCATCCACCCCACGCGCTACGTGGTGGACCTCAAGGGCACCACCTACCTCGACAGCTCGGCCCTGGGCATGCTGCTCCTGCTGCGTGACCACGCAGGCGGCGACAGCGCGCAGATCCGCCTGGTCAACTGCAACCCCGACGTCCGCAAGATCCTCGCCATCTCCAACTTCGAACAGCTGTTCCAGATTGCCTGAAACCGCCATGTCGGCCCGCCTGTCGATCCTCATCGCCGAGGACAACGCAGCCGACCGCATGCTGCTCTCCACCATCGTCAACCGCCAGGGCCACCGTGCCCTGACGGCGGCCAATGGCCTGGAAGCGGTGGCGCTGTTCGAGCAGGAGCGGCCGGACATGGTCCTGATGGATGCCCTGATGCCGGTCATGGACGGCTTCGAGGCCGCGCGCCGGATCAAGCAACTGGCTGGCGAGGAGCTGGTGCCGATCATCTTCCTCACCTCGCTGACCGAGAACGAAGCCCTCGTGCGCTGCCTGGAAGCCGGTGGTGACGATTTTCTCGCCAAGCCCTACAACCGCGTCATCCTCGAAGCCAAGATCAAGGCCATGGATCGCCTGCGCCGCCTGCAGGAGACGGTCCTGCACCAGCGCGACCTGATCGCCAAGCACAACGAGCACTTGCTCACCGAGCAGCGTGTGGCCAAGGCGGTGTTCGACAAGGTGGCCCACTCCGGCTGCCTCAACGCCTCCAACATCCGCTACCTGCAATCGCCCTACGCGCTGTTCAACGGCGACCTCCTGCTGGCTGCGTTCAAGCCCTCAGGCGGCATGCACGTGCTGCTTGGCGACTTCACCGGCCATGGCTTGCCGGCTGCCATCGGCGCAATGCCGCTGGCCGAGGTGTTCTATGGGATGACTGCCAAGGGCTACGCCATGGCCGACATCCTCCGAGAGATGAACGCCAAGCTGAAGCGCATCCTGCCGGTGGGAGTGTTTTGCTGTGCGACCCTGCTCAACCTCAGCTTCCAGCGCCGCGTGCTGGAGGTTTGGAACGGTGGCCTGCCCGACGGTTACCTGCGCTGTGCCGACGGCAGCCCGGTGGTACCGCTGGTGTCGCGGCACCTGCCGCTCGGGGTGCTCGACCCTGCGGTGTTCGATGCCAAGTACGAGGTCTACCCGATAGAAGTCGGTGATCGCGTGTTCCTATGGTCCGACGGCGTGCTGGAGACCCGCAACGAAGCCGGCGAGCTGTTCGGTGACGAACGCCTGCAGCAGGTGTTCGCCGGCAACACCCGCCCCGAGCAGCTGTTCGACGAGATCCAGCGCACCCTGGCCGCATTCCGTGGCGAGGCGCAGGACGACGTCAGCATGATCGAGGTGTCGCTCGTCGAGGACCTCCAGCAGCGTCCGCAACTGGCCTTCACCGACAGCGGCCAACTGAGCCCGCTGGACTGGTCCGCCTGCTTCGAGTTCCGCGCCCAGACCCTCAAGCGCTTCAACCCCCTGCCGCTACTCCTGCAACTGCTGCTGGAGGTGCAGGGCCTGCGCGACCAGGGCGGGGCGCTCTACACTGTGCTCGCCGAGCTCTACTCCAACGCACTGGAGCACGGCGTGCTGGGCCTGGACTCATCGCTCAAGCGCGATGCGCGCGGGTTCGCCGAGTACTATCGCGAGCGTGCCTTGCGCCTTGCATGCCTGGAGGACGGCCATGTGCGCGTCCACCTCGAACTGCTTCCCGAGGGTGAAGAGGGTGGCCGCCTATCGATGCGGGTCGAGGACAGCGGCAAGGGCTTCGATGCGCGTGCGGTGTTGGCGCGCACAGCGGATACTTCCCGCCTCAGCGGCCGTGGCCTGACCCTGGTCAGACAGCTTGCCGCGCGCTGCGACTTGCCGGAGGATGGCAAGGGCATCCGCGTGGAGTTCGTCTGGCCGCGCCCATCCTGATTCCCATCGTGTCGTTCAAGGAGTGATCCGGTTGTCCGATCTGCATATCGACAATGGCGTACTGGCCGCTTTGCAGGAAGTCATGGAAGACGAGTACCCGGTGTTGCTGGACACCTTCCTGGTCGACTCGGAAGAGCGCGTGCGCCTGCTCCACCAGGCCTGCGACCAGCAGGACGCACAGGCCTTGCGCCTTGCCGCGCACAGTTTCAAGGGCAGTTGCAGCAACATGGGCGCGCCGTTGCTGGCGAGCCTGTGCAAGCAGCTGGAGGAGAGCGCTCGCCGCGAGCGCCTGGAAGATGCGCCGGACCTGGTCGAGCGCATCGAGCGCGAGTTCGCCATCGTGCGCATCCTGTTCCGCTCCGAGCGCCAGCGCCACAGCTTCTGAAGCACCGTTTCCCTGCGCGGCTGGAACTTGGCCCGCCCCTTGCAATCCCCCTGGCACGAACCAACCCCTCAGCGGAGAGTGCCCATGCCCGTTGCCACCGATATGCTTCTGCAGGCCAGCCCTGATGTGAAGCCGAAAGTGCAGGCGGCAAAAGCCCAGGTGAAAGCCCCGGAGCCCAGCAGGAATGCGGCTCCCAGCTTTGCCCAGGTGTATGCGAAGGAGCAGCAGGCCAAGCCTGTAGAACGAAACGAGCCGGCGGCCAAGCCCGCCCGCGACAAGCCCGATGACACCCGCAAGGCGGACGATTCGGCGGATCGGCCGGCCAACGACAGCACCGGCAAGCCGTCGACGGTTGCCGATAGCGGCAACGACTTGCCGGCCGACCGCGACAGCGGAAAGGGAAGCGGTGGGGGGAGCGATGCCGGCGACGACACCGTCACCGCCAGCGACGGCACCCAGCCCGAGGACCCGGTGATCGACCCGCTGCTGCTGATGGCCATGAGCGGCCAGATCGCACCGCCGGTGGTCGAGCCACCGGCGCCGGAAATCACCCTGCCCACCGGGCTGCCCGGCGTCGCCGCGACCACCCCCGGCACCTCCACCCTGGAGGTCGACGCGCAGGCGGACCCGCTGCAGGGCTTCGCCGGCATGCAGGTCGGCCTGCAGGCCACCGGCGAGGGCGACCAGGTCCAGGTCGCCACCACCACCACCGTCACCACGCAGAACTCGGCCAGTGCCGGGCAGAGTTTCGCCAGCGCCATGGCCGCGTTCTCCGACAAGCCAGCGGAGACGACCGAGGCCCCGGTGGATGTCGAGCTGCCGGTGGCCGAACTCTCCGAGCAACTGACCCAGGGCCTGGGCGAGAGCAAGTCGGAAATCCGCAGTGAAGTCCTCGACAGCCGCCTCAACGCCCTCGGCCAGGCCATCAGCCAGCAGTCGGCCATGGCCCAGCGCACACCCGCGCTGGTCCCCGGCCAGCCGGTGGCGATGAACCAGGGGGGGTGGAGCGAGGCGGTGGTCGACCGGGTCATGTGGCTGTCCAGCCAGAACCTCAAGTCGGCGGAGATCCAGCTTGACCCGCAGGAACTGGGGCGCCTGGAAGTGCGCATCCACATGAACCAGGACCAGACCCAGGTGACCTTCGCCAGCCCCAACGCCGGGGTGCGCGACGCACTGGAAGGGCAGATGCACCGGCTGCGCGACATGTTCTCGCAGCAGGGCATGAACCAGTTGGATGTCAACGTCTCCGACCAGTCTCTGAACCGTGGCTGGCAGGGCCAGCAGAGCAACGACGGTGGCGGCGGCCGTGGCAATGGCGGCACCTCGCACCTGGGCGGGGGCGGCGATGAGGAGATCGCCGTCGGCATCAGCGAGATCCGCAGCCCCACGGCGAGCGGTGGGCGCGGCCTGGTGGACTACTACGCCTGATCCGTCTCCCGGCAATCGCCATGTTCTAGACTGAAGGCGCCCGGTGGCTGAACGAAAAGCCACCGGGCGCCTTTTTCGTGGGTGACAGGCGCCGAGGACACTGGTATATCCGCTGCGGCGTTTTGTTGAGAAGCTGGCATAACACTTGCTCTCAACCCATTGAATGCGGGTGTGAACCCGAATCAGCGACGGAATTTTGGCATGGCGAAGAAAGAAGCGAAGGCAGACGCGGGCAGCGACGAGAAGCCGGCTGGCAAGAGCAAGCTCAAACTGATCATCCTGCTGGTCGTCGTGCTGCTGCTGGTGGTTGGCGCCTCGGTCGGAGCGACCTGGTTCCTGCTCGGTCGTGGCGATGCCAAGAAAGATGATGCCAAGGACGCCGAGGCAGCTGCCGAGCATGCCGCTCCGGTCAAGCAGATCGCCTTGTACGAACCCCTGGCCCCGGCCTTCGTGGTCAACTTCAACCAGAACGGCCATCAGCGCTACATGCAGGTGACCGTCGCGCTGATGGGCCGCGACAAGGCCGAGATGGACGCGCTGAAGGTGCATATGCCGGTGGTGCGCAACAAGCTGGTGATGCTCTTTTCCAGCCAGACCTTTGACACTCTGGTCACGCCGGTTGGCAAGGAGATGCTGCGCCAGCAGGCGACCGCGACCATCCAGGAAGTGGCCAAGGCGCAGACCGGCAAGGTGGCGATCGAACAAGTGCTGTTCACCAATTTCGTATTGCAGTAGCAGGGGAGACCGATGGCAGTCCAAGACCTGCTTTCCCAGGACGAGATCGACGCGCTGCTCCACGGCGTCGACGACGGCCTGGTCGAGACCGAGAACGACGCGGAACCCGGGAGCGTCAAGAGCTACGACCTGACCAGCCAGGATCGCATCGTCCGCGGACGCATGCCGACCCTGGAGATGATCAACGAGCGCTTTGCCCGTTACACCCGCATCAGCATGTTCAACCTGCTGCGCCGCTCGGCGGACGTGGCGGTGGGCGGCGTGCAGGTGATGAAGTTCGGTGAATACGTGCATTCGCTGTACGTGCCCACCAGCCTCAACCTGGTGAAGATGAAGCCGCTGCGCGGCACCGGCCTGTTCATCCTCGACGCCAAGCTGGTGTTCAAGCTGGTGGACAACTTCTTCGGCGGTGACGGCCGTCACGCCAAGATCGAGGGCCGGGAATTCACCCCCACCGAGCTGCGCGTGGTGCGCATGGTGCTGGACCAGGCCTTCGTCGACCTGAAGGAAGCCTGGCACGCGGTGATGGACGTGAACTTCGAGTACATCAACTCCGAAGTGAACCCGGCACTGGCCAACATCGTCAGCCCCAGCGAGGTGATCGTGGTCTCCACCTTCCACATCGAGCTCGATGGCGGCGGCGGCGACCTGCACATCACCATGCCCTACTCGATGATCGAGCCGATCCGCGAGATGCTCGACGCCGGCTTCCAGTCCGATGTCGATGACCAGGACGAGCGCTGGATCAAGGCCCTGCGCGAGGACATCCTCGACGTCAGCGTGCCGGTCGGCGCCACCGTGGTCCGCCGCCAGCTACGCCTGCGCGACATCCTGCACATGCAGCCGGGCGACGTGATCCCGGTGGAGATGCCCGAGCACATGATCATGCGCGCCAACGGCGTGCCGGCCTTCAAGGCCAAGCTGGGGGCCCACAAGGGCAACCTGGCCCTGCAGATTCTCGATCCGATCGACCGCCAGCGCTGACGGTCGCTCCACACCCCATTTGAGCCAGCCGAGGTCAACCGATGGCAGACGAAGAAAACACCACCCCCGAGGAACAGGCGCTCGCCGACGAGTGGGCGGCGGCCCTGGCCGAGGCCGGCGACGAGGCCAGCCAGGACGATATCGACGCGCTGATGAACCAGGGGGCTGCCGCTGCGGCACCGTCCAATCCGCGTGCGCCGATGGAAGAGTTCGGCAGCATGCCGCGCTCCAACGCGCCGGTGAGCCTGGATGGTCCCAACCTCGACGTGATCCTCGACATCCCGGTGTCGATCTCCATGGAAGTGGGCAACACCGACATCACCATCCGCAACCTGCTGCAGTTGAACCAGGGGTCGGTGATCGAGCTGGACCGCCTGGCTGGCGAGCCGCTGGACGTGCTGGTCAACGGCACCCTGATCGCCCATGGCGAGGTCGTTGTGGTCAACGAGAAGTTCGGCATCCGCCTGACCGACGTGATCAGCCCCAGCGAACGCATCAAGAAGCTGCGCTGACACCATGCGCCGACTCCTGTTCGCATTGCTCTGCCTGCCCCTGGTGGCCTTCGCCGCCGAGCCGGTCGCACCGGCGGCCTCCGCCACCCCGATGACGATGGCGGCCCCTTCTGCAGCGGCTCCGGTGGTCAATGCCGGCGGCGGTGTTGCCGCACAGCTCGGGCAGCTCACTATTGGCCTGCTGCTGGTGGTGGGCGTGATCTTCCTGCTCGCCTGGCTGCTGCGCCGGGTCCAGCAGATGAGCCCCCGAGGCGGCCAGGTGATCAAGCTGATCGCAAGCCAGGCGCTGGGGCCGCGTGATCGGCTGGTGCTGGTGCAGGTGGGTGGCGAACAGATACTGCTCGGCCTGACCGCCGGGCGCATCACCCCGCTGCATGTGCTCAAGGAGCCGGTGCACATGCCCGACGCCGAGCCCGCAACCCCGGAATTCGCCCAGCGCCTGATGGAGCTGCTGGGCAAGGACAAGGACAAGAGCTGATGGGTTACTGGCGCATCCTGATCGCCCTGCTGCTGGCACTGGCGGCACCTCTGGCGCTGGGCGCCGACGACCCGCTGTCGATCTCCGCCATCACGCTGTCGACCAACGCCGAAGGCCAGCAGGAATACTCGGTCAGCCTGCAGATCCTGCTGATCATGACGGCGCTGAGCTTCATCCCGGCGTTCGTCATGCTGATGACCAGCTTCACCCGGATCATCATCGTCTTCTCCATCCTGCGCCAGGCGCTGGGCCTGCAGCAGACGCCGTCGAACCAGATCCTCACCGGCATGGCGCTGTTCCTGACGATGTTCATCATGGGGCCAGTGTTCGACCAGGTGAACCGCGACGCCCTGCAGCCCTACCTCAACGAGCAGTTGCCGGCGCAGGAGGCGATCAAGCGCGCCGAGGTGCCGGTGAAGAACTTCATGCTGGCGCAGACCCGCTCCAGCGACCTGGAGCTGTTCGTGCGCCTGTCCAAGCGCACCGACATCCAGTCGCCCGACGCCGCGCCGCTGACCATCCTGATACCGGCCTTCATCACGTCCGAGCTGAAGACCGCATTCCAGATCGGCTTCATGATCTTCATCCCGTTCCTGATCATCGACCTGGTGGTGGCCAGCGTGCTGATGGCGATGGGCATGATGATGCTGTCGCCGCTGATCATCTCGCTGCCGTTCAAGATCATGCTGTTCGTGCTCGTGGATGGCTGGGCGCTGATCATCGGCACGCTCGCCGGAAGCTTTGGAGGGGTTTAGCCATGACGCCCGAAGTCGCTGTCGACCTGTTCCGCGAAGCGCTGTGGCTGACCTGCGTGATCGTCGGCATCCTCGTGGTGCCCAGCCTGGTGGTGGGCCTCATCGTCGCCATGTTCCAGGCCGCCACGCAGATCAACGAGCAGACCCTGAGCTTCCTGCCGCGCCTGTTGGTGATGCTGATCTCGCTCATGTGGGCCGGGCCCTGGCTGACCCGCGAGCTGATGGAGTACATGACCAACCTCTACCACAACATCCCCATGCTGATCGGCTGACATGTTCGAGCTGAGTGCGGCGCAGATCGGCGGGATGCTCGGCGGCTACCTGTTGCCGCTGTTCCGCATCGCCTCCCTGCTGATGACCATGCCGCTGATCGGCACCCAGCTGGTGCCGACCCGGGTGCGGCTGTACCTGGCCCTCGGCGTCACCACGGTGCTGGCGCCTTCGCTGCCGCCGATGCCGGTGGTGGATGCCATCAGCCTGCAATCCTTCCTGCTGATCGCCGAACAGATCCTGGTCGGCGCGGTGATGGGCTTCGCCCTGCAACTGTTCTTCCACGCCTTCGTCGTCGCCGGGCAGATCCTCGCGGTGCAGATGGGCCTGGGTTTCGCCTCGATGGTCGACCCCACCAACGGCGTCTCGGTGCCGGTGATCGGGCAGTTCTTCACCATGCTGGTGACCCTGCTGTTCCTGGCCATGAACGGCCACCTGGTGGTGTTCGAGGTGCTCGCCGAGAGCTTCGTCACCCTGCCGGTGGGAGGCGGCCTGATGGCCGCGCATTACTGGGAGCTGGCCACCAAGCTCGGCTGGGTGCTCGGCGCCGGCCTGCTGCTGGCGCTGCCGGCGATCACCGCGCTGCTGGTGGTCAACATCGCCTTCGGCGTGATGACCCGCGCGGCGCCGCAACTGAACATCTTCTCCATCGGCTTCCCGCTGACGGTGGCCCTGGGCCTGGTGATCATCTGGATCGGCATGGCCGACATCCTCGCCCAGTACCAGATCCTCGCCTCCGACGCCTTGCAGCTCCTGCGCGAGCTGGCGAGGGCGCGCTGATGATCGTCCAGCTTGGCTGTGCGCAGCCCATTGCCCGTCCCGGCCGGTTAGCCGGGCCTGCTGCCGAGGTGCGCCATGGCGGAGAGTGAGAGCGGGGCGGACAAGAGCGAAGAACCCACGGCGAAACGCCAGCAGGAGGCGCGCGAGAAAGGGCAGATCGCCCGTTCCAGGGAGCTCAACACCCTCGCCATCACCCTGGGCGGCGCAGGGGGCGTGCTGGCCTCCGGCGGCGGCCTGGCGGACATGATGATGCGCATGATGCAGTCCAACTTCACCCTGCCGCGCGAGGTGCTGATGGATGAGCGCAGCATGGCGTTGTGGCTGTTGCAGTCTGGTCAGATGGCGCTCTCGGCCATCACGCCGCTGCTGGTGACCCTGCTCATCGTCTCCCTGGTGGCGCCCATCTCCCTGGGTGGCTGGCTGTTCTCCTTCGAGGCGCTGGCACCCAAGTTCAGCCGCATGAACCCGCTGTCCGGCCTCAAGCGCATGTTCTCCATGCACGCGGTGGTGGAGCTGCTCAAGGCGCTGGGTAAGTTCGGGCTGATCCTGATGGTGGCGCTGATGGTGCTGTCCTCGGATGCCGACGATCTCCTGGCCATCGCCCACGAGCCGCTGGAGCAGGCCATCCTGCACAGTGTCCAGGTGGTGGGCTGGAGTGCGGTCTGGCTGGCCTGCGGCCTGATCCTGATCGCCGCCATCGACGTGCCCTACCAGCTCTGGGACAACAAGCAGAAGCTGATGATGACCAAGCAGGAAGTGCGCGACGAGTACAAGGACAGCGAGGGCAAGCCCGAGGTCAAGTCGCGCATCCGGCGCATGCAGCGCGAGATGGCTGAGCGCCGCATGATGTCCGCCGTGCCCCAGGCCGACGTGGTGATCACCAACCCGACCCACTTCGCCGTGGCCCTGAAGTACGACCCGGCCAAGGGCACGGCGCCGTTGCTGCTGGCCAAGGGCAACGACTTCACCGCCCTGAAGATTCGCGAGATCGCCCAGGAGCACAAGATCACCGTGCTGGAGTCCCCGGCCCTGGCGCGGGCGGTGTTCTACTCCACCGAACTGGACCAGGAAATCCCCGCCGGCCTGTACCTGGCGGTCGCCCAGGTGCTGGCCTACGTCTACCAGCTCAAGCAGTTCCGCGCCGGCAAGGGCAAGCGCCCCGCGCCCCTGGCGGAGCCGCCGATCCCTGCCGACCTGCGCCGCGACGACTGACCCGCGGGCGGTCGGCCACTGCCCCTGCAACCCCTCTGAAAAGCCGATTCCGGCGAAGTTGGTGAGCTTCTTGCACAAGCCCTCCAGCGCGCATCCGCGCGTCAAAAGATTGAATGGGCGAGGGCTGTGTTTCGCCATTGCGTGAGGGTAGAGATTTGGATCGTTCGCAACTGATCGGCAACGTGCGCGGCAACTTCGCCAGCCTTTCCAGGGGCAACCTGGGGGTGCCGCTGCTGGTGCTGATCATGCTCGGCATGATGACGTTGCCGGTGCCGCCGTTCCTTCTGGACGTGTTCTTCACCTTCAACATCGCCCTCTCCATCGTGGTCCTGCTGGTCAGCGTCTACGCCCTGCGCCCGCTGGACTTCGCGGTCTTCCCCACCATCCTGCTGGTCTCGACCCTGCTGCGCCTGGCACTGAACGTGGCGTCCAGCCGCGTGGTGCTGCTCCACGGCCAGGACGGCCACGATGCCGCGGGCAAGGTGATCCAGGCCTTCGGTGAGGTGGTCATCGGCGGCAACTACGTGGTCGGTGCGGTGATCTTCGCGATCTTGATGATCATCAACTTCGTCGTGGTCACCAAGGGTGCCGGGCGTATCTCCGAGGTGAGCGCGCGTTTCACCCTGGACGCCATGCCCGGCAAGCAGATGGCGATCGACGCCGACCTCAACGCCGGCATCATCGATCAGGTCGAGGCCAAGAAGCGCCGCGCCGAAGTCTCCCAGGAAGCCGACTTCTACGGCTCCATGGACGGTGCCAGCAAATTCGTCCGCGGTGACGCCATCGCCGGCCTGCTGATCCTGTTCATCAACCTGATCGGCGGCATGGCCATCGGCATCATCCAGCATGGCCTGACCTTCGGCGACGCCGGGCGCATCTATTCCCTGCTGACCATCGGTGACGGCCTGGTGGCGCAGATCCCCTCGCTGCTGCTGTCCACCGCCGCCGCGATCATGGTGACTCGCGTCTCCAGCTCCGAGGACATGGGCCAGCAGGTCAACCGCCAGATGTTCGCCTCGCCCAAGGCCCTGGCCGTCTCCGCCGCCATCCTCATCGCCATGGGCCTGGTCCCGGGCATGCCCCACGTGTCCTTCCTCGGCCTCGGCCTGATCGCCGCCGGTGGTGCCTGGTGGATCTGGCGCAAGGGCCAGAAGGAGAAGGAGGTGGCCGTCCAGGAAGCGCAGCGCCAGCAGGAACTGCTGCCCGCCCAGCGCACCCCGGAGACCAAGGAGCTGGGCTGGGACGACGTCACCCCGGTGGACATGGTCGGCCTCGAGGTCGGCTACCGGCTGATCCCCCTGGTGGACCGCAACCAGGGGGGGCAACTGCTCACCCGGATCAAGGGCGTGCGCAAGAAGCTGTCCCAGGAAATGGGCTTCCTCATGCCCTCGGTGCACATCCGCGACAACCTCGACCTGCTGCCCAACGCCTATCGCCTGACCCTGATGGGCGTCAGCGTGGCCGAGGCGGAGGTCTACCCGGATCGCGAGCTGGCGATCAACCCGGGCCAGGTATTCGGCACCCTCAATGGCATCGCCGCCAAGGATCCGGCGTTCGGCCTGGAAGCCGTATGGATCGATGGCAGCCAGCGCGACCAGGCGCAGTCCCTCGGCTACACGGTGGTGGACGCCAGCACCGTGGTCGCCACCCACCTCAACCAGATCCTGCACAAGCACGCCCACGAGTTGCTCGGGCACGAGGAGGTGCAGCAGCTCATGCAATTGCTGGCCAAGAGCTCGCCGAAGCTGGCCGAGGAACTGGTGCCGGGCCTGGTGTCGCTCTCGACCCTGCTCAAGGTGCTGCAGGCGCTGCTGCAGGAGCAGGTACCGGTGCGCGACATCCGCACCATCGCCGAGGCGATCGCCAACGTCGCCCCGAAGAGTCAAGATCCCGCCGCTATGGTGGCGGCGGTTCGCGTGGCGCTCGCCCGCGCAATCGTGCAAAGCATTGTGGGACTAGAGCCGGAGCTGCCTGTGATCACCCTGGAACCCAGGTTGGAACAGATATTGCTCAGTAGCATGCAGAAGGCCGGGCAAGGCTCCGAGGATGGCATCCTCCTGGAGCCTGGCATGGCCGAGAAGCTGCAACGTTCCCTGGTGGAAGCGGCGCAGCGCCAGGAGATGCTCGGCAAGCAGGCCATCCTGCTGGTGGCCGGGCCGATCCGGGCGATGCTGTCGCGCTTCGCAAGGCTCGCCGTGCCAACCATGCACGTGCTGGCCTACCAGGAAATACCGGACAACAAGCAGGTCACCATAGTCGCGACTGTGGGGCAGAACTAACCGAGGTCACAGGCCATGCAGGTCAAACGCTTCTTCGCTGCGGATATGCGCCAGGCCATGAAACTGGTGCGGGACGAACTGGGCGCGGATGCCTCCATCATCGGCACCCGTCGGGTCGCAGGTGGCGTGGAGATCACCGCCGCGCTCGACTATCCCATGCCGGCTCCCGCGCCGAGCAAGCCCAACCCGGCCCTCGAAGCCGAGCTGCGCCGCACCCAGGCCCGCATCGCCGAGGCCCACGCGGAGCTGAGCAACCGCGGTGGCCAGGCCGATGCCGGCAAGAACCGCCAGCTGATCGCCGACCGCTCGGAGCTGTCCCCGGAAAGCCTCGCCGCCGCCATGCGTTCGTCGCGCCTGGAGCGCCCGTCCGCCGCGCCGGTGGCCCCGTCTCCCGCCGCCGCTCCGGCCAGGCCCGCCGCGCCGGCCGCCGCCGACCAGCGCAGCCTGGACGCCATGCGTTTCGAGCTCAACGGCCTGCGTGAGCTGATCGAAGTACAACTCGGCTCCATCGCCTGGGGCCAGATGCAGAGCCGCCGCCCGCAGCAGGCCGGCCTCTGGCGTCGCCTGCAGCGCATGGGCCTGTCTGCTGAACTTTCGCGGGCGCTGATGGAGCGCGTCGCTTCGGTCAAGGACCCGCGCCAGGCCTGGCGCATGGTCCTGGCCCACCTGGCCCATGCCATCCGCACCCCGCAGCAGGAGCCGCTGGAGGAGGGTGGAGTGATCGCCCTGGTCGGCCCTGCCGGCATGGGCAAGACCACCACCCTGGCCAAGCTGGCTGCGCGCTACGTGCTCAAGTACGGCGCCCAGCAGATCGCCCTGGTGAGCATGGACAGCTATCGCATCGGCGCCCAGGAGCAACTCAAGACCCTCGGGCGCATCCTCAACGTCTCCGTGACCCACGTCGACCCGGGCCAGTCCCTGACCCAGGCCCTGGCGCCCCTGGCGCGCAAGCGCGTGGTGCTGATCGATACGGCGGGCCTGCCGGCAGCCGATCCTGCGCTTAAAATGCAGTTGGAAACGTTGGCCAGCAGAGGAGTCAAAGCCAGGAATTATCTGGTGCTGGCCGCAACCAGTCAGAGCCAAGTGCTAAAGGCGGCCTACCATAGTTACAAGCGCTGCGGTCTTTCCGGCTGCATCCTGACCAAGCTCGACGAAGCGGCGAGCCTGGGAGAGGTTTTAGGACTGGCTATCGGCCAGCATCTCCCGGTAGCCTATCTCGCTGATGGGCCTAGGATTCCGGATGACCTGCAGGTGCCCCGCAGCCACCAGCTGGTGAGTCGTGCGGTCAGCCTGCAGACCCCGGAAGACCCCAGCGAAGAAGCCATGGCCGACCTTTTCGCCGGCCTGTACCAGAATCCGGCCCGCCGAGTCGGTTAGAACCCCAAGCCACTCCGGATGAGTGGCCCGAGCCCGCCAAGTGGCCCAGTCGACGTGAGACAAGGTGTGATAAATGGGTAGTTTGCATCCCGTACAGGTGATTGCTGTGACCGGCGGCAAGGGTGGCGTCGGCAAGACCAACGTGTCGGTGAACCTCTCGCTGGCCCTCGCCGATCTCGGTCGCCGGGTCATGCTGCTGGACGCCGACCTCGGCCTGGCCAACGTCGACGTGTTGCTCGGCCTCACCGCCAAGCGCACCCTGGCCGACGTGATCGCCGGCGAGTGCGACCTGCGAGACGTGCTGCTGCAAGGGCCCGGGGGTGTGCGCATCGTTCCTGCAGCGTCCGGTACCCAGAGCATGGTGCAGCTCTCGCCCATGCAGCACGCCGGCCTGATCCAGGCCTTCAGCGAGATCAGCGACAACCTCGATGTGCTGGTGATCGACACCGCCGCCGGTATCGGCGATGCGGTGGTCAGCTTCGTGCGTGCGGCACAGGAAGTGATAGTGGTCGTCTGTGACGAACCCACTTCCATCACCGATGCCTATGCTTTGATCAAGCTCCTCAACCGCGACTACGGCATGAGCCGTTTCCGCGTATTGGCCAACATGGCACACAGTCCACAGGAGGGTCGCAACCTCTTTGCTAAGCTGACAAAAGTGACTGATCGCTTCCTGGATGTGGCCTTGCAGTACGTCGGTGCGGTGCCCTATGACGAATCCGTACGCAAGGCCGTGCAGAAGCAGCGCGCGGTTTACGAAGCCTTCCCGCGCTCGAAGTGCGCCCTGGCGTTCAAGGCGATTGCCCAGAAGGTGGATAGCTGGCCCCTGCCGGCGAACCCACGCGGTCATCTGGAGTTCTTCGTCGAGCGCCTGGTGCAGCAACCGATCGCGGATTCGGCCATATGACACCCGCTAGTGGACTTCGTATGTACAACAAGGCACAGGCTAGGGATTCCCAGCACCAGCTGATCGAGCGCTACGCGCCGCTGGTCAAACGTATCGCCTACCACCTGCTGGGCCGCCTGCCGGCCAACGTGCAGGTGGAGGACCTGATGCAGGCCGGCATGATCGGCCTGCTCGAAGCCTCGAAGAAATACGATTCCAGCAAGGGCGCCAGTTTCGAGACCTACGCCGGCATCCGCATCCGCGGTGCCATGCTTGACGAAGTGAGGAAGGGGGACTGGGCACCACGTTCGGTCCACCGCAACACCCGGATGGTGAGCGATGCCATCCGGAAAATTGAGGCGAGAACCGGGCGAGACGCTAAAGATCAGGAAGTTGCGGCCGAACTTGGATTGAGTCTCGAAGATTACTACGGCATCCTGAGCGACACTTTGGGCAGTCGCCTGTTCAGCTTCGACGACCTGTTGCAGGACGGTGAGCATGGCGCGACGCACGAAGATACCGGAGTCACCCATCTCGAACCTTCGAATGATCTGGAAGACGAGCGCTTCCAGGCGGCGCTGGCTGACGCCATCGCCAATCTGCCGGAACGAGAGCGCCTGGTACTGGCGCTGTATTACGACGAAGAGCTGAATTTGAAGGAAATCGGCGAAGTGCTGGGGGTCAGTGAATCGCGTGTGAGCCAGTTGCACAGCCAATGTGCCGCGCGTTTGCGGTCGCGGCTGGGCGAGTGGCGAGCACACTGATCGGCACGCCGGTTTTTCGATTGATCGACGCCCCCGTTATTCGGGGGCGTTTAGGACTGTACGGAGGTCGATTTGGACAAGAACATGAAAATCCTCATCGTGGACGATTTCTCGACGATGAGACGCATCATCAAGAACCTCCTGCGTGACTTGGGTTTCACCAATACCGCAGAGGCCGATGATGGCACCACCGCTCTACCCATGCTGCACAGTGGCAATTTCGATTTCCTGGTCACCGACTGGAACATGCCCGGCATGACCGGGATCGATCTGTTGCGCGCCGTGCGTGCCGACGAGCGCCTCAAGCACCTGCCGGTGCTGATGGTGACGGCCGAGGCCAAGCGTGACCAGATCATCGAAGCGGCCCAGGCCGGTGTGAATGGCTATGTGGTCAAGCCTTTCACCGCCCAGGTGCTCAAAGAGAAGATCGAGAAGATCTTCGAACGGGTCAACGGCTGATGCCAGTCGCGAGGACGCCATGGACCAGAAAGATTCCCAATCGGGAGACCTAGAGTCGACCCTGAAAAACCATGCGCGCGAGCTGGTCGAGACCCTTGAAAAAGGCAATTTCGGCGATGCCGTGCAACTCATCCATGAACTCAACAAGGTCCGTGACCGTGGGCTCTACCAGGAGGTCGGCAAGCTGACGCGCGAGCTGCACACTGCGATCGTCAACTTCCAGATCGACCCGCACCTGCCTCACGCCACCGAGGTCTCGCAGATCGCCGATGCCACCGATCGTCTCTCCTACGTAGTGAAGATGACGGAGAAGGCCGCCAACCGGACCATGGACCTGGTGGAAGAGAGCGCGCCGCTGCTCAACGGGCTGGGCGACGAAGCCCAGAGCCTGGGTGAGGAGTGGGGCCGCTTCATGCGTCGGGAAATTGGCGCGGATGCGTTCCGCGACCTGGCCAAGCGTATCGAGACCTTCCTTGCTCGCAGTCAACGCGACACCGAGCAGCTTTCGTCCAGAATGAACGACATCCTTCTCGCTCAGGACTATCAGGACCTGACCGGCCAGGTGATCAAGCGCGTTACCCAGCTGGTCACCGAAGTCGAGAGCAATCTGGTGAAACTGGTACTGATGGCCAGCGACGTTGATCGTTTCGCCGGCATCCAGCACGACCGTGCGGAGCTCGTGGCTGAAAAAGAAAAACAAAAAGAGCCTTCCAGGGGTGAAGGTCCGCAGATCAATGCCGATAAGCGTGATGATGTCGTGTCCGGTCAGGTCGATGTCGATGATCTGTTATCCAGCCTTGGATTCTAGGGAGCAACCGAATGAGCTTCGACGCCGATGAAGAAATCCTCCAGGACTTCCTGGTTGAGGCCGGCGAAATATTGGAGCAATTGTCCGAACAGCTGGTCGAGCTCGAGAGCCGTCCGGACGATATGGATCTGCTCAATGCCATTTTCCGCGGCTTCCACACGGTCAAGGGCGGTGCCGGTTTCCTCCAGCTGAATGCGCTGGTGGAGTGCTGCCACATCGCCGAGAACGTGTTCGACATCTTGCGCAAGGGCGAACGCCGCGTGACGGCGGAGCTCATGGACGTGGTCCTGCAGGCGCTGGATACGGTCAACGAGATGTTCAGCCAGGTGCGTGAGCGTGCCGAGCCGACGCCGGCCACTCCCGAGCTGCTCGCCGCCCTGGCGCGGCTGGCCGAGCCGGGTGGCGACGACGAGGAAGCGCCTGCCGCCGAGCCGGAGTACGAGCCCGAGCCTGAACCGGTCGCCGAGGCCGCTCCCGCCGCATCCGGCGACATCACCGACAGCGAGTTCGAGCAACTGCTGAACGTGCTCGACGCGCCTGCTGCCGAAAGTCCTGCATCTCCCGCGGCGGCCGCTGCCGGCAGCGACGAGATCAGCGACGACGAATTCGAAGCCTTGCTCGACCAGCTGCATGGCAAGGGCAAGTTCGTTGCCGAGCCGACCGAGGCCGCCGCATCGGCGAAGCCGACCGCAGCCGCACCCGCGCCTGCCGCACCGGCTGCCGGTGGGGGCGACGAGATCAGTGACGACGAGTTCGAAGCGCTTCTCGACCAGTTGCACGGCAAGGGCAAGTTCGCCGCGACGGAAGCCGCCGCACCGGCTGCTGCCGCCCCCGCCCTGCAGGCGGCTGCACCCGGCGCCGGCGACAACATCACCGACGACGAATTCGAAGCGCTGCTCGACCAGTTGCACGGCAAGGGCAAGTTCGTTGCCGAGGCTGCCGAGGTCGCGCCCGCCAAACCCGCGGCACCGGCCAAGCCCGCTGCCGCGCCGGCCGCCAAGCCTGCTGCCGCCGCGAAGCCCGCGGCTCCGAAGGCCGCCGAGCCGCCCAAGCCTGCTGCCAAGCCCGCTGCGGCGCCTGCACCGGCGGCGGCCGACAAGGCCGCGTCCCCCGCCAGCGAAGCCGAGACCACGGTGCGCGTGGACACTGCGCGCCTGGACGAGATCATGAACATGGTCGGCGAGCTGGTGCTGGTGCGTAACCGCCTGGTGCGCCTCGGCCTGAACAGCGGCGACGAGTCCATGGCCAAGGCCGTGTCCAACCTCGACGTGGTCACCGCCGACCTGCAGACCGCCGTCATGAAGACGCGCATGCAGCCGATCAAGAAGGTCTTCGGCCGCTTCCCGCGCTTGGTCCGCGACCTGGCGCGCAACCTGAAGAAAGAGATCAACCTCGAGCTGGTGGGCGAGGAGACCGACCTCGACAAGAACCTGGTCGAAGCCCTGGCCGACCCGCTGGTCCACCTGGTGCGCAACGCCGTCGACCACGGCGTCGAGACGCCCGAGGAGCGCGAGGCCGCCGGCAAGCCGCGCACAGGCCGCGTGGTGCTCTCCGCCGAGCAGGAAGGCGACCACATCCTCCTGATGATCACCGACGACGGCAAGGGCATGGATGCCAACATCCTCCGCGCCAAGGCGGTGGAGAAGGGGTTGCTGGACAAGGACGCCGCCGACCGCCTGACCGACCTGGAGTGCTACAACCTGATCTTCGCCCCGGGCTTCTCGACCAAGACCGAGATCTCCGATGTCTCCGGCCGTGGTGTCGGCATGGACGTGGTGAAGACCAAGATTTCCCAGCTCAACGGCACGGTCAACGTGTTCTCGCAGAAGGGGCAGGGCTCGAAGATCGTCATCAAGGTGCCGCTGACCCTGGCGATCATGCCGACCCTGATGGTTATGCTGGCCAACCAGGCCTTCGCCTTCCCGCTGGTCAACGTCAACGAGATATTCCACCTCGACCTGTCGCGCACCAACGTGGTGGATGGCCAGGAGGTGGTGATCGTCCGCGACAAGGCACTGCCGCTGTTCTACCTCAAGCGCTGGCTGGTTCGCGATGCCGCCCACGAGGAACAGGGCGAAGGCCATGTGGTGATCCTCTCCGTGGGCACCCAGCGCATCGGCTTCGTGGTGGACCAACTGGTCGGCCAGGAAGAGGTGGTGATCAAGCCCCTGGGCAAGATGCTCCAGGGCACGCCCGGCATGTCCGGCGCGACCATCACCGGTGATGGGCGCATCGCCCTGATTCTCGACGTGCCGAGCATGCTCAAGCGCTACGCGCGCCGCGGTTGATCGATTAGGCGGCCCCTCGGGCCGCCTGTTAGGAGTGTTTATGGCAGTCAAGGTTCTGGTGGTTGATGACTCCGGGTTCTTCCGTCGTCGCGTTTCGGAGATTCTGTCCGCCGACCCCAATATCCAGGTGATCGGTACCGCCACCAATGGCCGCGAGGCCATCGACCAGGCGCTGGCGCTCAAGCCGGACGTGATCACCATGGACTACGAGATGCCGATGATGGACGGCATCACTGCAGTGCGGCACATCATGCAGCGCTGCCCGACCCCCGTGCTGATGTTCTCCTCCCTGACCCACGAAGGCGCCCGGGTGACCCTGGACGCCCTGGACGCGGGTGCGGTGGATTTCCTGCCGAAGAATTTCGAGGACATCTCGCGCAACCCCGACAAGGTCAAGCAGTTGCTCTGCGAGAAGGTCCACAGCATCGCACGCAGCAACCGTCGCTACAGCAGCTACAGCCCGGCTCCGGCGGCCCCGACGCCGTCGCCGAGCCACGCCGCGCCCGCTCCGGCCCCCTCGCGCCCCAGTGCCGGCGCTGCGCCTGCACCTGCCTCAAGCGCCGGCGGCTCCTCCAGCCCGAGCCCCAAGCGCAAGTCCTACAAGCTGGTGGCCATCGGTACCTCGACTGGCGGCCCGGTGGCCCTGCAGCGGGTGCTGACCCAGCTGCCCGGCAACTTTCCGGCGCCCATCGTCCTGATCCAGCACATGCCGGCCGCCTTCACCAAGGCCTTTGCCGAGCGCCTCGACAAGCTCTGCCGGATATCCGTCAAGGAGGCCGAGGACGGTGACGTGCTGCGCCCCGGCCTGGCGCTGCTGGCGCCCGGTGGCAAGCAGATGATGGTGGACGCGCGCGGCACCGTGCGCATCCTCCCCGGCGATGAACGCCTGAACTACAAACCCTGCGTGGACATCACCTTCGGTTCCGCGGCCAAGGCCTATAACGACAAGGTCCTGGCGGTGGTGCTGACCGGCATGGGCGCCGATGGCCGTGAGGGCGCGCGCCTGCTCAAGCAGGGCGGCAGCCAGGTGTGGGCGCAGGATGAGGCCAGCTGCGTGATCTACGGCATGCCCATGGCCATAGTGAAAGCCAACCTGGCCGATGCCGTTTACGGGCTCGACGATATCGGCAGGCACATCGCCGAGGCGTGCCTGTAATGGAGAGCACGCTTCAATGGATGTACTGAGTCTCGTCGGGGTCATTCTCGCGCTCGTCGCGATCATCGGTGGCAACTACCTGGAAGGTGGGCACGCTGGGGCCTTGCTCAACGGCCCTGCGGCGCTGATCGTCATCGGCGGTACCCTCGGCGCGGCGTTCCTGCAGACCCCCATGAGCGTGTTCAAGCGCTCCCTGGTCGTCATCCGCTGGATCATCTTCCCGCCGCAGATCGACCTCGCCGGCGGCATCAACCGCGTGGTCGGCTGGAGCATGGCGGCGCGCAAGGAAGGCCTCCTGGGACTGGAGCCCATCGCCGATTCCGAGCCCGACGCCTATGCCCGTAAGGGCCTCCAGCTGCTGGTGGACGGCGCCGAGCCGGAGGCCATCCGCAGCATCCTCGAAGTGGACCTCTACACCCAGGAAGCCCGCGACTTCCAGGCCGCCAAGGTGTTCGAGAGCATGGGCGGCTACGCTCCGACCATCGGCATCATCGGCGCGGTGATGGGCCTGATCCACGTGATGGGCAACCTGGCCGATCCCAGCCAGCTGGGCGGCGGTATCGCGGTGGCCTTCGTCGCCACCATCTACGGCGTCGGCTTCGCCAACCTGCTGCTGCTGCCCATCGGCAACAAGCTCAAGTCCATTGCCATGCGCCAGTCGCGCTACCGGGAAATGCTGCTCGAAGGCATCCTTTCCATCGGCGAGGGCGAGAACCCGCGCTCCATCGAGTTGAAGCTGCAAGGCTTCATGGACTGATGGAGGCGACATGGCCCGCAGACGTCATCAGGAAGAACACGAGAATCACGAGCGTTGGCTGGTCTCCTACGCCGACTTCATCACCCTGTTGTTCGCCTTCTTCGTGGTGATGTATTCCATCTCCTCGATCAACGAAGGCAAGTACAAGATCCTCTCGGAGAGCCTGACCGGGGTCTTCAACCAGCCGGACCGTTCGATCAAGCCGATACCCGTGGGCGAGGAGCGCCCGCGCACCACCGAGTCCGACAAGTCCATGACCCAGGACTCCGGCAGCAGCGACGGCGACGCCAGCGATCCGTTGCGGGAAATCACCCGCAACATCAGCGATGCGTTCGGCGACCTGATCAAGGACGAGCAGATGACGGTTCGCGGCAACGAGCTGTGGGTGGAGATCGAGTTGAACTCCAGCCTGCTGTTCCCCAGCGGCGACGCCATTCCGGCCAACGAAGCCTTCACCATCATCGAAAAGGTCGCGAAGATCCTCGCCCCCTACGAAAACCCGGTGCACGTGGAAGGTTTCACCGATAACCTGCCGATCAGCACGGCGAACTATCCTTCCAACTGGGAATTGTCTACGGCGCGGGCTGCGAGCATCGTGCGGATGTTGTCGATGGACGGTGTGAACCCGGCGCGGCTGGCGGCGGTCGGCTATGGCGAGTTCCAGCCGGTAGCCGACAACGCGACGGCGGAAGGGCGCGGGCGTAACCGCCGCGTGGTATTGGTGATCTCCCGCAATCTGGACGTGCGTCGCGCGGTGAGCGGCGTCGGCAGTGCCAATGCGAAACCTGATGGCGCCTTGCAGCGTGCTGGCACGCAACCTGCACCGTTGCCCGCAGCGAGCCCCTCTGCAGAGGGGGGCGTCAATTCCCCGTCGCCGGCCCCCGCAGGCGGACAATGATTCTCGGCAAGGCGGCGTTTCTGCCGGGAGGATGAAGAAGATGAGAGTTTGGGCGGTAGCCAATCAAAAGGGTGGTGTAGGCAAGACCACCTCGTCGATCGCACTGGCGGGCCTGCTGGCCGACGCCGGCAAGCGCGTGGTCGTGGTCGACCTCGACCCCCACGGTTCGATGACCAGTTACTTCGGGCATGACCCGGATACCCTGGAGCACAGCTGCTTCGACCTGTTCCTGCACCAGGGCAACGTGCCGGATGGCCTGCCGCGCCAATTGTTGCTGCAGACCAGCCACGAGCGCATCTCCCTGCTGCCTTCCAGTACCGCGCTGGCGACCCTGGAGCGCCAGTCTCCGGGGCAGAACGGCCTGGGCCTGGTGGTCGCCAAGAGCCTGGCGCAGCTGTGGCAGGAGTTCGACCACGCCATCATCGACAGCCCGCCGCTGCTGGGCGTGCTGATGGTCAACGCCCTGGCTGCCAGCCAGCAACTGGTGATCCCGGTGCAGACCGAATTCCTCGCGGTGAAAGGCCTGGAGCGCATGGTCAGCACGCTGGCCATGATCAACCGCTCGCGCAAGCAGGCGCTGCCGTACACCATCGTCCCGACCCTGTTCGACCGCCGCACCCAGGCCTCCCTGAATACCCTGCGGGTGCTGCGCAACTCCTATCCCGAGCACCTGTGGCCGGCCTATATCCCGGTGGACACCCGCCTGCGTGATGCCAGCCGCGCCGGGGTCACGCCTTCGCAGTACGATTCCAACAGCCGTGGGGTGATCGCCTACCGTGCGCTGCTCAAGCATCTGCTCAGCCAGCAACTGGCCGCCCAGGTAGCCTGAAATGAGCGTCTATGCTGAATTGCATCCCTCAAGTCGCGCGGCCTTGCTGCCGATAGACTCTGGAGTCCACTCCTGCAGGTCCCATCAATGAGCCGTACCGTCGCCACCGCCACAAGGCCGCAGCTGGCCTTGCAGTCCTACCTCGATTCCCTGTTGCAGGAAGCGACGATCGAACTCGCCGACAGCATCACCCTGGACGAGTTCGAGGCAGCGGTGCTGGAAGAGCAGGTCCGCGATGCCCGCCTGATGACCGCCAAGCCGGTGATCGCGGCTGTGCCATCGCCTGCGCCCGTGGCGGCTCCTTCGGTGGTCGCCGCTGCGGTCGCGGCGCCGGCACCCGTTGCCAGGCCGGTGATCGAGGCCGCGCCGTTGCGTACGCTGGTCGCCGCGCCAACCGAGCTGCGTACCGAGGCCGTGCCCGCCGCCCCCGTGGCGCCGGCCGCTCCCGTCGCTCCCGTTGCCCGCCCCAGCCTGGTCGAGCCGGTTGCCGAGCTCAAGGCTGTCAACGCGCCGCTGCTCGACAGCGAGCCGATGTCCTTCGACGAGCGTCCGAGCTGGGCCGAAGAGCCGTTCGAGTGCCTGCTGTTCGACGTGGCCGGCCTCACGCTCGCGGTCCCGTTGGTCTGCCTGGGCTCCATCTACCCCCTGGCCGGCCAGGAGCTGACCCCGCTGTTCGGCCAGCCCGACTGGTTCCTCGGCATCCTGCCGAGCCAGGCCGGCAACCTGAAGGTACTCGACACCGCGCGCTGGGTCATGCCGGACCGGTACCGCGATGATTTCCGCGAAGGCTTGCAGTACGTTATCTCCGTCCAGGGCTACGAATGGGGCCTGGCCGTCCACCAGGTGAGCCGCTCCATCCGCCTGGACCCGAGCGAGATCAAGTGGCGCACCCAGCGCACCCAGCGTCCCTGGCTCGCCGGTACCGTGATCGAACACATGTGCGCGCTGCTGGATGTCTCCGCGCTGGCCGAACTCATCGCCAGCGGCGCCGTCAAGAAGATGTCGCTCAACTGAATGCCGGCGCCTCGCACGAGCGTGGCGCCCAGGTTTGTAAAAAAGCGGGCAGAACCCGCGAACGCCGCCCCGGGCGGTTCTAGAAGAGGCTAGGGAACATGAAGAAATCGTCAGGGCAAGGTTCCGAAGATCCCATCCTGCAATGGGTGACTTTCCGCCTGGACAACGAGACCTACGGCATCAACGTGATGCAGGTCCAGGAAGTGCTGCGCTACACCGAGATCGCGCCGGTCCCGGGTGCCCCGAGCTACGTGCTGGGCATCATCAACCTGCGCGGTAACGTCGTCACCGTGATCGACACCCGCCAGCGCTTCGGCCTGGATTCGGCCTCGGTCACCGACAACACCCGCATCGTCATCATCGAGGCGGACAAGCAGGTGGTGGGCATCCTCGTCGACAGCGTCGCCGAAGTGGTCTACCTGCGTCAGTCCGAGGTCGAGACCGCGCCCAACGTGGGCAACGAGGAATCGGCCAAGTTCATCCAGGGCGTCTGCAACAAGAACGGCGAGCTGCTGATCCTGGTCGAGCTGGACAAGATGATGAGCGAAGAAGAGTGGTCGGAGCTGGAGAGCATCTGACGTGCTGATCGAGATCGCGCTGGCGGTCCTGGCGGTCGCCTGTGCAGCCCTCGCAGTCACCTGCGTGCGGCTGCAGAAAGGGCAGCGCCTGGCCGTCGAGGAGCAGGCCAGGCGGGACGCCGTGCGCGATCAGCGGATCAAGGAGCTCGCCCGGCGGCTCGACGCCTACCTCAGCGGCAGCATCCGCATGGGGGAGGAGTTGCACGAGCTGCGCCGGGTGGTGGCGCCGCTGCCCGACAAGGTCAGCCAGATCGAGCAGCGCGATCCCAGCAGCCTGTCCTTCACCCAGGCCGCGCGGCTTGCCGGCATGGGCGCCAGCGTCGACGACCTCACCCATTCCTGCGGCCTCACCCAGGCCGAGGCCGAGCTGGTCAGCAAGCTGCAACTCGCCCGCAAGCAGAAGCAGGGCTGAGCCCCGCTAACTCCCTCCCGCTCTAACCACCCCATTCCCTCTGAACCAATAGTTCCAAGGCCTGCTCCGGTCGCTGCCTAAGCTCAAGGCTCGGGTATCGATTCCACGAGGTCCGCCATGCGACTTCTGCCGCTCCTGCTGTTGTGCGTCCTGCCGTTGGCCTTGGCCGAGGAAGCGCCCCTGAGCGTCAAGGGGGCGACCACGGTGAATGTGCTCCAGGCCAAGCGGCTGTACGACTACGGCGCCCTGTTCATCGATGTGCGGCCTTTGGCGGAATGGAGCTGGGGCCATGTGCATGGCGCCGTGCACCTGGACCTGGCCGATCGCTTCGCCGGCCTGGCGATGCCCCACTGGCCCCGGCATGTGCCGCTGGTGATCTATTGCGACAGCGACGTCTGCCCCAGAGGCGCCTTGGCGGCGCAGCTCGCGGTGAGCTGGGGCTACAAGCAGGTGTTCTATTTCCGTGATGGCTACTTCGCCTGGCAGTTGCTCGACTTCCCGCTGGGCAAGGGCGTCGAGGGCGAGGTGCTGGCCTTCAGCCCTTAGGGCCGCCCAGCAACGGCACCGCTGGGGTGACGTCGCGCTCGCCATCGGCGACGAAGCCTGCCGGGCACTTGCCCTTGAGGTACCAGGCGAAGGCGATGATCTCGGCGATGGTGCGATAGAGCGCCTCGGGGATGGCCTCGCCCAACTCCATGCGCGCCAACAGGCGCACCAGCTCGGCGTTCTCGTAGATCGGCACTTCGTACTCTCGCGCGATGGCAAGGATCGCTTCCGCCAGTTCGTCGTCGCCCTTGGCGGTCAGGCTGGGGGCGGTGGCGCCGTCGTAGGAGAGGGCGATGGCCTGGCGTGGCTGCTTGGCCTGGGTCATTGCGGTGTGCTCCGGCTGCGCGGGAAGGGCAGGGCGTTCATGCGGTCTCGTCCACCCAGCGCTGTTGCAGGTTGGTGCGCGGGCCTTGCGGCGGTATGCCCTGGCGGCAGGCCAGTTCGCTGACTTCGAGGCCGGCGGACACCAGGCGCTCACGCAGGTTGGGCAATTCACCATCGATCAGGCTCGCGGTGCGCGCACGCTCGGCCCAGAGCTGGCTGGAGATGGCGCCGCGTATCAGTTGCGCCTGCACCTGCAGCGGCCCAAGGGGCTCCATATCGAAGGCCAGCTCGATGCGCCACAGGGTCTCCTTCTGTTCTTCCTTGCGCTTCTGCGGGGTCTGCTCCTGCTGCACCTTCACCTGCAGGGGCACGATGTCCTGGTTGTTGCGCATGGGCAGTTCCAGCTGCCAGGTGGTGAGCAGGTTGCCCTCGGGTGTCATCTGCGACTGGGCGAGGCTCGACAACTGGTGGGTCTGCAGGCGCGAGACCGCGGCCGCCGCCATCTTCAGCAGCAGCTCCAGGTCGCCTTCGCCCTCGGCCTGCTGCGCCAGGCGCGAGGGCAGGGGGAAGCTCAGGGCCTGTTGCCGGGCGCTGGCCTGGCCCAGGGAGCCCAGGGCACTGCGGATGAAGGCCGGCAGGGCCTGGGCCATGGCGTTGCTGGCGCCGGCGGTGGGCAGCGCGGCTGGGCCGTTGGGCAGATTGGGCAGTAGTTGGGCGATCAGGCGCAGCAGGTTGCCCTTGATGTCCTGGCCCAGGGCTGCCCCATGGCCAGCCAGCAGGCGCGCCTCCAGCAGGGCGCCGCTGTTCTCCATGGCCTTGGCCAGCAGCTTGGCGTCACTGAGCTGGGAGACGTCGGGCAGGCTCGCCAGCAGGCGGTCGACGGTGCCGCGCAGGTTGGTTGGGAACTCGTCGCCCATGCCCTTGAGCGCCTGCACCAGGCCCTCCAGCGAACCCTGGCGGCTCTGCTGGGTCGCGAGCTGCTGGGTGAGGGCGAGCTGGTCGAGCTGGGCGGACAGGGGCAGGAACTGCAGGGACTGGCTGCTCTGCACCTGGGCGCTGAGCAGGCTGCCGAGGGGCAGCGGCAGCGGGCCTTCCACCGCCATCTGGCGACCGGCCAGCGGTGTGTTGATCAGGTTGATCAGGGAGCGGTAGACGGTGCTGCGGGCCTCGGCCAGTTGCTCGCTGGAGACCACCTTGCCCTGCACCAGGGTGCCCACCGGCAACTGGTCCAGATCGATGCTGTCCAGTACGGCGGTGCCGCCGGGCTGCAGGGCCACCATCAGTCGGGTTTCCGAGACGGCGGTGACGTTGAGCAGGCTGCCCTGGGCCAGGGGGCGGTTGCTGCTGGCTTCCACCGTGGCCTGCTGGCCACCGTTCAGGGTGAGCTTGAGCAGCACCTGGAAACTGTTCTGTGCGTTTTCCTTGACGCTGACCACTTCGGCGTCCGCGCTGTCACCCGCTGCGAGCAGCCCGCCGATCGGCTGCAGCAGCTTCACGGCGGCTTCCGCAACCGTCTGCACGGGGCGGCTGGCCGCCGGGGTGGCACTGATGGGGCGCGAGGAACTGATCTCGGTCATCAAGGGTAACAACCTGTTGAAAAGCCCCCTTCGGGGGCCGTGGTGGACATGTATAATGCCGCTCCGTCCGGGCCGGGCGCCGAACTCGCGCGCACCTGAGTATAGCGGCCGACACCTCCATGACTTGAGTTCCCCCAGGGTATCCGTTGCCGTGACCAGTCCTTATCTCGAGACCCACGACCTCGCCTGCGAGCGCGACTGGCGGATGCTGTTCGAGCGGCTCGACCTGCGCCTGGGTCACGGCGAGATGCTGCAGGTCGCCGGCCCCAACGGCAGTGGCAAGACCAGCCTGTTGCGCCTGCTCTGCGGGCTCATGCAGCCGACCGCCGGCGAGGTGCGCCTGAAAGGCGTGGCCCTCGCCGGGCAGCGCGGCGAACTCGCCCGCGAACTGCTGTGGATCGGCCACGCCGCCGGCATCAAGGGCCTGCTCAGCCCCGAGGAGAACCTCGCCTGGCTCTGCGCCCTGCACCAGCCGGCCAGCCGCGATGCCATCTGGCAGGCGCTGGAGGCGGTGGGCCTGCGCGGCTTCGAGGACGTTCCCTGCCATACCCTGTCCGCCGGCCAGCAGCGCCGCGTGGCCCTGGCGCGCCTGTACCTCGACGCGCCGCCGCTGTGGATCCTCGACGAACCCTTCACCGCCCTCGACAAGCAGGGCGTGGCGCAACTTGAGGAACACCTGGCCCAGCATTGCGATGCGGGCGGCCTGGTGGTCTTCACCACCCACCACAGCATGGCCCGTGTCCCCGCCGGCTACCGCGAACTCGACCTCGGACGGCGCGCCGCATGATCCGTGTATTCGGCCTGGTGGTCGCCCGCGAAGCGCGCCTGCTGTTCCGCCGACCGGCGGAGCTGGCCAACCCCCTGGTGTTCTTCGCTATCGTCATCGCCTTGTTCCCCCTGGCCGTCGGACCGGAGACGCAATTGTTGCAAAGCCTTTCTCCGGGGCTGGTCTGGGTGGCGGCCCTGTTGGCCGTCCTGCTCTCGCTGGACGGGCTTTTCCGCAGTGATTTCGAGGATGGATCGCTGGAACAGTGGGTCGTTTCGCCGCACCCCCTGCCGCTTCTGGTTTTGGCCAAGGTACTGGCACACTGGCTTTTTTCCGGGCTGGCACTGGTGCTGCTGGCGCCCTTGCTGGCGCTGATGCTGGGCCTGCCTGCGCGCTGTTTGCCGGTGCTGCTCGGTTCGTTGCTGTTGGGTACGCCGGTGCTGAGCCTGCTCGGCGCGGTCGGCGCTGCCCTGACCGTTGGTCTCAAGCGCGGCGGGCTGTTGCTGGCGCTGTTGATCCTGCCCCTGTACATCCCGGTGCTGATCCTTGGCAGCGGGGCGCTACAGGCGGCCCTGCAAGGACTGCCGGCGGTGGGCCACCTGTTGTGGCTGGCCTGCCTCACCGCCCTGGCGGTGACCCTGACTCCCTTTGCCATAGCCGCCGGCCTGACCATCAGCGTCGGCGAATAAGAAACAGAGTTGCCTGACCATGAGAAAGCTGTTGAAAAACCTAGCGAGCGCAGCCGAGACAAGGCGAAAGCAGGCGAGGGCGCTGAGCTTAGTCGCCCTGAATGAGCAGCCCGAGCCTGCTTTCAACGCAGTAACGGCAAGCGCAGTAGTTTTGAGGCAGCCTTCATGAACTGGACCTGGTTCCACAAGCTGGGCTCGCCCAAATGGTTCTACGAGATCAGCGGTCGCTGGCTGCCCTGGTTCGCCTGGGCTGCGGGCATCCTGATCCTCGTCGGCCTGGTCTGGGGCCTGGCCTTCGCGCCGCCGGACTACCAGCAGGGCAACAGCTTCCGCATCATCTACATCCACGTGCCGGCCGCCTTCCTGGCGCAGTCCTGCTACGTGATGCTGGCGGTGTGCGGCGTGGTCGGCCTGGTGTGGAAGATGAAGCTCGCCGACGTCGCCCTGCAGGCCGCCGCGCCCATCGGCGCCTGGATGACCGCCATCGCGCTGCTCACCGGGGCCATCTGGGGCCGCCCGACATGGGGCGCATGGTGGGTGTGGGATGCCCGACTGACGTCGATGCTCATCCTCCTTTTCCTCTACTTCGGTGTCATTGCCCTGGGCCAGGCGATCAGCAATCGTGACAGCGCCGCCAAGGCCTGCGCGGTGCTGGCCATCGTCGGCGTGATCAACATCCCGATCATCAAGTACTCGGTGGAGTGGTGGAACACCCTGCACCAGCCGGCCACCTTCACCGTCACCGAGAAACCGGCCATGCCCGCCGAGATGTGGGTGCCGCTGCTGATCATGGTGCTGGGCTTCTACTGCTTCTTCGCCGCCGTGCTGATGGTGCGCATGCGCCTGGACGTGTTGCGCCGCGAAGCGCGGGCCAGCTGGGTCAAGGCCGAAGTGAAGGCGCTGGTGGAGAAGGCATCGTGAATTTCGCAACGTTCGGCGAGTTCCTCGCCATGGGCCATCACGGCCTCTATGTCTGGACCGCCTACGGCATCAGCCTGGCGATCCTGATCCTCAACGTCGCGCTGCCGCTGATGGCGCGCCGTCGCTACCTGCAAGACGAGGCGCGCCGTTTGCGCCGGGAGGAGTCGAAGTGAATCCGGTCCGCAAGAAGCGCCTGTTCATCATCCTGGCCATCCTGGCCGGTGTGGGAATCGCCGTGGCGCTGGCGTTATCGGCGTTGCAACAGAACATCAACCTGTTCTACACCCCCACGCAGATCGCCAACGGCGAAGCGCCGAAGGACACCCGCATCCGCGCGGGCGGCATGGTGCGTGATGGCTCGGTGCGGCGCTCGCAGGATTCGCTCGAGGTGCAGTTCGTGGTCACCGACTTCGCCAAGGACGTGACCATCCGCTACCACGGCATCCTCCCCGACCTGTTCCGCGAAGGGCAGGGCATCGTCGCCCTGGGCAAGCTCGACGCCGATGGCGTGCTGGTGGCCGATGAAGTGCTGGCCAAGCACGACGAGAAGTACATGCCGCCGGAAGTGACCAAGGCGTTGAAAGAAAGCGGCCAGATGGCCCCTGCGAAGAAAGAGGGCTGATTCCATGATTCCCGAACTCGGCCACCTGGCCCTGATCCTCGCCCTGTGCATGGCCGCCGTGCAGGCGACCCTGCCGCTGATCGGCGCCTGGCGCGGTGATCGCCAGTGGATGAGCCTGGCCCAGCCCGCCGCCTGGGGGCAGTTCGCCTTCCTGGCGTTCGCCTTCGGCTGCCTCACCTACGCCTTCATGGTCGACGACTTCTCCGTCTCCTACGTCGCCAGCAACTCCAACAGCGCGCTGCCCTGGTACTACAAGTTCAGTGCCGTGTGGGGCGCCCACGAGGGCTCGCTGCTGCTCTGGGCGCTGATCCTCGGCGGCTGGACCTTCGCCGTGTCGGTGTTCTCCCGGCAGTTGCCGGAGGTGATGCTGGCCCGCGTGCTCGCGGTGATGGGCATGATCAGCATCGGCTTCCTGTCGTTCCTGATCATCACCTCCAACCCCTTCAACCGCCTGCTGCCGAACATGCCGGCCGACGGCAACGACCTCAACCCGCTGCTGCAGGACTTCGGCCTGATCGTCCACCCGCCGATGCTCTACATGGGCTACGTGGGCTTCTCGGTCGCCTTCGCCTTCGCCATCGCCGCACTGCTCGGCGGCCGCCTCGACGCCGCCTGGGCGCGCTGGTCGCGCCCGTGGACCATCATCGCCTGGGCCTTCCTCAGCGTCGGTATCGTGCTCGGCTCCTGGTGGGCCTACTACGAGCTCGGCTGGGGCGGCTGGTGGTTCTGGGACCCGGTGGAAAACGCCTCCTTCATGCCCTGGCTGGTGGGCACCGCGCTGATCCACTCCCTCGCGGTGACCGAGAAGCGCGGCGTGTTCAAGAGCTGGACGGTGCTGCTGGCCATCGCCGCCTTCTCCCTCAGCCTGCTGGGTACCTTCCTGGTCCGTTCCGGCGTGCTGACCTCCGTGCACGCCTTCGCCTCGGACCCGGAGCGCGGCGTGTTCATCCTGATCTTCCTGCTGATGGTGGTGGGCGGCTCGCTGGCCCTGTTCGCCGTCCGCGCGCCGGTGGTCAAGAGCCAGGTGGGCTTCGCCCTGTGGTCCCGCGAAACCCTGCTGCTGGTGAACAACCTGGTGCTGGTGGTGGCCGCCTCGATGATCCTCCTCGGCACCCTCTACCCCCTGGTGCTGGACGCCATCTCCGGCGCCAAGCTGTCGGTGGGCCCGCCGTACTTCAACGCCCTGTTCGTGCCGCTGATGGCGCTGCTGATGGTGGTCATGGCGGTCGGCGTGCTGGTGCGCTGGAAAGACACCCCGATGAAGTGGCTGCTGGGCATGCTCGGGCCGGTGCTGATCGGCAGCCTGGTGCTCGGCATGCTCGGCGCGTTCATCTATGGCGACTTCCACTGGGCGGTGCTGGCGGTGTTCGCCCTGGCCGCCTGGGTGGTATTGGCCGGCGTGCGCGACCTGCTCGACAAGACCCGCCACAAGGGCCTGATCAAGGGCGCCCGCAGCCTGACCCGCAGCTACTGGGGCATGCAACTGGCCCACGCCGGTATCGCCGTGTGCGCCCTGGGCGTGGTGCTTTCCAGCCAGTACAGCGCCGAGCGCGACCTGCGCCTCGCTCCGGGCGAGTCCGTGGAACTGGGTGGTTATCGCTTCGTGTTCGAGGGCGCCGCCCACCACGAGGGCCCCAACTTCACCTCCGACAAGGGCACCGTGCGCGTGCTCGATGGCGACCGCGAGATTTCCGTTCTGCACCCGGAGAAGCGCCTGTACACCGTGCAGCAATCGATGATGACCGAGGCGGGCATCGATGCAGGCCTGACCCGCGACCTCTACGTGGCCCTGGGCGAACCCCTGGGCGACGGCGCCTGGGCCGTGCGCGTGCACGTCAAGCCCTTCGTCCGCTGGATCTGGCTCGGCGGCCTGCTGATGGGCCTGGGTGGCGTGCTGGCAGCGTTCGACCCGCGCTACCGGGTCAAGGTGAAGACCCGCGTGCGTGACGCACTGGGCATGGCTGGAGCGCAAGCATGAAGCGCCTGATCCTGTTGCTGCCCCTGGTGATCTTCCTGGGTGTGGCGGTATTCCTCTATCGCGGCCTGTTCCTCGACCCGGCCGAGCTGCCTTCGGCGCTGATCGGCAAGCCCGTCCCGGCCTTCTCCCTGCCGTCCGTGGACGGCTCGCGCACCCTCAGCGAGGCCGACCTCAAGGGCAAGCCGGCGCTGGTCAACGTCTGGGGCACCTGGTGCATCTCCTGCCGGGTCGAGCACCCGGTGCTGAACAAGCTGTCGCAGATGGGCGTGGTCATCCACGGCGTCAACTACAAGGACGACAACGCTGCCGCGCTGAAATGGCTGAAGGAGTTCCACAACCCCTACCAGCTGGACATTCGTGACGAGAAGGGCAGCCTCGGGCTGGACCTGGGCGTCTACGGTGCCCCCGAGACCTTCCTGATCGACAAGGACGGCATCATCCGCCACAAGTTCGTCGGCGTGATCGACGAAGTCGTCTGGCGCGAGCAGCTGGCGCCGCTGTACCAGGCCCTGGTCGACGAGGCCGGGCAATGAAGCGCCTGCTCGCCACCCTGGCTCTCGGCCTCGCCCTCATCGGCGTGGCCCGCGCGGCCATCGACACCTACGAGTTCAAGGACGAGGCCGAGCGCGAGCGTTTCCGCGTGCTCACCGAGGAACTGCGCTGCCCCAAGTGCCAGAACCAGAACATCGCCGACTCCAACGCCCCCATCGCCACCGACCTGCGCCGCGAGATCTTCCGCATGCTGGAAGAGGGCAAGGGCGACGACGAGATCGTCGACTACCTGGTCGCCCGCTACGGCGACTTCGTGCGCTACAAGCCGCCGGTCAACGGCCGCACCCTGCTGCTCTGGTACGGCCCGGCGGGCCTGCTGGTGGGCGGCCTGCTGGTGCTCGGGGTGATCGTGCTGCGCCGCCGTCGTGTCGAGAACGCGCCGGGTGATGCACTGCTTTCCAGCGATGAGCGCGCCCGCCTGGATGCGCTGCTCAACCAAGAGACTCAGGACAAGAACCACTGATGATCGATTTCTGGCTCGCCGCCGGCCTGCTCCTGCTGGTCGCCCTCGCATTCCTGCTGATCCCCGTGTTGCGTGGCCGCAAGGCCCAGGCCGAAGAGGATCGCACCGCTCTCAACGTCGCCCTGTACCAGGAGCGCCTGGCCGAACTCCAGGGCCAGCGCTCCGCCGGCACCCTCACCGAGGAGCAGCTCGAGGCCGGCCGTGCCGAAGCCGCGCGTGAGCTGCTGGCCGACACCGAGGGCGCCGACACCGGCCGCAGCTCGCGCCTGGGCAAGGCCTTGCCGCTCGCGGCCGCGCTGGCCGTGCCGCTGCTGGGCATCGGCCTTTACCTGCATTGGGGCGCCAGCGACAAGGTCGAGCTGGCCCGTGAGATGCGCGAGCAACCGCGCACCATCGAAGAGATGACCGCGCGCCTGGAAAAGGTCGTGCAGGCGCAGCCGGATTCCGCCGAAGGCTGGTATTTCCTCGGCCGTACCTACATGGCCCAGGAGCGTGCCGGCGATGCCGCCAGGGCCTACGAGCGCGCCGTGCAGGTCGCCGGCCGCCAGCCCGAGCTGCTGGGGCAGTGGGCCCAGGCGTTGTATTTCGCCAGCCAGAAGCGCTTCACCCCCGAGGTGCAGGCGCTGACCGAAGAGGCCTTGAAGGCCGACGCCAACGAAGTCACCAGCCTTGGCCTGCTGGGCATCGCCGGCTTCGAGGAGGGCCGCTTCAAGGACGCCATCGGCTACTGGGAGCGCCTGATCGCGGTGTTGCCGCAGGACGATCCGTCCCGCGGCGCCCTGCAGGGCGGCATCGAGCGTGCCCGCGAGAAGCTCGCCGAGAGCGGTGAAACGCTGCCGGAGCGCGATACCGTCACCAAGTCCATGCCGCAGCTGAAGGTCCGTGTCGACCTGGCCGCCGCGCTCAAGGACAGGGTGCAGCCGGGGGATGCGGTGTTCATCTTCGCCCGCGCCGCCGAAGGCCCGCCCATGCCGCTGGCCGTCAAGCGCCTGACGGTGAAGGACCTGCCGGCCGAGGTGGTGCTCAGCGACGCCGATGCGATGATGCCGCAGCTGAAGATCTCCAACTTCGCCCAGGTGCAGCTGGTGGCGCGCATCTCCCGCGAGGGCAATGCCAAGGCAGGCGAATGGATCGGACGCAGCCCGGCGTTGTCTAGTGCTGTGCAGGAGCAGCAGCGCCTGACCATCGACAGCCCGGACCAGCCCTGATCCATCGACCCGAGAGCACGCAGCCATGAATTCGACCCTTCGACTTTCCCTTGCCTGCCTGCTCCTCGGTCTCGCCGGCTGCTCCTTGCAGCCGCCGGCGCCCGAGCACGGCGGCGGGCCTGCCGCGCCGCAACAGCTGCCGCCGCCCGGCCAGCAGAACCGCCCGCCAGTGACGCCGTCCCAGCCGCTGCCGCCCAAGGTCACGCGCATGAAGAGCCACCCGCGCTACGCGCCGCCGCCCGGCGTTGCCTGCTACTGGGACACCGCGCTCGGGGTGTACGTACTCGAGGGCGAGCAGGACCTCTACTACCGCGAGCGCACCTACTACCACTGGGACCAGGGCTGGCACTGGTCCAACAGCCCCAACGGCCCCTGGCAGCCCACCGATTCCAGCGGCGTGCCCGCCGGCCTCGGGCGCCGCCATCCCTGAGCCCGGTCGCGCGTCCTGACGCGCGGTCATGCCGTTCCGACCACCGTCACCACGGCGCGTGGACAGCCTGGCAGCCCTTGTGTACTGTGCTGGCGTTCTGCCATTTGGAGCACAAGGATGTTCGCTCGCATCGCCCTGGCCTTTCTGGCCATGCTCATCGCCCAGCCGGTTCTCGCCCAGGTCTACCAGTGGCGCGACGAACAGGGGAAGGTGCATTTCACCGATACCCCGCCACCGGAAAGCCGCAATGTCACCGAGCAGAAGCTTCAGGTGAACACCATCCAGGGCCTGGACGACTCCGAGCTCCAGCGCACCTCCTCGCGCAGCACCCTGTTCGAGGACGACGAGGAAGAGCTGAACCCCGGGCAACTGCACCAGAAAGGCATGGTGCAATGTGCCGCCGCCATCCGCCGCATGCCGTCGCTGATCACCGAGACGCAGAAGATCGGTCGCGAGGCCGTGCGCCAGAAGCGCGCGACCCAGGCGCAGCTGGACGACGCGATGTACAAGATGGACACGGCCTACAAGGAGATGAAACGCAACGAGAAGGCCTGCGCGAGCGACTACGCCAAGGGGGGCACGGCGCGCCTGGCGGTCAACTGCCTGGCCGATACCGATGACGTGATGAGCTTCGGCCTGTGCATGAAGTTCGGCGAATGGGCCAGCACCTTCGGGCAGTGAGGCTGGCGGTTCCGGCCTGATCCACAAAGAAGAACGGCGACCCGAGGGTCGCCGTTTTCGTGTCTGCCGCCCGGCTTACTGGCCGGTGTAGACCTGGTCGAAGACGCCACCGTCGTTGAAGTGGGTCTTCTGCACGTCACGCCAGTCGCCGAAGGTCTTCTCCACGGAGAGGAATTCGACCTTGGGGAAGCGGTCGGCGAACTTGGCGAGGATCTCCGGGTTGCGCGGGCGCAGGTAGTTGTTGGCGGCGATGGTCTGGCCCTCGTCGCTCCACAGGTACTTCAGGTACGCCTCGGCGGCCTCGCGGGTGCCTTTCTTGTCGACCACCTTGTCGACCACGGCCACCGGCGGCTCGGCTTCGGCGGAGACGCTCGGGTAGACCACCTCGAAGCCGCCACGGCCGAATTCGCGGGCGATCATCTCGGCTTCGTTCTCGAAGGTCACCAGTACGTCGCCGATCTGGTTCTGGATGAAGGTGGTGGTGGCGGCGCGGCCACCGGTATCGAGCACCGGCGCCTGCTTGAACAGCTTGCCGACGAACTCCTTCGCCTTGTTCTCGTCACCACCGTTCTTCAGCACGTAGCCCCAGGCGGAGAGGTAGGTGTAGCGGCCGTTGCCGGAGGTCTTGGGGTTGGGCACCACCACCTGGACGCCGTCCTTGAGCAGGTCCGGCCAGTCCTTCAGACCCTTGGGGTTGCCCTTGCGCACGATGAACACGGTGGCGGAGGTGAAGGGGGCGCTGTTGTTCGGCAGGCGCTCGGCCCAGTTCTGCGGCACCAGGCCGCCGTTGTCGGCCAGGGCGTTGATGTCGGTGGCCTGGTTCATGGTGATGACGTCGGCGGGCAGCCCGTCGATCACGGCACGGGCCTGCTTGCTGGAGCCGCCGTGGGACATCTGCAGGGTGATGTTCTCGCCTTTCTCCTGCTGCCAGTGCTTCTGGAAGGCGGCGTTGTAGTCCTTGTAGAAGTCGCGCATCACGTCATAGGAGACGTTGAGCAGGGTAGGGGCGGCCTGGGCCGCGCTGGCCAGTGCCAGGCCCGCTGCCAGCAGCGAAGCGGAGAACAGACGTTTCACGGATCGTTCCTTCTAGGGGGTGAGAGCAAGGGAATATAGCGGTGTGCCATATATTCTTTTAAATACTGAAAACGAATTTGCTTATTCTCAGGCCAAGGCCTGCAGGGCGCCAAGCAGATTCTTGCGCGCGGGCTGCTCCCAGCGCTGCGCCAGCGGTGCCTTGTGGTAGAGGCGGGGCATGTCCAGCAACTGCTTCAGCAGCTTGCTGCGCCCGGCTCGGAACAGCGGTTCCGGCACCCATTCGTACTCGGCGCGCACGGCCTTTTCGTAAGCCTCGTAGAGCGAGGGCGGTGCTGCCAGGATCGACAGGTCCAGGTCCACCACCAGCTCGGCATCACCGGCACGCGGCGGTTCCATGTGGCGGGTGGCGAGGATCAGTCCGCGCAGCGCCTCGCCGTGCTCGCCAAGCCCGGCCTGGAGCAGCCAGGCGACCGTCTGTTCGGCACTGGCGGCCTCGTTGTCCTGGCGCTGCGGGTCGTACACCAGGTCGTGGGTCCAGAGCGCCAGTTCGACCCGGTCGGGGTGGTCCGCCAAGTGGCTCCATTCGTCGAAGTGGCCCAGGCAGGCGCTGATGTGGGCGGTGCTGTGGTACTGGCGCTGGGGCGCACCGTAGGCCTCACGCAGCTGATCGAAGCTGCCTTCGGGTGCGGGCGCGCCCAGGCGCAGCCAGAGGGCGTCCCAACGTGCCTGATCAAGGTGTTTCATGTTCGCCTCCTCGCGGGAAAAGCGGGTTGCCGCAGCGGCTGCAGAAGCTCGCGGCGGATTCGTGTGTGCGCTTGCGGCAGGTGGCGCACTCCCGGTCCAGCTGTCCGTCCTGGCGCATGGCGTTGGCCAGCTCGGCGCTGAAGATACCGGTGGGTACGGCGATGATCGAGTAGCCGGTGATCATCACCAGGCTGGCCACTGCCTGGCCCAGTGGCGTTTTCGGGGTGATGTCGCCGAAGCCGACGGTGGTCAGGGTCACCACCGCCCAATAGATGCTGGTGGGAATGCTGGTGAAACCGTTCTCCGGGCCTTCGATCACGTACATCAACGCGCCGAACACCACCACCAATGTCGAGACGCTGAGCAGGAACACCGCGATCTTCTGCCGGCTGCCGCGCAGCGCGCTGAGCAGGAAGTTCGCCTGCACCAGGTAGTGGCGCAGCTTGAAGATGCGGAACACCCGCACCAGGCGCAGGGCGCGGACGATCAACAGGTACTGGGCATCCGGGTAGAAGAGCGCGACCACCCCGGGGATGATCGCCATCAGGTCCACCAGGCCGAAGAAGCTGAAGACGTAGCGCAGCGGCTTCGGCGCGCTGTACAGGCGCAGCAGGTATTCCGCGATGAACAGCGCGGTGATCGCCCACTCGAGCCCGGACAGCAGGCCGGCGTGGCGACGGTGGATGTGCTCGACGCTGTCCAGCAGCACGATGGCCAGGCTGGCCAGGATCAGCCAGATGAGCCAGGTGTCGAAGCGCCGCCCGGCCGGGGTGTCGGCCTGGAAGATGATGCTGTACAGACGCTCGCGCCTGCTGTGTGCCTCGGCCATGGAGTCCTCCTCAGGAAACGAACCTTAGCAGAGCCGCCCTTTCAGTGGCGCATATGGGTGGGGCGCTGCCGCGTGCCGTTCTGGCGCAGCAGGCGGCCGCCGGCGATCACCAGCCAGCAGGCGAGGATGAATGGCGCGGTCATGGCGGGCAGCCCGAAGGTGGCGAAGCCGGGTTGCAGCAGCACGCCGAGGGCGACGCCGATGACGACCACCGGCAGGCTGGCCAGGCGCTTGCCCAGGGCGATGCCGATGAGCACGCCGTTGAGGCTGAACAGGCCGGCCAGCAGCGTGTCGGTGGGCAGCTTCAGGCAGAGGCCCAATGCCAGCGCCAGGGCGCTGCCGAACGCCGCCCAGAGCGCCACCCGCCAGGAGGCCAGGAGCAGGGCGAGGAGCACGCAGGCCCCGGCCAGCGGGTCGGCGAGGAAGATCACCTGGCCGAAGCCGCGCAGCAGGGCGAGGAGCAGGCCGATGCTATCGGCGTCGAGAACGACCGCCGGCGCCGCCGCTGGAGCGGTCAGCTGCAGCCCATGGGCCAGCCACAGCAGCACCCAGCCGAAGCCGACGAAGGGGCTGGTGAAGGCGGGCAGCCACTCGCGCTCCCGCGCGTTGCGCAACAGGCGGTGCAGCAGCAGGGTGGAAAGGCCGGCGCAACAGACGATCAGCAGCGGCAGGTGCAGCGTCCACTCGAAGCGCGCACCCAGCAACATGCCCAGAAGCACGCCGTTGTAGCCGTAGAGGCCGGCTTCCACGTCCTCGCGCGGGTAGCCCCGGCGCAGGGCGGTGAGCCAGCTGGCGAAACCGCCGAGCAGGGCACCGCCGAGCAACTGCGGCGCGCCGACGAGGATGGCGCAGAGCAGCAGGGCGCCGCAGCCGGGGTGGCGCTGCAGGAAGATCTGGCTGAAACCGTTGAGCTGGGCACTGGCCCAGGAACGGGCATCGCAAGGCAGAGGAAGGTGTCGCATGGTGTGGCCGGTTGAAAGGGAAAAGGCGCCCGTCCCTGGGACGTGGCGCCTGCGGATGGCATTCGACCTGCCGGAGCAGGGCGGCCCGGTGCGTCTGCGCGCGCCGTGGCCGCGGCTGGATCAGTCCAGGTGGGCGATACGCAGCATGTTGGTGGAGCCGGGCTGGCCCAGGGGCACGCCGGCGGTGATCACCAGGGTGTCGCCGGTGCGGGCCATGCCCTGGGCGCGGGCGATCTCCAGCGCGGTGCCGGTGACGTCCTCGACCTTGTCCAGGCGCTGGTTGACCACCGAGTAGACGCCCCAGGCCACGGTCAGGCGGCGGGCGGTCTCCAGGCTCGGGGTGAGGCTGAGGATCGGTGCCTTGGGGCGCTCGCGGGAGGCGCGCAGGCTGGAGCTGCCGGACTCGGTGTAGTTCACCAGGGTCGCCACCGGGAGGATGCTGCTGATGCGGCGGATGGCGCAGCTGATGGCGTCCGAGGCGGTGGCTTCGGCCTGCGGGCGGCTGACGTCGAGCTGGGACTGGAAGTCCGGGCCCTGTTCCACCTGGCGGATGATCTTGCTCATCATCTGCACGGTTTCCAGCGGGTAGTCACCGGAGGCGGTCTCGGCCGAGAGCATCACGGCGTCGGTGCCTTCGGCCACGGCATTGGCGACATCGGTCACCTCGGCGCGGGTCGGCGCCGGGGAGAAGCGCATGGATTCCAGCATCTGGGTGGCGACCACCACCGGGCGGCCGAGCTGGCGGCAGGTGCGGATGATGTCCTTCTGGATGCGCGGCACGTTCTCGGCCGGCACTTCGACGCCCAGGTCGCCACGGGCGACCATGATGGCGTCGCAGAGGCGGGCGATTTCTTCCAGGTGTTGCACGGCGGAGGGCTTCTCGATCTTGGCCATCAGCGCGGCGCGGCCCTGGATCAGGCCCCGGGCCTCGACTATGTCCTCGGGGCGCTGGACGAAGGAGAGGGCGACCCAGTCGACGCCCAGCTCGAGGCCGAAATCGAGGTCGCGGCGGTCCTTGGCGGTCAGCGGGGACAGCTGCAGCACGGCCTCGGGGACATTGACGCCCTTGCGGTCGGACAGCTCACCGCCGGCGATCACCCGCGTGTCGATGGCATCGGCGTGCTTGGCGGTCACCTGCAGGCGCAGGCGGCCGTCGTCCAGCAGCAGGTTCATGCCCGGCTGCAGGGCTTCGATGATCTCGGGGTGGGGCAGGTTGACCCGGCTGGCGTCGCCCGGGGTCGTGTCCAGGTCCAGGCGCAGGGCCTGGCCGCGCTCCAGGTGGACCTTGCCTTCGGCGAAACGGCCGACCCGCAGCTTGGGCCCCTGGAGGTCCATGAGGATGCCGATCGGGCGGGCCAGCTGGCGCTCGACCTCGCGCACCCATTGGTAGCGCTGGGCGTGGTCGGCATGTTCGCCGTGGCTGAAGTTCAGGCGGAACAGGTTGACCCCGGCCTCCACCAGCTGGCGGATGTCGTCGACGCCCTTGATGGCCGGGCCGAGGGTGGCGAGGATTTTGACTTTCTTGTCGGAGGTCATTGTGCGGGGCTCTCGAGAATCAGGATGGCGCGGAAGTCGTTGACGTTGGTACGGGTCGGCTCGGTGACGATCAGGCTGTCGAGGGCGGCGAAGTAGCCGTAGCCATTGTTGTTGTCGAGCTCGTCGCTGGCGGACAACCCGAGCTCCGCGGCGCGGGCGTGGCTGGTCGGGGTCATGATGGCGCCGGCGTTGTCCTCGGAGCCGTCGATGCCGTCGGTGTCGCCGGCCAGGGCGTAGACGCCGGGCAAGCCCTTGAGGGTGTGGGTGAGGCTCAGCAGGAACTCGGCGTTGCGCCCGCCACGGCCGTTGCCGCGCACGGTGACGGTGGTCTCGCCGCCGGAGAGGATCACGCAGGGCGGCTTGATCGGCTGGCCATGGAGGACGATCTGCCGGGCGATGCCGGCGTGGACCTTGGCCACCTCGCGGGACTCGCCTTCCAGATCGCCGAGGATCAGCGGGGTGAAGCCGGCGGCGCGGGCCTTCTCGGCAGCGGCATCGAGGGATTGCTGGGGCGTGGCGATCAATTGGAAGTGGCTGCGCGAGAGCACCGGGTCACCGGGCTTCACGGTCTCCGAGCGCGGGTCCTGCAGCCAGGCGCGGACGTTGGCCGGCACCTCGATCTGGTAGCGCACGAGGATTGCCAGGGCCTCCGCCGAGGTGGTCGGGTCGGCGACGGTGGGGCCGGAGGCGATGACCGTGGCTTCGTCGCCGGGCACGTCGGAGATGGCGTAGGTGTAGACGCTGGCCGGCCAGCAGGCCTTGGCCAGGCGACCGCCCTTGATCGCGGAGAGGTGCTTGCGCACGCAGTTCATCTCGGAGATGGCGGCGCCGGACTTCAGCAGCGCCTTGTTGATCGCCTGCTTGTCCTTGAGGCTGATGCCCTCGGCGGGGAGGGCCAGCAGCGAGGAGCCGCCGCCGGAGAGGAGGAAGATCACCCGGTCGCTTTCGCTCAGGCCGCTCACCAGCTCCAGCACGCGCCGGGCGGTCTCCAGGCCGGCAGCATCCGGTACCGGGTGCGCTGCTTCCACCACCTCGATGCGGCGGCAATTGGCGCCATGCCCGTAGCGGGTTACCACCAGGCCTGTGATCTCGCCCTGCCATTCCTGCTCGATCACCTCGGCCATGGCGGCCGCGGCCTTGCCGGCACCGATGACGATGAGGCGGCCGCTGCGGTCGGCGGGCAGGTGGTCGGCCAGGACCTGGCGCGGGTGGGCGGCGGCGATGGCGGTAGCGAAGAGGTCGCGCAGCAGGCTTTGCGGATCGAATGACATGACAGACTCCGGAGGGGCGCTGAATTCTTGTTCTGAGGGGCTTTCTAGGCCGATTGCAGTCCTGAAGGGTCGTACACGACCCTTCAGGACTGGAATCGACCCACCTGGCCATTGGGCCGTGACTCCGCCGGCCAGGAAGGTCGAAAGGGGTGCCGGGCGGGTGCCTGGCGAAAGCGGCTTACTCTTTGCGGATGGAGAAGTTGGCCATGTGCTCCAGGCCCTTCACCAGCGCGGAGTGGTCCCAGTTGCTGCCGCCGATGGCGGCGCAGGTGCTGAAGACCTGCTGGGCGTTGGCGGTGTTGGGCAGGTTCAGGCCCAGCTCGCGGGCGCCGGACAGGGCCAGGTTGAGGTCCTTCTGGTGCAGGCTGATGCGGAAGCCCGGGTCGAAGGTGCCCTTGATCATGCGCTCGCCGTGCACTTCGAGGATCTTCGAGCCGGCGAAGCCGCCCATCAGCGCTTCACGCACCTTGGCCGGGTCGGCGCCGTTCTTGGCGGCGAACAGCAGGGCTTCGGCGACGGCCTGGATGTTCAGGGCGACGATGATCTGGTTGGCGACCTTGGCGGTCTGGCCGTCACCGTTGCCACCCACGCGGGTGATGTTCTTGCCCATGGCCTGGAACAGCGGCAGGGCGCGTTCGAAGGCGTTCGGGCAGCCACCGACCATGATGCTCAGGGTCGCGGCCTTGGCGCCGACTTCCCCGCCGGACACCGGGGCGTCCAGGTAGGAGGCGCCGGTGGCCTTGACCTTCTCGGCGAAGACCTTGGTGGCGGAAGGGGAGATGGAGCTCATGTCGATCACCACCTTGCCGGCGCCGACGCCCTCGACCACGCCGTCCTTGCGGAACAGTACGTCGTCGACCTGGGGGGTGTCCGGAACCATGATGACGATGAACTCGGCTTCCTGGGCCACTTCGCGCGGGTTGGCCAGGGCGATGCCGTTGTCGCCGAGCAGGTCGGCGGGCGCCTTGTCGAAGTGCTCGGAGAAGAACAGGGTGTGGCCGGCTTTCTGCAGGTTCTGAGCCATGGGCTTGCCCATGATGCCGGTGCCGATGAATCCGATCTTGGCCATGTGGATTACCTCTTTCTTAGATGGCGTTATGGGTTTTCAGCCAGCCAAGGCCGGCGGCGGTGGTGGTGGCGGGCTTGTACTCGCAGCCGACCCAGCCCTGGTAGCCGATGCGGTCCAGGTGCTCGAAGAGGAAGCGGTAGTTGATCTCGCCGGTGCCCGGCTCGTTGCGGCCCGGGTTGTCGGCCAGCTGCACGTGGTTGATCACGGCGAGGTTGCCTTCCACGGTGCGCGCCAGGTCACCTTCCATGATCTGCATGTGATAGATGTCGTACTGCAGGAACAGGTTGGCGCTGCCGACCTTCTCGCGGATCGCCAGGGCCTGCCGGGTGGTGTTCAGGTAGAAGCCGGGGATGTCGCGGGTGTTGATCATTTCCATGACCAGGCGGATGCCTGCGGCTTGCAGCTTCTCGGCGGCGTACTTCAGGTTGTCGACGAAGGTCTTCTCGACGGTGGCGCAGTCCGGGCCCTGGGGGCGGATGCCGGCCAGGCAGTTGACCTGCTGGTTGCCGAGCACCTTGGCGTAGGCGATGGCCTTGTCGACGCCGGCGCGGAATTCCTCGACGCGGTCCGGGTGGCAGGCGATGCCGCGCTCACCCTTGCCCCAGTCGCCGGCGGGCAGGTTGAACAGCACCTGTTCCAGCTTGTTGGCGTCCAGGCGGGCCTTGATCTCCTCGGCCGGGAAGTCGTAGGGGAAGAGGTACTCGACACCGGTGAAACCGGCGTCGGCAGCGGCGGCGAAACGGTCCAGGAAGTCCACTTCGGTGAACAGCATGGACAGGTTGGCGGCAAAACGGGGCATGAAGATTCTCCTCGGTAGACCTCCCTCTCCCGCCACGAACGGGAGAGGGGGCGTTGCTCGTCAGTCCAGCAGCGAGATGGCGGTCGGGGCGTCGGCGCCGCGTTGGGCCAGCTCCTCGAACTCGTTGATCGCGTTGATCTCGGTGCCCATGGAGATGTTGGTGACACGCTCCAGGATGACCTCGACCACGACCGGTACGCGGAACTCTTCCATCAGCTTGCGGGCCTTGGCGAAGGCGCCCTGCAGTTCGTTGGCGTCGAACACGCGGATGGCCTTGCAGCCCAGGCCCTCGACCACCGCGACGTGGTCCACGCCGTAGCCGTTGAGCTCCGGTGCGTTGACGTTGTCGAAGGACAGCTGCACGCAGTAGTCGATCTCGAAGCCGCGCTGCGCCTGGCGGATCAGGCCCAGGTAGGAGTTGTTCACCAGCACGTGGATGTAGGGCAGGTTGAACTGCGCGCCCACGGCCAGTTCCTCGATCATGAACTGGAAGTCGTAGTCACCCGAGAGCGCCACCACCGGCCGGCTCGGATCGGCCTTGACCACGCCGAGGGCGGCGGGAACGGTCCAGCCCAGCGGGCCGGCCTGGCCGCAGTTGATCCAGTGGCGGGGCTTGTACACGTGCAGGAACTGGGCACCGGCGATCTGCGACAGGCCGATGGTGCTGACGTAGCAGGTGTCCTTGCCGAAGAACTCGTTCATTTCCTCGTACACGCGCTGCGGCTTGACCGGCACGTTGTCGAAGTGGGTCTTGCGCTGCAGGGTGCGCTTGCGCTCGCGGCAGGATTCGACCCAGGCGCTGCGGTCCTTCAGCTTGCCGGCGGCTTTCCACTCGCGGGCGACTTCGAGGAAGGCGTCCAGCGCAGAGCCGGCGTCGGAGACGATGCCCAGGTCCGGGGTGAACACGCGGCCGATCTGGGTGGGCTCGATGTCCACGTGGATGAAGCGGCGGCCCTGGGTGTAGACGTCGACGGAGCCGGTGTGGCGGTTGGCCCAGCGGTTGCCGATGCCGAACACCAGGTCCGATTCCAGCAGCGTGGCGTTGCCGTAGCGGTGCGAGGTCTGCAGGCCGCACATGCCGGCCATCAGGGCGTGGTCGTCGGGGATGGTGCCCCAGCCCATCAGGGTCGGGATCACCGGTACGCCGGTCAGTTCGGCGAATTCGACCAGCTTGTCGGAGGCGTTGGCGTTGATCACGCCGCCGCCGGAAACGATCAGCGGGCGCTCGGCCTCATTGAGCATGGCCAGGGCCTTCTCGGCCTGGATGCGGGTGGCGGACGGCTTGTTCACCGACAGCGGCTCGTAGGCGTCGATGTCGAACTCGATCTCGGCCATCTGCACGTCGAAGGGCAGGTCGATCAGCACCGGGCCGGGACGGCCGCTGCGCATTTCGAAGAAGGCCTTCTGGAAGGCGTAGGGCACCTGGCCCGGCTCGAGGACGGTGGTCGCCCACTTGGTCACCGGCTTGACGATGCTGGTGATGTCGACGGCCTGGAAGTCTTCCTTGTGCAGGCGGGCACGAGGGGCCTGGCCGGTGATGCAGAGGATCGGGATGGAGTCGGCGGAGGCCGAGTACAGGCCGGTGACCATGTCGGTGCCGGCAGGGCCGGACGTACCGATGCACAGGCCGATGTTGCCCGGGTTGGTGCGGGTGTAGCCCTCGGCCATGTGCGAGGCGCCCTCGACGTGGCGGGCCAGGACATGGTCAATGCCGCCGATCTTGTTCAGTGCGGCGTACAGCGGGTTGATGGCGGCGCCGGGGATGCCGAACGCGGTGTCGATGCCTTCGCGGCGCATCACCAGGACGGCGGCCTCGATTGCTCTCATTTTGGCCATGTTTTGTGCCTCTTTTCTTGTGAAAATTGTATACAAGGTGCTTGTGGCGGATTCTATTCAGGTGCCGACTGAAGGGTCAAGGAGATTTGTCGGGCGAAATGTCGCAGGTCAGGGTTTCTTTAAAACGCCCGTTTGACGCGGCTTTCAGCGCCTATCTGGAGCGGATGGCGAATAAATGTATACAAAGAAGAAATTAATTGTATATCAATATTGATTTTTTTGTGTTCGGTGAGATAGTTGAGAAAAGCGCCGCCATTCGTGCAACCGGCTCCGTGATGGCCACAGCAACCCGGCGACGTGCGTCCGCTTCAACCACTACCCGAGGAAGCCTCACGATGAGCACCCTGTCCCTGGAAACCGCTGTCAGCATCTCCAACCGCGCCCTGGCCATCGGCCGCGAACTGCGAACCGCGCCCCTGACCATTGCCGTGCTGGATGCCGGCGGCCACCTGATCACCCTGCAGCGTGAAGATGGCGCCAGCATGCTTCGCCCGCAGATCGCCATCGGCAAGGCCTGGGGCGCCGTCGCCCTCGGCAAGGGCTCGCGCCTGATCGCCGCCGACGCGCAGCAGCGCCCGGCCTTCATCGGCGCGGTGAACAACCTGGCCGACGGCAACCTCGTGCCTGCGCCGGGTGGCGTGCTGATCCGCAATCTGGCGGGGGAGGTGATCGGCGCCATCGGCATCAGCGGCGACACCTCCGATATCGACGAGCAGTGCGCCATCAGCGGCGTGGAATCGGTGGGCCTCAAGGCCGACGCCGGCATCGCGGCGGCCTGACCCTCCCGTGCCTCCCGCCCCCCGGGAGGCACTCTGGCGCAGGTGTTGAATCGCCCTGGCGATGCCGCTAACATCCGCGCCGTCCCTTTCTGCTGCTGACGGACAACCACATCGCCATTGCGGCGATGTCTTTTTTCGTCTGTCGAAAAAGCAGCATTCCATGAAGAAGACTCCCTTCAAGCGGGTCCAGCAGAAGCTGGCCCGAGCCGGCGTGTCCATCAGCCGCGTCAACGGCAATACCCTGTCCGTTTCCTCGCTCAACCGCGCCGGCCTGGGCGCCAGCATCCTGCTGCCCGAATCCTTTCCCATCGAGGAGAAGGCGGTGTTGCAGTTGCTGGATTTCGCCGGTGTCTCCCACCCCGACGGCGGCGAGGTGCGTTGCGCCTGCGCGACGCCGGACTTCCACGCCGGCTCCGGCATCCCGGTGGGCGCGGTCATCGTCACCAGCCCCGAGATGGTGATTCCCCAGAGCATCGGCACCGATATCAACTGCGGCATGCGCCTGCATCGGCTGGGCATCCACTACGATGCTTTCCTTGCACGCAAGGCCGAGTGGGTGGAGCGCGTGCGGGGCGACCTGCTGGGCGGCACCCGCAACATCCCCACGGCGCCAGGCGAGATGACGGCGCTGTTCGAAGGCGGGCTCGGTGATTTCTGGGACGCCGTGGGACGTCGCTCCGCTCGCGACGGTCTCCTGGCGCGGCTCGACCTGGAGCAGGTCACACGCGAACTGGCGGGGCTGCACCCCTCGTCCTTCGTCCGTGGCTCGGCGGCCTACGCCCCGGAGGCGTTGCAGAACACGGGTCGTGCCGTGCTGCGGGATCCGGGGCTGGGCACCATCGGTGGCGGCAACCACTTCGTCGAGGTGCAGGTCGTCACCGAGCTGGTCGATCGGCGCGCCTGTTTCGAGCGCGGGCTGACCGTGGGGCAGGTGGTTGTGATGATCCACACTGGCTCCCGGGACGTGGGCTTTCATGTCGGCCGGCGCTGGATGGACAAGGCCCGGGAGCTCTGGCCCAAGGGCATGAAGCATCCCGAGTCGAAGGTCTTCGCCCTGGTGGGCGAGATGGCCGGGCACTACCTGCTGGCCATGCACAGCGCGGCTCACTACGCCGACGCCAACCGGGCGCTGATCGCCGAGATGGTGCGCCAGCGGACCCGCGAACTGTTCGGCCCCGACACCGAGGCACCGCTGCTGGTGGATGTGCCGCACAACATCGTGCTGCAGGAGCCGCAGGGCAACGTCCACCGCAAGGGGGCGACGCCGGCCTATGCGGGGCAGGACCTGCTGATCCCCGGGAGCATGGGGCACGACTCCTACCTGCTCACCGGGCTCGGCAACCCGCGCTGGCTGAGCTCCGCCAGCCATGGGGCGGGGCGCTCCATGTCGCGCAGCGAGATCCTCTTCAAGGGGCGCAAGGACCCGGGCATCCTCGGCCTGGAGCGGGTGCAGTGCATCACCACGCGCGAGGAGCGGATGATCGAGGAGGCGCCCGGCGCCTACAAGGAGATCGGCGAGGTGGTGCGCTCGCAGGTGGAGGAGGAGACGGTGGCGGTGATTGCCCGGTTCAGCCCGGTGCTCACCTTCAAGGCCTGAAGGGGTTCCCTCAGGCGCTCTGCGCCTGGGGGGCTTCCTGCACTTCGCAGCCTTTGAGCACGAGGCGGATGATGGTGTCGGCGGCGGCTTCGTAGTCGGCGTCGCTGAGCGAGGCCTTGCCGGTGACGACGGAGATCTGCCAGTCGAAGTCGGCGTAGGTCTGGGTCGCGGCCCAGATGCTGAACAGCAGGTGGCTGGGGTCGATCCTGGCCATCAGCCCCTGGTCGATCCAGCCCTGGATGCAGGCGATGTTGTGGCGGGCCTGCTCGTTGAGGTGGGCGGTCTGCTCGGCGGACAGGTGCGGCGCACCGTGCATGATCTCGCTGGCGAACACCTTCGAGGCGTGGGGCAGCTCGCGGGAGATGCGAATCTTCGAGCGGATGTAGGCCTTGAGCACATCGCCCGGGTGTCCGCCCGCATTGAAGGGGTGGGAGGCGGCCAGCAGCGGCTCGACGATGCTTTCGAGCACCTCGCGGTAGAGGTTCTCCTTGGACTTGAAGTAGTAGTAGACGTTGGGCTTTGGCAGGCCGGCCTTGGCTGCGATGTCGCTGGTCTTGGTGGCGGCGAAACCCTTGTCGGCGAACTCTTCACTGGCTGCCCGCAGGATCAGCTCTTTATTGCGCTCGCGAATGCTGCTCACATCTGCTCCTCTGTTCACTCGCCATGTGGCCGTCACGGGTCGGCTGGCGAGCGGTCGGGCATGGTAGCACCGGCCTCCCGGGCCTCTCAAGCAAGCGGGGGAGGGGTGGCGAGGGGACGGTCCGACAGGTTTCTGTATACAAGATTTTGGATTTCTGTTTTTATTCCGCATCCGTCCATGCCGCCGGGGTCCCGACCGGCGCGTGTTGCGGCAGGCTGCACCATGCAAGACAGCACATTGCGCGACCCCTTCGGTCGCCGGATCACCTACCTGCGTCTCTCGGTCACGGACCGTTGCGACTTCCGTTGCACCTACTGCATGAGCGAAGACATGGTCTTCGCCCCGCGGGCGCAGATACTCAGCCTCGAAGAGCTCTATGCCGTGGCCGATGCCTTCATCGGGCTCGGGGTCAGGCGCATCCGCGTGACCGGTGGCGAGCCGCTGGTGCGCAAGGGCCTCACCGGCCTGCTGGCGCGGCTCGGTGCCCGCCGCGAGCTGGAAGACCTGGCCATCACCAGCAACGGTTCGCAGCTCGCCCACATGGCGCGCGACCTGCGCGCCGCCGGCGTCACCCGTCTCAACATCAGCCTCGATTCCCTGCAGCGCGAGCGCTTCGCCGCCTTCACCCGTCGTGATTGCCTCGACCAGGTGCTGGCCGGCATCGACGCCGCGCGCGACGCCGGCTTCCAGCGCATCAAGCTCAATACCGTGGTGCAGAAAGGCCGTAACGACGATGAGGTCGAGGACTTGGTGGCGTTCGCCGTCGAGCATGGCCTGGACATCAGCTTCATCGAGGAGATGCCCCTGGGCAGCATCTCCAGCCACGAACGCAAGGTCACCCTCTGCACCTCCGAAGAGGTGCGCGAGCGGGTCGGGCGACGCTTCCAGCTCCTGCCCAGCAGCCATCGCACCGGTGGTCCGTCGCGCTACTGGCAGGTGATCGGCAGCGACACCCAGGTCGGCTTCATTTCCCCCCACAGCCGCAACTTCTGCGGCGACTGCAACCGTGTGCGCGTCACCGCCGAAGGCAAGCTGGTGCTGTGCCTCGGCCATGAAGGTGCACTGGACCTCAAGGCACTGATCCGTCGTCACCCCGGTGACGGCGAGCGGCTGCGCGCGGCCCTGGTGGATGCCCTGAGGCTGAAGCCGGAGCGGCACCATTTCGATGCGGATTCCCAGGTACAGGTAGTCCGCTTCATGAGCACCACCGGCGGCTGATCGGGCTGCTGGGCTTAGGCCCGGCTGCGTTGCGCCCTCTTGCCGTACGAACCGTACTGTCTTCGAGGGCGCGCCTTGCCGGTCCGTCTCCCAGCAACCCGATCCGTTGCTGCATTCCTTTTCAAGAACAAAAGCGCCCTGAAGGGCTGAGGAGAATACGCATGGGCAAGACATTGCTGGTGAAGAACGCTGACCTGCTGGTCACGATGGATGGCGAGCGCCGCGAGATCAGGCAGGGCGGCCTGTTCATCGAGGACAACGTCATCCGCCAGGTGGGGCCGAGCGCCGAGTTGCCGCAGAGCGCGGACGAGGTGCTGGACCTCAAGGGCCACATCGTCATCCCCGGCCTGGTCAACACCCACCACCACATGTACCAGAGCCTCACCCGCGTGGTGCCGGCCGCCCAGGACGGCGAGCTGTTCAACTGGCTGACCAACCTCTACCCGATCTGGGCACGCCTGACCCCCGAGATGATCCAGGTCTCCACCCAGACGGCGATGGCCGAGCTGATCCTTTCCGGCTGCACCACCTCCAGCGACCACCTCTACATCTACCCCAACGGCTGCAAGCTGGACGACAGCATCCACGCCGCCGGCGAGATCGGCATGCGCTTCCACGCCGCGCGCGGCAGCATGAGCGTCGGCCGCAGCCAGGGCGGCCTGCCGCCGGACTCGGTGGTGGAGAAGGAGGCGGACATCCTCAAGGAGTCCCAACGCCTGATCGAGGACTACCACGACGCGTCCCATGGCTCGATGCTGCGGGTGGTGGTGGCGCCGTGCTCACCCTTCTCGGTGAGCCAGGACCTGATGCGCGAGGCGGCGGTGCTCGCGCGCCAGTATGGCGTGTCGCTGCACACCCACCTGGCGGAGAACGTCAACGACATCGCCTACAGCCGCGAGAAGTTCGGCATGACCCCCGCCGAATACGCCGAAGACCTGGGCTGGGTCGGCCATGACGTGTGGCATGCCCACTGCGTCCAGCTCGACCAGCACGGCATCGACCTGTTCGCCCGCACCGGCACCGGTGTCGCCCACTGCCCCTGCTCGAACATGCGCCTGGCCTCGGGCATCGCGCCGATCCGCCGCATGCGCGATGCCGGCGTCCCGGTCGGCCTGGGTGTCGACGGCTCGGCCTCCAACGATGGCGCCACCATGATCGGCGAGGTGCGCCAGGCCCTGCTGCTGCAGCGCGTCGGTTTCGGCCCCGATGCCATGACCGCGCGGGAGGCGCTGGAGATCGCCACCCTGGGCGGCGCCAAGGTGCTCAACCGTGACGACATCGGTGCCCTGGCCCCGGGCATGGCGGCGGACTTCGTCGCCTTCGACCTGAACCAGATCGCCTTCGCCGGCGCCCTCCACGATCCGCTGGCGGCCCTGGTGTTCTGCGCCCCGGCCCAGGTCTCCCACAGCGTGATCAACGGTCGCCTGGTGGTGAAGGATGGCCAGTTGATGACCGTCGACCTGCCACGCGTGATCGAGCGCCACAACCGCCTCGCTCATCAGTTGGTGCTGGGCGAGTGATGGCGCGCCGGCCGCGGCTCGTGTCGCGGCCGGCACCTACCCGAAGACGAGGAGAGTCCTTTGAGAGCGAGCTATCTGGGCTGGCTGCTGGCCGGCCTGCTGCCCCTGGGCGCGGCCCATGGGGAAAGCTATGTCGTGGGCGTCGAGCGCCTGTCCTTCCAGCCGCATTACTGGGTCGACGAACAGGGTGAATACCGCGGCTTCGCCCGCGAGGTGCTGGACCTGTTCGCGCAGGCCGAGCACATCGAACTGAGCTACCGCGCGCTGCCGGTCACCGAGCTGGCCGGGCGCCTGGTCAAGGGCGAGGTGGACCTGAAATACCCGGATAGCCCCGAATGGGCGGATGAGGTCAAGGCCGGCAAGCCCATGGCCTACAGCGCGCCGGTGGTGGGCTACGTGGATGGCGTGCTGGTGGACCCGAAGCGGGTCGGGCAGGGCATCGACGGCCTGCGGCGCCTGGCCCTGGTGCAGGGCTGGACGCCCCGTGGCTACCAGTCGCGGATCGACGAGGGCAAGGTACAGCCGGTGCAGGGCAGCGACCTGCGGCAGATGATCCGCCAGGCCCTGAAGAAGCAGGCTGACGGCGCCTACTTCAACGTGGTGGTCGCCACCTATTACCTGGACAACATCCGCGCCCGCCCCGGTGCGCTGGTGTTCGACCCGTCGCTGCCGCACACCCGTGGCACTTTCCACCTCTCCAGCTCCCGGCACCCGGAGCTGGTGCAGCGCTTCGACCGCTTCCTGGTGTCGCACAAGGCCGAAGTGGACGCGCTCAAGGCGCGCTATCGCGTCGAGGCCAACCTCGATACCGAGTACATGGGGCTGGAGCAGTGGAAGGTGGACTACCTGGAGCGGCAGAAGCGCAAAGGTGAGTCCGGCAGACCCTGACCCCTGCTGTACGTCATCTGGTCGATGAGCGGGTCTTCCTGTCTGCGAGGCCCGCTCTTCGCGCTTCACCGCATCGCGCAGGTGTCGCTCCGGCATTGCTCGTGGCCGAAACCTTGAACCATCGGAAAACCGCCCCGGTCCATTTCTCTGAGTGGCTGAGGAAGAACTCGGCTGGAATCCCTACCGGAAAAGAGGAAAGCACGATGGATAACCACAAGGCTATTTCCGTTCTCAACGACCTGATCGAAACCAGCAAGGATGGCGAAAAGGGGTTTCTCGAATGCGCCGAGGATGTGAAGAACCCCCAGCTGAAAGCCACCTTCACCCAGCGCGCCCAGGAGTGCGCCCGCGCCGCTGCCGAGCTGCAGCAGGTGGTGCGTTCCATGGGCGGTGACCCGGAGACCTCCTCCAGCGTGGCCGGCGCCCTGCACCGTCGCTGGGTTGACCTCAAGGCCCTGGTGACCGGCAAGGACGATGCCGCCATCCTCAACGAATGCGAGCGCGGTGAAGATGTCGCGCTGAAGGCCTACAAGGATGCGCTGGGCAAGGAGCTGCCGCCGCCGGCTCGCTCCATCGTCGAGAAACAACTGCTCGGCGTGCAGCGCAACCATGACCAGATCAAGGCCCTGCGCAACCTGGCCCGCGCCAGCTGACGGCGGGTATCGGCGGCATTGCCGCCAACGAAAAAGGGATGGCGTTTCGCGCCATCCCTTTTTTCATGCAGCAGGTGCGATCAGAAGTGCACCTTGACCAGCAGGCTGGCGGTGTTCTGGTCGGTGCCGCCGAGGATCTCGTCGCCGAGGAAGCTGTCGTCGTCGATACCGTACTTGTTGCTCCAGTAGTCGTACTCGACACCGACGTAGAGCTGCTTGGCGCCCAGGTTAAGGGCCTTGCCCAGGTCGTACTTGATCTGCGGGTTGAAGTGCAGGTTGGCGTGCAGGTCGTTCGGACGGCTGCTGGTGCCGTCCTTGTTGTTCCACACCCAGTCCATGAAGCCGTCGATGAGGATGTCGGAGTTGCCCACCGGGATGGTGTAGGACCACACCGGGGTGACCTGCCACTGTCCAGCCGGGTTGTTGGTGATGCCGTCGGGCTTGCGGTAGTAGAAGTTCAGCTGGAAGTAGTCGAAGCCGGGGATGGCCAGGTCGAAGCCCGGGCCGAGCAGGTAGTTCTGGGTGCGGTTCTCGCCACGCTCGTAGGTGGCGGCCAGCAGCACGTCGGTCACCGGGCCGAAGGCGATCTTCTGGTCGAGCAGCTTGCCGAAGGACAGGCGCGGCTGGATCTCGCCGTAGTAGGTGTTGTTGCCCGCGTTGGCATCGGCCTTGCCGTTGTAGTTGATCTGGTCGGCGAAGATGAACAGGTCGCCCCAGGTCCAGCCACTGGCGTGCTCGAAGGTGAAGGTCTGCTGGATTTCCGGGTTGACCTTGAAATCCTGGCCGTAGAGGTAGGTGATGCTGTTGTTCTGCCACAGCAGCGGGCCGTCGGCCAGGGCCTGCCCTCCCGCCAGGAGGCCGGCGGTAAGGGCGATGCAGTGAGGCAGATGCTTCAGGTTCATGCGGTTTTCCTTATTTTCAGGGCTTCAGGTTGGCCTCTACGCAGCCGGCAGGGAGCCGCCCGGCGGAGCGGGGCGGTCTTGCTGGATGCATGGAGGGATTCCGGGTTGGCCGTCCTGGCGTCAGCTCGTCATGACGACGCGGTCGGTCTTCGGATTCCGGGGCGGCGACGGGCGATCTTCAGCGCTGGGCTGTTCGGCTGCGTCGTGCGATGTGCGCCGGGCCGCGTGGGGGCAGGCCTCGGTGGAGAGTGTCGTGAGCGGGGCGGGCAGGGCAGTGGGGATTGGGTGCGCCGGGCTGCGGACGGCGCCGTAGGTTCCGGTCTGTGCGGATGTGTTCATCGTTCAAAGCCTGCCTGTTGTTTTTGTAGGTCGTGGGCTTGCGGGTGACTGCCGTCCCGCTGGCCGCCTCGCGTTCGGAAACTGAACTGCGGGTCAGGTTTTGCGACTATAGCATTCTGTTTACAGGCTGAGTAACAAAATAAATCAGAATTGTGTACAGAAAATCGTGCGTTTTGGCTGCGACCCATCGACTCGCCACGCGATTACCCTGATGACCTGTAAAGCCCGTAATCCCTGGACGAAGCCGTAGGTTGGCGCCGAGCGCAGCGAGGCCCAACGGAGCGGAATCGAGCTCGGCTACGTTGGGCTTCGTGCCTCGGCCCAACCTACGGTTACGTGCCTTGCCATCTCGTTTGGAAGCGGATGCCCATAAAAAAGCCCGCCTTGTAGGCGGGCGGGAAGTCCTGTCCTCACCGGGTCGGTGCATCCAGGTGGGAGCAAGGCTCAGTGGGCGGCGCAGTGTCGGCTGCGCTCCTTCTCGCCCAGGATGTTGAACAGGATGTTGAGCACCAGCGCGCTGACGGTGGCCATGGCGATGCCGCTGTGGGTGATGGGCTCCATCCAGTGGGGCAGGTGGGCGAAGAACTCGGGGCGCACCACCGGCGCCATGCCCATCCCCATGCTCACGGCGACCAGCAACTGGTTGCGGCGGTCGGTAATGTCGGCTTCGTGGAGGATCTTGATGCCCGTGGCGGCGACCATGCCGAACATCGCCAGCCCTGCGCCACCGAGTACGGCGGGCGGAATGGAGGCGACCAGGAAGGCGGCCTTGGGCAGCAGGCTCAGGGTGATCAGGAACAGGCCGGCCACGGCGGTGACGTAGCGGCTGCGTACGCCGGTCATCTGCACCAGGCCGATGTTCTGGGCGAAGGAGGAGTGGGTAAAGGTGTTGAAGAAACCGGCGAAGAAGGAGGCGCCGGCGTCGCACAGCAGGCCGCGGCGCAGGGCCTTGGGGCAGACCTCCCGGCCGGTGATCTTGCCCAGGGCGAGGAACATGCCGGTGGACTCGACGAAGATGATCACCACCACCAGGCACATCGACAGCACCGGCGCCAGCTCGAACCTGGGCATGCCGAAATGCAGCGGGGTGACCACCTGGAACCAGTGCGCCTGCTCCAGGCCGGTGAGGTCGACCATGCCCATGCCGCCTGCGACGACGTAGCCGACCGCCATGCCGATCAGCACCGAGACATTGACCCAGAAGCCGCGCATGAAACGATTGACCAACAGGATGATGCCCAGCACCAGGGCGGCCACGGCGAGGTACTCCAGGGCGCCGAACTGCACCGCCTTGCTGCCGCCACCCGCCCAGTTCACGGCCACGGGGAACAGGGTGAGGCCGATGGAAGTGATCACCGTGCCGGTGACCAGCGGTGGGAAGAACCGCACGATGCGCGCCATGAAGGGGGCCAGCAGCAGGCCGAAGAAGCCGGCGGCGATGGTGGCGCCGAAGATGCCTTGCAGGCCCACGCCGGGCATCCCGGCCATCACCACCATGCTGCCGACGGCGGCGAAGCTCGCGCCCATCATCACCGGCATGCGGATACCCACCGGGCCGATGCCGATCGATTGCACCAGGGTGGCGATACCGGCCACCAGCAGGTCCGCGTTGATCAGGAAGGCGATTTCCTCGCGGGACAGACCGGCCGCCTGGCCGACGATCAGCGGCACGGCCACGGCGCCGCCGTACATCAGCAGCACGTGCTGGATGCCCACGAGCAGGAGTTGCAACAAAGGCAGGCGTTGATCGGCGGGCGGAATGGCGAGCTCGGGCTCGGTCAGCTTGGTCATGCAACACCTCTGGCGCTTTTGTTTTTGTTGAGCCGTCTAGGCCGCAGCCGGCAAAGGCCGGCGGCTATCCTGGTATTCATGTTTCTGCCATCCAGGCCCTGCTGTGGGCGGTGGATGGGGCACGCGGAACAAAGGGCAGGGCCTGGTGCGGGACATGCACCGGAACGCCGTGCCGGAAGAGGATAAAAAAAGCCTGCCTGGGGCAGGCTTGAAACACGGGCCGCAGCTTGGGGATGCGGCCCGTCGTGGTCGAGATCAGTTGGTCTTGGCGCCTTCGGCGATCCAGGAACCGATCAGGTCGCGTTCGGCCTGGGTCATCTGGGTGATGTTGCCCAGCGGCATGATCTGGGTGGCGACGGCCTGTGCCTGGATCTTCGGTGCGAGGGCCTGGATCTGCTGCGGGGTGTCGAACATCACGCCACCCGGTGCCGCGGTGAACATCGGGCTGGTGGGCTTGGCGGAATGGCAGACGGAGCAACGTTCCTGGATCACGCTGTGGACCTTGTCGAAGTCCGCGCCGCCGGCGTTGGCCTGGGCGTTGGCGGGCTGGGCCGGAGCCTGGGCCTGCTCGGCGGGCTTGCTGCCTTCACTGGTGGCTGCCGGCGCTGCGGCCTCGGTCTTGGCCGGTGCGGTGGCCGGGGCGACGTTGGCGACGGGCGCGGTGGCGGCCTTGTAGTTCGGCGAGGTGACGAAGGCCAGGCAGATCATGCCCAGTGCGCCGGCCGGGAGGGTCCAGGCGAACTTGTTGCTGTCGTGGCGGGTGTTGAAGTAGTGGCGTACCAGAACGGCGATCACCGCGATCCCGGCCAGGATCAGCCAGTTGTACTGGCTGCCGTAGGTGCTCGGGAAATGGTTGCTGATCATGATGAACAGCACCGGCAGGGTGAAGTAGTTGTTGTGGCGCGAGCGCAGCAGGCCCTTGGCCGGCAGCGCCGGGTCCGGGGTGCGGTTCTCTTCGATGGCCTTAACCAGTGCACGCTGTGCCGGCATGATGATGCGGAACACGTTGCCGACCATGATGGTGCCGATCAGCGCGCCGACATGGATGTAGGCGCCACGGCCGCTGAACACCTGGGTGAAGCCCCAGGCCGCGCCGATCACCAGCACGAAGAGGATCAGGCCGAGCAGGGCGGGCTGCTTGCCCAGGGGCGAGTCGCACAGCAGGTCGTAGATGAACCAGCCGGCGATCAGGGAACCGACGCCGATGGCGATGGCCGCAGCCGGGGCGAGGTCCAGGCCGGGGGCGATCAGGTACAGGGTCGGGTTCAGGTAGAACACCACGGTCAGCAGGGCGACGCCCGACAGCCAGGTGAAATAGGCCTCCCATTTGAACCAGTGCAGGTTGTCCGGCATTTTCGGCGGGGCGAGCTTGTATTTCTCCAGGTGGTAGATGCCGCCACCGTGGATCGCCCACAGGTCACCGGCCAACCCCTCGCGCGGGGCCTTGCGGTTGAGGTTGTTCTCCAGCCAGACGAAATAGAAGGATGCGCCGATCCAGGCGATGCCGGTGATCATGTGAACCCAGCGGATGCTCAGGTTCAGCCATTCGGTCAGATGTGCTTCCACAGTACGTACCTCTTTCCCGGACGATCGGCACGGCGATCGCTGGGCTTCTCTTATTAGTGGTGGGGGTCGAGGAGCAGTTGCTCGTCCTCGGTGAAGTAATGCTCGTCGCAGTTGTTGCCGGAACCGCTGCGATCAACCACCAGGAAGTCATCCCGCTTTTCGATCGTCAGCACCGGGTGGTGCCAGACGCCGCGATGGTAATTAACGCCCTGCCTGCCATTGGTGAGGAAGGCACGGACCAGACCCGGTACAGGTGCATCGCCAACCGGCGCGACCACGACCAGAAAGGGGTTGCCGAGCAGCGGTATGAAGGCCTGGCTGCCCTGCGGATGTCGTTCAAGCATGCGGATGGGAAGGGGCATCTCCAGGGACTCGGCGCTGAAGATGCTGATGATCGCCTTGTCGTCCGGCTGGGCCGTCTCGACGGTGGCCAGCTTGTGGTAACGGCGGGTTGAGCCGTTGTTGATCATGAAGAACTCGCTGCCTTCGGTTTCGATGACGTCACCGAACGGGGCGAATGCTTCTTTGGTCAGGGGCTCGATCTTGAGAGTGCGCATGCTGTTCTTCTTGTCCTTGCTGTCGCCCCGCCACGGTGACGGGGTTGCCGGGGTTGGCCCGGCGTTATCTGGCCACCTTGCCGAACAGGCGCAGGCGACTGACGCCTCCGTCCGGGAATATGTTCAGGCGTACGTGGGTGACGGGGCCGAGGGCCCGGATCTGTTCGGTGTATTCGTGCTCGGCGTGCATCGAGAGCTTCTGGCTCGGCAGCAGCTCGCGCCAGAACAGGCTCTGGGTCTCGATCTGGCTGTCGGTGCCGCCCTTGACGAAGGCCGCCTGGATCGAGCAGCTGTCGGGGTAGTTGCCCTTGAAATGCAGGGTATCGACCACGATTCGCTCGATCTCGCCGGGGTGGCCGAGGGCGACTATCACCCAGTCGTTGCCCGGGGTGCGGCGGCGGGCGGTTTCCCAGCCGTCGCCCATGTTGATGCCACGGCCCGGGTTGAGGATGTTGCCCATGCGGCCGAAATGCTCGTCGGAGCAGGCCAGCGCGCGACCGCCATTGAGGGCTGCGGCGAGGTCGACCTGCTCGAAGTCGCCCACCGCGCTCCAGTCGCGATGGGGGATGCCGTATACGCGCAGGCGTGCCACGCCACCGTCGGGATAGATGTTGAAGCGCAGGTGGGTGAAGGCCTGGTCGTTGTCGATCGCATGGTAATGGTGGCTATCGCCCTTGAGCTCGACGGAGCCGAGCACTTCGCTCCAGGCGGTGGTCTCGTCCGGGTCGCCGTTGGCCACGAAGCAGCCTTCCAGGGACGCGGACGGCGGGTAGTTGCCGGTGAAGAAACTGGTGTCGATGTCCACGCCCTTGATCGAGCCCGCTACACCCAGGCGGATCACAGCGTGGTCATGGCCTTCGAAACGCTTGCGGCGGGATTCCCAGCCGTCCATCCACTTGCCGTTGTCGTCGAACACGCCTTCCTTCCACACGGCCGTGGTCGGCTGGAACAGGCGGTTGACGTCGGCGAACCAGTCGTCGGTGACCGAGAGGGCTCGGGTCCCGAGACGGGCGTCGGCGAGGTTGATGTACTTCTCGAAGGGTACTGCGTAGCTCTTCATTGCGGTCTGCCTTGGAACGGGAGCATCGGCGTGTCCGGCGTGCGTGCAGCCGGGGTCACATCTGCTGCAGGCGGAACAGCGCGATCCGGTTGATCTCGGCCAGGGCCCGGCTGAACTCGGCTTCGGGGGTGTTGTGGATGCGCTCCTCGAACGCCGCCAGGATCTGGTGCCGGTTGCTGCCCTTCACCGCCATGATGAAAGGGAACCCGAACTTGGCCTTGTAGGCGTCGTTCAGCTCGGTGAAGCGTGCGAACTCTTCAGCCGTGCATTCGTGGATGCCGGCACCGGCCTGTTCGCTGGTGCTGGCTTCGGTCAACTCGCCTCGGACGGCGGCCTTGCCTGCCAGGTCCGGGTGAGCGTTGATCAGGGCCAGCTGGGCGTCGTGGCTGGCGCTGAGCAGGATGTCGGACATGCGCTGGTGCAGGCCGTCGATCTGGTCGACGCTGGCATCCAGGCCGAGGTCGTAGGCCTTCTCGGCGACCCAGGGCGAATGCTCGTAGATGTCGGCGAAGGCGCTGACGAAGGCCTCGCGGGACAGGCTGGACGGGGTGATCTTCTGGAAGCTGCTCATTGGGCGTTGCCTTGGAAAGGGTGGGTGGTGTGCCAGTGGCGGGCGATGTCCACGCGGCGGGCGAACCAGACCTTGTCGTGGCTCTTCACGTATTCGATGAAGCGGGCCAGGGCGGCGAGGCGCGCGGGGCGGCCCAGCAGGCGGCAGTGCATGCCGATGGAGAGCATCTTCGGCGCGCCGGCGGCGCCTTCGGCGTAGAGCACGTCGAAGGCGTCCTTCAGGTATTCGTAGAAGTCGTCGCCCTTGTTGAAGCCCTGCACCTGGGTGAAGCGCATGTCGTTGGTGTCGAGGGTGTAGGGGATCACCAGGTGCGGTTTCTCCACGGTGCTGGCCGGGTCCCAGTAGGGCAGGTCGTCGTCGTAGGTGTCGGAGTCGTAGAGGAAGCCGCCTTCCTCCATCACCAGGCGACGGGTGTTCGGGCCGGTGCGGCCGGTGTACCAGCCCAGCGGACGTTCGCCGGTCAGCTCGGTGAGGATGCGGATGGCCTCGAGCATGTGCTCGCGCTCCTGCTCCTCGCTCATGTACTGGTAGTCGATCCAGCGGTAGCCGTGGCTGCAGATCTCGTGGCCGGCCTCGACCATGGCGCGGATGGCGTCCGGGTGGCGCTGTGCGGCCATGGCGACGGCGAAGATGGTCAGCGGGATGTCGTGCTTCTTGAACAGGTTGAGCAGGCGCCAGACGCCGGCTCGGCTACCGTACTCGTAGAGGGATTCCATGCTCATGTTGCGGGCGCCCTGCAGGGGCTGCGCCGCGACCATCTCCGAGAGGAAGGCCTCGGATTCCTTGTCGCCGTGGAGGATGTTGCGCTCGCCGCCTTCCTCGTAGTTGAGGACGAAGGAGAGGGCGATGCGTGCCTCGCCCGGCCAGTGCGGATGCGGGGGATTGCTGCCGTAGCCGATCAGGTCGCGGGGGTAGTCGAGGCTCACTACTGGATTCCTTCTTGTCTGTGGAGGGTTCGCGGAGCCGGGCTGCGCGAACGCGATGAGTGATTGTATACAAACGTCATCGAGTTTTGTAAATGAAATATTTGTCCCGATCGACGTCCTGCAGGTTTGCAAAAAACTTGCCTGATTGGTCAGTTCTTTGCAATACAACCCTTGCTCTGTGCCGGTCTGCATCAAAATGGTGCTGGCGAATCCAGCCGCCGTCGAGGTGCTAAAAATTCTCGAATAATTGTGTACAATTCTTCTGGATAATGTCTTATATTTGGTCCATCGAAGTTCCCGGGCCGCCCCTTTTCAGGGCTTGGGCACTCCTGATGCACCGATTTCAACGAGAAGAGGAGGTGTGGCTGTCGCCGGTCGATGACCGCAGCGGGAGCCCGGAAAGCAATGGGACGATTGACCACCCACGTACTGGATGCCGCCCACGGTTGCCCTGGCAGCGACATCAGCATCGAGCTCTACCGCGTCGAGAACGGCGGCCTGGAGCTGATCACCCGCACCACCACCAACGACGACGGCCGCTGTGACGCGCCCCTGCTGCAGGGCGATGACTACGCCACCGGCGTCTACCAGCTGCATTTCCACGCCGGCGACTACTACCGCAAGCGCGGCGTGAAGCTGCCCGAGCAGGCCTTCCTCGATGTGGTCGTGCTGCGCTTCGGCATCAGCGCCGAGCAGGACCATTACCACGTGCCGCTGCTGATCTCCCCCTACAGCTACTCCACCTATCGCGGCAGCTAGTAACCGTCTTACCCCTGACTCATCAGCGAGTCCTTTTTCCCGGCCCGTCCACACTGCGGGCTTTTTTTTGCCCGCGATTCGGGCCTGCCGGCAGGAAGCTGGACAGGAAAGTCCCGTCTGGACCGCAGGCTCTGGCACTGCCGTGCCAGAGTGATGGCATTTTGCAAGTCATCTGACGAGTGGTTCGCATTTGGTCGGGAAAGGGCTTGAGCGAAGTTCCCGGCGCCATAAAAATGCCGCCCCGATGTCGATATGCCATTACTCCAAGGACGGTCGCAATGCGTCTGCAGTCTTTCGCTGCGGGTTTCTGCCTGCTTTTTCCTGCTTTTTCCGTTTTCGCGGCTGATAGCCCTGGTGCGCCCTTCGCTGGCGATCGCGACCTGATCCGCGAACGCCAGGACCGCATCCTCGAGGAGCAGCGCAAGCGCCTGCAGGACCTGCAGCAACTGCCCGGCCGCGAGGCCCCCGTCCAGCCCAGCGCTCCCGCCAGCCAGGGGCCGTGCTTCGACATCCGCAGCATCCGCCTGCAGGGTGCCAGCCTGATTACCGCGCCGCGCCAGCGCGAGCTGCTCAAGCCGTTCGAAAACCAGTGCCTGGACAGCGGTCGTCTCAACGAGCTGCTCAAGGCCATCACCCAGCACTACATCGACAAGGGTTACGTCACCTCGCGCGCCTACCTGCCGCAGCAGGACCTGGCCGACGGCGAGCTGGACGTCATCGTGGTCGAGGGCAAGCTCGAAGGCCTCGACAGCTCCGCCATCGCCAGCGACCGCGAACTGGCCATGGCCTCGCCCGCGCGCGACGGCGAGGTGCTCGATTTGCGCGAAATGGAACAGCTGGTGGACCAGATCAACCGCCTGCCGTCGCGCCCCGCGCAACTGGAGCTAGTGCCCGGTGCGGACGTGGGCGGCAGCCGCGTGCAGCTCAAGGGCGAGCCGACCAAGCCCTGGCGCGTGGGCCTGAACCGCCACAACGACGGCCAGCGCAGCACCGGCGAGCAGCAGTGGGGCGCCAGCCTCGACTGGGACAGCCCCTTCGGCCTGGCCGACCAGCTCAGCCTGCGCGGCGGCGGCGACTTGGCCAGCGACCACTGGAAGCACTCGGCCAACCAGAGCGTCCTCTACAACCTGCCCTACGGCTGGTGGAACTTCAGCTACGCCTACAGCCAGAGCTACTACCGCACCCGTAACCAGGGCGACGGCTTCGCCTTCGGCACCGACGGCGAGAGCAAGAACCACCAGCTGCGTGCCGAGCGCGTGCTGCACCGCGACAGCGTCAGCAAGACCGCCGCCAGCCTCGGCATCGCCCACCTGGAAACGCGCAACTACGTGGAAAACAGCCTGCTCGGCAACTCCAGCCCGCGCCTCACCGAATCCCAGCTGGGCTTCAACCACGGTCGCCGCATCGGCAACGCCTTCGTCAACGTCGATGTCGGCTGGCAGCGCGGCATCGGCGCCTTCGACGCCCAGCACGACCGCACACCGTTCCACTACTCGCCCGAGGCCCGCTACAACAAGTACAGCCTCACCGCCAGCTACCTGCAGTCATTCCAGTTGCTGGGCGAATCCTTCAGCGTCGACAGCCTGGTCAACGGCCAGCACAGCGAAGACGTGCTCTACAGCCCGCAGCGCATCAGCGTCGGCGGCCTCAGCTCGGTGCGCGGCTTCAAGGAGCAATCCCTCTCCGGCGACACCGGTGCCTACTGGCGCAACCAGCTGCGCTGGCGCCGGCCGGTGACCTGGGCGGCGCTGCAGCCCTTCGTGCAGGAATACGGCGCCGCCTTCGCCTACGACCTGGGGGTGATCCACGGCGATCGCTACAACCCCGGCCAGAGCGGCCGCCTCAGCGGCAACGCCTTCGAATTCAGTGCCCGGGGCCAGCACCTGGCCGCCTCGGTCACCTTCGCGCGGTCCCTGGAACGCCCTGACGCCATCACGCGCCAGGAGCACCCGGTGTATTTCCGCTTCGACCTCTTCTTCTGATTTCAGCTTCGCCCGGAGTTCCAGTACATGGACGTTCGCAGCCCCTTCTTCCAGAACATCGCCACCGTCCTCGTCGGCGTGATGTTCCTCAACCCCATCGTCTCCACCGCCGCTGACCTGGCAGTGGACGCGGCTGCCGGTGGCAACACCAGCATCGGCAGCGCCGGCAACGGCGTGCCGGTGGTCAACATCGCCACGCCCAATGCCAACGGCCTGTCCCACAACCGCTTCACCGACTACAACGTCGGCCAGCAGGGGCTGATCCTCAACAACGCCACCGACAAGCTGCAGAACACCCAGCTCGGCGGCTACATCATCGGCAACGCCAACCTCAACGGCCGTGCCGCCGGCCTCATCCTCAACGAGGTCAGCGGCGGCAGCCCTAGCCAGCTCAAGGGCTACACCGAGGTGGCCGGGCAGGGCGCCCATGTCATCGTCGCCAACCCCCACGGCATCACCTGTGACGGCTGCGGCTTCATCAACACGCCCAAGGTCACCCTGAGCACCGGCAAGCCGGTGGTGGAGAACGGCCGTCTCGACCGCTACGACGTGGACGGCGGCGCCATCGCCATCGAGGGCGCCGGCCTCAACGCCGGCAACGTCGACCAGTTCGAGCTGATCACCCGCAGTGCGCAGATCAACGCCGAACTGCACGCCAGGCAGCTGGCCATGGTCACCGGCCGCAACGAGGTGGACGCCACCACCCTGGCCGCCACCGCCAAGGCCGACGACGGCAGCGCCCAGCCGCAACTGGCCATCGACAGCTCCGCCCTCGGCGGCATGTACGCCGGCGCGATCCGCCTCGTCGGCACCGAGCAGGGCGTGGGCGTGAAGCTGGCCGGCGACATGGCCGCCAGCGGCGGCGACATCCAGATCGACGCCAACGGCAAGCTGACCCTCGCGCGCACCGCCGCCAGCGGCGATATCGCCCTCAAGGCCACCGACATCGACCTGACCCGTGGCGCCTACGCCGGCGGCAAGGCCCGCGTCACCAGCGCCGGCAGCGTCGAGGTGAAGGAAAGCCTGGCCGCCGCCGGCGACCTGAACCTGAACGCCGCGCGCATCGACAACCAGGGCCACCTGGAAGCCGGCGTGCGCGCCGACGGCAGTGCCAACACCGCCAGCGTCCTCGACATCCAGGGCGGCACCCTGGCCAACCGTGGCCAGGTGCTGGCCCAGGGCACCCTCTCCACCGACCTCACGACGCTCGACAACCAGGGGGCGCAGCTGGTCGCCGCCGGCTCCGCCCAGGTGAAGGCCCAGACCCTGCACAACCAGGGCGGCCAGCTCATCGGCCGGCAGGACCTGACGGTCGACGGCAAGCAGCTGGACAACAGCGGCGGCACCCTGGCCGCCAACCAGGCGCTGACCGTCACCGTCACCGATGAGGTGAAGAACCTCGGCGACGGCCTGATCCTCTCCAAGACCGACGACCTGACCCTCACCACCGCCGTGCTGGACAACCAGGGCGGCACCCTCCAGGCCGACAGCGGCGAGCTCAAGGCCACTGCCAGTACGCGCCTGGACAACCGCAGCGGCAAGGTCCTCACCGGCGACGGCACGCTGACCCTCGCAGCCGGCGAACTGCACAACCAGCAGGGCCGCCTCAACGCCCAGGGCGGCGCCCTCAAGGCCACCACCGACAGCCTCGGCAACGGCCAGGGCCGCCTCCAGGGCGACAGCGTCGAGCTCACCAGCAGCACCCGCCTGGACAACGGCCAGGGCCAGATCGTCGCCACCCAGGGCGACCTGGAGATCAAGCGCGGCGAAGTCATCAACGACGGCGGCCAGCTGCTCGCCAAGCAGACGGTCAAGGTCGACGCCGACAGCCTGCGCAACCAAGGCGGCACCCTCGGCGGCGACAGCGTCAGCCTCACGCTGAGCGGCAAACTGGCCAACGACGGCGGCCTGATCGAAGCCAGCAAGACGCTGAATCTCGATCTCGGCTCCGCCAGCAACGCCGGCGGCAAGCTGCGTGCCCTCGGCAGCACCGGCAGCAGCACCTTCGCCATCGGCGGCCGTTTCGACAACGACGGCGGCCTGGTGGAAATCGGCAACGCCGGCTTCACCCTCACCAGCGCCAGCCTCAGCAACCAGCAGGGCACCCTGCGCCACGTCGGCACCCAGGGCTTCGCCCTGAGCCTGGCCGATGCCGGGCAGGCCGGCGGCAGCTTCATCACCAACGGCGTGCTCAGCCTCGACGTCGCCGACTGGACCAACAGCAGCCTGCTGCAGGCCCAGCGCCTGGACCTCAAGGTCGGCACCTTCACCCAGACCGCCAGCGGCAAGCTGGTGTCCATCGACGACATCACCGCCAGCGGCGGCGACTGGACCAACGACGGCGCCATCGAAACCGAAGGCAGGCTGCAACTGGCCCTCAGCGGCCGCTACCAGGGCAACGGCAGCCTGAAGAGCCTGGGCGACATGACCCTCAGCGCCGCCAGCGCCGAACTCGGCCAGGGCGCCCAACTGCGCAGCGGCGGCAAGGGCGAGTTCCGCCTCGGCAGCAGCCTGGTCAACGCCGGCACTATCAGCACCGTGGGCGATGCCCTGCTGATCGTCGCCAGCCTCGACAACCGCGGCACCCTCGGCGCCGCGCAGAAGCTGCGCATCGAAGCCCCGACCCTGCTCAACCAGGGCCTGGTGTTCAGTGGCGCCGACATGGCCCTGCGCGCCGACAGCCTCACCAACCTCAAGGGCGACATCTATAGCCTGGGCGCCCTGAGCGCGGCGAAGGACGATGCGAGTGGGCAGATGGCGTTGCTGGAGAACCGCTCCGGCGGCATCGAATCCAGCGGCGACATGACCCTGCGCGCCGCCACCCTGACCAACCGCAAGGAGCTGTTCACCCCCGGCAAGACGCTGGTTGCCGGCTCCATCAGCGTGGTCTGCTACGACTGCAGCGGTGACCACCACAACGTCGACTACGTCGCCACCGAGCGCTTCGAAAGCTCGGTGCTGGAAGACTCCGCCGCCTCGCGCATCCACAGCGGCGGCAACCTCGATATCCAGGGCGGCGTGATCGCCAACCGCTACAGCAGCCTGAGCGCCACCGGCAACATCGGCATCCAGGGCACCAGCCTGGAAAACGCCGGTGCCGCCAGCGGCATCATCGAACGTGTACGCCGCTTCAACACCGGCCGCGTCACCGACGGCACCGACGAGCGTTTCCGCGACAACTACATCAACCCCTACAACGCCCAGCCGATGCCCAAGGAGGTGCCCAGCGCGCTCTACAGCTGGGCGCTGACCAGCGATATCGAGACGCGCACGCCCACCGGTGTCGGCTCACCGGCCATCATCCAGGCCGGCGGCAATGTCAGCATCCAGGCCACCCAGCCCATCACCAACGACTCGGTCCTGGCCAACCAGGCTCCCCAGGGCGGCAACGCCCAGAGCCTGGACAGCCAGGTGGGCCTCACCAGCCAACCGCTGGTGGTGCAGCTCAACGCACAGCTGGCGCCGGACGCCAACCAGCAGGCGGTCAACCCGCTGACACTGCCGGGCTTCGGCCTGCCCCAGGGGCAGAACGGCCTGTTCCATGTCAATGACGGCCCCGGTCATCGCTACCTGGTCGAGACCCGCGCCGAGTTCGCCAATCTCAGGAGCTTCCTCAGCTCCGACTACATGCTGAGCCGCCTCGGCTTCGACGCCGACCAGGCGCAGAAGCGCCTGGGTGATGGCCTGTACGAGCAGCGCCTGATCCGCGAAGCAATTGTTGCTCGCACTGGCAAGCGCTTCATCGATGGGCTGGCCTCGGACGAGGCCCAGTTCAAGTACCTGATGGACAACGCCATCGCCAGCAAGGAAGCCCTCAATCTCGCCCCGGGCGTGGGCCTGAGCGCCGAACAGGTGGCGGCCCTGACCCACGACATCGTGTGGATGCAGGAGCAGGAGGTGAATGGCGAGAAGGTGCTGGTGCCGGTGCTCTACCTGGCCCAGGCCAAGGACCGCCTGGCGCCGAGCGGCGCACTGATCCAGGGCCGCGACGTGGCGCTGATCAGCGGCACCACCCTCACCAACAGCGGCACCCTGCGGGCCAGCAACAACCTCCAAGCCTCGGCCCTCAATGTCAGCAACGCAGGTCTGATGCAGGCCGGCGAGCGCCTGTCCCTGCTGGCCACCGACAGCATCCGCAACGCCCGTGGCGGCCTCATCAACGGCAAGGACGTCAGCGCCATCGCCCTCACCGGCGACATCATCAACGAGCGCACCATCAGCCAGGACGCCCGCAGCGGCAAGAACTTCAGCCAGCTCACCAGCGTGGTGGACAAGGCCGCCGGGATCGAGGCGAGCAACAGCCTGAACCTCTCCGCCGGGCGCGATATCCAGAACATCGGCGGCAGCCTCAAGGCCGGCGGCAACGCCACGCTGAGCGCCGGCAACGACCTGGTCATCGCCTCCGCTGCCGAAGAGAACGGCAGCATGCGCCAGGACAAGCGCCATTTCTGGAGCACCACCAGCACCACCCAGCATGGGAGTGATGTGCAGGTCGGTGGCGCCCTCCGAGCAGAGGCGGGACAGGACCTGGGAATAGTCGCGAGCAAGTTGACTGCCGGCCAGGAGCTGGCGCTGGTCGCAGGGCGCGATGTCAGCATCGAGTCGGCCGCCAACGAGAGCCATCGCGCTTCTCGGAGCAAGAAGGTCCAGAGCAGCAACGACCAGATTCGTCAGCAGGCGTCCGTTGTGCAGGCCGGTGGCGATATCTCTATCGAGGCAGGTCAGGATCTGACCCTGGTCGCCAGCCAGATCAAGGGCGCGAAGGATGTGGCCCTGGATGCCGAGCGGGACACGAACCTGCTTTCCGCCAAGGACGAGGACGCCAGCTTCTACTTCAAGAAGAGCAAGGGCTCCTTCGGGCGCAAGAAGACTGAGCAGCGGGAGAGCTACGACAGCACCAATATCGCGTCCGTGGTCGAGGCGGGTGGTGATCTCACCCTCAATACCAGCACGGCGGCCAATGGCAGCCTGAACATCGACGGTGGGCGCAACGTCACCGTGATCGGCAGCGAACTGCATGCCGGTAATGACCTGCTGGTAGGCGCGACCGGCGATGTCGCAGTCCTGTCCGGAGTCGAGGAGCACGGCTCCTACAGCAAGAAGACCAAGTCCGGCTTTCTCGGCATGTCGAAGAGCGGCAAGAGCCAGCTCAAGACCAGCGCGACCCAGGTGGCCAGCGAGCTGGAGGCTGGCAACGATGTCGTGATCGCGGCGGGTAACGACATCCGCCTGCGCGCCAGTGAAGCCAGCGCGGGTAATGACGTGGAGTTGCGTGCCGGCCTGGTGAAGGACACCGGCGACATCAACCTCGTTTCCGCCAACGACACGGCATATAGCCTCACCAAGGAATACAAGAAGAAGGTCGGTCTCTCCACGTCGGGTGGCTTCCTGTCTTTCTCCTCGGCCAAGGAGGCCGGTCGCGAGGCGCAGAGCAGTACCAGTGTCGGCAGCCAGGTGTATGCGGACCGGGATGCGACGCTGCAGGCCAAGCAGGACATCAATATCGTTGGCAGCGGCGTAGCAGCAGGTCGAAACGTGTTGCTCGATGCTGGCCGTGACGTAAACGTGGTGGCCGGTCAGAGCGTCGCAGCCAGTAAATCCTGGGAGCGTGAGCGTAGAAGCGGTATTGCGATTGACAGTGATCGAAACGGTTTCTCGGGATTCATCGGCAAAGAGACGCTGAAAGAGGTCACGAGGACCTCGCAACAGACTGCGTCGGCTAGCGTTGTCCAGGCTGGAAATGACGTAGATGTAAGAGCCGGAAGGGATATTAACCAGCAGGGTTCCGATATTGGCGCGGAGCGCGATATCAACCTGAAGGCTGGACGCGATATCAATCTGGACGCCAGTCAGGAGCGCTACACCCGCGAGGAAATTGAGAGCAAGGACCGCAGCGGGCTGACGGTCAATGTCAGTCATAACTACGGCAATACCCTGGACGCAATCAACGGAACTGGTAAAGGCTATAACGCGATCAGCCAAGGTTCCAGCGTGCTTAAAACCGCTGATGCCATCACCCAGTTCGTGTCTGGACCCTCAGGGGGCGTGCATGTCGGGAATGCAGGCACCAGAAGCACCACATTCGAGGAGAGCGTCTCCAATCGTCCATCGACGTTGAGTGCTGGCCGAGATGTGAACCTCTCGGCAGAGAACAACGTTACTGCCCGTGGAACTCAAATAGGGGCAGGCCGGGACATCAACATCAAAGGTGATGATGTCACCTTGGATGTGGCTCGTGGCGCTCAAGGCGGTAGCAGTGAGTCTTACATTAGCCAATCTGGTCTGAACGGCGGGACGACCTTCAACAGCGCTCGTATGGGGGCGGGTGCCAGTCATGGGACTAATAAGGAAACTGGTATCGATGGTACATCCTTGCCAGCGAGTCTCTCTGCTGAGCGCGATATCAATCTCGAGGCCCGTAACGACCTGAAGGCGATTGGTACGCATGTTCAGGCTGAGCGCGACATCAATCTAAAGGCTGGGAATGATCTTGAGATTAGGGCTGCGCAAAACGCATCCGACCAGGAAACCCGGCGCAAGAGCGGTGGTGGTGAGATTGGTGTTGCGCTTGGTGGAAGCGATTTCATCTCTCTGTACGGCAGTGTGGATATCGGCAAGGGACGGCTTGATCGGGATGCTCAAAAACAGCAGGACGCTTATTTCTACGCGGGTAAGAACCTGAATTTCGAAAGCGGCCGCGATACTACTGTGGCCGGCGCACATCTGGATGGCGAAAACGTAAAAGGGAAGGTAGGGCGGGATTTGACCGTTTCATCCTTACCGGATACCGGCAAGGTGAGCGGCAAGGAGCTGGATGCCAGTCTCACGGTAAGCGTTGGCTATCAGACCTTCAGCGTCAGCGGCTCTCTCGGTGTTGGGAAGACCAGTGGCTCCACCAACTGGGTACAGGACCAGACCAGCATCGTCGCTCGTGATCAACTGGATATACGAACCGAGAAGCACACCCAGCTCGACGGCGCTTTGATTGCGTCGGATACCGGAAAGCTAAAGCTCGATACCGACACGCTTGGCTTCCGGGATATCAAGGGTAGTGACAAGGAGCACGCTTGGTACATCAACGGCGGCGGCTCCTACAGTTGGTCTACCAATGAAGCCAGTAAGCCTGCCTCCGCAGATGGCAAAGAAGCAGCAACTTCCGCAGTGGTGGACAAAAGCCAGGGTGATAAATCGGGTGATAACAACTGGAGCGTCAGTGGTTATGACTATCGGAAAGACCGTGAGCAAATCGTTAGGGCCACAGTTGGAGAGGGTGAGCTTAAGGTTAGAAGTGACTCTTCGACTGGTGGTGATTCAACTGCTGGCTTGAATAGAGACGTTGATCGTGCATATGAGATCACGAGGGACAAGGAAGACAGGACAGATATCTACGCAAGTAAGTCATCAATCGATGCTGTTTCCGATGTCAATACGCTCAGTAACTGGAAGGATGAGCTGACGGCCTATAAAGATAAGCTCGGCGGGAACCGGGAGATGGCCGAGCGCCTCTACAAGGGTTCCTTGAACGCTGTTGAGGACATACGACGAGAGATTCAGGCGCAACGAGTAGGGATGGATCAGGTTCCTGCGAGTCTCCGTGAGACCTTTGGTGATGAGCAGGCTCTCTTGATTGCGAAGAATGCTGTCAGGAATGGTGTTTCTGTCGAAGAGATCAAGCTGCCGAATAGTGATGTCGTCGAGTCGCTGAAACTGTTCTTGGTGCGGAGTAATGATTTCGATTTGGTCGTCGCAAAATGCGAGGCTGCTGGATCATGCAAGGTAAGCAGCGCTGGAGTCTTGACTTTAGACGAGGGTGATTCGTTCGATGTGCAAACAAAAGGAGAGTTGCTTCTTGATCATGCAACTTTCTTGAAGCAGCAGTTGGATAAATTACCTGTAGCTGAAGCTCAAGCTGCGATGCTTGCAATCCAGGCTCTCATGGGGCCAGTCAAAGCTGCGTTGGGGGTAGCCAGCAGCGTGGCGGTTAATTGGTTCTTTGGAGACAAAATCGCTGAAGTCAAAGAAGAGCTTGCTATCGGTGCTGCCGACCCTCTGGTTAGGCCGACTGATAGTGAGCTCAAGGGTAGCCATGACCAAGCGAAACAGGACTATCAGCAAGGGAAGTCGGAGCTTGACGGGAATACCTATGTTATAGGTGCTGAATTCCTGATTGATATTGCCTTGGGTGGAATAGGTCCGGGCTCTCTGAAAAAAATTAGTGTGACTAAAGGCTCATCGCCTCATCCGACTAAGGACGGAAGTGGTCCTATACAGCCTGGCTCTAAAGATGTTGCTGGGCATCAAACTGAAAAGCCAGGGCCTTGCTGCTTTGCCGCAGGCACAATGGTTTCGACTCCTAAAGGCGATAAAGCCATTGAGGCCCTCAAGATTGGGGATATTGTCTGGAGTAAGCCTGAAAAAGGTGGCGAACCATTTGCCGCTGCCGTTACTGCCACCCATGTACGAACTGATCAGGCGATCTATCGTTTAAAGCTGAAGTCTATTGATGGGGCGCTCACCGATACTCTACTGGTAACAGATAGCCACCCATTCTACGTTCCGGCACGGCATGACTTTGTCCCCCTGATCAAACTTAGCCCTGGCGATCAGCTACAGTCCTTGAGTGATGGTGGAAGCAATAATGCCACTATTGCAGTTGAGTCCATCGAGTTGGTCAAGCCTCAGGGAACTACATATAACCTGACGGTGGATATAGGTCATACGTTTTATGTGGGTGGCCTTAAGGCATGGGTGCATAATTCAGGTCCATGTAAAGAGCCTGCTTGCAAGGGAGGAAATTGCGCGGTAAATCCCGATGGGGCAGTAATAAAGGAATTGGTCTCTCTAAAAGCCCCTAACACACGCCATTATGCTGACAAAGTGACACAGGGGTCGCTTGCTAAGGATAAGAATACGGTGGTAGATAGATCTGTGGTTGATCTAAATGCAGATGTCACTGCGATTCGTGCAGGGCAGGCTCAGAAAGTCGGAGATAATTACATTATTAATGACAGGATATATGGCGCACATGACGGAACTCTTTACCCGATTTCTGGGCCTGGTCTTTATTTGTTGGATAGGGGGGGGTATAAGGCTCTGGGCGTTCTGAATAAATTTGGCAACTCACCCAGAGCAGACGAGATCTTGAAGAGTATGAAGATCGACGACCAAGCAAGGGCTGAGGCTTTAAAGGTTTGGAGGGCTATAAATAATGATTGATTTTTTGTTGAGATATCGCATTTCTATCCAAGAGCTAAGGACTTTCATCGCTCTGGTTGTGGGAGTGTCTGTTGATGAGGTCGTTGTTTGTCAGGATGCTGAATTTTATGAGAAGGCGGGCGCATTGGATTTATCCAGTTGCAGATGTTTATGTGTTTTTTCGTATGTCCATGGAGAGGCTGCTATGTTGCTGCAGCTGTTTAGATGTGAGATGAGTGCCGCAGAATTAAAAGGAAAAATAATTTCTTCATCTTCTATTCTGGGGGTCGAGTGTTATATTCCAGATCCCGTTGGTGAGGGTTGGGTTTATGTGGGGGTTAATGGAGTGGTGTCTGTTAGAAGGGTATGTGATGATGATGAAGAGCATTTTTATTTTGAATAAAGTGGCTCTTGTTCTGTTTCGTTGTGTTGGGGTGTGGTGAAATGTGATTTTCTAAAATGGGTGGATATGTTTCTTGGCGCTAAAAGGAAGATTTATACAGGCAGCTATGTTGCTGCTTAAATAAATAATTGCGTCATTGCTCTGTTTGGCTTCATTGTGGTGCGGGTCAAAGCAGATAGGTATTTGAATTATTAAGATTTTTTGGGTGTCTAATAGGTTTTTGATCTGACCAAGCTGCAATGAAAGGGTGTTAAGGAAAATATGAAGCATACTTGTCTTATCGCGATCGTGGCTCTTATGGCTGCATGCTCCAATAAAGACCCGGCAACTCTTCCAGTTGCTTCTAATGAAGCACCTTCTGCTGCTATACAGGCCTTCCGTGATATCTGCCTGAAGACTGCGCCCGACTTCTCTCAGGCCGCAGTGGTCGCCAAGACACTTGGTGTCGAAGTTACCGATATGGGCTTCATGATGGCGGGCTTCAACGCTGACAAGAGCATGAGTGTCCAGATCCAGGCAGGGAAGGAGTGTGCTGTGACAACGCCTTCGCAGCGGGACGAGAGCCTTACCCGGCAATTGCTGGACTCTGCTCGTGGTCTATCCGGCACTCCGGTTGCGCAAACCGCTCCTTCCATGGTCACGCTCGGTGGCCAGGTTTTCATCCTCGCTCATGACCGGAGTGGCGGTGAGGCGTATGTCTTGCTGAAAGCAAAGGACTGACTTCAAGTCGATAGTGCCGGCACAGGTCACGGTGCCGGCGTCACTCTCCTCAGATATTGTGCTTCCGGCCATTATCCGGTCGGGGCAGCCATCTCTTTCTTCGTTATCGGTCGCCTAATGCTCCAGAAGTTCTTTATCGCTCTTGCCCTTGTCAGTCTGGGGGGCTGCTACAGCATGCCCACCACATCGGTACCTGCCTCCTACGAACCTACCGCCACTTCTGGCACCAGTTATCTGATCGGTGTCGTGGGTATCTGGCCGGATGCCTATATCGCTGCCGAGGAGCAGAAACTGCTACTGCGCCAGCGCGGCGGACATGAGTTCGCCTCTGCACAGTCGCTCAATGGTTGGTTCGTCCGGACGCCACGGGATGTTCATGATCGATCGAGAGGAATCGGCTCGCTTTTCGTTATGCCGCTGAAGCCAGGTCGCTACGAGCTCTTCAATGTCTGGTTCGATACTGGACGTACTCGCTCCTGGAGTCGGGAGGATTTCTCGATTCCGCTGAATCTGGAGGCTGGCAAGGCCTACTACATCGGTGATTTCCGCAGCGCCTGCATCATCGTCGGGAATGCCTGTACCTATTTCCATAGCCGCCATCCGGAGCGGGATTTAGCGCTCGCAAGAGCAGCGCACCCTGAGTTGCCTTCCATTGAGGAACTCGACCTCAAGTACCTCGATGGTGCTTATCCGACGATTATCGACCAGAACGGGCCCAAGGCCTCTGTCTACAGGGCACTGATGTCCGGAGAGCTGCAATGAAGAAGTGCATGCTATTGCTTGCAGCATTACTGCTCCTGACAGGCTGCCAGATCCATCACACGCTCAAGGAGCCCAACATCGTGCTCGGCGAGCCGTTGCCTCCCATCAACGTCGTGATGAGTGGAGATGTACCGGCGCCTCTCATTCGCAACTATCTGCGAGGTACCGGGGCGTTCGAGCAGGTGACCGAGGGCTATGATCGGGACGGTTACAACCTGGTGGTCATTTCCCAGAGCAATTACTGGCGGTGGCACAACATTCCCAGGATGTTCCTGAGTGCGTTCACCTTCTTCCTCGTGCCCGCCCCGACGTACTGGGATAGCCGTATCGGCTTCCTGGTCAGCAAAGGTGAGAAGCCGCTCCGCAGCTACGAGATTGCCAATCACACCGAGCACAGGATAGGCCTGATCCCAACCGGGGACGCTCGAGGAGCGAACGTGCGGGTGATCGTCGATACCTTCGTCGCCCAAGTGCTCGCCGACCCGCCTTTCGACAAGTTGGCCTATGAGCAATCCGAGAACGTTTCATCCTCCGCTTCAAGTGGTAGCGATTGCGGCAAGCCTGAGTGCCTGATCGAATAATCCCTGTGCCACCTTGGTCATGGTGTTTACGGGCGCAGTTGAATAGCCAGCCCAAAAAAGGAAAGTCATGCGTACCTTCTCCCTCATCCTCATCGCTTTTTTTCTGCTCCTGTCCGGTGCCCTGGTGCTGATAACTGTGCCGACGCTGGGAGAGCGCCCGCTTTCACATTGGTCACTGAATATGGGGATATGGCTTAGTGCACTGGCTGTATCGGCGCTCTACCTGGCGTCGTGGTTGCTGGCCCGCAAGGAGCACGGGCGTTCCCATGCCGTGGTGTTCTGGACCTACCTACCGGCGCTGGTGATCAGCCTGATCACCGGGGCCTCTTGGGGTGTAGTAGGGCATGTGATGGAAACTGAGAAAGCTGACTTCTCGACTGCTTTCGATTACTCGATGCTGATCTTTGCCGCCGGATATGGGGTGGTGGTATTGCTTTATTGCGGCGCGCTGGCCTATGTCGTTCGCAAGCGGAATGCCTTGATTGCCGGTTGAGTCGCTACTTGGTCAGCGCTTGTCTGGAGTGGGGCCAGGAAAGAATGTCTGATACTTCAGAACCTATCTGGCCCCTACGTCCGTGCTGATGGACATACATGGATGTATTTCTTTTAAGCCTTTCGCTTCACCATGAAAAAGCCCGGCATCCGCCGGGTTTCGTCATTTCAGGAGGGCCGTTTCAGCGGGATATCAACGCCGCCGTGCCCGCCGCACCGAACAGCCCGGCGCTGACGCGGTTGAACCAGGTCTGGCCTTCGCCGGAGCGCAGGTAGCGGGCGGCGGCGTGGGCGCTGAGGCCGTAGAAGAGCTTGCAGGCGAGGTCCAGCACGGCCCAGGTGGCGATCATCACCGAGAGCTGGCCCAGCAGCGGGCGGTCGGCGCTGATGAACTGGGGCAGGAAGGCGGCGAAGAAGAGGATGTCCTTGGGGTTGCTGGCGGCGAGGCCGAAGGCTTTCCAGTAGAAGGCGCGGAAGCCCGGGTTGGTCGGTTGCTCCTCGGCCGCCACCGGTTTGCCGGCGTTGCGCGATTGCTTCCAGCTCTGCCAGGCGAGGTAGAAGAGGTAGAGCGCGCCGACGAGCTTGAGCAGGCTGAACAGCTGTTCGGAGGCCAGTAGCAAGGCGCCGAGGCCAAGTGCGGAGGCGGCGAGCAGGCCGGTGGCGGCGCTGACGCCGCCGAGGAAGGCGGGCAGCGAGCGGCGGATGCCGTAGTTGAGGCTGTTGCTGACCATCAGCAGGGACAGGGGGCCGGGGATGAGGATCACCACCAGCGCGGCGCTGCTGAACAGCAGCCAGGTTTCCAGGCTCATTCGCTCGTCTCCGGACAATGAAAAGGGCCCCGGCGTTTCAGCGCCAGGGCCCTTGGGTGTTGCGGAGCGAGCTTACAGGAAAATGAACTTGGCGACGAAGATGGCGCAAAGTGCATACAGGCTGGGCGATACCTCGCGGTATTTGCCGGTGCAGGCCTTCATCACCACGTAGGTCACGAAGCCCAGGGCGATGCCGTCGGCGACCGAGAAGGTCAGCGGCATCATGATGACGGTGACGATCGCGGGGATGGTTTCGGTGTGCTCGTCCCAGTCGATATGGGCCATGCCGCCCATCATCAGCATGGCGACGTAGATCAGCGCGCCGGAGGTGGCGTAGGCGGGGATCATGCCGGCCAGCGGGGCGAAGAACATCGCGGCGACGAAGAGGATGCCGACGGTGACGGCGGTCAGACCAGTGCGGCCACCGGCGGCGACGCCCGCGGCGCTTTCCACGTAGCTGGTGACCGGCGGTACGCCGAGCACGCCGCCGAACACGCTGGAGGCGCTATCGGCCTTCATGGCCTTCGACAGGTTCTCGATGCGGCCGTCTTCCTTCACCAGGTTCGCGCGCTGGGCCACGCCCATCAGGGTGCCGGCGGTGTCGAACATGTGCACGAAGAGGAAGGCCAGGATCACGCTGATCATGGTCACGTCGAACGCGCCGGTGATGTCCATGGCCATGAAGGTCGGGGCCAGGCTCGGCGGCATGGAGAAGACGCCGCCGAACTTGACGATGCCCAGGCCGACGCCGATCAGGGTGACGGTGAGGATGCTGATGAGGATGCCGCCGAACACGCGACGGTATTCCAGCACGGCGATCATCAGGAAGCAGATCGCGGCCAGCAGCGGGGCGGGGGAGGTGAGGTCACCGATGTGCACCAGGGTGCTGGAGTTCGGTACCACGATGCCGGCGGTCTTCAGGCCGATGAGCCCGAGGAACAATCCGACCCCCGCACCCATGGCGAATCGAAGGCTGCTTGGGATGCTGTTGAGCAGCCATTCGCGGATGCGCGAGAAGGTCAGGATCATGAACAGCACACCGGACAGGAACACCGCGCCGAGGGCGATCTGCCAGCTGTAGCCCATGGTGTTGACCACGGTGTAGGTGAAGAAGGCGTTGAGGCCCATGCCCGGTGCCAGGCCCACCGGCCAGTTGGCGTACAGGCCCATCAGGAAGCAGCCGAAGGCGGCGGCCAGGCAGGTGGCCACGAAGGCCGCACCGTGATCGATGCCGGCATCCGCCATGATGTTGGGGTTGACGAAGATGATGTAGGCCATGGTGATGAAGGTGGTGAGGCCGGCGGCCAGTTCGGTTCTCACGGTGGTGCGGTGTTCGGTCAGCTTGAAGAGGCGTTCAAGCAGGCCTTTGGCGGGGGGGCTAGCAGCGTACGTTCCTTGTTCTTGTTGTTTGGTGCTTTCCACAGCAGGTACCTCTCATTTAGTTGTTTTTAGCTGTTCGGCCGGCTGGTTACCTGGGTCCCTTGCGCAGCGAAAAGCCTGAGGTTTGGTGCCTCACGGGGCGGTACGAATTTTCTGACTTTTGGGTCAAAAGTACGCAGTCGGATTATGTGTTTGTGTACAAAAAAGTCAATTAATGTTTGTCGGCTTGTGTGCAGCTTTTCGGGGGCATAGACTGCGCGTGCTGGACTGACCGGTAAGACCACAACAACAAAGCCTCCGGATCTCGCACAAGGGCGTAGCCGCGCCAGCGCTCCGGGGGCACCGCAACGGAGATTCCCCCCATGCTCAAGTGGTGCTCGCGCTCGATATTCCTGCAGGTCGTCATCGGCCTGGTCATCGGCATCCTCTGCGGTATCGGCTTCCCCGAGTTCTCGGCGCAGCTCAAGCCCCTGGGCGACGGTTTCATCAAGCTGATCAAGATGCTCATCGCGCTGATCGTGTTCTGCGTGGTGGTCAGCGGCATTTCCGGCGCGGGGGACCTGAAGAAGGTCGGTCGCATCGGCTTCAAGGCGGTGGTGTATTTCGAGGTGCTGACCACGGTGGCGCTGCTGATCGGCCTGCTGGTGGCCTATGGCGGCGGGCTGGGGGTGGGCGCCAACATCGACCTCGGCCAGTTGCCGGCCGGCGATGCCGCGCTCTACACCTCGCGCACCGGTGACCTGCACGGGCCGGTGGACTTCGTCATGGGGCTGATCCCGGCGTCCGTGATCGGTGCTTTCGCCAGCAACGACATCCTCCAGGTGCTGCTGTTCTCGGTGCTGTTCGGCTGCGCGCTGAACCAGGTGGGCGAGGCGGCGTCGGGCGTGGCTCGGCTGATCAACGAGATGAGCCATGTGATCTTCCGCATCATGGGCATGATCGTGCGCCTGGCGCCCATCGGCGTGTTCGGCGCCATCGCGTTCACCACCAGCAAGTATGGGGTCGATTCGCTGCGCCACCTGGGCGGCCTGGTGGTGGTGTTCTACGCCACCTGCGCGGTGTTCGTGCTGCTGGTACTGGGGACCGTGCTACGGGTTTCCGGGCTGCGCCTGTGGCCGTTCCTCGGCTACCTGCGCGAGGAGCTGCTGATCGTCCTCGGCACCGCCTCCTCGGACGCCGTGCTGCCGCAGATCATGCGCAAGCTGGAGCACCTGGGCATCCGCAGTTCCACGGTCGGCCTGGTCATCCCCACGGGCTACTCGTTCAACCTGGACGGCTTCTCCATCTACCTGACCCTGGCCATCGTCTTCATCGCCCATGCCACCGGCACGCCGCTGGCGATGAACGACCTGGTCACCATCCTGCTGGTGTCGCTGGTCACCTCCAAGGGCGCCCACGGCATTCCCGGCTCGGCCCTGGTGATCCTCGCCGCCACGCTTGCAGCCGTGCCGGCCATACCCGTCGTGGGCCTGGTGCTGGTGCTCTCCGTGGACTGGTTCATGGGCATCGGCCGCGCGCTGACCAACCTGATCGGCAACTGCATCGCCACCGTGGCCATCGCCCGTTGGGAAAAGGACATCGACCTGGGCCGCGCCCGCAGCGTGCTGGCGGGCGAGCAGGGCTTTGCGTTCAAGGACCGCCTCGGTGCCAAGCCGACGGCGGATTGAGAAGGGCGTCGCCGGGCTGCATGATGCTGCGGCCCGGCCTGCCTGGTCCGGCTTCACAAGGAGGAAGGAACAGTGAACAGCTCATCGACCCTGGTGGGGTCCATCGTCCAGTCACTGCGCGAGTCCATCGAGCAGGGGCGCTGGGCCGTCGGGGAGATGCTCCCGGGCCAGCGCGAACTGGCCGAGCAACTGGGCATCAGCCGGCCCTGCCTGCGCGAGGCGGTGACGGTGCTGGAAACCCTCGGCATGGTCCGCTCGCTGCCCGGCAAGGGCGTCCAGGTGATGGGGCGCGAGGCTGCGGAACTCGCCATCACGGCGCCCCGCGACCACAGCATCGAGGATGTGATCCAGCTGCGTTATGCCCTGGAGCCCTTCATCGTCGGCCTGGTGGCGCAATCCATCGCATCAAGCGACCTCGACCGCCTGCGCCTGCGCCTGATGGACCTGCGCGACGCCGCGGAGGACGACGACATGGATGCCTTCGTCGAGGCCTATATAGGCTTCCATCAGTTGCTGGGCTCGCTGACGACCAATCCCATCTTCCAGTCCCTGGTCACGCAGGCGGGGGCTGCGTTGGCCCGCAGTGACGCACTGCTGCGCCAGCGCGGTGACGAGTTGCAGGAGCGGGTGCGCGAGCACGAGGCCCTGGTGCAGGCCATCCGTCGGCGCGACAGCCTGCTGGCCTCCTCGCTGATGCGTGACCACCTGGTCGCCGAAGGTCGCCGGATGGGGTTGCGCCTGGAGCTGCCGGAGGGCTCCAGGGCCCTGTAGGCGGGATTCTGGGCGGGGTGGCAGTGCCTTTGTCCGGTCGGATTGTGTACAATGCGCACATTTTTCCGAGGCTTTCCCCGCTGGACGCTGGCAATACGATGCCGACTCAGCGTAGTGTCAGCCCTATTCCCGCTTTCGAATCCTTCTACGTGGGCCCCCATGAACGACGTTGAACACAGTTTGAAGAAGCCGCCGCGTGCCGCCAAAGGCACGCGCAATGGCACCCAGGATGAAGTCGTCTACGCACATATCTTCGAAGCCATCCTCGAACAGCGCCTGGCTCCGGCCACCAAGTTGAGCGAAGAGGCCCTGGGCGAGATCTTCGGTGTCAGCCGCACCATCATCCGCCGCGCCCTGTCGCGCCTTGCCCACGAGGGCGTGGTGCTGCTGCGTCCCAACCGTGGTGCCGTCGTGGCCAGCCCGGGGGCCGAGGAAGCGCGGCAGATCTTCTACGCACGTCGCATGATCGAGCGCGCCATCACCGAACTGGCTTGCGTCAACGCCACTCCCGAACAGATCGCCGGCCTGCGCCAGATGGTCATTGAGGAGCGCGAGTGCTTCGCCCGTGGTGACCGCGGCATGGGCATCCGCCTGTCCGGCGAGTTCCACCTGAAGCTGGCCGAGGCCGCTGGCAACTTCACCCTGCTGGGCTTCCTGCGCAGCCTGATTTCGCAGACCTCGCTGATCATCGCCCTGTACGAGAGCAACAGCCGCACCCATTGCTCGGACGAGGAACACGACAAGGTCATCGACGCCATCGAGTCGCACAACGTCGAGGTCGCGGTCGACCTGATGATGCGCCACATGGACAGCGTCGACGCCAAGCTCAACCTCGAAGGCGAAACCGCCTCCGACGACCTGCACGCGGTGTTCTCGCACCTGCTGCAGAGCAAGAAGAAAAGCACCCGCGCTTCCTCGCGCAGCGCCTGAGCAGGGTGTGATGAAGAAGCCCCGCGAATGCGGGGCTTTTTTGTGGGTGTGTGGTTTTGGGTGGGGCGGGTCGTCGGGTGTAACCGGGGGCGGGATCGCGAATGGATTCGCTGCCACGGAGCGCCGGGGCGCTTTTGGGCGAATGAATTCGCCCCTACAGGGCGCGCGCGTGGGAAAATGAAAAAGCCCCGCATGGGCGGGGCTTTCGGGTGCGGCGTTGGATCAGTCGCGGCGGTGCACGGAGCGGCCGGCGGCGAAGGTTTCCTTCACGGTGCGGTCGTCGCCGAGGATGGTCAGTGCGAAGAGCTTTTCCTCGATGGTCCTGGCCTGCTGCATGCGGTAGGCGATCAGCGGGGTGGCCTGGTAGTCGAGGACCACGAAGTCTGCGTCCTTGCCGCTGGCGAAGTTGCCGATCTTGTCGTCCAGGTACAGCGCGCGGGCGCCGCCCAGGGTGGCCAGGTACAGGGACTTGAACGGGTCGAGCTTCTTGCCCTGCAGCTGCATGACCTTGTAGGCCTCGTTCAGCGACTGCAGCTGGGAGAAGCTGGTGCCGGCGCCGACGTCGGTGCCCAGGCCCACGCGCACGCCGTGCTCTTCCAGTTTCTGCAGGTCGAACAGGCCGCTGCCCAGGAAGAGGTTGGAGGTGGGGCAGAAGGCCACGGCCGAGCCGGTTTCCGCCAGGCGCTGGCACTCGTCGTCGCAGACGTGGACGCCGTGGGCGAAGACCGCGCGCGGGCCGATCAGCTTGTAGTGGTCGTACACGTCCAGGTAGCCCTTGCGCTCCGGGAACAGCGCCTTCACCCATTCGATCTCCGCCTTGTTCTCGGACAGGTGGGTGTGCATGTACAGGCCCGGGAACTCGCCGAACAGCTGGCCGGCCAGGGTCAGTTGCTCCGGGGTGCTGGTCGGCGCGAAGCGCGGGGTCACCGCGTAGTGCAGGCGGCCCTTGCCGTGCCAGCGCTCGATCAGCTCCCGGCTGTCGGCGTAGCCGCTTTCCGGGGTGTCGGTCAGGTAGTCGGGGGCGTTGCGATCCATCAGCACCTTGCCGGCGATCATGCGCAGGTCCAGGGCTTCGGCGGCCTCGAAGAAGGCGTCGACCGACTGCTTGTGCACGGTGCCGAACACCAGCGCGGTGGTGGTGCCGCTGCGTAGCAGTTCCTTGAGGAAGATGGCCGCCACGTCGGCTGCGTGGGCCTTGTCGGCGAAGGCCTTCTCGGTGGGGAAGGTGTAGGTGTTCAGCCAGTCCAGCAGCTGTTCGCCGTAGGAGGCGATCATGCCGGTCTGCGGGTAGTGGATGTGGGTGTCGATGAAGCCGGGGGTGATCAGGGCGTCGCGGTATTCGCGCACCTCCACGCCCTTGAGGCTGGGCAGCAGGTCGGCGGCATGGCCGACGCGGGCGACCTTGCCGTCCTCGATCACCAGCACGCCGTCCTCGAAGTACTCGTAGGACTGCTCGACGCCCACGTCGGCGGGGTCGGCGATGCTGTGCAGGATGGCGGCGCGATAGGCTTTTACGGGGCTGGTCATGTTGAATCTCGTTCTTTCGTGATCTTGATGCCCCATGGCGGGGCTCCGCGCAGGCGAGCGCCGAGCCGAGGCGGCCCGGTGTCCTCCTGCATGAATCTCGGGGTCAGGCCTGTTCGCGGCGGGAAGAGGGCACCAGTTTGGCGACTGTTTCCCTTTTCTTCACGTCCTGGCCTTCCTCCTTCTGACCGAAGGTGGCGTTGTAGGTGGCGATGATCTCGCCGGCGATGGAGATGGCGATCTCCGCAGGCAGCTTGCCCTTCACCTCGGCGATGCCCATGGGGCAGCGCATGCGTTGCACGGTTTCCGGGGCGAAGCCGCGGTCGCGCAGGCGGTGTTCGAACTTCACCCGCTTGGTCTTCGAGCCGATCAGGCCGTAGTAGGCGAAGTCGTTGCGCTTGAGGATGGCGGCGGTGAGTTCCAGGTCGAGCTGGTGGTTGTGGGTCATGACGATGAAGTAGCTGCCGGCGGGCATGCGCTCGACCTCATCGACCACCTCGTCATTGACCACCTTCTCGACGCCGGCGGGAATGGACGCCGGGAACTCGTTCTCCCGTGAATCGATCCAGCGCACCTTGCACGGCAGGCTGGCGAGCAGCGGAGCCAGGGCACGGCCCACATGGCCCGCGCCGAACAGGGCGATATGCGCCTGGGGCTGGCCCATGGGCTCGAACAGCAGCACCGTGGCACCGCCGCAGCACTGGCCGAGGCTGGCGCCCAGGCTGAAGCGCTCCAGGCGGGTTTCCTGGGAGCGGGTCCGCAGCATTTCGCGGGCAATCTCCATCGCCTTGAATTCCAGGTGGCCGCCACCGATGGTCTCGTAGATGCGGTCATCGCTGACCACCATCTTCGAGCCGGAATTGCGCGGGGTGGACCCGCGCTCTTCGATGATGGTCACCAGCACGCAGGCGTCCCCGCGTTGCTGGAGTTCGGCCAGGGCGCTGATCCAGCTCATTTGCTCAATCTCCAGGTGCGCAGGGGCTTGGCGGAGCGCGAGAGGCGCCAGACATCCTGCTCCGGACGGCGCAAGGCGTCGGTCGGCTGGGTCGGTGCGGCCTGCTGTTCCGGGTTTTCGCGACTGAAGGCGGGTTGGCTGTTCATCTCGGCTCCCGGCCCGCCGTCAGGCGGGCTCCACCTGGTTGGCAGCGGGCTTGTTGGCCGCCTGCTGCAGCTTCTTCATCTGTTCCACGCCCCAGAGCACGCGCTCCGGAGTGGCCGGTGCATCGATGTTCGGCTGCGCCTTGTAGTCCGCCAGGCTGGCCACGGCGTCCTTGAGCGCACACCACACGGCGATGCCGAGCATGAACGGCGGCTCGCCCACTGCCTTGGAGTGGAACACGGTCTGCTCGGGGTTCTTGCGGTTCTCCACCAGCTTGACCCGCAGGTCCAGCGGCATGTCGGCGATGGCGGGGATCTTGTAGCTCGCCGGGCCGCTGGTCATCAGCTTGCCCTTGGCGTTCCACACCAGCTCCTCCATGGTCAGCCAGCCCATGCCCTGGACGAACGCACCCTCCACCTGGCCGATGTCGATGGCCGGGTTCAGCGAGGCGCCGACGTCATGCAGGATGTCGGTGCGCAGCATCCTGTATTCGCCGGTCAGGGTGTCCACCAGCACTTCCGCACAGGCGGCGCCGTAGGCGAAGTAGTAGAAGGGGCGGCCGGCGGCCTTCTCGCGGTCATAGAAGATCTTCGGCGTGCGGTAGAAGCCGGTGCTGGAGAGCGAGATCTGGTTGAAGTAGGCGAGCTGGATCATCTCCTCGAAGGAGAGGAAGTGATCGCGCACGCGCACCTGCTCGTTGCGGAACTCGATGTCCTCGTCGGTCACCTTGAAGTGGCTGGCGAGGAAGTCCACCAGGCGCTTCTTGATGGTCTCGGCGGCGTTCTGGGCGGCCTTGCCGTTCAGGTCGGTGCCGCTGGAGGCAGCGGTCGGCGAGGTGTTGGGCACCTTGTCGGTGTTGGTCGCGGTGATCTGGATGCGGCCGATGTCCACCTGGAAGACCTCGGCCACCACTTGGGCGACCTTGGTGTTCAGGCCCTGGCCCATCTCGGTGCCGCCGTGGTTCAGGTGGATCGAACCGTCGGTGTAGATGTGCACCAGCGCGCCGGCCTGGTTGAGGAAGGTGGCGGTGAAGCTGATGCCGAACTTGACCGGGGTCAGCGCCAGGCCCTTCTTCAGCACCGGGCTCCTGGCGTTGAAGGCGCGGATTTCTTCACGGCGCCTGGCGTATTCGCTGCTGGCCTCCAGCTCGGCGGTCATCTCGTCGAGGATGTTGTGCTCGACGGGCTGGTAGTAGTGGGTGACGTTGCGCTCGTCCTTGCCGTAGTAGTTGGTCTTGCGCACCTCCAGCGGGTCCTTGCCCAGGTGGCGCGCGATGACGTCCATGATCTCCTCGATCACCACCATGCCCTGCGGGCCGCCGAAGCCGCGGTAGGCGGTGTTCGAGGCGGTGTTGGTCTTGCAGCGGTGGCCGTTGATGGTGGCGTGTTCGAGGAAGTAGGCGTTGTCCGAGTGGAACATCGCGCGGTCGACGATGGAGCCGGAGAGGTCCGGCGAATAGCCGCAGTTGCCCGCCAGCTCCAGTTCGATGCCGGTGAGCAGACCGTTGTCGTCGAAGCCGATGTCGTACTCGGCGTAGAACGGGTGGCGCTTGCCGGTGATGGTCATGTCTTCCATGCGCGGCAGGCGCATCTTGGTCGGCCGGCCGGTGAGGTGCGCGATCACCGCGCAGAGGCAGGCGGGGCCCGCGGCCTGGGTTTCCTTGCCACCGAAGCCTCCACCCATGCGGCGCATGTCGATGACGATCTTGTGCATGTGCACGCCCAGCACCTCGGCGACCAGCTTCTGCACCTCGGTGGCGTTCTGCGTGGAGGTGTAGACGATCATGCCGCCGTCCTCGGTAGGCATCACCGAGGAGATCTGGGTTTCCAGGTAGAAGTGCTCCTGGCCGCCGATGTGCAGGTTGCCCTGCAGGCGGTTCTTCGAGCGCGCCAGGGCGCTGGCCGAGTCACCGCGCTTGTGCTGGTGGCTGTCGAGGACGAAGTGTTTCTTGCGCAGCGCATCGACCACGTCGAGCACCGGCTCCAGGTCCTCGTACTCGATGATCGCTGCCATGGCGGCCTTGCGGGCGGTCTCCAGGCTGTCGGCGCCGACCGCGAGGACGACCTGGCCGACGTATTCGACCTTGCCGTCCGCCAGCAGCGGGTCGCCGGCCACGACCGGGCCGATGTCCAGCTGGCCGGGCACGTCCTCGGCGGTGATGGCGATGGCCACGCCCGGGAAGGCGTAGCAGGGGGTGGTATCGATGCGCAGGATGCGGGCATGGGCGCGGTCGCTCATGCGGGCGTAGACGTGCAGCTGGTTGGGGAACTCCAGGCGGTCGTCGACGTACACGGCTTCGCCGGAGACGTGCTTGGGCGCGCTCTCGTGCTTGACGCTCTTGCCGATGCCGGTGGTGATGTCGGCGCGGAACAGCGCGGCCAGTTCTTCCTGGGATTTGATCTTGTGGTGGTTAGACATGCTCTGTGCCTCCAACGACTGCTGCGCCCGCGTGAAGGGTGACGGGCGCGACGTGCAGATTAAGCCTGCGGTGCTGCGCTTCCTGGCCAGCAACTGCCGGGTGCGGCGCTTGGTGCGCGACATGCTTGAGATCACACATAGGCGGTCACCCGGGTTTCGACTTCGGGGGCCTGCAGTTCGAGGAAGAATTTGCGCAACAGGTTCTGTGCGGTCAGCAGGCGGTATTCCTTGCTGGCGCGGAAGTCGGTCAGCGGGGTGAAGTCCTGGGCCAGGGCCTCGCAGGCACGTTCGATCACGCCGGGGTACCAGGCGGCGCCCACCAGGGCGGCTTCGCAGGCGGCGGCGCGCTTGGGAATGCCGGCCATGCCGCCGAAGGCGATGCGGGCTTCACGCACCACGCCGTCTTCGATCACCAGGTTGAAGGCGGCGCACACGGCGGAGATGTCGTCGTCCAGGCGCTTGGACACCTTGTAGGCGCGGAACGCCTGGTTGCTGCGGGCGCGCGGCACGAGGATCTTCTCGATGAACTCGGCTTCCTGTCGCACGGTGACCTTGTAGTCGAGGAAGTACTCGTCCAGGGGCAGGGTACGGGTCTGGTTGCCCTTGCGCAGGACGATCTTCGCGCCGAGGGCGATCAGCAGCGGCGGGGCGTCGCCGATGGGCGAGGCGTTGCCGATGTTGCCGCCCAGGGTGCCCTGGTTGCGGATCTGCAACGAGGCGAAGCGGTGCAGCAGTTCGCCGAAGTCCGGGTATTCGCGGGCCAGTGCGTCGTAGCAGTCGGAAAGCGCGGTGGCGGCACCGATCTCGATGAAGTCGGGACCGATCTCCACGCGCTTCATGGCCTCGATGTGGCCGACGTAGATCATCACCGGCAGCTCGCGGTGGAACTGGGTGACCTCCAGGGCCAGGTCGGTGCCGCCGGCCAGCAGGCGCGCCTGCGGGTTGGCGGTGTAGAAGTCGGCCAGGTCGGCGACGGTCAGCGGCACCAGGCAGCGCTTGTCACCGCTGTTGAGCTCGGCGGTCTCGCGCGGGGCGATGGCCTGGAGCTGGGCCACGGTCTGGGCCTCGAAGGCGTCGAACTGGTCCGGCTGCTTCTGGCAGCAGGCCTGCTCGGCGGCGTCGATGATGGGGCGGTAGCCGGTGCAGCGGCACAGGTTGCCGGCCAGGGCTTCCAGGGTCTGGGCCTTGTCGTAGCCATCGCTGTTCTTCTGCAGGGCGAACAGCGACATGACGAAGCCGGGGGTGCAGAAGCCGCACTGGGAGCCATGGCAGTCGACCATGGCCTGTTGCACGGAATGCAACTGGCCCTTGTGCTTGAGGTCTTCCACGGTGATCAACTGCTTGCCGTGCAGGGACGAAACGAATGTCAGGCAGGAGTTGAGGGTGCGATAGCGGATGCGATCCCCCTGCAGCTCGCCGACGACGACCGTGCAGGCGCCGCAGTCGCCCGAGGCACAGCCCTCTTTGGTTCCGGGTTTGGCCAGGTGTTCACGCAAGTAGTTGAGCACGGTGACGTTGGGATCGAGATCGCGCTCGGTGCGCAGCTCCCGATTGACTAAAAACTGGATCAAGGACGACCTCCAGGCACTTTATTGTTTTTACGAGGGCTCGTATGGCGGCGAATTTAGAATCCCCTGACTTTCTGGTCAATAAATATTTGACTCAAAAGTCAGAAAATCTTCACGCCAATGGGCCATGAGGCCGGCGCGCCCGCTCTGGCACGGCAAAGTTGCTTAATCCGTGCCAGTCATCTGCAAGTGTAGAAACGCCGACGCCCCCATGCGGGGGCGTCGGTCGAAAGGTCGGGCGGGGAAGGGGTCAGGCGGCCTGTTGCGACTCCGTCAGCTGGTGCTCCTCGCCTGCATAGTAGGCACGGACGCGGGGGTCCATCACCGCGCGCCAGAGCGGCGGGATCAGTGCCAGGACGATCATCCCCGCGTAGCCGTTGGGCAGCTGCGGGCTGTCGTCGAAGTGGCGCAGCACCTGGTAGCGGCGCTTGGCGTAGGCGTGGTGGTCCGAGTGGCGCTGCAGGTGGAAGAGGAACAGGTTGGTGAGCAGGAAGTTGCTGTTCCAGGAGTGTGCCGGGCTGGTCCGCTCGTAGCGGCCGTTCTCCAGCTTGCGCCGGTGCAGGCCGTAGTGCTCCACGTAGTTGACGATCTCCAGCAGGGTGAAGGCCATGGCCGACTGCCCGAGGAAGAACAGCACGCCGAGCCAGCCGAACGCCAGGCCGAACCCTGCGGTGAAGGCTGCACTGATGGCGTACCACCAGATCAGCTCGTTGCGCCAATGCAGTGCAGGCAGGCCCTTGCGCTTGAGGCGCTCGGCCTCCAGCTGCCAGGCATTGAGGAAGTTGTGCTTGTAGGCGTGGGGCAGGAAGGCGTAGAGGCTCTGGCCATAGCGGGAGGAGGAGGCGTCCTCGGGCGTCGACACATGAACGTGGTGGCCCCGCACATGCTCGACCTTGAACCCCGCGTAGCACACCGCCGCCAGCAGCAGGCCGCCGGCGTTCTGCTCGATCTTCGGGTCCTTGTGGATCAGTTCGTGGGAGACGGTGATGCCGATGGCGCCCATCACGGTGCCCACCGAGAGCAGCCAGCCGAGGCGGCCGACCCAGTTCCAGTCCTCGTGGTGGATGAAGACCCAGCCGCTCCAGGCCAGCATGCCCAGCAGCAGCGGCACGGTGGCCAGGCTGAGCACCTGGTAGTAGTCCTGGCGCTCCATCTCCGGCACCTGCTCGGCCTCGTCGGGGTTGGCCGGATCGCGGCCGACGATGGCGTCGAGGATCGGGATCACCCCGAAGACCACGGTGATCACCAGCCAGGGCCACGCATTGGGATGGCTGCTGTCCAGCGACCAATAGAAGCTCATGGGGATCCCGGCTACCGGGATCAGCCAGATCCAGTAGCCGACCTTTTTCAGGGCGAGCATCCAGTTGGAAGGCAGGCGTTCGAACATGGGTGGTCTCCGCGTCGAGGTGGATGGGTTCTTGTAAGATTGTCAGACAATCGTGCGCCTCCCAGCCCCGCCCGGCGACCGACCTTTAGGTCTGAATGCCCGCTTGATGTCACCTTTGCGGGGTAACACCCTGTGTTACACTTCGCCCCCTGCAGCGTTCCGCTGCGGGCCGCAAACCCTTGTAGCTGCTGCGTTCCCGGGCTTTCGCCAACGCCGGAGCTATCGCCGAGGGCGCCTTACGGACATCCCCAGCCTCCATGACCGAAGGAAAACCATGACGTTCAAGGCACCGGACAGCCTCGCCGAACAGATCGCCCACCACCTCGCCGAGCGCATCATCCGCGGCGAGATGAAGGCCCGCGAACGGATTCAGGAACAGAAGGTCACCCAGTCCCTCAACGTCAGCCGCGGCTCGGTGCGCGAGGCATTGCTGATCCTCGAGCGTCGCCACCTGATCAATATCCTCCCGCGCCGCGGGGCGCAGGTGTCCGAGCTCACCCCTCATCACGTGCAGAGCCTCTATGCGTTGATGATGGAGATGTACATCCTGCTGGCCAATGCCGTGGCCCAGCGCTGGCGGACCGATGACGACCTCGCGCCCTTCCGCGCCATCCAGCTGCGCCTGGAGGAGTGCCTGAAGGAGCACGACATCGGCAACTTCGTCGACGCCAGCTTCGACATCATGCGTGCCGCCTATCCCTTCGCCGACAACCCCTACCTGGAAGAGACGGTGGAGAACCTGCTGCCGGCCATCAGCCGCACCTATCACCTGGCGCTGGAGCAGCGCAAAGGCGAGATGGCCCAGTTCATGCTCGCCTTCGCCGACCTGCTGCAGGCGGTGATCGCCCGCGAGCCGGCGCGTATCCGCGACGTACTGCTCGCCTACGGCCAGCACAACTGCCAGCTGGTGCTCGCCGCGCTGGCCGGGCGCTGACGGTTCACTGACCGAGGGAGGCAGGGATGCGGCTCAAGTGCATCAAACTGGCGGGGTTCAAATCCTTCGTCGACCCGACCACGGTCAGCTTCCCCAGCAACATGGCCGCGGTCGTCGGCCCCAACGGCTGCGGCAAATCCAACATCATCGACGCCGTGCGCTGGGTGATGGGCGAAAGCTCGGCGAAGAACCTGCGCGGCGAGTCGATGACCGACGTCATCTTCAACGGCTCCAACACCCGCAAGCCGGTGGCCCAGGCCAGCATCGAGCTGATCTTCGACAACTCCGACAACACCCTGGTGGGCGAGTACGCGGCCTTCGCCGAGATCTCCATCCGCCGCCGGGTTAGCCGCGACGGGCAGAACACCTACTTCCTCAACGGCACCAAGTGCCGGCGCCGCGACATCACCGACATCTTCCTCGGCACCGGCCTCGGCCCGCGCAGCTACTCGATCATCGAGCAGGGGATGATCTCCAAGCTGATCGAGGCCAAGCCCGAGGACCTGCGCAACTTCATCGAGGAAGCCGCCGGCATCTCCAAGTACAAGGAGCGCCGCCGCGAGACCGAGAGCCGCATCCGCCGCACCCACGAGAACCTCGCGCGCCTCACCGACCTGCGCGAAGAGCTGGAGCGCCAGCTCGAACGCCTGCACCGCCAGGCCCAGGCCGCCGAGAAGTACCAGGAATACAAGGCCGAGGAGCGCCAGCTGCGCGCCCAGCTCGCCGCCCTCAAGTGGCAGGCGCTGAACGAGCAGGTGGGCCAGCGCGAAGCGGTGATCGGCAGCCAGGAAGTCAGCTTCGAAGCGCTGGTAGCCGAGCAGCGCAGCGCCGACGCCAGTATCGAGCGCCTGCGCGACGGCCACCACGAGCTGTCCGAGCGCTTCAACCTGGTCCAGGGTCGCTTCTACTCGGTGGGGGGCGATATCGCCCGGGTCGAGCAGAGCATCCAGCACGGCCAGCAGCGCCTGCGCCAGTTGCAGGACGACCTGCGTGACGCCGAACGTGCCCGCCAGGAAACCGAATCCCACCTCGGCCACGATCGCACCCTGCTGGCGACCCTCGGCGAGGAGCTGGAGATGCTCGCGCCCGAGCAGGAAGTCAGCGCCGCCGCCGCCGAAGAGGCCGCCGCCCAGCTGGAGGAAGCCGAGACCGGCATGCACGCCTGGCAGGAGCAATGGGACGGCTTCAACCAGCGCAGCGCCGAGCCGCGCCGCCAGGCCGAAGTGCAGCAGGCACGCATCCAGCAGCTGGAACAGAGCCTGGAACGCCTATTGGAGCGCGAGCGTCGCCTCAACGACGAGCGCGCCCAGCTCGCGGCCGATCCGGAAGACGCTGCCATTCTCGAACTGAGCGAACAGCTCGCCACCGGCGAGCTGCAACTGGAAGAGCTGCAGGCCGCCGAAGAGGCCCAGGTCGAGCGCCTGGAGCAACTGCGAGAGGAGCTGCAGCAGGCGACCCAGGCCCAGCAGCGCGCCCAGGGCGAGTTGCAGCGCTTGAACGGCCGTATCGCCTCACTCGAGGCCCTGCAGCAGGCCGCGCTCGACCCCGGCACCGGCACCGCCGAATGGTTGCGCGACCAGCGGCTCGACCAGCGCCCGCGCCTGGCCGAGGGTTTGCGCGTGGAAGCGGGCTGGGAGCTGGCGGTGGAGACCGTGCTCGGCGCCGACCTGCAAGCCGTGCTGCTGGATGATTTCGACACCCTCGACCTGAGTGGCTTCACCCAGGGCGACCTGCGCCTGGCGAGCGCCGGCAACGGCGGTGCCCGAGTACCCGGAAGCCTGCTGGACAAGGTCGAATCCGCCGTCGACCTGACGCCCTGGCTGGCGCGGGTGCGACCCGTGGACAGCCTCGACCAGGCCCTGGCCGCCCGCGCGACGCTGGCTGCCGACGAGAGCCTGATCAGCCGTGACGGCTACTGGGTCGGGCGCAATTTCCTGCGGGTGCGCCGTGCCAGCGAAGCCGAGAGCGGCGTGCTGGCCCGCGGCCAGGAACTGGAGCGCCTGCACGGCGAGCGCGACGAGCAGCAGGCTGCCCTGGAAGCCCTTGAGGAGCGCCTGCAACAGCTGCGCGACCACCAGCGCCAGCAGGAGGAAAGCCGCGAGCAGCAGCGTCGCCGCGCGCAGGACGAATCCCGTCGTCTCGGTGAGCTCAAAGCGCAATTGTCCGCCCAGCAGGCCAAGGTCGAGCAGCTCACCCTGCGTCGCCGCCGCCTGGAGGCCGAGCTGGCCGAACTGGACGAGCAGCGCGCCATCGAGCACGAGCAGCTCGGCGAATCGCGCCTGACCCTGCAGGACGCCCTGGATGCGATGGAAACCGACACCGAGCAGCGCGAGAAGCTGCTCGCCGAGCGCGACAACCTGCGCGAGCGCCTCGACCGAATCCGCCAGGAGGCCCGTCAGCACAAGGACCACGCTCACCAACTGGCTGTGCGCGTCGGCTCGCTGCGCGCCCAGCACGACTCCACGCGCCAGGCGCTGGAGCGCCTGAGCCTGCAGTTCGAGCGCCTCGAGGAGCGTCGCGAACAGCTCAGCCTGAACCTGGAGGAGGGCACCGCTCCGCTGGAGGAGCTGCGCATGAAGCTCGAGGAGCTTCTTGACCGACGCATGGGCGTGGAGGAAGAGCTCAAGCTCGCGCGCCTGGCCCTGGAGGACGCCGACCGCGAATTGCGCGATGCCGAGAAGCGTCGCACCCAGGCCGAGCAGCAGTCGCAGCTGCTGCGTGGCCAGCTGGAGCAGCAGCGCATGGAGTGGCAGGCCCTGAGCGTGCGTCGCAAGACGCTGCAGGACCAGCTCCACGAGGACGGTTACGACCTCCACGGCGTGCTCGCCACGCTCCCCGGGGAGGCCAGCGAAGCGGCCTGGGAAGAAGAACTCGAACGCCTCGCGGCGCGCATCCAGCGCCTCGGGCCGATCAACCTCGCGGCCATCGACGAGTACCAGCAGCAATCCGAGCGCAAGCGCTACCTGGATGCCCAGAACGACGACCTGGTGGAGGCGCTGGAGACCCTGGAGAACGTCATCCGCAAGATCGACAAGGAGACGCGCAACCGCTTCAAGGAGACCTTCGACCAGATCAACTCCGGCCTGCAGGCGCTGTTCCCCAAGGTCTTCGGGGGCGGCCACGCCTACCTGGAACTGACCGGGGAAGACCTGCTGGATACCGGCGTCGCCATCATGGCGCGGCCGCCGGGCAAGAAGAACAGCACCATCCACCTGCTTTCCGGTGGCGAGAAGGCGCTCACCGCGCTGGCCCTGGTATTCGCCATCTTCCAGCTCAACCCCGCGCCGTTCTGCATGCTCGACGAAGTGGACGCGCCACTCGACGATGCCAACGTCGGACGTTACGCAAGGTTGGTGAAGGAGATGTCGGAGAAGGTCCAGTTCATCTATATCACCCACAACAAGATCGCCATGGAAATGGCCGATCAGCTGATGGGCGTGACCATGCATGAGCCGGGATGCTCGCGCCTGGTCGCGGTGGACGTCGAGGAGGCTCTTTCCCTCGTAGAGGCCTGATCGGGCGGGGGTGCAACCTTTTCGCCCGGAGGGCCGTGAAGCCTCTATCAGAGGTTTCTCTGCTGGGCTGGCCGTGCTAGCTTAATGCCCAATTTTGTCGCACGTGGAAAACGCCATTCAGAACATGGAGTTGGGCGCCACGTTTTCAGAGGACCGGATGTCCTTTCTTCACCATCATCAGAATATTTTTTGACCAGGGGACACAGGATTAATGGATATCGGTCTGCGCGAGTGGCTGATCGTCATCGGCATCATCGTAATCGCCGGCATTTTGTTCGATGGCTGGCGCCGCATGAGCGGCGGCAAGGGAAAACTCAAGTTCAAGCTCGATCGTAGTTTCTCCAACCTGCCGGACGACGAGGAGGACCCCGCCCTGGTCGGTCCGGTACGCGTCAAGGAACGCCATCAGGAGCCCTCGCTGGACGAGGAAGACCTGCCGCCCATGAGTGCCAAGGAGCTGAATAAGCGCCGTGGCAGCGAGCCTCACCAGGGTGACCTCAACCTCGACGAGCCGGTGCCGACCCTGCTCAATCCGGTCGACGAGGTTGCTCCAGCCAAGGGCGCCAAGAACGGCAAGGCCCACGCCCCCGCCCAGGAACTGCCTCCGGTGGAGGAAGTGCTGGTGATCAACGTGGTGGCCCGCGACGGGGACGGCTTCAAGGGCCCGGCCCTGCTGCAGAACATTCTCGAAAGCGGCCTGCGCTTCGGCGAGATGGACATCTTCCATCGCCACGAGAGCATGGCCGGCAACGGCGAGGTGCTGTTCTCCATGGCCAACGGCGTCAAGCCCGGCACCTTCGACCTGGACGACATCGACCATTTCAGCACCCGTGCGGTCAGCTTCTTCCTCGGCCTGCCCGGCCCGCGCCACCCGAAGCAGGCCTTCGACGTGATGGTCGCTGCGGCCCGCAAGCTGTCCCAGGAACTGAACGGCGAGTTGAAGGACGACCAGCGCAGCGTGATGACCGCGCAGACGATCGAGCATTACCGCCAGCGCATCGTCGAGTTCGAGCGCCGCAGCCTGACTCACAAGCGCTGAACCACAGGATCCATCGAAAGAGCAGCTCAGGCTGCTCTTTTCGTTTGCATAGAAAAGAGCACGAACCATGACCGACGCCCAGACTGCCGCCCAGCGCATCCACCAATTGCGTGCCGAACTGGATGAGCACAACTACCGCTACTACGTGCTGGACGAACCCAGCGTGCCCGATGCCGAATACGACCGCCTGTTCCGCGAGCTGCAGGCCCTGGAGGCCGAGCATCCCGAGCTGGTGACGCCGGAGTCGCCCACCCAGCGCGTGGGCGGCGAAGCCCTCAGCGCCTTCGGCGAGGTGCGCCACGAGGTGCCCATGCTCAGCCTGGGCAACGCCTTCGAGGAAGAAGACCTGCGCGCCTTCGACCGCAGCGTGCAGAGCGGCCTGGGGCTTTCCTCCGGCGACCTGTTCGGCGGTGGCGCCAAGGTGGAATACAGCTGCGAGCCCAAGCTCGACGGCTTGGCGGTCAGCCTGCTGTATCGCGACGGCCAGCTGGTGCGCGGCGCCACCCGGGGCGATGGCAGCACCGGTGAGGACATCAGCGCCAACGTGCGCACCATCCGCAACGTACCGCTCAGGCTCAAGGGCGAGGGCTGGCCCGCCGTGCTCGAAGTGCGCGGCGAGGTGTACATGCCCAAGGCCGGATTCGAGGAGCTCAACGCGCGCCAGGCGGAAAGCGGCGGCAAGACCTTCGCCAACCCGCGAAACGCCGCGGCCGGCAGCCTGCGCCAGCTGGACCCGCGCATCACCGCCAGCCGCCCGCTGGAGTTCTGCTGCTACGGCATCGGCCAGGTCAGCGGCGAGCTGCCGGCTACCCAGGTCGGCATGCTTGAGCAGCTCAAGGCCTGGGGCGTACCCATCAGCCGCGAGCTGAAGCTGGCCAAGGGGGTTGAAGCCTGCCTGGCCTACTACCACGACATCGGCGAACGCCGCATGGGCCTGGCCTACGACATCGACGGCGTGGTGTTCAAGGTCAACAACATCGAGGACCAGCAGCAGCTGGGCTTCCGCGCCCGCACCCCGCATTGGGCGCTGGCCCACAAGTTCCCCGCCCAGGAGGAGCTCACCGAGCTGCTGGACGTGGAGTTCCAGGTCGGCCGTACCGGTGCCGTCACCCCGGTGGCACGGCTGAAGCCGGTCAAGGTGGCCGGCGTCACCGTGGCCAATGCCACCCTGCACAACATGGACGAGGTCGCGCGCCTGGGCCTGAAGATCGGCGACACCGTGATCATCCGCCGTGCGGGTGACGTGATCCCCCAGGTGATGCAGGTCGTGCTCGAGCGCCGCCCCGAGAACGCCCGCGAGGTGCATGTGCCCGAGCGGTGCCCGGTGTGTGGCTCCGCCGTGGAGCGCACGCAACTGGTCAAGCGTGCCAAGGGCAAGGAAACCACCAGCGAGGGCTCGGTCTACCGCTGCGTTGGCCGCCTGGCCTGTGGCGCCCAGTTGAAGCAGGCGATCATCCACTTCGCTTCCCGCCGTGCGCTGGATATCGAAGGCCTGGGCGACAAGATCGTCGAGCAACTGGTGGATACCGGGCTGGTCGCATCGCCAGCGGACCTGTTCACCCTGACCTACGACCAGGTGGTGGCGCTGGAAGGCTTCGCCGACCTGTCGACCCGAAACCTGCTGGCGGCGATCCGGGACAGCGCCAGGCCGACCCTGGCGCGCTTCATCTACGCCCTGGGCATTCCCGATGTGGGTGAGGAGACTGCCAAGCTGCTGGCCCGCGCCCTCGGCTCCCTGGCGCGCATCCGCCAGGCGCTGCCGGAGGTGCTTACCTACCTGCCTGACGTGGGCCTGGAGGTCGCCTTCGAGATCCACAACTTCTTCAGCGACGCCCATAACCTCAAGGTCATCGACGACCTGCTGGCCCGTGGTGTCGTGCTGCAGGAGGAAGGCGACCTCAGCCCCGAGTTCGCCGCCTGCGCCACTCTCCCGGGCTTCCTCGACAAGCTCAACATCCCCTTCATCGCCGCCACCGGCGCAGAGAAACTGGCGACCAGGTTCGGCAGCCTGGAAGGCGTGATCAAGGCCGACTGGCTGGACCTGCGCCAGGTGGAGCGCCTCAACGAGAAGGCGGCCAAATCCCTGCGCGACTTCTTCGACCAGCCTGCCAATGCCGAGCGCGCCGCGCGGATCGAGGCGCAGCTGCGTGATTTCGGCATGCACTGGCAGAGTGAGAAGAAGGTCGTGGAAGGCCTGCCGCTGGCCGGGCAGACCTGGGTGCTGACCGGCACCCTGGAGGTGATGAGCCGCGATGTGGCCAAGGAGAAGCTGGAGGCCCTGGGTGCCAAGGTGGCTGGCTCGGTCTCGGCCCGTACCCATTGCGTGGTGGCTGGCCCCGGCGCCGGTTCGAAGCTGGCCAAGGCCACCGAGCTGGGCGTACGCGTGCTGGACGAGGAGGCGTTCCTGGCCGAGCTGAAGGGGCTGGGCGTCTCGGTCTGATCCGCCGGCGCTCCCGCGAGCGCAGGGCGCACCGAAAGCGCAAATGAAAAGGCCGGGCATCCGCCCGGCCTTTTCATTGCCGATCCCTTACTTGTTCACGGCGTCGCTGAGGCCCTTGGCCGGCACGAACTTGACGACCTTCTTGGCCGCGATCTCGATGCTCTTGCCGGTCTGCGGGTTGCGGCCGGTACGCGCCGGGCGCTCGGTGGTCTTCAGCTTGCCGATGCCCGGCAGGGTGATTTCATCACTGTTCTCCAGCGTATCGCTGACGATCTCGCTCAGCTGTTCCAGCACGGCGCGCACGGCGGCCTTGGTGGTGTCGGTGGCTTCCGCGATATCTGCGATCAGTTGGTCTTTGGTGATTGCCATGGTGTAGCTCCAGTGGGGGTGGGTTCGGCTCGCTGCCGCGCCGGGATCGCCGGCGCGGATTGAGACCCGCGCCTGCGCTGAAAGTGCAATGGTAGCGGGCCCGGTGGCGAAGCCGGCGGCACGCTAGCACAAAAGCCGTGTCGGGCCGGCGACGAAGTGTTTCCGCTCATCGCCAGGGTGTGGCGCGACGGGGCCGACAGGCCGTTCCGGGCCGTCTACGCTTGCTGTTACATCGCCATGACATCGCGGAGATCCACCATGCTACGTGCCTTTGCCGATCTGGGGTTTCGCTGGAAGATCGCCCTGCCGATCCTGCTCCTGGTGGTCCTCCTGGTGCTGATGGGCGGCCTGGGCATGCAGGGGGTGTCCCAGGTCGCGGACTCCAGCAAGCAGCTGACCAACCGCTACCTGCCGGCCATCAGCCTGTTGCTCAATGCCGACCGTGACCTCTATCAGGCCTTCACCGCCGAGCGCAGCCTGCTGGATGAAAGCGCCGGGGCGCACATCGACCAGCTCAAGGCCGACCATGCGGAAAACCTGCAGCAAGCCTATGACCGCGTGCACAAGTACGCCGAAATGAGCACCGGTGCCGACTCGCGCCAGCTGATCGCCCAGTTCGACAGCGGCTTCGAGAAGTGGAAGATCACCTCTCTCAAGGTGGTCCAACTCGCCGCGTCCGACCCGGATGCCGCCAGCGCCCTGAGCTTCGGCGACAGTGAAAGCCAGTTCCAGAACATGCGCGATGCAATCGACAAGCTGGGCGAGCTCGAAGACAGCGCGGCCAATGCCGAAGGGCTGCAGTCGATCGCCATCGGTGAGGCGCGCAGCTGGCAGCAGGGCGTGATCATCGTCATCGGCCTGGGCATCTGCATGGTGCTTGTGATCGGCTTCCCAACCCTGGTGACCCGGCCGCTGCTCCGCCTGCTCGAGCGCATCGAACAGATCGCCGATGGCGACGGCGACCTGCGGGTGCGGCTCGACGTCACCTCGCGTGACGAGCTGGGCAAGCTCAGCCATGCCTTCAACCGCTTCCTCGACAAGCTGCAGCCGCTGATCAGGGAGGTCGGCCGGGTGACCGGCGAGGTAGCCGACTCGGCGCAGAGCCTGGCCGGGCTCGCGGCCGCCAATGATCGGCTGATCAGCAGCGAGCACGCCGCGGTCGACCAGGTCAGCACCGCCGCCACCGAGATGAGCGCAGCCGTCCATGAGGTGGCGCGCAACGCGCAGAACGCCGCCGATGCCGCGCGCTTCGCCGAGAACCAGTCCCGCGAGGGAGCCCAGGTAGTGGGGGCGACGATCAAGGCGATCCGCCAGCTCGCTCAGGAAGTGGAAAGCGCCTCCACCACCATCGGCACTCTGGAGCAGGAAACCGCCAACATCGGCGCCGTGCTGGCCGTGATCAAGGGCATCGCCGACCAGACCAACCTATTGGCGCTCAACGCGGCCATCGAGGCGGCGCGGGCGGGCGAGCAGGGCAGGGGCTTCGCCGTCGTGGCCGATGAGGTCCGCGCCCTGGCCGCAAGGACCCAGGACTCCACCAAGGACATCCAGCAGATGATCGAGCGCCTGCAGGTCGGCGTACAGAACGCGGTGAAGGCCATGCACTCGGGCAGCGTCCAGGCCCGTGACAGCGTCGAGCGTGCCGCGGGTGTCGACCAGGCGCTCTCGGACACCGGCGACTCGGTGCAGCGGATCAACGACATGGCCGCGCAGATCGCCACCGCCTGCGAGGAGCAGAGCAGCGTGACCGAAGAGATCGCCCGCAACATCAGCGACATCCGAGACCTGTCCAACGAAGCCGCGCAGACCTCCGAGCAGAGCACCCAGGCGAGCCGGCACCTGTCCGAGCTTTCCAGTGGCCTCGCGAAGCTGGTCGGGCGCTTCCGGGTATGAGCCGCAAGTGCTTGTAACGGAAATGTTTTTAGCAGTTGTAAGTTGGCGAAGAGCCGGTACAATGGCGCGGCTCGCCGATCTGGCGAGCTGCGTTATGGTGGCCCTGCCGGTCCCCCCGCAACGATTACCCGTGAACCTGGTCAGATCCGGAAGGAAGCAGCCACAGCGGGAACATTGTGTGCCGGGGTGTGGCTGGTAGGGTCACCCCCACCTCCCAGCGCTGCGATTCACCGGTAGCGCGAAACGATTCTCTCTATCTCCCCCGATGCGCGCATGCGCGCCAGTGCACGCACGATCTCGTTCGCCGGTATCTCGGGCGCATTGCGCACCAGGCAGGCCACGGGTTCCTCCTCCAGTACCGCCACCGCAGCCAGGCGCTCGCTTGCCGGCATGCCGCGGTTGAACCATTTCAGTGCCAGCTCGCTGCTCACCGCATAGTGGTAGCGGCCCGCGCCGAGCTTCTGCAGCACCAGGCCCTGGTTACGTGCGTCGTCCCGTTGAAGGGTGCCGTTGTCGAAGCGCTGCTGCAGGCTCGGGTAGGCGTAGCCCAGCACGGTGCCGATGTTCTGCGCCGGCAAGCGCTGCGGGTCGACGGGAAGCGCGTTGTCGGGAGCGCTCACCAGCAGGTCGCGCTGCACCAGGATCGGCTCGCTCCACAGGTAATTCACGCCCAGGTCCCCCATCCAGTTGGGGCTCACGTAGCAGCGCACGTCGATGTCGCCGTGCTCCAGCGCCAACTGTACGCGTGTGCGCGGCAGCACCTCGACTTCCAGGGGGCGGTCGAGATGCTGGCTCAGCCCCTGGATGATGTCGAAGAGGATGCCGCCGGTCAGCTCGTTGCCCTCGATTTGCGCCACCGGCATGGCCCAGCTGTCCACCGCGGAAAAACGCAAGGGTGCTGGCTCGGCCAAGGCCAGCGCGCTGGCGGCCAGCAGCGGGAAGAGCAGCAATGGGCGCATCGGGCTCCCTCGTAGGGGCGTGGAGGAGCGTTCACAATGCCCCTTGTCTGATCCGATGAAAATAGAGCACTTCGCATCGGATGCAATTTGCGGTTTGCTCCGCTAGCATTAGCCCCTTCCGATTTCCAAGCTGCGACGGTTTTCAATGAGTTATCAGGTTCTTGCACGTAAATGGCGTCCGCGCTCGTTCCGCGAAATGGTCGGCCAGACCCATGTGCTGAAGGCCCTGATCAACGCCCTGGATAACCAGCGCCTGCACCATGCCTACCTGTTCACCGGTACCCGTGGCGTGGGCAAGACCACCATCGCGCGCATCCTGGCCAAGTGCCTGAACTGCGAGACCGGCATCAGCTCCACGCCCTGTGGCCAGTGCTCGGTGTGCCGCGAGATCGACGAAGGCCGTTTCGTCGACCTGATCGAGGTGGACGCCGCGAGCCGCACCAAGGTCGAGGACACCCGCGAACTGCTGGACAACGTGCAGTACGCGCCGAGCCGTGGTCGCTACAAGGTCTACCTCATCGACGAAGTGCACATGCTCTCTACGCACTCGTTCAACGCGCTGCTCAAGACCCTCGAAGAGCCGCCGCCCCATGTGAAGTTCCTGCTGGCCACCACCGACCCGCAGAAGCTGCCCGTCACCATCCTTTCGCGCTGCCTGCAGTTCTCCCTGAAGAACATGCCGCCGGAGCGTGTGGTAGAGCACCTGACCCACGTCCTGGGTGCCGAGAACGTGCCGTTCGAGCCCGATGCCCTGTGGCTCCTGGGTCGTGCCGCCGACGGCTCGATGCGCGACGCCATGAGCCTCACCGACCAGGCCATCGCCTTCGGCGAGGGCAAGGTCCTGGCTGCCGACGTGCGCGCCATGCTCGGCACGCTCGACCATGGCCAGGTCTATGGCGTGCTCCATGCGCTGCTGCAGGGTGACGCCCGTGGCGTGCTCGAAGCCATCCGCCACCTGGCCGAGCAGGGCCCGGACTGGAGCGGCGTGCTTGCCGAGATCCTCAACGTGCTGCACCGTGTCGCCATCGCCCAGGCCTTGCCGGACGCGGTGGACAACGGCCAGGGCGACCGTGATCGCGTACTGGCCCTGGCCGAGGCATTGCCTGCCGAAGACGTGCAGTTCTATTACCAGATGGGCCTGATCGGCCGTCGTGACCTGCCCTTGGCGCCGGACCCGCGCGGCGGCTTCGAGATGGTGCTGCTGCGCATGCTGGCGTTCCGTCCAGCGGATGTGGACGGCGCCCCGAGGGTCACGCTAAAGGACCCGGGAATCAGCAAGGCCACGGCTGATTCCTCGAACACACCAGTGGCCGGCGCCAGCATCGCGGCGCCGGTTGCTCCCGTATCCCCCGTCGCGACGGTAGCGGCTCCCCAGCCGGTTGCCGAGCCCGTGGTTGCGCCTCCTGCCGTCGTGCCGACCCCGGTCGCGCCGGAGCCGGTGGCTGCGGCTCCCGTCGTCGAAACACCGGTTGCGCCCGTTGTGGCCGAGGCGACTCCCGTTGCAGAGACTGCGCCGCAACCGCAACCGCAACCGCAACCGCAACCGCAACCGCAACCGCAACCGCAACCGCAACCGCAACCGCAACCGCAACCGCAGCCAGAGGCCGAGCCGGTCCAGGCCGCTCAGCCCGCCGAAGTGATCGACCTGCCGTGGGAAGAGCGTCCTGCCGAACCTGCGCAGGCCGCGACTGCGATCGTCGAGCCTGCACCGGTCGAGCAGCCCATCGAGCCGTCCGCTCCGGCAGTGGAGATTGCCGCTCCCCCCGCGCAGCCCTCCGCCGAACCGCTTGCCGTGGCGCAGCCCGTTGCCGCCCAGGCGCTTCCCGAGCCCGTCGCCATCGACGATGCGGACGACGACGAGCCGCCGCCCGGCGACTATGACGATTACTACGAGGCCGATGTCGACTCCATCGCCTACATGGACGAGCTGCCGGTCGCCGAACCCGAGCCTGTCGCCGTGCCGGAGGTCGTACCCGCCGCGCAACCCGCCACCGGTCTCGCCGCCGAATGGCTGGACCTGTTCCCGCGCCTGGGCATCAGCGGCCTCACCGGCAACATCGCGGCCAACTGCTCCCTGGTCTCCGTGGAGGGCGATGTCTGGCGCCTGCACCTCGACCCGGCGCAGAGTGCCCTGTTCAACGCCAACCAGCAGCGTCGTATCAACGATGCGCTGAACCAGTACCACGGGCGCACCCTGGTGCTGGAAGTGGAGGTGCGCAGGCCGGAGCAGGAAACCCCCGCCCAGGCCGCCGCCCGCAAGCGCGCCGCGCGCCAGCGTGACGCCGAGGAATCCATCGCGCTCGACCCGCTGGTACAGAAGATGATCGAACAGTTCGGCGCGAGCGTTCGCCCGGACACCATTGAACCCCTTGACCGCTGAGGACAACCATCATGATGAAGGGTGGCATGGCAGGCCTGATGAAACAGGCCCAACAGATGCAGGAAAAGATGCAGAAGATGCAGGAAGAGCTGGCCAATGCCGAGGTCACCGGCCAGTCCGGTGCCGGCCTGGTGAGCGTGGTGATGACCGGTCGCCATGACGTCAAGCGCGTCACCCTCGACGACAGCCTGATGCAGGAAGACAAGGAAATCCTCGAAGACCTGATCGCCGCTGCCGTCAACGACGCCGTGCGCAAGATCGAGCAGAACAGCCAGGAAAAGATGTCCGGCATGACGGCCGGCATGCAATTGCCGCCCGGTTTCAAGATGCCTTTCTGATCAAATAGCTCCAAGTGCCAAGCCGCAAGCTTCAAGCAGAAGCGGGTGGCCTGGCACGATTTCCCCGATTCTTTGCAGCTTCCAGCTTCCAGCTTCCAGCTTCCAGCTTTCTTCTTTGAGACTTTCCGATGAGCTTCAGCCCGCTGATCCGCCAACTGATCGACGCCCTGCGCATCCTGCCCGGTGTAGGGCAGAAGACTGCCCAGCGCATGGCGCTGCAGATGCTCGAGCGTGATCGCAGCGGTGGCCTGCGCCTGGCCCAGGCGCTGACTTCGGCGATGGAAGGCGTGGGGCATTGCAAGCAGTGCCGCACCCTCAGCGAGGACGACCTCTGTCCGCAGTGCGCCGACCCGCGTCGCGACGATTCGCTGCTGTGCGTGGTGGAAGGGCCGCTGGACGTGTTCGCCGTCGAACAGACCGGCTACCGGGGGCGTTTCTTCGTGCTCAAGGGGCACCTCTCGCCCCTCGATGGCCTGGGCCCGGAAGCCATCGGCATTCCCGAGCTGATGGCGCGGGTCGACGCCGGCGCCTTCAGCGAAGTGATCCTCGCCACCAACCCCACGGTCGAAGGCGAGGCCACTGCCCATTACATCGCCCAGTTGCTGGCGCCCAAGGGCCTGATCGCCTCGCGCATCGCCCACGGCGTACCGCTGGGTGGTGAGCTGGAGCTGGTGGACGGCGGCACCCTGACCCACGCCCTGGCCGGTCGCCGCCCCATCGGCCTCTGATCGGGGCGGCACATAGCCCCGGCTTCAGCCCGGGGCCGCTGCCGACTCGGGCACGGATTCATCCGCCAAGGCCGCCAGCGCCTCCGCACCCATCCCATAGGCGATCCATTTGCCGTCCGGCCGCCCGCCCAGGCGCTGGTAGAAGCGCTCGGCATCATCGTTGCCCGCCAGTACATCCCACTTCATTCGCCCCGCCCCGCGCGCCAACGCAAATCGCGCGACGGCCGCGAGCAGGCGTTCGCCGATGCCGAGCGATCGTGCCGGCGCTGCCACGAACAGCTCCTTGAGCAGCACGCTGGGGCGCAGGTCATAGGTGAAGGCGATCTCCAGCGCCACCGCGTAGCCGAGCAACGTGCCTGCGGCCTCGGCCACGAACACCCGACACTGGGGCTCCGGGCCGAACGCCCGGGCCAGCAACTGCGCCTCGTCCACGGCGAAGTCCTCCAGGTAATCCTCGAAACGGGCCAGCTCGCGCATCAGCGGGAGGAGGGCGGGCACGTCCTCGGCCCGCGCCTCCCGTACCACGGGGCTCAGCATGCGCAGGCGATCGCCGGGCGGGCTTCCTGCGGGCTTTGCGCACCGGTGAGGCTCAGCCCCTCGTCCAGCCAGCCGGTGACGCCGCCGAGCATCTCCTTCACCGCGAAGCCCAGCCCGGCCAGGCGCACGGCGGCGCGGTGGACGCCATTGCAGTGGGGGCCTGCGCAGTAGACGACGAACAGCGTGTCGCGCGGGTAGGAGGCCATGAACTCGGCGCTCATCAGCCGATGGGGGATGTTGATCGCGCCCGGCACATGGCCGGCGGCGTAGGCTGCTTCGCCACGCACATCGACCAGCACGTAGTCGATCTCGCCCGCCTGCTGGCTGGCGTTCACGTCCGAGCAGTCGGTCTCGAAGGCCAGGCGCTGGGTGAAGTGGGCCAGGGCCGCATCGGGAGCGGCGGCGGGGAACTGGCTGATGAGGCTGGGCATGGTGGCTCTCCATCGGTTGGTTTGATGGCGCCACTGTATCCAGCGCGCTTGCTGCTCTACAGTGGCGGGCAGGACAGCGACTGGTAAGTATCCGCCAAATGAACGACGACCCCGGCCTGGTGGCCATCCTCGCCTACGACGGCCTCTGCACCTTCGAATTCGGCATCGCCGTGGAGGTCTTCGGCCTGCCCCGGCCCGAGTTCGATTTTCCCTGGTACCGCCACTGCATCGTCGGCCTGGACGACGGCCCCATGCGCGCCATGGGGGGCATCCAGGTGCTGGCCGATGCCGGCTTGGAGCGCCTGGCCGAGGCCCGTACCCTCGTCATCCCCGGTTGGCGCGATCGTGCCGAGGCCCCGCCCGAGCGGCTGTTGAATGCACTGCGCGACGCCCACGCACGCGGGGCGAGGCTGGTGTCCATCTGCTCCGGCGTCTTCGTCCTCGCCGCCAGCGGCCTGCTGGATGGCCAGCGCGCCACCACCCACTGGCGCTATGCCGAGGAGCTGGCGCGGCGCTTTCCCGCCATCGAGGTGGACCCCGAGGTGCTCTACGTCGATGCCGGCCAACTGATCAGCTCGGCGGGCAGCGCCGCCGGCATCGACGCCTGCCTGCACCTGGTGGCGCGGGATTTCGGCACCCAGGTGGCCAACACCGTGGCGCGACGCCTGGTGATGTCGCCCCAGCGTGCCGGCGGGCAGGCGCAATTCATTCCCGCCCCGGTGGCCCGTGCTCCGCGTAACGATCTTTCGGCGCTGATGCAGTGGGCCCGGCAGCACCTGCACGAGCCCTTGGAAGTGAGCCAACTGGCTCGCCGCGTGGCCATGAGCGAGCGCACCTTCCTGCGCCGCTTCAGCGAGGCCACCGGCATGACACCCAAGGCCTGGTTGCAGCACGAACGCCTGGCCCGTGCCCGCGAGCTGCTGGAGGGCGGTGTCGACGGCAGCGAGCGCATTGCCGAGCTGTGCGGCTTCCGTTCGGTGGAGAGCTTTCGCGTGGCCTTTCGCAACGCCGTCGGGCTCCCGCCTTCGGCCTATCGGGAGCGCTTCGGAGCGGCGCATACGTCCTGATCGATGGCGCATGTCACGCCTTGAAAACCAAGCAAGCGCTCGGTAAGTTTCTCTGACTCAAACAGGGAGCCACGCCATGTCCGCTTGCCAGGAATACTTCGATCCATCCCATCAACTGGTGCGCGACTCGGTGCGCCGCTTCGTCGAGCGGGAGATCCTCCCGCACATCGGCGACTGGGAGGAGGCCGAGGAATTCCCCCGCGAGCTCTACCTCAAGGCCGGCGCTGCCGGCATCCTCGGCATCGGCTACCCCGAGCAGTACGGCGGCAGCCACGAGGGTGACCTATTCGCCAAGGTGGCAGCCAGCGAAGAGCTGATGCGCAGCGGTTCCGGCGGCCTGGTGGCCGGGCTGGGCTCCCTGGATATAGGCCTGCCCCCGCTGATCAAGTGGGGCCACCCGGAACTGCGCGAGCGCATCGCGCCCCAGGTGCTGGCCGGCGAGAAGATCATGGCCCTGGCCATCACCGAGCCGTCCGGCGGCTCCGACGTGGCCAACCTCAAGACCCGTGCCGTGCGCGAGGGGGATTTCTACCGGGTCAACGGCAGCAAGACCTTCATCACCAGCGGCGTGCGCGCCGACTACTACACCGTGGCGGTACGCACCGGCGGCGATGGCTTCGGCGGCGTCAGCCTGCTGCTGATCGAGAAGGGCACCCCCGGCTTCAGCGTGGGCCGCAAGCTGAAGAAGATGGGCTGGTGGGCCTCCGACACCGCCGAACTGTTCTTCGAGGATTGCCGGGTGCCGTCGGCCAACCTGATCGGTGTCGAGAACATGGGCTTCGCCTGTATCATGGCCAACTTCCAATCCGAGCGCCTGGCCCTGGCCATCATGGCCAACATGACGGCGCAACTGGCGCTGGAAGAGTCCCTGGCCTGGGCGCGGGAGCGCGAGGCCTTCGGCAAGCCCATCGGCAAGTTCCAGGTGCTCAAGCACCGCCTGGCCGAGATGGCCACGCAACTGGAAGTCTCCCGCGAGTTCACCTACCGCCAGGCGGCGAAGATGGCCGCCGGCAAGAGCGTGATCAAGGAGATATCCATGGCCAAGAACTTCGCCACCGACATCGCCGACCGCCTCACCTACGACGCCGTGCAGATGCTCGGCGGCATGGGCTATATGCGCGAAAGCCTGGTGGAGCGCCTGTACCGTGACAACCGCATTCTCTCCATCGGCGGCGGCTCGCGGGAGATCATGAACGAGATCATCAGCAAGCAGATGGGGCTCTGACCCCCTGTGCGAGGCGCCCATCGGGTGGCCTTGCGCAAGGCCCTGCGCCTCGTTATATGATGGTTGAAATCCAAGTCAGGCCCCCGGGCCAAGCGAGAGGGGAAGTGCCATGAGCGAATCGAGCCGTGAAGAAAAGCTGCAGGCCTGGCTGGAAGCCGAGCGTGCCATGTTGGAGCGACTGAAGCCCGGCACCCTGAGCATGTCCGAGGTGGTCCAGCTGAGTCCGCGCGAGTTCTTCGACGGCATCGGCCGGGGTGACCTGCCCTCGCCCCCGATAGGTGAACTGATGGGCTTCGTGCCCATCGAATGGTCAGAGGAGCGCTTCGTATTCCAGGGCGTTCCGGATGCCCGCCACTACAATCCGCTGGGCACCGTGCATGGCGGCTATGCGGCCACCCTGCTGGACTCCTGCATGGGTTGCGCCATCCATATGCACGTCAAGCCGGGGCAGGGCTACACCACCACCGACCTGCGCATCAGCTACGTGCGGGCCATGACCATGGACACCGGGCCGGTGAGGGCGGAAGGGCGCATCATCCACGTGGGCCGTTCGACCGCACTGGCCGAGGGCCGCATCTATGACGTGGACGGGAAGCTCTACGCCACCGGCTCCACGACCTGCCTGATACTTGGAGGGAAATGATGAACTCGCAACGAATCGTCGTCACCGGCATGGGGCTCGTCTCGCCCCTGGGCTGCGGCGTGGAAACCGCCTGGCAGCGCCTGCTGGCGGGCCGCTCGGGCCTGCGTGCCCTGCCCGAAGACACCGTGCGGGATCTTGCGACCAAGGTCGGCGGCAGCGTACCGACGCGGGAAGAAGACCCCGAGGGTGGCTTCGATCCCGACAGTGCGGCGCCGCCGAAGGAGCAGAAGAAGATGGACCGCTTCATCCTCTTCGCCCTGGCCGCCGCCGATGAAGCCCTGCAGCAAGCCGGTTGGGTCGCCGACAGCGACGAGAAGAAGGCCCGTACCGCCACGGTGATCGGCTCCGGCATCGGCGGCTTCGGTGCCATCGCCGACGCCGTGCGCACCACCGATAGCCGGGGCCCGCGACGCCTGTCGCCTTTCACCATTCCCTCCTTCCTGGTCAACCTGGCCGCCGGGCACGTCAGCATCCGCCATGGTTTCCAGGGCCCCATCGGCGCCCCGGTGACCGCCTGCGCCGCGAGCGTGCAGGCCATCGGCGATGCGGCGCGGATGATCCGCTCCGGCGAGGTGGACATCGCCCTGTGCGGCGGCGCCGAGGCTTCGATCGACCGCGTGGCGCTGGCCGGCTTCGCGGCGGCCCGGGCGCTGTCCACCGATTTCAACGATCACCCGGAACAGGCCTCCCGGCCCTTCGACAGCCGTCGCGATGGCTTCGTCATGGGGGAGGGCGCCGGCATGCTGGTGATCGAATCGCTCGACCATGCCCTGGCACGCGGCGCCACGCCCATCGCCGAGCTGGTGGGCTATGGCACCAGTGCCGACGCCTACCACCTCACGGCAGGGCCGGAGGACGGCAGCGGCGCCCAGCGTGCCATGCGCACCGCCATCGCCCAGGCCGGCATCGAGCCGCGGCAGATCCAGCACCTCAACGCCCATGCCACTTCCACGCCGGTGGGCGACAAAGGCGAGCTGGCGGCGATCAAGGCGGTGTTCGGCGAGGAGGGTGGGATCGCGGTTTCCGCCACCAAGTCCGCCACCGGGCACCTGCTTGGCGCCGCCGGCGGGCTGGAGGCGATCTTCACCGTACTGGCCATCCGCGACCAGGTGGCGCCGCCCACCCTGAACCTCGAACAACCGGACGAAGACGCCGCCGGCGTGGACATCGTCCATGGCGCGGCGCGGCCGATGACCATCAACTACGCGCTGTCGAACGGCTTCGGTTTCGGCGGGGTGAATGCCAGCGCGCTGTTCCGGCGCTGGATGGGCTGAATGGAGCGGCCCTTGCGGCCGCTCATGGGAATCGTGGCGGCGGGCTCAGGCCTTGCCGCCTTTCTTCTCCTCCAGGCGTGCGGTCAGGTTGCTGCAGGCATCCTCGAGGATGCGCTTGGACAGGGCCTCGTCCGCCACGCTGCGGGATAGGCTCAGCGCGCCGACCATGGTGGCGACCATCGCCATCGCTTCCTGCGGGTCGCCCGTTTCCTTCTCGATCATCCTCAGCAGGTTGCCCACCACCTCGTCGCTGATGGGGCTGGCCTGGCCGCGCTGGCCCAGCTCCGAGGACATGGTCGGCAGCGGGCAGCCGGCGTCCGGGTTGTCGCGGTGTTCCGGCGAGAGGTAGCGCTTGAACAGGGTCTTGAGCGGCTCCGGCTTGGCGAGCACCTTGGCCCACTGGCCGCTGGCGTCGTTGGCCGCCGCGCGCAGGGCTTCCTGCACCAGCGCATCCTTGGACTTGAAGTGGGCGTAGAAGCCGCCGTGGGTCAGGCCCAATGCCTTCATCAGCGGCTGCAGGCCGGTGGCGTCGATGCCGTCCGCACGGAAGCGGCGGGACGCTTCGGCGATGATGCGTTTGTGGGTTTCGGCCTTGTGGTCTTCCGAGTAGCGCATGGCAGTGGCCTCAAATTCCGGACGTTAGTATGGCGATTGTAATTCCATATTCACCGCCTGTATGCAGTTGCCGTCGCAGCGATGCCGATGGCCGACGAAAGGGGAGGCGCGCTCGCACCTCCCCCGGCGCCTCACTCGACGCTTTCCAGCAGGGTGGCCACGCCCTGGCCGCCACCGATGCACTGGGTGGCGACGGCGTAGCGGCCCCCCGTGCGCTTGAGCAGCGAGGCCGCCTTGCCGGTGATACGCGCGCCGGTGGCGCCCAGCGGGTGCCCGATGGCCATGCCGCCGCCGTCCAGGTTGACCTTGGCGATGTCGATGTCCAGCTCGCGGATGCAGGCCAGCGCCTGGCTGGCGAAGGCTTCGTTGATCTCGAACAGGTCGATGTCGTTCACCGACAGGCCGCTGCGTTGCAACAGCTTGCGGGTGGCGTGCAAGGGGCCCATGCCCATCACTTCCGGCGCGCAGCCGACCACCGCGACCGCCTTGATGCGGGCGAGGATGTCCAGCTTCCAGCGCCGGGCGAACGCCTCGGTGCAGACGAAGACCGCCGCCGCGCCGTCGGTCAGCGGCGAGGCGGTGCCGGCGGTCACGCTGCCGCCGAAGGCCGGCTTCAACTGGGCCAGGGCCTCGGCGCTGGTGCCGGGGCGGATGCAGCCGTCCTCGGTGACCGGGCCGTCCGGTGTCTCGATGGTGATGATCTCGTCCTGCAGCAGGCCGCGCAGGCGCGCGTCGGCCGCCTTCCCGTGGGATTGCACGGCCATCGCCTCCTGGTCCACGCGGCTGATGGCGTAGCGCTCGGCGACGATCTCGGCGGTGTGGCCCATGGGGATATAGGCCTGGATCTCGCCGCTGGTCAGGCGCGGGTTGGGCGAGATGTTGAAGCCGCCCATCGGCACGCGGGTCATGGATTCCACGCCGCCGCAGATGAAGGCCTCGCCGGCACCGAGCTGGATCTGCCCGGCGGCGAAGTGGATGGAGGTCATGGACGAGCCGCAGAAGCGGTTCACCGTGGCCCCGGCCACGCTCTGCGGCAGGCCGGCGAGGAAGCCGACGATGCGCGCCAGGTTCATGCCCTGTTCGGCCTCGGGGTAGGCGCAACCGAGGATCAGGTCCTCGATCTCGCTGGGGTCGATGTCCAGGCGGTCCACCAGCCCTTTGACGACCTGGCCGGCGAGGTCGTCCGGGCGGATGTTGATCAGCCCGCCCTTCTTGGCGAAGTGGAAGGGCGAACGGGCGAAACCGGCGATGACGATGGATTGCATATCTCGGGTCCTTGCAGGTTGGGCCGGGCGGAGCCGGCGGGAGCGCCGGGGTACGAGCGATCCGACGAGGCGCATGCTTAGGATGATATGCGTAATTCAAACGCTTGTATATTACGGGTGTAATCCAATCGTCGGCTGGACGGGCCCCTTGCTTCAGGCGCGCTCGGCCCGCCACACGCCCCGCAGTGCGACGAGGATCAGGCCGATCAGGACCAGCGCGAACCCCGTGGCGGTCGCCACCAATCCGAAGTGGCGCGCCGATACCCCCGCCAGCAGCGCCGGTACGCAGAACGCCAGGTAACTGATCACGTAGTAGGTGGCCATCAGCCCGGCGCGCTCATGGGCATGAGCCAACGGCATCACGCTGCGCAGTGCCCCGAGGAAGCCCGAACCGAAGCCGCCGCCGGCAACCAGCGAGGCCACCAGGAACAGCCACAGCCAGCCGGCCTGCACCGCCACCAGCATGGCGCCCACACCTGCCAGCAGCAGGGCGGTGGCGATGCGCAGCACCTGCTGTGCCGTGTGCTGGCGCAACCACAGGATCGACAGCGCGCCGCTCAAGGTCAGAGCCGTCACCGCCAGCCCGCCCACCAGCGCCGAGTTGGAGCCGGTGGCCGCGCGGATCAGCGACGGCGCGAGCGACAGGTAGAAGCCGCCCAGGGACCAGACCGCGACGTTCACCGGCAGCGTGCGCCACAGCGCCCCACGGGCCTGGGGCGGTACCTTCAGGGTCGGACGCAGCGAGGCGATGGCACCCGGGCGGCGCGAGATGGATTCCGGCAGCCACCACGCCAGCAATGCCTGGGTGGCGAACACCAGCAGCAGGACCAGGTAGACCAGGTGCAACGGCCAGGGCGCCCACTCCACCAGCATTCCGCAACCCAGCGCGCCGCACGCCATGCCCAGCTGCGGCGCCACGCTGTTGAACAGCGGCCCGCGCTCGGGGTTGCGATCCAGCAGCGCCGCCCCCAGCACGCTGGTCGCCATCCCCGTGGCGAACCCCTGCATCACCCGCGCCGCCAGCAGCCAGGCGACACCATCGGCCTCGATGAACAGCGCCATCGCCAGCATCTCCAGCAACAGGGCGGCGAGGATCACCGGCCGCCGGCCCAGGTAGTCCGACAGCTTGCCCAGGGTGAGCAGCGCGGCCAGCAGGCTGAAGGCATAGATGGCGAACACCAGGGTCAGCATCGCCGGGCTGAAGCTCCACTGCGCCTGATAGACCGGATACAGCGGCGTGGGCGCACTGGAGGCGGCCAGGAAGCTCAGCAGGGTGGCGGCCAGCAAGGCGATGCCGCTGCGGGCGTGGCGTTGGTCGAGGCAGGTGTCGGCGGACTGGGCCATGGTCGTCTCGCTAAAGCTAAGTAATTGCGTTTGCGCAGTCTGCGCCCGGCAATTCCTTAACGCAAATTCTTTGTGATAAGGTCCGCCGCCATGGCCATCAAAGAAAACCGCCGCACTGGCGGGCGCAGCGCCCGGGTGCAGGAGTCCATCCACGCGGCAGTGCGTGCACTGCTCGAGGAGCGCGACCGCGCCGACCTCACCGTCCCGCAGATCGCCGCCCGCGCGGGCGTCACGCCCTCCACCATCTACCGCCGCTGGGGCGATCTCTCCGCCCTGCTGGCCGACGTCGCCCTGGAGCGCATGCTCCCCGGCGAGCCCCAGGACACCGGCACCCTCGCCGGCGACCTGCACGCCTGGGCCGAGCAATACCTCGACGAGATGAGCTCCGAACTCGGCCGCACCCTGATCCGTGACGTCGTCTCAGATCTTGCCGGCGACTACCCCGGCCAATGCGCCGATCTCGTCCGCTGCCAGCTGCAACTCATCCTCGACCGCGCCGCCCAGCGCCACGACCCCGCCCCCAGCGCCGAACAACTGATCGACGCCGTGGTCGCCCCGATGATCTACCGCATCCTCTTCGCCCCCGAAGCACCCAGCGCCGAGCAGGTGAGGGGATGGGTGGATGGCGCGCTGAACAGTTCCAAACCCCGGAAATGAACAAGGCCCCGTGAGGGGTCTTGTTCATTTACTCAGCGGTTACTGCCAGTTCGCGGCGATCACCACCTCCAGCTGCGCCCTCTGCTCGGGCGTCAGGTTGGAACTGCCGCCTGCAGGCGGCGCGAAGGCCGCCATGGCGTTGACCAGGTTCTGCACCTGGCTGTCGAGAAGGGTCTTGCCGTCACCGGACTTGATGGTCTCGATGTGGTTCGAGGTGCTGGAGTACCAGTTGCTGATGGTGACCTTGTCGGTGGAGTCGCGCAGGGTCAGCTCCAGGTTGCTGCCGTTGCGTTGGAGCCAGATGTCGTTGGCGGAGATGCCTTCACCGAAGAGAAGGGTGTCGTTGCCATCTGCATCGGCTACCAGGTCCTGGCCATCCCCTTTGGCAAACAAGTAGGTGTCATTGCCATAGCCGCCATTGACTGTGTCGTTGCCTTCACCGCCATCGAGGATGTCGTTACCGGAAGCACCGTTCAGTACGTCGTTGCCTGCCAGGCCCTTGAAGTGCACGGCATCGTTGCTGTAGCCCCCGAAGCCATCATCACCGGCTGTGCCAGTGACCCCGAGCTCCATTTCCAGGCTGTTGATGGTACGGCTGCTGCCATCGGCGAACTCGACTTTCTCGATCCGCTTATACGGATTTCTGTACCAGAGGGGGATCGTGATGCTGTCGGTGGCGCTGTAGTGCAGGGTGAGGTTGCTACCCTCGCGACTCATGCGCATGTCCGAGACATTGATTCCTTCGGCGAAGCGAATGATGTCGGTGGCGAGATAGTTGTCGCTGGTATTTACATAGGTCTCGGCCAGGGTGTCGTGACCATCACCGAGGCTGAAAAGGTAGGTGTCACTGCCGTCATGGCCATCGAGGGTGTCGTTGCCCTTGCCGCCGATGAGGACGTCATCGCCGTGGCCGCCGAGGATGGAGTCGTTGCCCGCGCCACCGAGCAAGGTGTCATTACCGGCGCCCCCATTGAGGCTGTCGTTGCCGTCACCGCCATCGAGGATGTCGTCACCGGCAACGCCGTTCAGCGTGTCGTTGCCTGCCATGCCCTTGAGGTGCGCGGCATCGTTGCCATAGGGCGCAAAGCCATCGTCACCGGCTGTGCCGGTAACCCCGAGCTCCATTTCCAGGCTGTTGATGGTGCGGCTGCTGCCATCGGCGAACTCGACCTTTTCAACCCGGAGGTATGGATTGCTGTACCAGCCGGCGAGCGTGATGCTGTCGGTGGCGCTGTAGTGCAGGGTGAGGTTTCTGCCTTCGCGGCTCATGCGCATGCCGGTGACATCGATACCTTCGTTGAAGCGAATGATGTCGGTGGCGAGATAGTTGTCGCTGCCGTTTGCAAAGGTCTCGGCCAGGGTGTCCTGACCATCACCGAGGCTGAAGACATAGGTGTCACTGCCTTCATGGCCGTCGAGGGTGTCGTTGCCCTTGCCGCCGGTAAGGATGTCATCGCCGTAGCCGCCGAGGATGGAATCGTTACCCGCTCCACCGAGCAGGGTGTCATTACCGTAGCCCCCATTGATGCTGTCGTCGTCGTCACCCCCATCGAGGATGTCATTACCGGCAGCGCCGTTCAGTATGTCGTTGCCTGCCATGCCCTTGAAGTACGCGGCATCGTTGCCATAGGGCGCGAAGCCATCGTCACCGGCTGTGCCAGTGACCCCTAGCTGTATTTCCAGGCTGTTGATGGTGCGGCTGCTGCCATCGGCGAACTCGACCTTTTCGATCCGCACGTACGGATTGGTGTACCAGTGTGTGAGCGTGATGCTGTCGGTGTCGCTGTAGTGCAGGATGAGGTTTCTGCCTTCGCGACTCATGCGAATGTCGGCAACATCGATACCTTCGCCGAAGCGAATGATGTCGGTGTAGAGATAGTTGTCGGCGGTGTTTTCATAGGTCTCGGTCAGGGTGTCCTGACCATCACCGCGCTTGAAGATGAACGTGTCACTGCCGTCATGGCCGTTGAGGGTGTCGTTACCCCAACTACCGACGAGGACGTCATCGCCGTAGCCGCCGAGAATGGAGTCGTTGCCCGCTCCACCGAGCAGGATGTCATTACCGGCGCCCCCATTGAGGCTGTCGTTGTCGTCACCCCCATCGAGGATGTCGTTACCGGCAGCGCCGTTCAGTGTGTCGTTGCCTGCCAGGCCCTTGAAGTGCACGGCATCGTTGCCATAGATCCCGAAACCATCGTCACCGGCTGTGCCGGTGACCCCGAGTGCCATTTCCAGGCTGTTGATGGTGCGGCTGCTGCCATCGGCGAACTCGATCTTTTCGATCCGCACATACGGATTGGTGTACCAGAGGGGGATCGTGATGCTGTCGGTGGCGCTGTAGTGCAGGGTGAGGTTGCTACCCTCGCGACTCATACGCATGTCCGAGACATTGATACCTTCGCTGAAGCGAATGATGTCGGTGGCGAGATAGTTGTCGCTGGTGTTTACATAGGTCTCGGCCAGGGTGTCGTGACCATCACCGAGGCTGAAGGCATAGGTGTCACTGCCGTCATGGCCATTGAGGGTGTCGTTACCCTTGCCGCCGATGAGGGTGTCATTGCCGTAGCCGCCGAGGATGGAGTCGTTGCCACCCAGCCCAAGTAGGTAGTCGTTGCTTGGCGTACCTATCAGCGCATCATTGGAGGCACTACCCAACTGAGTATGCAGAGCGTTGACGTGGGATAGTTGATTGCGGAGCCTATTGAGTTCTTCAGTGGACAACTGCTCTGCTAGTGCGGGAATGAAAGACGTTTTAAGTAAATCTGTCGTTTTTTGGTCTGCCCAGACTCGGGAGAAGTCCAATGCGTCGCTAATGGCTGTGAATGGACTTTCATTCGCTGTAGTTGCGAACAGCGTGTACATCCGAGTGTAGTCAAGCTCAAATCCATTGGTCGTAAGTTTCAGGTCAATCGTGTCTACATATGATTTCAAACGAGTCTGCAGTACCAGGCTGTCATAGATGGACTGCTTGAGGCTCTCATAAGCCTGATTCAGCAAGCCAATCTGCCCAGCGTTGAAGCCAAGACGATTCTCATCAATCACAACACTGCCTTGGGTCGTGTTGTAGGAGCTATTGCTGCTAGCTGTACCCACGCCAAAGGATAAAGTTAGGCTATTAGTGCCTGAGCCAACCTTGCCAAACTTGAGGATGTTCTGCGCATTGAACACTTCGAGGGCTTTCACACGCTCAAGAAGCGTCTTGGTGTTCTGCTGTGCTTCGGTCGGCTGAGTGCCGCTAGCCTCCCAAGAGTACTGGAAGCGCACATCAGTGGTGCCGTCATCCAGTGCATCGATGCGCTTATCGAACGTCTTGTAGTCGGCGCTCTTCGCCCATTCGGCGATTAACTGATCCAGCAGGCCCACCTGCTCTTCGAGAGTTTGTGCCTGGGAGTAGGTTGCCAGCAGCGTCTTGAGCTCGGCGTTGAGCATCGAGGCTTCGCGCAGGTCACGCACCGCACCGGAACCTTTCATGTCCGGCAGGGCCTTGGCCGTGTCGTCCAGGGCGATGCGGTCGGTGAACTCGCGATAGAAGGGGTTGCTGACCAGGTCCAGGTTGGCGGCCAGGCTCTGGTTGGCGTTGACGGTGCCTTCGCTGCCATCGCCACGAACGAAGCTGCCGACGGCGCTGATCAGGTTGCCGTTGGAGTTGTGGTTGCTCGCCGTCGAATCCAGGTTGATGGCGACGATATTGTGCTCGGCCAGGGTCTTGAGTTCGCCTGCCTGGGCGATGCCATCCTGGTTGGCGTCCTGCCAGATCTTCACATTGGCGAACTGGGTGTCCTGGGCATCGAAGACGCCATCGCCGTTGCTGTCGAAGTCCTTTAGCGCATCGAAGCCATTGCTGGCCTTCTGGCCGTTGGCCTTGACGGTGTCGACGCCGAACAACTCGCCACCATTGTCGATCTGGCCATTGCCGTTACGGTCCAGTACGAGGAAACCGTCGTCACCCTTGACCCAGCCGGTGCCGGTCTTCAGGCCATCGCCATCGAAGTCGAAGGTGATGCCGGCATTGGCGCCGACGGTTTCGATGCCGTCGCCGTCGAGATCGAGGCTGAGGGGGTCGCGGCGTTCGACGAAGGAGTTGGCTGCTTGGAACTCAGTATTAACGTTTGAGTTCATATTTAATGGATCGAGATACTTAAATATATCTTCGAAGCTCTCACCGACTAACCATCCAAAGCCAACGGCTAGTGGAATGCTAATCCACCCAGTGAGCCCAACGAGAACAGCTGCAACTGCCGCACCGGCAACCGCACCAACAAAAGAACCCGCTGCTGCGTAGTAGTCACCTTCTGAGGCTTTTATGGCGATATCTAAGGTATCTCCAATAGGGCCAAGAAGGTCTCCTGCAGTTGAAAGGAGTTTTCGGTTTATCCCGCTTAAGACGTCAAGGTTTACTTTTTCAAGGGCATCAAGTCCTTTGGCATGAAGCTCATCTGCTTGCTTCCTAAACATGATTGATGCGCTGTCTAGTGCATTTTGAGCTGATTTACGTAGCTCGATGCCTGCTTGGTCTGCTTTTCGAGAAAGTTCAGCTGCTTTGTTTGCAAAGTGCTCGTAGTCTGAGGCTAAGGTTTGAGCGATTTCTGCTCGCTTTACTGCATTGTTGAAATCATCTTGGGAATATTTTTCCGATACTTTTGATAGCGTTCCAGCTAGGGTGCTGTAAACGTTTGTCCAATATTCTTCAAATAGAGTTTCGTCGTTTGGAGTTGGCACGGATCAGAGTCCCTTCTTTAAAAGTAATACAAGTGAGATGGTGAGAGTGCTTATGGCTATGAAATATATCAACGCCCCGCCCATCCAGTCGGTTTCAATTATTATTGTTCTAAATAGGCGGGAGAATATGTTGTCGCCATCCAGTGGGATCGCTCCCGTAAGGAAAACCACCCAGGCTAGGCATCCACCTAAGATGGCAAGTTTCGCAGGGCGAGAGATTAAGATTCTAGTAAATCCCAATCGCCAGATTGCTATGAAGTAGAGCGGAAGTAGTATGGTGTGTGTCAGGGCGATGAATATGAATAGATGTTGATTGGTTATTTGTTGTGCGGCCCAGTGCGATACGGGGATTTCTATATCGATCGGTGGTGCAAGAAAATAAGCAGGAATGGATATGGAATATCCAATAATTAGCCAGCTTATGATGAGTTTTGGTAGTGCTGGTGATGTATTTATGCGGTTGATTGACGGTTGTAATGTGCTATTCATTGCTCTTTTCTTTATATGGGCTGAGTGCGATTTGTGCTCTATTGAGACTGTAGGGTTTACTCACCGCTCCCCCAAACTCTCATCCTGATATTCCTTCAACGGACTCAGGAAATAATCGATCACCTTTCTCTTGTCCGTCTTCACTTCCGCCCGCACGGCCATGCCGGGGGAGAGTTCGATGCGGTTGTCGCCGACCTGGATGCTGTTTTCCTTGAGCAGGATGCGGGTGCTGTAGACCAGGCCGCGTTTTTCGTCGTCGATGGCGTCGTTGGAGATGCTTTGCACGGTGCCGTGCACCACGCCGTATTTGGTGAAGGTGAAGGTCTCGACCTTGATCTCCACTTCCTGGCCGGGGTGGACGAAGCCGATGTCCTTGTTTTCCAGCATGGCTTCCACTTCCACCGGTTGGTCGCTGGGCACGATGACCATCAGCGGCTGTGCCTCGGTGACCACGCCGCCGTTGGTGTGGATGGCCAGTTGCTGCACGGTGCCGTCCACCGGGGCGGTGAGGCGCATCAGGCGGTCGCGCTGTTCGGCTTTCTTCAGTTCCTGGGCGAGGGAGGCCGCGCGCTGTTCGGATTCGTGCTGCAGGTCGAGCATAGCGCGGCGGGTTTGCGCCAGCACGGTGTTGCGCTGGCGTTCGGCGGCGCTGCGGGCGGCGGTGAGTTCGATGACGCGGGCCTGCTGGATGGCCAGTTCGCGCTCCTGGTCGAGGCGCGCCTGTTCCTTTTCCAGGTAGGCGTGCTTGGCCACGTAGGCCTTGTCCAGCAGGCGCTTGTAGTCGGCGGAGAGCTGGCGGGTGATGGGCAGGGATTCCTCCAGCTTGGCCACCCAGGCCTTGGCCGCCTGGATCTCGGCGACGCGCTGGTCGATCTCGGCGTCGGCCTGGTCGAGGGTGCTGCGCAGTTCCAGGTACTGGCCCTGCAGCCAGCGCTGGGCGGCCAGTTGCTGCTCGGGGCTGGCCTCGGGGATCAGCGCGGCGAGGGAGGTGGGTTCGCCGCCGTCCTGGATGGCATCGAGCAGGGCACGGGCGCGGGCGCTGTCCACCTGGGCGGCGAGCAGGTCGCTCTTCAGGCGGTCGACGTCGGCGCCGGTGATCTGCGCGTCGAGGTCCACCAGCAGGTCGCCGGCCTTGACCTTCTGCCCGTCGTAGACGTGGATCGCCTTGACCACCGCCACCTCGCTGGGCTGGATGATCTTGGTCTTGCCGCTGGGCACGATCTTGCCGGTGGCGGTGGCCACCACGTCGATCTCGCCGACGCAGGCCCAGACCAGCGCGAGCGCGGCGAAGGCGATGATCGCCCACTGGATGTAGCGCGGTGCCGGGTGCGGCGGCTGCTCCTGCAGGGCCAGGGCGGCGGGGAGGAATTGCACCTCGTGGCTCAGGCGCTGCGGTGCGTCCATGGCCTTGCGGTGGCGCCAGGCGTGAGGCCAGGCGGTGCGGTAGCGGTTGATCAGTTCGCGTTTGGCGCCCATGGCTTACCCCTGCTGCAGTCGGTGCAGGCGCGAGTAATGCCCGGCCTGGTGGGTGAGCAGTTCGGCGTGGGTGCCCTGCTCGACGATCTGCCCGCGGTCCATCACCACGATGCGGTTGGCATCGCGTACGGCGGAGAGGCGGTGGGCGATGATGATCACCGTGCGGCCCCGGCAGATGTCCTTCATGTTCTGCTGGATGATGCGTTCGGACTCGTAGTCCAGCGCACTGGTGGCCTCGTCGAAGATGAGGATGCGCGGGTTGCCGATCAGCGCCCGGGCGATGGCCACGCGCTGGCGTTGGCCGCCGGAGAGCGAGGCGCCGTGCTCGCCCACCACCGTGTCGTAGCCCTCGGGCAGTTCGAGGATGAACTCGTGGGCGCCGGCCAGCTTGGCCGCCTGCATCACCACCTCGATGGGCGCACCCGGGTCGGTGAGGGCGATGTTCTCGCGGATGCTGCGGGCGAACAGCATGTTGTCCTGCAGCACCACGCCTATCTGCCGGCGCAGCGAGGACACGTCCGCCAGCGCCAGGTCCATGCCGTCCACCAGCACCCGCCCGCGCTCGGGCGTGTAGAGGCGTTGCAGCAGGCGGGTGAGGGTGCTCTTGCCGGAGCCGGAGCGGCCGACCACGCCTATCACCTCGCCGACCTGGATGCTCAGGCTCACCCCGCGCAGCACCTCGGAACCATCCGGGCGGTAGCGGAAGTGCACCTGGTCGAATTCGACGTTGCCACGGATCGGCGGCAACGCACTGCGCGCCGCCTGGGACAGCTCGGTGCGGGTGTTGAGGATGTCGCCAAGGCGCTGCACCGATACGCCGGTCTGCTGGAAGTTGGTCCACAGCTGGGCCAGGCGCATGATCGGCTGCGACACCCGCCCGGCCAGCATGTTGAAGGCGATCAACTGGCCGACGCTGAGGTCGCCGTCGATCACCAGCCGCGCACCCAGCCACAGGGTCGCCACGGTCACCAGCTTGCCCACCAGCCCCACGCCCTCGTTGGCGATGGTCGACAGCGTCTGGGTCTTGAAGCTGGCCGCCACGTAGCCGGCCAGCTGGTTGTCCCACTTGCGGTTGATCTGCGGTTCCACCGCCATCGCCTTGAGCGTGTCGATGCCATTGACCGTCTCCACCAGGAAGGCCTGGTTCTCCGCACCGCGGGCGAAGCTCTCGTTGATCCGCGCACGCAGCATCGGCGTGATGATCAGCGAGATGAGGAAGTACAGCGGCAGCGACAGCAGCACCACCAGCGTCAGCCAGCCGCTGTAGAAGAACATCACGCCGATGAACACCACCGAGAACAGCACGTCGAGGATCAGGGTGATGGCGTTGCCGGTGAGGAAGCTGCGGATGTTCTCCAGCTCGCGTACCCGCGCCACCGAGTCGCCCACCCGGCGCGCCTGGAAGTAGGCCAGCGGCAGCGTCACCAGGTGGCGGAACAGGCGCGAGCCCAGCTCCACGTCTATGCGGCTGGCGGTGTGGGCGAACACATAGCTGCGCAGGCCCGACAGCGCCGTCTCGAAGAGCATGATGCCGAGCAGGCCGATGGCGATCACATCCAGCGTGGAAAGGCCTCGGTGCACCAGCACCTTGTCCATCACCACCTGGAAGAACAGCGGCGTCAGCAACGCGAAGATCTGCAGCACGAAGGACACCAGCAGCACTTCGCCCAGCAGCTTGCGGTACTTGACGATGGCGGGGATGAACCAGGTGAAGTCGAACTTCGCCAGCTCGCCGGCCAGCGAGGCTTCCGAACGGATCAGCACCAGCTCGCCGCTCCAGCGCTCGCCCAGGCCTTCGAACTCCAGCACTTCCGGGCGTTGCGCACGCGGGTCGTGGATCAGCGCCTTGCCGTCGTCCAGCCGCGCGATGATGAAGAAGCTGCCGTCGCGGTCACAGGCGATGGCCGGCAGCGGCGTGCGCTCCAGCCGGGCGATGGTGCTGCGTGCCGGGCGGGCCTTGAGGCCGAGCTTCTTGGCGGCGAGCAGCAGCTCGGCCTTGCCGAAGGGGCGGCCGTCTTCGGCGAATTCGTGGGCGAGTTGTTCGGGGGAGGCGGCGATGTTATGGAAACGCGCGAGCATGACCAGGCACGCGAGGCCCGCGTCGAGCCCTTGCCCTGGCTCGTGAGGGTTGCTGTCCTGCATCAGGATTCCGTCCTTGGTGGTGGCATAGCGCCATGTAATGCGCGCGTCATTCTGCCAATGCGCGGCCAAGCCGCAAAGCAGGCAGTTGATGAGCGGTTCTCATTCTGCGTGGCGAAAGTCCGACAGGCCCGGGTTTGACCGCGCGGATGGCGGCGTCATGCCATCTTTCCCGGGCGAAACGGGCACAACTAGCTACATTTTCCTCAGGCAGCGCTTGGCGCTGCGCACCACAGCCCAGCGGTCACCAGGGAATCGGCGATGCGTTGGGTGCCCGTCTACGGGTCTTGCGCATCCATTCCAGGGACAGCCGATGAACGCCACCGCCAGCATCGACGAAAGAAGTTTCCGCCGCATCCTCTCCCGCAATGTGGCCCTGCCGATCGGCATCGGCGTGCTCGGCGCCGCGCTGTTCATCGCCCTGATCGGCTACCTGCTGTACGTGCTGAGCTGGGTCGAGCACACCGATATGGTCATGGGCAAGGCCAACGAGGGCTTTCGCTACACGCTGGATCGTGAGTCGAGCCTGCGCGGTTACCTGATCGCCGGGGAGGACGAGTTCCTCGACCCCTTCGAAGAGGCCACGCCGCGCCTGGAGTCGCGGATGTCGGAGCTGGCCGAGCTGGTCAGGGACAATTCCGTCCAGCTGGAAAAGGTGCGCCGCATCCAGGCCATGCAGGAGCGCTGGGGCACCTTCGCCCAGGAGATGATCGAGCGCCGCCGTGCCAACCAGGACATCACCACCGCCGTGCGCGAGAAGCGCGGCAAGCAGTTGGTGGATGGCATCCGCCGGACCTTCGCCGATTTCATTGCCGCCGAGCAGCAACTGCGCCATGAGCGCAATGAGCGGGCGAGCAACACCGCCCTCTTCACCGTCGTCGCCTATCTGCTGTTCAGCTTCGGTTTCAGCGGCTTGCTGGCGTTCGTCGGTCGACGCGAGCTGCTGGGCCTTTCGAGCACCTACGGCGCCACGCTGGAGCGCCAGCTCGCCGACAACCAGAAACTGCAGCAGCAGGCCTGGCTGCGCGAAGGACAATCGCGCTTGGCCGAGAGCATCATCGGCCAGCAGTCGGCCGGCAGCATCGGGCGTGCGGTGCTGGATTTTCTCGCCCAGTACCTGGGCATGGTGGTGGGGGCGCTCTACGTGCGCCAGGAGAATGGCGAGCTGCGCCGCGTGGCGGACTATGGCTTTTCACCCGAGGAGCAGGCCCGTGAGCAGGCCTTCGCCGATGGCGCCGGGCTGGTCGGGCAGGTGGCGGTGGAGCGCCGTTCCCGGGTGCTGGAGGGGCTGGCGCCGAGCTACCTCAAGGTCAATTCCGGGCTGGGCAACGACGCTCCGCTCTCGGTGATGCTCGCGCCCACGGCCACCGAGGGCAGCGTCAACGGCATCGTCGAGCTGGGTTTTCTGCGGCCGCTGGATGAGCGTGACCAGGCTTTTCTCGACGCCATTGGCGGCAGCCTCGGGGCTTCCCTCGAGGCCGCGCGTTATCGCCAGCGCCTGCACGATGTGCTCACCGAGACGCAGCAACTCAACGAGGAGCTGCAGGTGCAGCAGGAGGAGCTGCGTACCGCCAACGAGGAGCTGGAGGACCAGTCGCGGCTGATCCGCGAATCCCAGGCCAGCCTGGAGACGCAGCAGGCCGAGCTGGAACAGACCAACGAGCAGCTCAACGAGAAGACCCTGCGCCTTGTGGAGCAGCGCGACGCGCTGGACGAGCGCAACCACGCCCTCGACCAGGCCCGCAGGGAGCTGGAGAAACGGGCCGATGAACTGCAGCGGGCCAGCCGCTACAAGTCGGAGTTCCTCGCCAACATGTCCCACGAGTTGCGCACGCCGCTGAACAGCTCGCTGATCCTCTCCAAGCTGCTGGCGGAGAACCGCAAGGGCAACCTCGACGGGCAGCAGGTGAAATACGCCGAGCTGATCTACTCCTCCGGCACCGACCTGCTGAAGCTGATCAACGACATCCTCGACATCGCCAAGGTCGAGGCCGGGCGCCTGGAGATACGCCCGGAACAGACCGAGCTGGCGCGCATGGTGGAGAACCTGGAGAGCCTCTTCCGGCCGCAGGCGACGGAGAAGCAGCTGGAGTTCGAGGTACAGGTGGACGCCGCCGCGCCCCGGCAGTTCTTCAGCGACAGCCAGCGGGTGGAGCAGATCCTCAAGAACCTGCTCTCCAACGCCTTCAAGTTCACCCAGGAGGGCAGCGTGCGCCTGCGCGTGCGCCCGTCGGAAGGCGGCATCGCCTTCGAGGTCGCCGACACCGGCATCGGCATCAGCCAGGAACAGCAGGACTTCATCTTCGAGGCCTTCCGCCAGGCCGACGGCACCACCAACCGGCGCTTCGGCGGTACCGGGCTGGGCCTGTCGATCTCGCGCAACCTGGCGCAGATGCTCGGCGGCAGCATCGAGCTGCGCAGCGAGCCGGGGCAGGGCAGCCTGTTCACCCTCTGGTTGCCGGAGAGCTACCAGGCCGAGGAGGCGGCCCCGGAGTCCGTCGAACCCGCCCCCTTGCCCGAGCCGACGCCGGCCCCGGACGAAGAGAAGCCGGAGGTGCCGGCCTTCCCCGACGACCGCGGCCTGGCCGACCAGGGCAGGCGCTGCGTGCTGGTGATCGAGGACGAGCCCAAGTTCGCGCAGATCCTCTACGACCTGGCCCACGAACTCGGCTACCGTTGCCTGGTGGCCCAGAGCGCCGGGGAGGGCCTGCGCCTGGCGGGCGCACACGGGCCGGATGCCATCCTCCTCGACATGCGCCTGCCGGATGATTCCGGCCTCTCGGTGCTGCAACGGCTCAAGGACGATCCGCACACCCGCCACATCCCCGTGCACGTCGTCTCCACCGACGACCGCACCGAGCCCGCGCTGCACCTGGGCGCCATCGGCTATGCGCAGAAGCCCACCACGCGTGAGCTGCTGGTGGACGTCTTCTCGCGCCTGGAGGCCAAGCTCACGCAGAAGGTCAAGCGCGTGCTGGTGGTCGAGGGCGACGCCTCGCAGCGCGACGGCATCGCCCGCCTGGTGGGCGACGAGGACATCCAGGTGGTCGCCGCCGAACGGGGCGAGGAGGCCCTGGCGCGGCTGCGCGAAACCCAGTTCGACTGCATGATCATCGACCTCAAGCTGCCCGACATGCACGGCAACGAGCTGCTCAAGCGCATGGCCGCCGAAGACCTCGGCACCTTCCCGCCGGTGATCGTCTACAGCTCGCGCAACCTCACCCGCGACGAGGAGGAGGACCTGCTCAGGCATTCGCGTTCGATCATCATCAAGGGCGCGCGCTCGCCCGAGCGCCTGCTGGACGAGGTCACGCTGTTCCTGCACAAGGTCGAATCATCGCTTTCCAGCGAACGCCAACGGATGCTGCAGACCGCGCGCAACCGCGACAAGGTGTTCGAGAAGCGCAAAGTGCTGGTGGTGGACGACGACGTGCGCAACATCTTCGCCCTCATCAGCGCGCTGGACGAGAAGGGCGCCCAGGTGGTGACCGCGCGCAACGGCCAGGAGGCCATCGACAAGCTCGACGAGAACCCCGACATCGACCTGGTGCTGATGGACGTGATGATGCCGGTGATGGATGGCTACGAGGCCACCCGGCGCATCCGCGAGGAGCCGCGCTGGGCCAGGCTGCCGATCATCGCCGTCACCGCCAAGGCGATGAAGGATGACCAGGAGCAGTGCATGAAGGCCGGCGCCAGCGACTACCTGGCCAAGCCCATCGACCTGGAGCGCCTGTTCTCACTGATCCGCGTGTGGCTGCCGCAGCTGGAGCGCTTCTGAAGGGCGCGGCGAACGTCGCCGCGCCGCTATTCAGCTGTGCAACTCGCGCAGTTCGCTGGTCAGGGTGTCCAGGCGCAGCAGGCGCCCGCTCCGGTCGAACAGCCGCCAGTCGTGCTCCAGGGAGCGGCTCTGCAGAGGCGTGTCGGACGGCCAGTCCAGCTCGGCACAGGTCTTCAGGGTGCGCGGGTTGATCAGCCGCCAGTGCGTCATCTCCATATCCACCGCTGTGCCGAGGAGCAGCCAGCCGTCGGCCAGCTTGATGTTCGTCTTGCCGACCTGGTCTGCCGTGACGCCCGGCAGGGCGACCTCGCGGGTGCCGCCGTGGGTATGTACCAGCAGGGTCTGCTCGCCTGCCTCGTTGCCACGGAACCAGATTTCAACCAGCCCGCCATCCGGGCTGGGGACGTAGACCCCCCCATCATGCCGGGACGGCAACACTTCGTAGCGGGGGCCCAGGCGCCGCGTCGGTAATGCGTAGCGCCACAGCTCGGTACCGCCGCGGCCATCCTCCACCAGCCATTGCTCGAAGCCTGCGCAGCCCTGGAAGGCAAGCAACTGCCCTGGCAGGTCGTTGACGTGCCAGACCACGGCGAAGGCCCGGTCGACATCCACCACGCGCACGCTGCGGCTGTCGCCGATGGTCCAGGAGGTGCCGTCGAATTCATGGGCGTGGAAGTCCATCGCCAGCACGCCGAGGTCGGTGGCCTTGCGGCTGACCAAGTCAAGTTTGGTGATGCGCCAGACCTGGTCGCGTCGGGCCAATGCCAGGGCCACGCGACGGTTGCGGGCGAGGACGATGCGGTGGCCGGGCTCGGCGAAGCGGAACAGTGGGCGGCCGAGGTCATCCAGCACTGCCAGGCCGGCTTCGCCCAGGGCGATCAGGGTGCGCCCCTCGGCCAGGGGCGCGGCGTCGAGGATGGCCCTCTGGCCGGCCGGCGGCGCCTGCCATTGCAGGGGCGAGGTCCGTTGCAGCAGGGGCGAGGCGTCATGTTGGGGCAGGCCCTTGGGCGGCAGGTCGGCTTGCAGCAGCTTGTCCTGGCCGAGGTTGAGCAGGCTCTGCAGGTCACGCCGGGACAGATTGACCCGGCTCCGGGCGTGGTCCTCCAGCAGGGGCGGCAATACCAGCCGTGCCAGCAACTGCAGCTGTTCGTTGCTGCGGGTACGGGGCACGGTGCCGACCCGGTTCAGCGCCTGGGCCAGGGCCAGGCGCTCGCCGGCCCGCGCCGGGTCGTCACGCAGGGCCTTCAGGCGTGCGGCGTAGGCGTCCAGGGTGTCGGGCAGCAGCACAGCGCGTTTCACCAGGGCCTCGGCGCTCAGGCCACCGCCGGACTCTTCAGCGCACAGCAGCCATTGGGCGGCCTGTTCCTGCTTGTCTGGCAGTGGCCAGATCGCGTCCACGGCCTCCAGCCAGTCGCCTCGGGCCACGAGCATTTCGGCCCAGTCCTCGCGCAGGCGCTTGGCAGCCTGGGGCCACTTCTTCTCCAGCATCTCCACGGCGTTGGCGAAGGCGTTGTCGCGGCGCGCGACCTGCAGCGCGATGCGCCAGTCCCCGGCCAGGCAATGCAGGCGCACGATGCTGTCGGTCGGCATGTCCCAGGCCAGCGCCAGGTCGGCGGCCTGGCGGAAGCGCAGGTGGCGCTCCAGGTAGTCCAGGGCCTCCTGACGTGCCTTGAGCAGCTCGGCGAGGATGAACACCGCTTCATCGATGCGTCCCTCGCGGTCGAGCTTCTCGAAGTGCTGGCGATAGACCTTGCGCAGGTGCGCTTCGAGGTCCTCGCCTAGCGAGATGGCGGTGCCCGGTCCCGAGCGCTTGCCAAGGGCGAGGTCATCGCGCCGTGTCGGCGTGCCGAAGGCCTGGCCCAGGTTGCCCTGCTCGCTGCCCAGGGGCAGGGCGTGGCGCAGGGCTTCGGCGATGTCACCCTCTTCGAACATCTTCAGCATGCGCCGCATGTAGGCGCTCTGGCGGCGGTTGAGCAGCTCGCTGAATTTCGAGGTGATGGCCAGGGAGGTGAGAAAGCGCCGCCAGGCGCTCGGCCCGCTGGGCACCTGTGTGGCGCGAGGTTTGATGGGCGGTGCGGCGGGGGCCTTGGCAGGCACTGGGGTGGGCGTCGAGGGCTGGGCGGTCCAGCCCTGTTGCCCGCCCTTGAAGAAGCGTCGCAAGGCGGCGAAGAACAGCATCGCGATGAGCACCGTAATGGTGACCAGGATGACGATCAGGACGGTGTCGCCGCCGTCAGCGGCCGTTTCGACCACCGGGGGCGCGCTGAGGGTGGGCGGCGGGATGTTCGGCGGTTGCTTCATCGCATCGCGGATGAAGCTGCCGATCATCATGATCGCGAACAGCGACAGCCAGAAGGCCCAGCTCGCGCTGATCCCCGTTTTGCCGGAGGCGGGGCGCGAGGGGCCCTTGCGCTGGGCGTGCGTGCTGCCGCTGCCTTTGCCGGCGGCGGCCTGTTGCTGCAGCAGCGACTTGAGGAACGCGTCGCGCTCCGGGCTCGGCGGCTTCACCTTGCCGTCGAGGATGGCGTGGATGTCCTTGATCGGCGGCAGCACCTCCAGCATCGGCGGCGGCAGGATGGCACGGCAGTCGTAGGTGTCCAGCAGCGGGTAGCCGTCGAGGGCGATGTGCTCCTCCAGGGCCAGGTGTTGGGCATCGGCCAGGCGCAGCGCCTGCACCCGGCCACCGCGCACCAGCCAGAGGTCGGCGACCGGCAGCGCGGCCCGTTCCTTGGTGGCCAGTTGGGCTGAGCACAGGCCACCGCCTTTCAGGGCCAGCAGCGGCCAGCCGAGCAGGCCGTCGCAGTCCATGGCATGGCTGCTGGCGAAGCGCAGCAGGTCGCCCTCGGCGAAGCGCCAGGCGCTGGCGTCGGCGCGCCAGTGGCGCAACAGCAGGGCCGCGCGCTCGTCGGCGTCCAGCCAGTCGGCCGGCAGCCAAAGGCCGGCCACCTTGTGGCGGCCCTTGAGCAGCGGTTGGCGAATCTCGGCATCCAGCGTGCTCATGGCTGGTCTCCTTCGTCATCGGCCAGGGTGCAGTGGGCGCGCAGGCGCACCACCTGGCGCTGGCTGCAATAGACCACCAGCTCACGGGCATGGCTGAGGATGGCTACCAGGCCGCTGGCGGGGCACACGCTGAGGCGCGCAATGGGGTCGGGGGACTCGAAGAACCTGTTGTGGGCGGTGCCGTCGTAGAGGCTCAGGCCCTTGCGGTCGCTGGCCATCAGCACCAGCAACAGGGCGCCGCTCTCACGGTTGACCACCAGGCCCTGGGCGTTCCAGCCGCCGGGAACATCGAGCATCCAGTTTTCCGCAGCTTCACCCTGGCGGCCCTGGGGACGGCAGAGTCGCCAGCGCTCCTGGGGCGCGGTCTCCACCAGCATCGCGCAGGCGGGCAGGGACGAGGAGTTGGTGGTCCGGGCCATGAAGGCCTTGCTCGGCTCACCGGCTTCGCCCAGGCGCAGGGGGCTGCTGGTCCGGTGGCTCGACAGCATCTCCTGCAGGACGAAGCGCTGGTCGCGCTTGTACAGGTAGTAGAGCCGGCCGTCCTCGAAGCTGGCCATGGCCAATACGTCGGACTCGATCCGCTGCAGGGCCGGTGATTCATGGCTGGGGGCTTTCGCGTCGCGGTTCCAGCTCAGCAGGTGCCTGGCGGCATCCAGCAGGTACAGGCGCTGGCCGGCGTGATTGCTGTTGACAAGGGCCAGCGGCAGCAGGTTGGCGGTGCCCGGTGGTGCGCTCAACTCTTCCAGCGGTGGGCGCTTGATGGCGCCGAAGCCCTGCAATTGCCAGAAGCGCAGGTAGGCGCCGGTGTCCACGATGGCGCCCAGGCTCTTGCCCTGGAAGGCCATGGCCAGTGGCTGGTTGCCGGCGGGCCAGTTCTGCCGGCGTACCTTGGTGACGATGGTCTTCTTGCCTTGGGGCGGTGGCAGCTTGAAGACCAGCGCGCCCTTCTGGTCGAGCAGCGTCAGTGCCACCATCTGCCCGGAGCGGGCGATCACCGGCGGCAGGGTCAGGGCTACTCGCGGGGCGTGCAGCACCCCGGGCTGGGCGAGTGCCTGTGGCCCGGGCAGGGCCATCAGGCCGAACTGCCCGGTCAGCAGGCGCTTGCCAATAGCCGGGGGTGGCAGGGGCAGTTCCAGGCTGCGACGGCCGCTGGCCTGGTGCAGCGCAACCTCCAGGGCTTGGCCACCGAGGTGGGTGGTGATCTGCAGGCTGTGGCTGATGCCGTCGTCTTCCGCCGCACCGCCGATCAGCCAGCGCTCGTCCGGTTCCTCCGGCAACGCGTCGATCATGGCGTGCCAGGCCTGCCAGTGAGTCGGCTCGGCGGCGGCCCAGCTGCGTGCCTCGAGTACCTGGGTGAGGTCGGCTGGGCCTTGCAGGCCTTCATGCCAGGCCTGGTGCTGGAGGATGCCCCAGCGCAGTTCGCCATTGGCCTCTCGGGCGCGGCGGGCCAGGAGGATCAGCATCGCCAGGTGTGCCAGGCGTGGGGCGCCCAGTTGCCGGGGGCCGGCGTCGAACAGGGCCACGATCAGCCGGCTGCTGTGCCGCGCACGCTGCTGGGGGGCGAGGAACAGGTGCTCGCCGCCCGCCGCGCGGCGGAGGAATTCATCGGGGATTTCATCGGCCAGCAGCCACTCGCTGGACAGCAGCCGCTCATAGGGGCCGCGTCGGTGCAGGTCACCCAGGCCATCGGGCTCGGGCGGGCCATTGGGCGTGCGTTCGCGGAAGGGGCCGACCAGGGCGTGCAGGCGGCCGAGCATCGCGGCGAGGTGCTCGGCAAGCTCCGGGGCCACGCCTTCCAGCAGGGTGTGCCAGGGCTTCAGGACGTCGGGCAATTGCATGGTCAGCGTCCCTGCCAGTGATCGAGGATGCGCGCCAGGTGGCCCTCGGAGAGTGGCAACTGGCGGTCCAGCGGCACGGTCCTGGCAGGCTCGGGCCAGAGCAGCAGCGGGGTGCGGCCGTGGCGCTTGGCGAGGGCACGGGCGAGCAGGTCCAGCGGCGCATCGGGGCTCAGCCGGGTCGGCAGCCAGAGTTCGGGCGCCAGCTCGCAGGGGGCGGCGTAGTCGATGCCGTCCACCCAGGGCAGGGCGCTGGCGTCACCGATCACCACCAGCAGGTCGGCGGCGGCGGTGGCTTGCAGCCCCGCCAGTTGCTCGGTGGGCAGGGCCAGCAGGCGTGTATGCAGGCGCCGGGCGGCTTCGCCCCAGGCTACGGCGGCACGGGGCTCCGGGGCCTGGGCGCGGGGTTGCCAGCACCAGGCCTGTTTCAGTGCGCTCATGCCGGCGTGGCAAGGCGGGCGACCAGGCGCTCGCGCAGCTCGACCAGTGTCGGCGGCAGGGCTTCGGCGAGGAAATTGGCGTCGATCTCCCGCAGCACCGCTTCCACTCCGGCGCCCTGCGCATCGTCCAGGCAGGCACGGGCTTCTTCGGCCAGGCGGCTGACCCGCGACAGCGGCTGCAGGGTGGCCTCTTCCACGGCGTTGAACAGGTTGTCGTTGCTGGCATGGGCGAACAGCTCGCGCAGCACTTCACGGCCGTGCTGTTGCGCCTCTTGGGTGGGCAGCACGTAGAGCAGCGGCCAGAGGTCCGCCTCGGTGGCGTGCAGGCGTCCGCCGAGCAGCGCGGCGGCAGCGATCAGGCGCTGGGATTTGACGATGCGGCGGTCCGAGAGCTGCACGCCGGCCTGGCGCAGACGACGGATGGCATCGGCCAGGGCCGGGCGCGCGGCTTCCAGGTTCACCGTTTTCATGGCGCGGCCGAGGGTGTCGAGGTAGCCAAGGTTGTGCTGCCCGACGATGGGCGTCTGCTCGGCCTGCCAGCCACCGGCGAGCATGGCTTCGAGCTGGTGGTCCGGCACCGCTTCGACGAACAGGTGCAGCAGGAAGCGGTCGCCGAAGGCGGCCAGTGCTTCGTCCTCGGGCAGGCCGTTGGCGGCGCCGACGCAGACCCGCAGCGGACAGTCGAGCTGGGTGTGGCCACGGCGGAAGCGGCGCTCGTTGAGCACGCCGAGCAGGGTGTTGAGGATGGCGGTGGAGCCGAGGAACACCTCGTCGAGGAAGGCGATATCGGCCTCCGGCAGCATGCCGCTGACGTCGGTTTCCACAGTGCCTTCGCGCAGCTTGCGCAGGTCCACCGGGCCGAACAGTTCCGACGGCTCGGTGAAGCGCCCCAGCAGGTATTCGAAGTAGCGCCCGCCCATGGCCTGGGCGACGCGGCGGACCACGGCGCTCTTGGCGGTGCCGGGCGGGCCGACCACCAGCAGGTGCTCTTGCGCCACGGCGGCGAGGACGATGAGTTCGGCGAGCTGGTTGCGTCCGATGAGGCCGGTGGTGGCGGTACGGATGGCGTCCCTGATGTGCCGGGCGGCGTCGTGGATATCGTTCAAGACTGCTTCTTCCCTGTGAGCGAGGCGCGGATTTTCCGGGAAAAGCAGGCGCTGTCAAAGCGCTATTACGGCAGTTCGTCGGTTGGTGCACATCCCGGCCCGGCGTTGTGGCGAGCCGGGCTGGGCGAACTCAGTCGATGGTCGGCGAAGCCAGGCGCACGCCGCGCGGCGGCTTGGCCAGGTAGCTCCACAGGGCATTGGCGATGGCGTTTTGGTTGAGGCCGTCGCCGAACAGTTGCTGGCCGATGCACAGGCCGAGCTGGCGGTAGCTTTCGAACTGGGCTTCGTCGAAGAACTGGTCGGCGGTGCTCTGGTTGGGGAACACCGGGTTGGCGCGGGCGTAGTTGAGCACGTCCACCGGCAGCGACTCGATCAGCCGCGGCTTGAGCAGGAGGATGCGGCTGGTGAGCACGCGCGGGGCGTCGGCATCGTCGCGTTCGCCGCTGCTGAACACGTTGAGCAGCATGGCGCAGTGGCGATCGGTGGGCTTAGGCGGCTGGCGGAAGCCCTCGAGGCTGGCGAACACCCGGGACAGCAGCGGGTGGTCGAGCACGTCGGTGTCTTCCTCGATCTCCAGGGCGTGGTCGATGCGCGACAGGCGGATGAGGTTGGCCAGGTCGTCGAAGCGGTACTCCGGGTCGCAGCCGCAGTCGCACATGACGATCAGCTCGATGTCGCGCTCCGGGCGTACCAGTTCGTAGGTGGCGGTGTTCTCGAAGTGGCCGCCGTCGGTGAGGTAGAGCTTGTCGCGGCGGTGCCCGTGGAAGTGCGCGGTGAGTTCGTAGAACAGGTAGGTCTGCGCCGGCAGCCAGCGCGACAGGCGCTCGGAGTTCTTCGACGGGCCGGCCTGGCGCGGCGGGAAGTTGCTCTGCCACCAGGTGCCCAGGCGCACGTTGGCCAGGCCCAGGGCCAGGGAGGTGCCCAGGCTGGTGGCACGGCCCAGGCCGGTGCTGAAGGCGGCGCCGGAGGTGGCCACCCACTGGCCGAGGGACAGCGGCTGGTTGATCTCGCCCTTGCCGCTGGGCGCGATGCGCACCTTGCGCTCGCCGTCGAGGATGAAGCTCACCGCCTCGGCATCCGTGTTGCCTGGGGCGTACCAGTAGGGCGCCACGCACAGCGGCTTGCCCTTGCGGTCGCGCTGCACCAGTTGCTCTGAGGGGTCGACCGTGAGGTTCATGGTGACGTTGATCAGGTGCAGCGGGCCGGCGGTGCGGGTGCGGTAGTAGCTGTCCAGGGCGATGTCGTCGTGGGACAGGGTCTGCGCCACGCTCATGCGCTTGCGGCTCTGCCGGCTGGGCACGTCGAAGCGCTGGCCGTTGGAGGCGCCGAGGTAGGCGCGGGTCAGGCGTGCGGCGTAGAAGGCCTGCAGGGTGGAAAGGTTGATGAAGCCGATGAACTGCCCGGAGACCCAGGCCAGCAGCGCCGCCACGACGGCGAGCCCGGTGAGGCGCTGCAGGGCGAAGGGCGGCATGGCGTCCGGGCCGGGCACCTGGCCGTTCCAGGCCACCCATTGCACCAGCAGGCCCCAGAGCAGGGCGATGCAGACCAGCATGACGATGCCGGCGACCAGGGCGATGACGTCCAGCGGCAGCCTGCTGAGCCAGCTGGGCAGCGGCTTGTCGTCGCTGGCGCGGGCCAGGTGGCGGGCGATCCAGGCCAGCGCCGGCAGCAGCGCGGCGGGGGCGGAGGCCTGCCAGTAGCCCCGGGCGAGCACCACGTAGAGCTCCTGGGCCAGTTGGTGGAGCAGCGCCAGGGCCAGCAGTGCGCCGGTGACGGTGATCGCCTGGCTCAGCGCACGGGTGACCCGCAACCGGTAGTTGCGCACGTTGTTGGCGTCGAGGCCGGCGTCATCGGGGGTCGAGCCGTGGTCCTGGGTGAAGACCAGCGCCGCGCACCAGAGCAGCCCGAGCACGGTGACGATGATGGTCAGCCACAGCAGGATTTCCACCGGGTTGGTGGTGTCGGGCGTGTGCAGTTGCAGGTAGATGGCGGGGATGGCCATGGCGACGACGATCACCACGGCGCACAGGGTCGCCCAGTTGGCCAGGGCCGGGGGCTCGTCCTGGCTCTTGCGCGAGTAGATCAGCCAGTAGGCGAGCATCAGCGGTGCCACGCTGAGCAGCGCCACGCCGCCGGGCACCAGCAGCAGGCTGGCGCAGAGCGGGCCGGTCGGCCAGAGGTGGCAGGCGACTCCCTGGGCGAGGGCGATCAGGGCCAGCACCAGCAGCATCGGCATGCCGATCACGTACTGCACCGAGAGCCAGTTGCGCCAGGTCATCGCCAGGGCATAGATCAGGTCGCCGGCGCCGGTGGGCGTCAGGTAGCGGCCGTTCTCGCGCAGCCAGGCGGTAGGGCCGGCGCCCACCGGGGCGGCCCGGTAGTTGTCGGAGGAGTGGATGCGCCCCGGCGGCTGGTAGCGCATCACCCGGTAGGCCTCGAGGGCGGCCTGGCGGGCCTTTTCCTGCTCGTCGCCATTGACCGGTCGCAGACGCTCGGGCTGGAACAGGCTGGAGAAGAACGAGCCCATGTAGCCGCCGCCGCTGACGGTGGAGAGGTAGTCGAAGCGCGGCAGCAGGTGGGTGTGGGGATCGTCTTCGCCGTTCTTCGGGGGGCGGTTCGCCCCAGGGTCGACGGGCGCGCGGGCCAGGGCCTGGAGCACGCCGAAGCAGAAGGTGGCGCTGCGGATGCCGCCACCGGAGAGGGCCAGGGCCCAGGGGCGTCTTGGCGTCTCGTTGCCGCCATCGAGGCCCAGGGCCTTGCGGCGCCAGGTGATCCGATCCCGTTCCGCCTTGTACTGGTCTTCCATCGCGCCGCTCCCTGGTCGTCATCGCTCGTCGAAGTCCGCCAAGTAAAGCAGGAGTCGGGCCGATTGCCATCATGGCAAGGGTTCGTTCCAGGCCTCCGGCGTGGACCTGTTCAGTCGGACCTCACGGTCGCGGGCGTCACGAAGAATGCGCTATGGCTTGCTCGCACAGGCCGCGCCCTGGGGTTGCCGGGCCAGGTGCAGGGCGATCAGCAGCGCCAGGCCCAGCAGGCCACCGATGAACAGGCCGATACCGCTCCAGCCGGCGCGGTGCCAGAACAACCCGCCGAGGGTGCCGGCTATCCCCGAGCCCGCGTAGTAGAAGGTCTGGTACAGCGAGGCCGCCTGGCCCTTGGCCTGCACGGCGCGGCGCCCGACCCAGCTGCTGGCCACCGAGTGGGCGCCGAAGAAGCCGAAGGTGAACAGCAGCATGCCCAGCAGGATCAGCGCCAGCGGCTCGAGCAGGGTGAGGCCGAAGCCGGCCAGCATCAGCAGGATCACCACCCAGAGCACCTTCTGCCGGCCGACGCGATCCGCCAGCGAGCCGACCATCGCCGAGCTGTAGGTGCCCGACAGGTAGACGATGGAGAGCATGCCCACCGCCGCCTGGCTGAGGTGGTAGGGCGCATCCAGCAGGTGGAAGCCGATGTAGTTGAAGAAGGTCACCAGGCTGCCCATCAGCAGGAAGGCTTCGAGGAACAGCAGCGGCAGGCGCGCATCGCGAAAATGCAGGGCGAAGCCGCCGAAGAGGTTCTTCGCGGTGATGGGGCGCGCCTGGAAGTGCCGCGACTCGGGCAGCACGCGCCAGAACACCAGGGCGGCGATCAGCGCCAGCGCGCCGATGGTGGCGAGCGTCCAGTGCCAGGAGACGTAGTCGACCATCACCCCGGCCACCAGTCGCCCGCTCATGCCGCCGATGGCGTTGCCACCGATGTACAGCCCGACCGCGAGGCCGGTATGGCGCGGGTCGATCTCCTCGCTCAGGTAGGTCATGGCCACGGCGGTCAGCCCGCTCAGCGACAGCCCCACCAGCACGCGCATGGCCAGCACCATTTCCCAGCTCTGCATGGCCGCGCTGGCGAGGGTGAAGAGCCCGGCGCAGAGCAGCGAGACCACCATCACCGGCTTGCGCCCGAGGGCGTCGGAGAGCGAGCCGGTCAGCAGCAGGCCGCAGGCCAGGGCGAGGGTGGAAACCGACAGGACCATGCTGCTCTGCGTGGCGCTGATGGCGAAGGCCCGGGCCAGCACCGGCATCATCGGTTGCACGCAGTAGAGCAGGGCGAAGGTGGCGAAGCCGCCGCAGAACAGCGCGAGGCTGGTGCGCAGGAAGGCGGGTGTGCCTTTGGCGATATGGCTGGGCAGCGCGGTGTCCTGGGCGGACGCTTTCATCATGCACCTCGGCAGGCGATATCAGGGCCCCGGCGCCTGTCGCGCAGGCGTGTGCCGTCGCACCCGCTGGAGGGGTGGAGTGGCTGGTTCGTTCGGGATATGGGAAAAGCCTATCGGCCGGGACTGATACTTTCCAATATATTGTTCGGCATCTTTGATAGGCAGGACATATCATTCCAGCCATGGAACTCCGTCATCTGCGCTACTTCATCGCCGTCGCCGAAGAGCTGCATTTCGGCCGCGCCGCCGAGCTGCTGGGCATCTCCCAGCCACCCCTGAGCCAGCAGATCCAGGCGCTGGAGGAGGAGCTGGGCGCGCGCCTGTTCGAGCGCACCAACCGCCGCGTGGCGCTGACCGAGGCGGGGCGGCTGTTTCTCGTCGAGGCGCGCCAGGTGCTGGCCCAGGTGGGGCAGGCGACCGATGTGGCGCGCAGGGCCCAGCGCGGCGAACTGGGCGAGCTGAAGGTCGGTTTCACCTCGTCGGCGCCCTTCACCTCGATCATTCCCCAGGCCATCTTCCGCTTTCGTCGCACCTACCCCGATGTGCAACTGGAGGTGCACGAGATGGTCAGCCGCGATGTGGTCGAGGCCCTGCTCAACGGGCGCCTGCAGGTGGGGCTGATCCGCCCGCTGCCGTTGCCGGAGTCCCTGGTGGCGGTGGAGCTGTTCCGCGAACCGCTGGTGGCGGTGCTGCACGCCGACCACCCGTTGGCGACGGACCCGGCCTTCGACGCCGGCCTGCATCTGCAGGCGCTGGCAGACGAACCCTTCGTGTACTTCCCGCGTACCGCCGGCACCGGGCTCTACGACCAGTTGATCGCGCTGACCCACGAGATGGGCTTCAGCCCGCGCATCACCCAGGAGTCCCACAGCGCGCTGACCATCATCGGCCTGGTGGCCGCGGGGCTCGGCGTGTCGGTGCTGCCGGCCTCCTTCACCCGCATGCAGTTCGATGGCGTGGTCTATCGCACGCTGCTCGACCCGTCGGCGACCACGGCGGTGTGGTTGGTTCGCCGCAGTGACGAGCGCTCGCCGCTGTCGCGCTCCTTCATCCGGATGCTGACTGCGTGAGATTCGCAGGATCAGGCAAGCATCGCGCAGGAATCGTCTAACCGGAAAAGCCTTTGCGTCCGTAGTCTCTCCCTGTATCGGCGCCCATTACGGGCGCCGCATGCCGAGGTCGAAGGCGATGCGAGAGCCGCAGAGAAGCAACCCACGCAAGGCCGATCGTGCAGCATTGCCGACGGTCTTGTGGCTGCTGGTGCTGACGTCCCTGTTCCTCGCCACGCCGCTGATCGAGGCCTGTGTCCTGGGCCACGTGCAAGAGGAGAGCAGACCATGACCCTGTCCCCAACCTTTACCAGCCTCGCATCCATCCGCGCCCGCAACGGTCGCTCGGAGGAGCTGGGCGAGCGCCTGCTGGCGCTGGTCGAGCCGGCGCGTCGCATTGAGGGCTGCATCAGCCACGAGGTGCTGCGCGCCCCCGACGACCCCGACCTGTGGCTGCTGCAGGGCTGCTGGGCCAACCAGGCGGCGCTGGAGCACTACTGCGATGGCACCTGCGGGCAGTGCCTGGCCGATGTGCTGCAGGGGACGCTGGTGCTCGAAGCCCGCTATTTCACCGACCACGCCTAGCGACAGCGGCGGCGCTGCAATGGCGCATGCGTACCCGCTCGATCCGCAGCGGCTTTCACACCCATAGAGAATCCCTAAGAGCCGCGCCCCGGCTGCTTCCCTATCATCGGCCCCACTGATTTTCGCAGCCGAGCTGCCACTTCGAGGAGAGCCTGAATGAGCGAGCAGAACGCGGCGGTCGTCCTGGATGACGCGACCCTGGAATTTGCCAACAAAGTGTTCGACCTGACCCGTAACGGCGATGCGCAGGGCCTGGCCGCGCTGCTCGAGCAGGGCCTGCCGGTGGACCTTCGCAACCACAAGGGCGACAGCCTGCTGATGCTGGCCAGCTACCACGGCCACCGGGAGGCTGTGCGGGTGTTGCTGGAGCACGGCGCCGACCCGGACCTGCGCAACAACAACGGACAGACGCCACTCGCCGGTGCCGCCTTCAAGGGCGACCTGGCCATGGTCGAGTTGCTGCTGGCCCACGGCGCCGACGTGGAAGGCCCGACACCCGATGGCAAGACGGTGCTGATGATGGCGGCCATGTTCAACCGCGGCGAAATCATCGACAGCCTGCTGGCCCACGGTGCACGCATCGACGCCACCGATGCGGGTGGTGCCACCGCCCTGTCCGCCGCCCGGCAGATGGGCGCGGCGCAAGCGGTGGAGCGCCTGTCCGCGCGGCATTGATCCATCTGTTGTAGGGGCGAATTCATTCGCCCGCTCTTCCCTGTGGGAGCGGCTTCATCCGCGATGGAATTCGTTCCGAGCCTGCCAGCGTGCCCGTAGGTTGGCGCCGAGCGCAGCGAGGCCCAACATCGTGTGGTTCGGGTCTGTTGCGTTGGGCTTCGTGCCTCAGCCCAATCTACGGGGTGCTGTGTTCCCCGGTGGATGAAAAGAGCGTCACCGACCCTGCGAAAGACGCTATCCGCGGATTTTCCGTACGGCAGAAATGAAAAAGGAGCGGCGCTTGTGGCGCTGCTCCTTTGCCCGAAGGCCTTGGATGGCGGGACGAGCCGCCTGTTGGAAAAGGCGCCAGGCGGATCACCGGGAACCTTGGGTGCCCACATCCCTCTTGAGGCGGTGGGCGCCAGGGGCCGGAGCCCCTGGTTGGAACGGGTGGCGGGCCAGGCGTTCGCCTGGCCTGCCGGCCATCAGCCGATGGTCATGAGGCTGGCGTTGCCGCCGGCCGCTGCGGTGTTGACGCTCAGCGCGCGCTCGATCAGCAGGCGTTCCAGCGGCACCGCGGTCTCGCCCTGGGACAGGCCCTGGACGCCGATGATCGGGCCTTTGCGCGCCGCCACCTGTTGGCAGATGCCGCGCAGCTGGTCCGAGTCACCGTGGTGCAGCACGGCGTCGAATTCCACGCCTTCGGCTTTCCAGTCGGCGACCAGCCGGATGCGCGCCTGCACCGCCTTGGGCAGCTTGCCGCGCAAGGCCTTGGTGAGGTCGCCGTCCTGCCAGACCACCGCGCTGCCGACCGCGAGGGCAGCGGCCAGCTGGGTCAGCAGGTCGCCTTCGTCGTCGGCCAGGCCCAGCACGTTGGCGCGGGGCAGCAGCATGTAGGTGTTGCGCTCGCCGGTCGGGCCGGGGAGGGTGCGGGTCAGGCCGCTCTGCGAGAGTTCGGCGAAGCTGTCGCAGAGGCTGGCCAGCTCGGCCTTGCCTTCCTTGCCCGCCCATTCCTTCAGCGCATCCAGCGGCTTGCCCAGGCGTTGCTCCAGGCTGTTGCGCAGGTGGGCGTCGGCCGCCTGTTCGTCCATGCGCTTGAAGGTGCGGCTCACGGCGTCCACCGGGCGGGTGGCCAGCAGGCGGTACATGTACAGCGGGCCGCCGGCTTTCGGGCCGGTGCCGGAGAGGCCTTCGCCACCGAAGGGCTGCACGCCGACCACGGCGCCGACCATGTTGCGGTTGACGTAGAGGTTGCCGGCATGGGCCTTGTCCACCACCTTGGCGATGGTCTCATCGATGCGGGTGTGCACGCCGAGGGTCAGGCCATAGCCGGTGGCGTTGATCTGGTCCAGCAACTGGTCCAGGTCCTGGCGCTTGTAGCGCAGCACGTGCAGTACCGGGCCGAACACTTCGCGCTCCAGCTCGTCCAGGCTTTCCAGCTCGATCAGGGTCGGCATCACGTAGGTGCCACGGCTCATCACGTCGCCTTCGGTACGGGCGACCTGGAACACGTGGCGGCCCTTCCTGCGCATCGTCTCGATGTGCTTGTCGATGCCGGCCTTGGCTTCGGCGTCGATCACCGGGCCGATGTCGATGGCGAAGTTGTCCGGGTTGCCCAGGCGGCATTCGGACATGGCGCCCTTGAGCATCTCCAGCGCGCGGTCGGCGACGTCTTCCTGGATGCACAGCACGCGCAGGGCCGAGCAACGCTGGCCGGCGCTGTCGAAGGCCGAGGCGACGACGTCGGTCACCACCTGCTCAACCAGTGCGGAGGAGTCGACGATCATCGCGTTCTGCCCGCCGGTCTCGGCGATCAGCGGGATCGGTCGGCCCTGGGAGTCCAGGCGGCCGGCGACGTTGCGGGCGAGGATGCCGGCGACTTCGGTGGAGCCGGTGAACATCACGCCCTTGACGCGCTCATCGCTGACCAGCGCGGCGCCGACGGTATGGCCTTCACCCGGCAGCAACTGCACGGCGCCTTCGGGGATGCCGGCCTGGAGCAGGATGCGCACGGCCTGGGCGGCGATCAGCGGGGTCTGCTCGGCGGGCTTGGCCAGCACGGTGTTGCCGGCGGCCAGGGCGGCGGCCACCTGGCCGCTGAAGATCGCCAGGGGGAAGTTCCACGGGCTGATGCACACCACCGGGCCCAGGGGGCGGTGGCTGTCGTTGGCGAAGTCGTGGCGCGCCTGGGCGGCGTAGTAGCGCAGGAAGTCGACGGCCTCGCGCACTTCGGCGATGGCGTTGGCGAAGGTCTTGCCGGCCTCGCGGCACAGCAGGCCCATCAGCGGCTGGATCTCGGCCTCCATCAGGTCGGCGGCGCGGTCCAGGGCGGCGGCGCGCTCCACCGGCGGGGTGGCCTGCCAGATCGGCGCGGCGGTCAGCGAGGCGAGCACGGCGTTGCCGACGTCTTCCAGGCTGGCGTTCTGCACGTGGCCGACGATGTCGCGGCGGTCCGCCGGGTTGGTCACCGGCAGGCTCTCGCCCTCGGAGACCGGGCAGCCCAGCATCGGGCGGGCGCGCCAGTCGGCGTGGCCGCTGCTGAGCAGGGCACTGGACAGGGAGCCCAGGCGGTGCTCGTTGGACATGTCGATGCCGCTGGAGTTGGCGCGGGCGGCGCCATACAGGTCACGCGGCTGGGGGATGCGCGGGTGCGGCTTGCCCAGGGCGCCTTCGGCGGCGGCGATGGCTTCGATGCTGACGACCGGGTCTTCCACCAGTTGCTTGATGGAGATGGTCTGGTCGGCGATGCGGTTGACGAAGCTGGTGTTGGCGCCGTTTTCCAGGAGGCGGCGGACCAGGTAGGCCAGCAGCGTCTCGTGAGTGCCCACCGGTGCGTAGATGCGGCACGGGCGGTTCAGCTTGCCGTCGGCGATCTTGCCCACCACCTGCTCGTACAGCGGCTCGCCCATGCCGTGCAGGCACTGGAACTCGTACTGGCCCGGGTAATAGTTCTGCCCGGCGATGTGGTAGATGGCCGAGAGGGTGTGGGCGTTGTGGGTAGCGAACTGCGGATAGATGGCATCCGGCACCGCCAGCAGCTTGCGCGCGCAGGCGATGTAGGACACGTCGGTGTAGACCTTGCGGGTGTAGACCGGGAAACCTTCCAGGCCGTCGACCTGGGCGCGCTTGATCTCGCTGTCCCAGTAGGCGCCCTTGACCAGGCGGATCATCAGGCGGTGACGGCTGCGACGGGCCAGGTCGATGACGTAGTCGATCACGTACGGGCAGCGTTTCTGGTAGGCCTGGATGACGAAGCCGACGCCGTTCCAGCCCTTGAGCTGCGGCTCGAAGCAGAGGCGCTCGAGCATGTCGAGGGAGATTTCCAGGCGGTCCGCTTCCTCGGCATCGATGTTCAGGCCAATGTCGTACTGCTTGGCCAGCAGGGTCAGCGACAGCAGGCGCGGGTACAGCTCGTCCATCATCCGCTCGTACTGGGCGCGGCTGTAGCGCGGGTGCAGGGCGGAGAGCTTGATGGAGATGCCCGGGCCCTCGTAGATTCCGCGGCCGTGGGAGGCCTTGCCGATGGAGTGGATGGCCTGCTCGTAGGACGCCAGGTAGCGCTGGGCGTCTTCCTCGGTCAGCGCGGCTTCACCGAGCATGTCGTAGGAGTAGCGGAAGCCCTTGGTCTCGAAGGCGCTGGCGTTGGCCAGGGCCTCGGCGATGGTCTCGCCGGTGACGAACTGCTCGCCCATCAGGCGCATGGCCATGTCCACGCCCTTGCGGATCAGCGGCTCGCCGGACTTGCCGATGATGCGGTTCAGCGAGCTGGAGAGACCGGCCTCGTTGTGGGTCGACACCAGCTTGCCGGTGATCAGCAGGCCCCAGGAGGCGGCGTTGACGAACATCGAGGGGCTCTGGCCCAGGTGCTGCTGCCAGTTGCCGTTGCTGATCTTGTCGCGGATCAGGGCATCGCGGGTGCCCTTGTCGGGGATGCGCAGCAGGGCTTCGGCCAGGCACATCAGCGCCACGCCTTCCTGGGAAGAGAGGGAGAACTCCTGCAGCAGGCCCTGGACGATGCCGGCGCGGCCGCTGGCGCTCTTCTGGTTGCGCAGCTTCTCGGCGATGCCGTAGGCGAGTTTGTAGGTGGCGTCGGCCATGTCGGCGGGCAGGCGTGCCTGCTCCAGCAGCATGGGCACCACTTCTTCCTCGGGGCGGCGGTAGGCGCCGGTGATGGCGGCACGCAGCACGGATTGCGGCAGGATGCTTTCGGCGAAATCGAGGAACGGCTGGTGGATCGGGTCGATCAGGGCGTCCACCGCTTCCAGGTCACCCTCGGCCAGGCGCGCGGCGATGCCCTGGAGCTCGGGAAGGGTCTTGCCGCTTTCCAGGGTCTCCAGGTAGCTGTAGATGGCCTGCTTGATCAGCCAGTGCGGCGTGCGGTCGATCTGGCGTGCGGCTTCCTTGAGGCGCTCACGGGTCGCTTCATCGAGTTTCACGCCAAGGGTGGTGGTGGTTGCCATTTCTTATCCTCATTCCTGCCGTGGTCGCGACGGCTTAGCGGCGCCAAGAGTATCCGCGCGTGAAGCGAGGTGCAACCAGGTGCAACCTAAGTTTTCCGGTATTTCCGATCACCTGTTTCCGCTCCGGCCATCACTCGCACCGCCTTGGTGCCAGTGGGCTGGCGGCTTTCCCTGCAAAGGTGCAACCCGGTGTTTCGAGGGCGGTTGCGGCGCCCAGTCGTTAGCCTAGACCGTTTCTGGTTGCACCTGTGGGTCAATCGGGATTTCTGCGGGGCCCGGCGGAACGACGGAGCGGGTCGAGGAGGGGCTTGAGGCCGTTGTGGTCGATCTCCTGCATCAGGGCGAGCAGTCTGCCGATCTCACCTTTCGGGAAGCCTTCACGGGCGAACCAGTTGAGGTAATGGCCGGGCAGGTCGGCCAGCAGGCGGCCCTTGTACTTGCCGTAGGGCATTTCACGGGTCACCAGGAGCAGCAGGTCTTCGGGGTTCATCGGTCTCGTACCGGCCGGGAAGAAGAGGTCGGCAAGAATACCCGCTATCCGCCGGCTGTCACTTGAGTGCGCGTCACGAAGCCGATATTTTTGAGCCGCCTAATCATTAGTCTGCTACCCAAAAGGGAGCGGGCGCCCCGGAATCCCCATGAGCACCCAGATACCTTCGCTGCGCCGAGAGGAGCCCCTAAAGGGCATCCTGCTCGTCTGCGTGGCGATTTTCCTGTTCTCCAGCCACGACGCGATCTCCAAGTACCTGTCGGCGTTCTACCCGATCGTCATGGTGGTGTGGGTGCGCTATCTGGTGCATACGTTGCTGATGGCCGGCTTCCTGCTGCCTCGAGAGGGCCTGCGCGTGCTGCGCACACAGCGTCCGCTGCTGCAGCTGGGCCGGGCGCTGTGCCTGATCGGCACCAGCCTGTTCTTCACCACCGGCTTGCGCTACATCCCCCTGGCGGAAGCCACGGCGGTGAACTTCCTGGCGCCGCTCCTGGTGACGGCGCTGTCGGTGCCCTTCCTTGGCGAGCGTGTCACCCGCGGGCAGTGGCTGGCGGTGCTGCTGGGCCTGGGCGGGGTGATGCTGATCGTGCGGCCGGGCAGCTCGCTGTTCACCCCGGCGATCCTCCTGCCGCTGGCCTCGGCGCTGTGTTTCGGCTTCTACCAGCTGCTCACCCGGCGCCTGAGCCAGACCGACAGCCCCGGCACCAGCAACTTCATCACCGGCATCACCAACACCCTGATCATGAGCACCCTGGTGCCATTCTTCTGGGAAGCACCGACCACGCTGGCCCACGGCCTGCTCCTGCTGGCGCTGGGAGCCTGCGGAATGGGCGGGCACGTGCTGCTCACCCAGGCCTTCCGGTACGCGTCACCGGCCCTGCTGGCGCCGTTCAGCTATGGGCAGATCGTCTTCGCCGGGCTGCTCGGCTTCGTGCTGTTCGGCCACGCGCCGGATGCCATCGGCCTGGTCGGCATCCTGGTGATCGTCGGCAGCGGCCTGTTCACGGCCTACGCGCAGCGGCGCTGAAGTCGTCGACGCTGCGTGCCAGCGTGTGGCTGGCCTGGGCGTTGTCGACGTACTCCTTGAGCCAGCGCAGCACCTCCACCGGCTTCCAGCGGGCCGGGTCGAAGAGGGCATAGGCCAGCCCCTGGTAACCCACCACATCGAGCTGCTTGTGGTAGCCGGCGCGCTGGAACAGCGCCTCGATCTCCGCCAGGCAGGTGTTGAAGTGCACCCGTGTGAACGGCGTCTTGCCGTCGGTCACCAGCCCTTCCAGGCGCAGTTCCGCGACCGCTTCGCTCACCGTGTCCACGGCCATCCGGTTGACCGTGTATTTCAGCTGCAGTACGTCGACCATCCCTGTTCTCCTCCTCAATGCGGGCCATGCGCCTTGATGCGGCTTCCAGCCGGCTGGCGCAGGGGGCGGGTGTCCGGCCGCTTCGGCGAGCGGGGTGGAAAGCCGAGACCGGTGACCTGGGAAACGATGATCCCAGGGATTTGTGACAGTGGTTTTGGCAAGGCCAACGGAGCTGAAAGGTTCATAGGACGCTTCCCTGAAATACTGTATATTTATACATCTATCAGCTTCGCCGCTTCGTTTGCAACAAAACTCCGATGAACAAACGTTGTCAGTGAGAGCCTTGAAAACAGCCGTACCGGGAACCCCAGAAGTAATGATCCGTTTCGTCCTGCTGCTGAGCCTTCTATTGGCCGGCACCGCCCATGCCTCCGCCCCCCGCACTTTCCAGGAAGCCAAGAAAGTCGCCTGGAAGCTCTACGCCTCCCACCCCGTCGAGTTCTATTGCGGCTGCCGCTACAGCGGCAACAAGGTCGACCTCAAGAGCTGCGGCTACGTACCCCGCACCAACGCCCAGCGCGCCAAGCGCATCGAGTGGGAGCACATCGTCCCGGCCTGGGTCATCGGCCACCAGCGCCAGTGCTGGCAGAAGGGCGGGCGCGAGAACTGCGCGAGGAACGACGCCGCTTTCCGTCGCGCCGAGGCCGACCTGCACAACCTCGTGCCGAGCATCGGCGAGGTGAATGGCGATCGCAGCAACTACGGCTTCGGCTGGCTGCCGCAGAAGCCCCGCCAGTACGGTGCCTGCCAGATGGTGGTGGACTTCAAGGCGCGCAAGGCCATGCCGCGCCAGCAGGTGCGCGGGATGATCGCGCGCACCTATTTCTACATGAGCGAACGCTACGGCCTGCGCCTGTCCAGGCAGGACCGCCAGCTCTACACCGCCTGGAACAAGCAGTACCCGGTGGAAGCCTGGGAGCGGAACCGCAACCAGCGCGTCGCCTGCGCCATGGGCCACGGCAACCACTTCGTGGGGGCGGTGAACCTGAAGCTGTGCAAGTGAGGGAGGTGGCCTCTCCAGCCGAGCTGGAGAGGCACGTGCTTCCTTGTAGGAGCGAGCTCTGCTCGCGAAGCCTTGGGCGGTGCTGCGCACCGCTTGGCGACTGAAGTCGCCCCTACAGGTTGTGCTTGCCTGATGAGGTAGCATCACTGGTGGCCGCGCGGGGAGGCCTTCGGGTCTGCCGGGTCCTGTTAGCCGGTTCGCCAACCCCGCGCGGTCTGCCACCCTATGTTTGGGCGCATCAACCGCGAAGGCTCCTGGAACAGCGCATCGCAAATGAATTCGCTCCCACGAGGCGGGCAGCGGTGCGGGCTTCAAGCTCCTGTGGCGGGTGAAACCCGTGAGGTGCAGGCACCCCTTGTGGGAGCGGCTTCAGCCGCGAGGACCTTCAGCAGGCACCGGTTGCGAATGGCCGGATAATCCATGGCGACTACCCCGCGCTGTATGCCGTTTTTCCCATCGATCTGTGCCTATCGGCCGCCGCGCGTTGCGCCCTAGCATCGGCCATCGGTGATGAGGGCGGTGCGATGGACGACATTCCTGGCGGTATCGAGTTTTCAGGCCTGCAGGTGCGGCGGTTGGCGCCCGGCGACCTGGAGACGATCTGCATGCACCGCGAGGCGATGTTCCTCGAGGCGGGGGGCGACCCGGCGCGGCTGCGGACGATGACCGGGCACTTCCGCCCCTGGCTGCGCGAGCGCCTGGCCGATGGGCGCTACTACGGTTTCGCGCTGATGGACGAGGCGCGTATCGCGGCGGCCATCGGCCTGATGAGCATCGAATGGCCGCCGCATCCGTCCCATCCGGAGGTAGGCCAGCGCGGCTATGTGCTGAACGTCTTCGTCGAGCCTGACTACCGGCGCCGGGGCCTGGCGTCGGCGCTGATGAAGCTGGCGGAGGCCGAGTTCATCCGTCGTGGCCTGGGCTTCGCCGTGCTGCATGCGACCCAGGTCGGCAGGCCGGTGTACGAGGCGCTGGGCTGGGCCGCCACCAGCGAGATGGCCAAGGCTATCGGCTGAGCCGTGGTGTTCTGTTTTCACATCGCGTGATGTCCCGTTAGAACCCCCTGGCTGTCCGCCATTGCCCTCGGGCGCGCAGGGGCGCCTGGCTTAACGTTGCCCTCTACCCACCACGACAAGCGCCGTGCCGCCTGGCACGGTAGAAGAGGGGAGTGCGATGCCGAAACCCGCGAACCTGCTGATTCCCGCCCTGCTGGCCCTGGCCGGGCTGCTCGGCGGCTGTGGCGAGGAGGCCAAGCCGGCCGCGCCGCAGAATGCCGCCACCCTGGCACCGGCCGACCCGGCCCTGGCCAAGGTCTACGACACCAGTTGCAAGCTGTGCCACGCCAACCCCGCCTCCGGGGCGCCGCAGAGCGGTGACGCCGCCGCCTGGGCGCCGCGTGTCGCCCAGGGCACCGACAGCCTGCTGGACCACAGCATCAATGGCTTCAAGGGCATGCCGCCGATGGGCATGTGCATGCAGTGCTCGGAAGAACAGTTCCTCGCGCTGATTTCCTTCATGTCCGGTCAGCACCTCGAATAAGGCGTCCTCCATGGCTATGAACCTCACCCGACGCCAGTTGCTGCAGCGGGCCGGCGTCGCCGGCGCCTTCACCGCGCTGGCCTGCACCCCGGCGCTGGCGGAACTGGCCCGTGCGCCCCGGCTGATCCCCTGGCGGAACTGGTCCGGCGCCCAAAGCTGCCTGCCCCAGGCACGCCTCGCCCCGCAGAGCCTGGACGAGCTGGTCCAGGTCATCCGCCAGGCCGAAGGCAAGGTCCGCCCGGTGGGCTCGGCCCACTCCTTCAGCGCCCTGGTGCCCACCGACGGCACCCTGGTGTCGCTGGCCTACTTCAACGGCCTGCTCGGGCACGACCCGGCCACCCTGCAGGCGGAGTTCGCCGCCGGCACGCCGATGTCCCTCATGGGGCCGGCGCTGCAGGCGGTCGGGCAGGCGCTGCCGAACATGGCCGACATCGACTACCAGACCCTGGCCGGGGCAATCGCTACCTCGACCCACGGCACCGGCGTCGGCTTCGGTTCCTATTCCTCACAAGTCACCGGCCTGCAACTGGTGACCGCCAGCGGCGAGGTGCTGGACTGCGATGCCCAGCGTCACCCCGAGGTGTTCAACGCCGCGCGGGTGTCCCTGGGTGCCCTGGGCGTGGCGACGCGGGTGCGCCTGCAGAACCGCGAGGCCTATCGCCTGCGCGAGAAACAGTGGATCGCCAGCACCGAGGAGCTGCTGGAGGACGTGGGCAACCTCACCCGTGACAACCAGCACTGGGAGATGCTGGTGATCACCCATTCCGACTACGCGCTGTCCGTCGCCCTCAACGAGACCACCGACCCGGCCACGCCACCGCTGGACCCGGAGGAGGAGGAGGGCGGCAACGGCTTCGTGAAGATCATCGAGAACCTCGACAAGTACGGCAGCGACTTCCCCGCCGCACGCCGCGCGCTGCTCAACAGCCTGCGCCACATCGCCAGCTTCGACGACCGGGTCGGCGACTCCCACGAGATCTACGCCAACGTGCGCAACGTGCGCTTCAACGAGATGGAGTACTCGGTGCCCGCCGAGCATGGCCCAGCCTGCCTGCGGGAGATCCTCGCGCTGATCCGCGACAAGGACCTGCGCACCTGGTTCCCCATCGAGTACCGCTACGTGAAAGCCGACGACATCCCCCTGAGCATGTTCGAGGGCCGCGACAGCTGCTCCATCTCCGTGCACCAGCACTACAGCATGGACCACCACAACTTCTTCGCCGCCATCGAACCGATCTTCTGGAAGTACGCCGGCCGGCCGCACTGGGGCAAGCTGCACACGCTCAATGCGCGCACCCTGCAGGCGCTCTACCCGCGCTGGAAGGAATTCACCGAGGTGCGCCAGGCGCTGGACCCGAGCGGCAAGTTCCTCAATGCGCACCTGTCCTCGATCCTCGGCGTGGCCGGATAACAAGGAGAAGCCATGAACCGTCGCAACTTCCTCGTCGGCACGGCCGGTGCCGGCGTACTGCTCGCCGGTGTCGGCGCCTGGCTGCGGCCGGCCGACAAGGGCGCCCCGTACAGCGATTACTTCGCCCGCCTGAACCGCGAGCTGAAGGCCCAGGGGCCGATGCACCCGGTGATGCTGATCGACCTCGATCGGCTGGACCACAACATCGACGTGGTGATGCAGTCGGTGCGCCGTGCCGGCAAGTCGCTTCGCCTGGTGGAGAAGTCCCTGCCGTCGCCGCAACTGCTGGACTACATCGCCAAGCGTGCCGGCACCCAGCGGCTGATGTCGTTCCACCAGCCCTTCCTCAACCACGACGCCGAGCGCTTCCCCGAGTCGGACATCCTGCTCGGCAAGCCCCTGCCGGTGCGTGCGGCGCAGCTGTTCTACGAGGCCCATCGCGGCCCGTTCGACCCGGCCCGGCAGCTGCAGTGGCTGCTCGACACCCCCGAGCGACTGGCGCAGTACCTGGCGCTGGCCAAGGCCCTGAACATCCGCATGCGCATCAACATCGAACTGGACGTGGGGCTGCACCGGGGCGGCGTGCAGGACACGGCCGGCCTCGGGCGGATGCTCGAGCTGATCGGCGCCAACCCGCAGCACCTGGAGTTTGCCGGCTTCATGGGCTACGACCCCTTCGTCGGCATGGGCGTGCCCGGCATCCTCGGCTCGCCCGAGGCGCTCTTCGCCAAGGTGATGACGCTGTACGACGGCTTCGTCGACTACGCCCGTACCCGGCACCCAACGCTGTGGCGCCCGGACCTGACCCTGAACACCGCCGGCAGCCCCAGCTACCGAATGCACGAGCGCGAGCGCACCAGCAGCGAGGTCTCGGTGGGCTCGGCACTGCTCAAGCCCACCCACTACGACCTGCCCTCCCTGGAGGAGCACCAGCCGGCGGCCTACATCGCCACCCCGGTGCTCAAGAGCACCGGCGCGGTGCGCATTCCGGCGCTGGACGGCAAGTCGGCGCTGTTCTCCTGGTGGGACCCGAACCAGCGCGAGACCTTCTTCATCTACGGCGGCAACTGGATGGCCGAGCCGGAGTCGCCCAAGGGCCTGCAGTTCAACGGCCTCTACGGGCGCAGTTCCAACCAGGAAATGATCAATGGCTCCCACGCTGTCGGCCTGTCCGTGGATGACCAGGTGTTCCTGCGGCCGACCCAGTCCGAATCCATCCTCCTGCAGTTCGGCGACCTGCTGGCGGTGCGTGACGGACGCATCGTCGAGCAGTGGCCGGTGTACAGCTGAGCGCGGGGTCAGCCACCCCTGGGTGAAGCGCTTTGCGAGCAGCGCTCGCTCCTGCGGTCGGCGCCAACTGACTGAGAGAACCCCAGGCCATTGCCTGGGGTTCTGCGTTCCGGGAAGGTTCAGAGGCTGAACGGCAGATTCAGTTTGGCCCAGAGCATCTCGCCTTCCGGGCGGTTCTCCACGGCGAACTCCTTGGCCCAGCGCATCTCCACGCTGGCGTACTTGAGGAAGGTCAGGTGCACCGCCGGGCCGATGGCGAAGACCTGCCCGCGCACGCCGTCGTCCACGTCCTCGCCCATGAAGGTCACCGTGCGGCCGAACTGCTTGTCGTCGGTGGTCTGCTTCACGTAGTAGCCATTCAGGCCCAGGCGCAGGTTGTCGGTCACCCGGTAGCTGGTGGAGTAGTCGAAGTGGAACAGCTGGCCGGACTGGTAGTCGGTGTCCGGGTTCTCCTTGTTGAAGCTGTAGGTGGCCTTGACCGACAGCTCGGTGCGCTCGCCGGGTTGCCAGGTGGCCGAGAGCAGCGGCTTGTAGGTGACGAAGTTGTTGCCGGTGTTGGCCGGCCGCGCGGCGTCGTAGCTGCCGGTGGGCAGGGTGATCTCCAGGGCGGCGCCCAGGGTCAGGTCCTGGCCCATGTCCCAGAGGATCAGCGGCGCGATGGTGGTGTCGCCCTGGGCTTCGCGGCGGCTCTCTTGGCCGAACAGCGCCACCTGCTGGCGCATGTAGGGTTGTGCCACGTAGCCACCGACCCGGCCGCCCAGCAGCCGCAGCGGGCTGAGGTAGTCCAGGCGCGGGATGATCGCATCGGAGGTGATCTTCACCTCCGGCACCTTGCCGCCCAGGGAGCTGATGTCCAGCTTCTTCGACTCGTAGTGGTTGTAGTAGAGGTTGAAGGCGAACATGTGGTCCGGAAGGCTGTTCACGTCCAGCGGCAGGACGAAGAAGCCATCGGTGCCGGGGCCGATGTTGTCGACACCGTTCTCGGTGGCCTGGGCGGGCAGGGCGAGGGACGTCGCGACGACGAGTGAGGCTGCCAGCGAGGGCAGCTGGGGAACGCGGATCGGGTTCATGATTGAGCTCGTTTCTTATTGTTGGCGGACGGTCGCGGAACCGGGTTCCGCGCCGGCCCATAGAAATAAGCGCTCAAGGCCGCGCGATGCAGGGCATTGCCGGACAGGCAGGGGGCTTTTCGGGGACAGCTAGCAATATTCTGTTACACCCGCTCTTGGTGAACCCGCCAACGCGTTATGATGGCGCCGCCGCGCGTCCTGGCCGCAGAACAAGAACCTCAGGCGCCTCGGTTCGGGAACTGCCTGCCATGCCTATCGCCACCCTCGATCCCCAGCTCGACCTCGCCCTGGTTTCGCCCTTCCTCCTGCAGACCCTCACGGAGGTGGCGAACGACAAGGGCGTCAGCAGCGAGCGCCTGTGCCGCGGTCTCGGCTTCACCCCGGACGAGTTGCAGGACCCCGCCCAGCGCATCTCCTACCGCCAGGCGGTGACCCTGATCCAGCGCGCCCTCGCGGCTTTCCCGGACGGTGGCCTGGGGCTGTGGGTCGGGCACCGCAACGTGCTCGGCACCCTCGGCCTGCTGGGCCACGTGCTGTCGTTGTGCAAGACCCTGCGCGATGCCTTCGATGTCGGGCGACGCTTCCAGCACACCACCGGCGGCATGGCCGTCTACACCCTGCACGAGGGGGCGAAGGAAAGCGTCGTCGAGGTGGAATGCCGGCTGCCCCATGCCGACGTCCAGGTGTTCGCGGTGGAGGAGTTCTTCGCCAGCCTGATGGTCTACAACCGCGCATTGGTCGATGCCGAATTCCAGCCCCTGCGCTTCGAGTTCACCCATGCCGCGCCCAGCTACGTCGCCGAATACCAGCGCCTGCTGGGCCCCAACCTGCATTTCGGCTGCCTGCATAACCGCATGGTCATCGCCAGCCACTGGCTGGACATGCAGTTGCCCAGCCACCAGCCCGTCGCCTTGCGCCAGGCGCTCAACCTGCTGGAGCTCGAATGCGCGCAGGTGCAGCAGAAGATGGACCTGCTGCAGACGGTGGAGCGCGCCATCAGCCGCGACCTCGCCCATGGCAGCCAGATCGACAAGGTCGCCCGCGATCTCAACATGAGCAGCCGCACCCTGCGCCGTCGCCTCACCGAGCACGGCATCACCTTCGACGCCTTGCAGGAGCAGGTGCGCCGGGCGCGCGCCATGAGCCTGCTGGGCAACCCGGACCTGCCCATCGAGCGCATCGCCGAAGAGCTCGGCTACAGCGATGTGCGCGGCTTCCGCCGGGCCTTCAAGCGCTGGACCGGGCAGAGCCCCTCCGCCTGCCGCGACGAGGTGATGGCCGCGCAGTGATGCGCCGGGCGAGTGGCGTCTACGCGGGCTCGCCGATGCACCACCACTGGACGGCCAGGTCGTCATCGGCCTGGGTCGCGTCATGCCCATGCTCGATGAAATGGGCGGGCACCCTCAGCGCGAGCCTGTCGCTCAGGCGCTCGGGTGCGAGCCCGTTCCCCTGCCCGAGAAAGCCGAGGTAGTAGTCGCGATCGTGGAACACCGTCACTTCGCTCTGGTGCAACCAGGGCCAGACCAGGATGCAGGCGACCCGGTAATAGCCCTGGCTGCGATCCGCTGCGCGGGATAGATGGGCGGCGGCCTCCAGCATCTGCTGGGCGCAGAAGGCCTGGTGTTCGATGCGTGCCTGCGGCCCCTGGACCAGGGTGTTCGGCACCGGGATCTTCCAGTTCAGGTAGCGCGCCATGTCCTGGCCGCGCGGATGGAACTGGCCCTGGAAGCCCGCCGCCCATCGCTCCAGGGCTCGAAGGCGGCGATGGACGCCACGGAGTTTCTTGTCGCTCAGGGTGAAGTGTCGCAAGGAGGGCCTCGGCGGCGGGTGGCGTGGCGGGAGTGGGCGTCCCGCGGGGGGCGGGCGCCGGGCGGGGGCCGGCGGATGATAGGCGAGGCGCCCGGGCGGGAAAAGGGCCCGCCAAGGCGGCGGGCCCCGGCGCGGCTGTCACACGCGGAAGCGGGTCACCATCGTGCTCAGCTCGATGGCCAGGCGCGACAGCTCCTGGCTGGAGGCGCTGGTCTGGTTGGCGCCGGCGGCGGTCTGCATGGACAGGTCGCGGATGTTCATCAGGTTGCGATCCACCTCGCGGGCGACCTGGGCCTGTTCTTCGGATGCACTGGCGATGATCAGGTTGCGTTCGTTGATCTGCGAGATCGACGCGGTGATCCGCTCCAGTGCGGCACCGGCGCTGGCGGCCGACCTGAGCGTCTGCTCGGCCTGCTCCGCCCCGGCCAGCAGGGCGCCGACGGTGCCCTGGGTGCCGGTCTGGATGTTGTCGATCATCACCTCGATCTCCTCCGTGGAGCTCTGGGTGCGTTGCGCCAGCGAGCGCACCTCGTCGGCGACGACGGCGAAACCGCGCCCGGCCTCGCCGGCGCGTGCCGCTTCGATGGCGGCATTGAGCGCCAGCAGGTTGGTCTGGGCGGCGATGCCCCGGATCACGTCGAGTACCGTGCTGATGTCGCGGGTCTGGTTCGCCAGTTCGGAAGCCTGGACCGAGGCCTGGGTCACCTGGCCGGCCAGGGTGCGGATGGAGGCGATGGCCTCGTTGACCTGGGCGAAGCCGCGGCGTCCCTCGTCGTCGCTTTCCTTCGATGCGGCTGCGGTGCTCGCGGCGTTGCGCGCGACCTCTTCCACGGCGGCGGTCATTTCGTTCACGGCGGTGGCGGCCTGCTCGATCTCGGCGTTCTGCTGGTGCAGCCCACGGTTGGAATCCTCCGTCACGGCATGCAGCTCCTCGGAAGCCGAGGCCAACTGGTCGGAGGAGCTGCCGATCTGCTGGATGGTCGCCCTCAGGTTGGCCTGCATGCCCTTGAGGGCGGCCAGCAGCAACGCCGGCTCGTCCTTGCCGACCACGCTGATGTCCCGGCTGAGGTCGCCGCTGGCGACCCGCTCGGCGATGGCCACGGCGTCGCCCAGTGGCAGGATGATGCTGCGGGTCAGCAAGGTGGCGGCGCCGATGGTGATCAGGAGGATGGCGCTCAAGGCGACGACGGCCACGACCCGGGCTTCATCCGCCGCCTCGTCGCTGAGCTGCGCCGCGGCGAAGGCGTTCTCGGCGTTGAAGCGGATCAGTTTGTCCAGCGCCTTGGTCATGGTGCCGGCGTATTCGGCCAGCGGGCCGTTGGCGAGCCTGTCGGCGTCGTCGATCCGGCCAGCGTCCACTGCGTCGAGTATCTGTTGCTGCAGGCCGCGGTAGGTTTCGTAGGTGCTGACGAAGTGATCGTAGAGCTTGCGGTTCTCCGCCTCGACGATGGCGCTTTCGTAGGCATCGAACTGCTTGGGCAATGCCTGCAGGTTCGCCTTGATCCTGGCCATCGTGTGCTGCCGTACGGTCGGCTCGTCGACGATGATGCTGCGCAGGGTCAGGGCGCGGGTGTCGCCGATCGCCGCCCCCAGCTCGCTCAGGGCGACGACGCCCGGCAGCCAGGTGCCGCGAACCTCGGTCGAGGCGGCGTCCATCCTGCCGGTCTCGTAGAGGTTGATGCCGCCCATCGCCAGCACCATCAGGGCCAGCAGCGCGAAGATGAGTCCGGCCCGTTTTCCGATCTTGAGGTTCCTCAACTGAATACTCCTTCAAATGACAGTTGGTGGGTGTGAAAAGCCAGGGTCCCCGTGCGGGCGTCGGTCGCGCACGGTGGTGGGTTCGTTGCCGCCGCGCCTTGCCGGCGGCCATGGGCTGGCGCCGGCAACGGGCCGGCCCGCTAGGCGCTGGAATGGCCGGTGGGGTGTGGCTGATCGGTCTTCAGCGGGGCCGAGTGCCGCTGGGCCTGGCGCAACCATTCGTTCTCGCTGCGCAGGTCGTGGGTGAATTCGGCGAGCCCGACGCGGATGCGTGCCTCGGGCAATCCCTTGCCGCCGGCGAAGCAGTGCTCGAAGGCCTCTTCGATGCGGCTGGTCAATGCCTGCGCGCCGAGGGTCCTCGCCTGCTGCAGGAGCACCAGGAATTCGCCGGGGCGCCGCATGCAGACGAGATCGGTGCTGCGCAGCCCGGCGACGATCAGGTGCCCCAGGCGGACGCTCAGGGCGTTGGTCACCAGCACGCCGTGCCGCTCCCCGAGCGCCTCGAAGTCGTCGATGCGGATGTGCGCGACGGTGGCCTGGCCGGAGCCGCACCGGCAGCGCAGGAAGACCTGCGCCAGCTGGCAGAGCCAGCGGTCATGGGGCGTGAGCATGCGCTCGTCGAAGCCGGCGACGATGGACAACGCCTTCTGCTGCCTCAGCAGTTGCTTCGCCAGGCTGTAGCTCGCCCAACCGACCACGAAGGGATAGATGACCAGCATGGGTAGGCATGCCCAGATGACCCGTGCCGGCGTTTCCCAGGTGACCTCGAAGCCCAGGCAGGCCCCGGCCAGGAAAATGCCCGCAGCCGCGGCCGCGAGCCCCTTGGAGAGGAGGTGGATGCCCTTGGCCGCGACGCAGTTCATCGCGACCATCGACAGCAACAGCAGCGATGGCAGCGCGCTGAAGTGCATGGCCACGACCCACCCCCCGGCGAAGGCGCAATCGAGCTGGAGGTTGCGCAGTTCGGCCTGGTAGGGCGCGGGCGAGGCGAGGGCGATGCGGTAGGCGAGGTAGGGCCAGATGAAACCGTTCAGCCCCATCAACCCCCAGAGCGGCCAGGTGCCCGGGTAGGTGGTGGTCGCGACATAGATGAAGCTCAGTGCGCAACCGATGGCTCGCGGTTTGTAAATGCGGTTGGCAAAACTGATCCCTGCCGCCGAATTACGATCGATAGCCATAAGCCGCCCCGCGGATTGGCAGTAAAATTGTGATGTATGCCCCGAAGGAATTGGCCTGCGCGGTCCCAGGAGACCGCGCAGCGATTTCGGTTGGTAGGCAGGGGTGCGTCCGTGTCGGGCAGCGTTGCCGCGCCTGCCTGGACAGCACCCTGGATGCGCTGGGTGAAACTCGGTGCGAGCCCCGGTGAGGGGGGCGCAAATAAAAATACGATCGTATTCTAATTCAGAGAGCCGTGATGAGTAAACGTCCCGTGATCGACAGGAACCTGGTGTTGGACGCCGCCATCTCGGTTGTCATGGAACAGGGCATTTCTGCGTTGAGCATCGGCGAGGTGGCCAAGGCCGCCGGGATCAGCAAGGGCGGCGTGCAGTCGTGCTTCGGCACCAAGGACGGGCTGATCGAGGCGATGGTCAATCGCTGGAAGACCGACTACGAGCTTTCGGTGCGCTCGCGCCTGAAGCCCGATGCCGGCATGCTCGACCACCTGATCGCGCAGATCGGCATCATCGCCATTCCCGACGAGGAGTTGAGCCGGCGCGCCGCCGCGATCCTCACGGCGATGTTCAGCCACGAAAGCCTGAAGACGCAGGCCAACGACTGGTACCGCTCCCTGCTGCTGGGCGACGCCTTCGAGACCGAGCGCGGCAAGCGCGTGCGCCTGGCCTTCCTGGCTGCGACGGGTGCGTTCTTCCTGCGCTCGTTCAGCATCATGGACATCTCCGAAGGCGAGTGGCGGGCCTTTCACGAGGACATCGCCCAACTGCTGCCGGGCGAGGAGCCCGAGCGCTAGCGGCGCCTTGCCTCGCCTGCACCCCATTGACGAACACGAGGACCCGCCATGCTGACCAAGGCCTTTCAATACAAATGCTGGGCGGACCGACGTGCCCTGGAGGCCATCGGGCTGATCGATGCCGCGCGGTTTCCCGAGTCGCTGGCCTTCACCCTGCAGCAGCTCAACCACATGGTGATTGTCGAGGACCTGTTCCGCGCGCGCCTGACCGGGGCGGCGGAGCCCCACGCGGCCACCAACAGCGATGCGGTGCCCGACTACCCGACGCTCAAGCGCCGCCTGCTCGCGTCCGGCCAGTGGTACGCCGAGGCGGTCGCCCGGCTGGCCGCTGACGATGCGGCGCAGGAGATCGGCTTCCGCTTCACCGATGGGCGCACGGGCCGGCTGAGCCGCGAGGAGATGTTCTTCCATGTGCTGAACCACGGCACCTACCACCGCGGCAACATCGCCCACGCCCTGGACCTGGCCGGCGTGGCGCACCCGGCGGACACCTACACGGTGTTCGTGCACGCCACCGAGCCCGCGCGCCGGGAGACGGCCTGACGCCGCGCTAGGGCGCGCTGTCCTGGGCGCCGGCCAACGGCTCTTCCAGTCGCGGCTTGTAGAACAGCAGGCGTTGGGTCTGTGCCGTACGGGTGAATTTCTTCGCCCAGGACGGCGAGACGTTGCGGTCGTGGAAGTACAGCGCGCCGTCGGTGCGGTCCCGCAGCTGGCCGTTCAGCGCCTTGCGGGCGATCTCCCGGGCGAGGGTGAAGCGGTCGTCCTCCACGGCTTCGTCGGGGCGACCATCGCACCACCAGGAGAACTGGCAGCTGCGGCTTTCCGAGCCTTGCTTGACCACCGCGCAGACGGTCTTGGGGAAGGCCCCGTCGCCCAGGCGGTTCATCACCACGTTGGCCACCGACTCCATGTCCTGCGCCGGGGCGCCCTTGGCTTCCCAGTAGATGGAGCGGGCGAGGCAGGTGATGGGGTCGTCCAGCGGCGCCTCGCCGTCCGGGTCCACGGCACGGGCTTCGCTACGGGTGATCGGCGGGGTGTCGGCTGGCACCGGCGCCTGGCTGGCGGCCTTCTCTTCCAGCACTTCGGCCTTGTCTTCCGCCGCCTGGGCCTTCTCCCGGGTTTCCCCGGCCTGGGAGGGCCCGCCGACGAGCAGCGCGGCCACGCAAAGCATTCCTGATATCCAGCGCATGATCGACCTCGCCAACGCCGAGCTTCCGGGACCGCCCCGGGCCGGGCGGCTGCCAGCGGGGCGCGCCTGGCTCGCCCCGCACGAGGCATAGACTGCGGCTGCGCTGGATCATTCCCTGGTGGCGGCGACTCCCGCCCCGTCGAAGGCGTTGCCGATCACCCGCTCCTGGCGTTCGACGCTCTGCTGGGTGAAGGCCATGAACGCGGCGAGCGGCAGCGGCTTGCTCAGCAGGTAGCCCTGGAACTGCTGGCAACCCCGCTCCAGCAGGCACTGCATCTGCGCCTCGGTCTCGACGCCCTCGGCGATCACCGTCAGGCCCATGCTCTGGCCCAGGGCGATGACGCTGCAGACGATGGCCTCGCTGTTGGCGTCGGTGAGCAGGTCGCAGATGAAGGAGCGGTCGATCTTCAGCTTGCCCAGCGGCAGGCGCTTGAGGTGGCTGAGGGACGAGAAGCCGGTGCCGAAGTCGTCGAGCGAGAAGGACACGCCATGCTCCACCAGCTGCGACATCTTGCGCGTCAGGTCCTCCAGGTCCTGGACCAGCATGGTCTCGGTCAGCTCCAGCTCCAGGCGGCTGGCGTCCATGCCGTGGCGCCTGAGCATCTCCAGCACCTCGGGCACGAAGCTGGCCTGGCGGAACTGCTTCTGGCTGATGTTGACCGCCAGGCACAGGTCCTTGCGGAGGGGGTCGTCCGCCCAGCTGCGCAGTTGTGCGCAGGCCTGCTCCAGCACCCACTTGCCGATGGGGATGATCAGCCCGCTGCGCTCGGCGTGGTCGATGAACTCACCGGGCGGCAGCAGGCCGCGCTGCGGGTGGCGCCAGCGGATCAGCACCTCGGCACCGATCACCCGCCCGGTGACATCGAGCTGCGGCTGGTAGTGCAGCTCGAACTGCCGCTCGCGCAGGGCCGCCTGCAGCTCGCGCTCCAGCACCGAGCGCTCGGCGGCGTCGGTCTGCAGGACGTGGAGCAGGGCGAAGAACATCGCCATCGCCGCGCCGGCCTGGGCCCAGGAGCCGGGCGTGCGCACCTCGTCCGGCAGGTTGTGGCCGGGGAGCGGTGTCCAGTTGCTGGAGGCCAGGCAGGTGAAGGTCACCAGGCACAGCAGCGCGACGCCATAGCGCAGCCACAGGCCTTCGTCGCGGAAGGCCATCAGCGCGGCCAGGGTGAGCGGCAGCAGGTAGAGGTGGGTGGCGCGGGGCGCCGCCGCGTTGGGCGCGTCGAGCACGATGGCGGTGCCGGCGATGGTGACGATCAGCACGCTGAAGAGCAGGAGGTTGGCGCTGCGCGCCTTGTTGCACACCGTGAGGTGGAAGACCGCCAGGCCCGAGGTGATCAGCACTGCATCCATCGCGACGATGGCCCAGAGGCCACGCAGGCTGAAGACAACCGCCCAGATCAGGCCCAGCACCAGCATCACGCTGCTCGCCAGCAGGCGCATGCGCCGCTCGCGGCGCTGGGCCACCGACACCAGGTCGGCGGCATGCCACAGCTGCCTTACGCGCTTCCACAAGCGAGATGTCGAATTCATTCGGGGTTCCCGTGCGCCCGTGTTCAGCCGGGCCGTCCGTTCCACGCGGCGATCCCGGCAGGCTGGCAAGGATTATAGAAGGCGGTTTTCCCAGGCGCAGCGGCAGGACGGAGGCGCATGGGGTGCAGGTCGTTTTTGCCCTTGCCCGGTGCACCGCGGGGGCGACCCAGGGCAGGGGGCGACCCTGTTCAGTCCATTTCCACCTGCCACCAGGCAGGCAGCAGGCGGCGGATCTCGGGTTGGGCGAAACGGTCGTCCATCAGGTGCACCACGCCGCGGTCGCCCTGGGTGCGGATCACCCGCCCGGCGGCCTGCACCACCTTCTGCAGCCCGGGATAGAGGTAGGTGTAGTCGTAGCCGGCCTGGAAGATCGCGGCCATGCGCTGCTTCAACTGCTCGTTCACCGGGTTCACCTGGGGCAGGCCGAGGGTGGCGATGAACGCACCGATCAGGCGCTCGCCCGGCAGGTCGATGCCTTCGCCGAAGGCGCCGCCGAGCACCGCGAAGCCGATGCCGCGGCCGCCCTCGGCGAAGCGTTCGAGAAAGGCCGTGCGCGCGCCTTCGTCCATGCTCCGCGACTGGCTCCAGGCGGGGATGAAGGGGTGGCGTTCGGCGAACAGCGCCGCCACCTGCTCCAGGTACTGGTAGCTGCTGAAGAAGGCCAGGTAGTTGCCCGGGCGCTCGTGGTACTGGTCGGCCATCAGCTCGACGATGGGTTCCAGGGATTGCGTGCGGTGCTGGTAGCGGGTGGAGAGGTGCCGTGCCACGCGCACCTGCAACTGCTCGGCGGCGAAGGGCGACTGCACCTCCAGCCAGGGCGTGCTGGCCGGCACCCCCAGCAGGTCGGCGTAGTAGCGGCGCGGGTTGAGGGTGGCGGAGAACAGCACGGTGGAACGGCTGCCGGCCAGGCGCGGGCCGAGGAAGGGCGCCGGCACCAGGTTGCGCAGGCACAGGGTGGAGCGGCTGCTCTTGCCGGCCTGGTACTTGTTCAGGTCGAACAGCGAATGGCGGTCGAACAGCTCGGCCATGCGGGCGAAATGCATGGCGTCGAAATAGAACGCCATCAGCTCCGGGTCCAGCGGTGCGCCGGGCTGCTCGGCGAGGTGGTCGGTGATGGCGGTGACCGCGTTCTGCAGCGCTCCGAGCAGTTTCTGCGGCGGCTCGTCGTAGGCCTGGTAATCCACCCGCTGGGCCTTGTTCAGTTCGCTCCAACTGCTCTGCACACGCTCCAGCGGCTTCTTCAACGCCGGCGGCACGCTCTTGCACAGGGCTTTCAGCGCGCCCTGGCGCAGTTCGGCGGAGTACATGGCGCGGGCCCGCTCCACCAGGTTGTGGGCCTCGTCCACCAATACGCCGACGCGCCACTGGTTGGCCTGGGTGAGGCCGAAGAGCAGGGCGCCGAGGTCGAAGTAGTAGTTGTAGTCGCCCACCACCAGGTCGCTCCAGCGCGCCATCTCCTGGCCCAGGTAGTAGGGGCAGACCCCGTGCGCCAAGGCCACTTCGCGCAGGGCGGCGCGGTCCAGCCAGCGGCGTTCGGCGGCGGCCTGGCGCGCGGCCGGCAGGCGATCGTAGAAGCCCCGCGCCAACGGGCAGGCTTCGCCATGGCAGGCGCTGCCGGGGTGCTCGCAGGCCTTGTCGCGGGCGGTGAGCTCGAGCACCCGCAGGGGCAGCTCGTCGACGCTGTCGCGCAGGGTCGCCAGGCTGTGCAGGGCCAGCTGGCGCCCCGGAGTCTTGGCGGCGAGGAAGAAGATGCGCTCCAGGCGCTCGCCGCCCAGGGCCTTGAGCTGGGGGAACAGGGTGGCCAGGGTCTTGCCGATGCCGGTGGGGGCCTGGGCCAGCAGGCAGCAGCCGGTGCTGGCGGCCTTGTACACCGCCTCGGCCAGTTCACGCTGGCCGCTGCGGAAGGTGGCGTGGGGGAAGCGCAACGCCTGCAGCGCCGTGTTGCGCACGCCCTGGTGGGCCAGCTCCGCCTCGGCCCAGGCGATGAAGGCCAGGCACTGCGCCTCGAAGAACAGCTGCAGCTCGGCGGCGCTGGCGCGCTCGGTGAACAGGGTTTCCTTCTGGCTGCCGACATCGAAATACACCAGGGCCAGTTCCACCTCGTCCAGGCCCCGCGCCTGGCACAGCAGCCAGCCGTAGACGCGCACCTGCGCCCAGTGCAGCTGGCGGTGGTTGGCCGGCTGGCGGGCCAGGTCGCCGCGGTGGGTCTTCACCTCTTCCAGACGGTTGCGCGCGGGGTCGTAGCCGTCGGCGCGGCCGCGCACCCTGAGGGTGCGGAACTCGCCCGCCAGCGCCACCTCGCTCTGGTAGCCCTCGCCCCGGCGCGCCGCCACCAGGGCGTGGCCGGCCATGCCTTCCAGGGCGGTGGGGGCGGGGGTGAAGCGCAGGTCCAGGTCGCCGCACTTGGCGGTGAATTCGCAGAGCGCGCGCACGGCCACCTGGTAGCTCACGCGAGGGCGACCTCGGTTTCGGCCCATTGCACGTAGCAGACGGTCACCGGCATGCCGTGCGCGGCGCAGAAGTCCAGCCAGCGCAGCTGGTTGTCCTGCAGGCGGTCGCCGGGGCCCTTCACCTCGATCATCTGGTAGCGCCGTTCCCGGGGCCAGAAGCGGATCAGGTCCGGCAGCCCGGCACGGTTGGTCTTGATGTCGGCCAGCAGGCGCTGGAACCACAGCTTCAGGTGCGCGGCGGGCAGGCACGCCAGCGCCTGCTCCAGCAGCGCCTCGTCGAGCACGCCCCAGTAGACGAAGGGCGACTGCAGGCCGTACTTGGCGGCGTGGTTGCGGCGGATGGTGGCCTGCCAGGCATCGCTGTCCAGCTGCGCCAGGCAGGCGGCGAAGGCCTCGCTGCGGCGCGCCTGGAAGTCGGCGGCGAGCAGGTCCGCCGGGGCGGCGTGGAAGGGGTGGAAGAAGGCGCCCGGCACCGGCAGGAAGATCGCTTCCCAGCAGAGCAGGCCGAACAGCGAGTTGACCAGGGTGTTCTCGACGTAGTGCACCGGGCCCGGTTCATCCGCCAGGTGCCGGGCGACGCTGTGCTCCACCGAGACGAAGTCGTCGCCCCTGGGCAGGCGCAGGTCCAGGCGCACCACCGGCGTGGGCTTGCGCGGCGGCGGCTTGGGCAGGCCCAGCCTGCGTCGCAGGCGTGGCAGGATGCGCGTGAGGTGCTGCTGCTCCTCGTCACTGTGCACGCCGGCCGCCAGTTCCAGGGCGAGGCGATGGGCGTCGTCGAAGGCGGCGATCTTCTCCAGCACGCGGATGCGGCGGATGCGCGCGCCGGGGTCGCTGCAGCCGGCATAGATCTCCAGCGCCAGGTCCATTTCGCCGTGGCGCTCGCAATGCTGGCCGAGCTGGAACAGCAGGCGCGCGCGGCGGCTTTGCAGCCAGGGGTTGTCGTTGGCCGGCGGAATGCTCGCCAGCACCTCTGCCGGCTCCTCGCCGGCTTCGAAGCGCTCGCGGCACTGGTAGAGGTGCAGGTAGAAATCGATATCGGCGCGCTGGCGGAAGCCCCGCGAGGCGGCATCCAGCTCCACCTTCTCGTACTGGTAGATGCCCAGGTCGGCGAGGACGAACTCGGACCAGTCCTGGGCCAGGTTGCCGAAGAACATCAGCCGCAGCCGGTCGCACAGAGCCATGAGCTGCAAGGCATGGACGCGCTCCTCCAGCCCCAGGCACCAGGCGTCCAGCGGCTGCGCCTCGGGGTGCAGGGGTTGCAGCAGGGCGAGCTGGTCGGCCTTGCGCGCACCGGCCCGGCCGAGCTGGGCGCCGAAGCAGGCGGCGATCTCCGGCTTGCGCAGCAGGGCGAAGAGTTGCGCAAGCGTCAGCTGCGGTGCCGGGTCCACCCAGCCCAGCGCCACCAGTGGCTGCAGGGCCTCGCGGGTGGGACCGATCTCGGCGTAAGCCAGCTTGCTTTCGCGAAACAGCGTGCCCTTGCGCATCACCATGCGCACCAGCAGCGCGCGGGAGGCCTTGGGCAGGCCGGCGAAGGCCGCGATGAAGCCCCGCTCCTCATTGTCCAGCAGGTCGTCATAGCGCGCGCCGATCCAGTCGAGCACGGCCTGGAAGTTGTTCAGGTAGTAGAAGGGATCGTCGAGGGCGCTGGGCATGGCGGAACGGCTTGGGCGAATGGCTGGCTATTTATACAGCTATCGATGTGGCGGCCCAAGGGGATTTCGATCAGCGGAGCGGGTCGGGCAGGCCGCTTTTTCGTGGGAGCGGTTTCAACCGCGATGACCCGGCACGGGGACCGCAGGAGCGAGCTCTGCTCGCGAACTCCATGCCGGGCGGCGCTACGCACCGCTGGGCGACTGAAGTCGCCCCTACAGGGGCGGGGAGCTCCAGGCCGTGGAGCATCGCGAATGAATTCGCTCCCACTGTGCATCAGCCGAGCGCGAGCCCGGCCAGCTTGTCCGGGTTGCGCACGATGAAGATGTGCCGCAAGGCGCCTTCCTCGTCATAGCCGAAGGAAATGCCCGCGACCGGGGTGTCGCCCTGGCCGAGGAGGAAGCCACGGGTGCCGTTGATCTCGGTGGCGTGCCAGCTGAAGCCGCTCCAGTAGTTGCGCAGCGACTGCTCGATGAAGCCCAGCACCGCCTCGCGCCCATGCAGGGTCTCGCGCAGGGTGGGCACCTTGCCGCCGCCATCGGCGCGCAGCTCCACCTCGGCGCCCAGCAGGCCGGCCAGGGCGCGGCTGTCGCCGCCCTCGATGGCATCGCGAAAGGCGGTGAGCAGTTGCTCCTGGCGAGCCACCGGGGTGACGTGGCGTACCCGCGCGTCCTCGACGTTGCTGCGCGCCCGCGACACCAGCTTGCGACAGGCGGACTCCTGCATCGCCAGGATGTCGGCGATCTCGGAATAGGGGCGCTCGAAGATGTCGTGCAACAGGTAGGCGGCACGCTCCTTCGGAGCGAGGCGCTCCAGCACCAGCAGGAAGGCAGTCTGCAGCGAGGCGGCCAGGATCATGCCCTCGTCGGGGCCGTCTTCCGCCAGGCCGTGGATGGGCTCCGGCAGCCAGGAGCCGACGTACTCCACCCGTGTGCGCCGGGCCGAGCGCAGCAGGTCGATGCAGCGGCGCGTGCACAGGGTGGTCAGCCAGGCGGCCGGGTTGTCGAGGCCGGCGAGGTCGGCCTCCTGCCACTTCAGCCAGCAGTCCTGCAACGCATCCTCGGCGTCGGCACGCGATCCGAGGATGCGATAGGCCAGCCCGAGCAGGCGCGGGCGGTTCTGCTGGAAGAGTTCGAGGCGGGCTCGGGTCTGCATCAATGCTTCGATACCTGGATACGGTTCCACAGGTTGATCATCGCCACCTGGGTGGTCAACGCGCTGATCTGCGTTTCGTCGAAGTGGTCGCGCAATGCCTGGCGCAGGTCGGCGTAGTCGCGCTCGTCGTCGATGCGGGTCAGCGCCTCGGTCCAGGCCAGGGCGGCCTTCTCGGCGGCACTGAAGTCCCCCGAATGGCGCCACACCACCAGGCGGTCCAGGCGCTCGCTGGTCTCGCCGCCTTCGCGGGCCTCGCGGGTGTGCATGCGCACGCAGAAGGCGCAGCCGTTGAGCTGCGAGGCGCGCAGGTGGACCAGGTGCACCAGGGCACGCGGCAGGCCGAGCTTGTCCAGCTCGGCATGGACGCTGCCCAGCACGGCCAGTACCTGGGGGATTTCCTGTTCGTAACGCACGGCGCGGGTATCGCTCATCTTTCGGTCTCCGTCATGGGGCCGGAGTGGCCCCTTTGATGACTCGACGGATCAGCCTGTGGGGTTGTGACGTGAGGGAGAAAATAATTTTTGCGGGGGAGGTGGGCGGCAGCCTGGCGGGATGCTGGGCGAATGAATTCGCCCCTACAGGGACGAGGCGCGCCTCAGCTTTTCGGTACGTCAGGCGGCACCTCGTAGGATGGCGTAGAGCGAAGCGAAACCCATCGTGGGACCTTTCCGGTGAATCCTCTTCAACGCCGCCGCAGCAGGCCGACGAAGAACAGTCCGCCGATGGCGGCGGTGGCGATGCCGATGGGCAGGTCCTCGGGTGCGACCAGGGTGCGTGCGGCGACGTCGACCCAGACCAGGAACAGCGCGCCGAGCAGGGCGGCCACCGGCAGCAGGCGGCGGTGTTCGGCGCCCACCAGGCGGCGCGCCAGGTGCGGCAGCATCAGGCCGACGAAGCCGATGGCACCGCTCAGGGCCACCAGCACGCCGGTGAGCAGCGAGGCGCAGAGGAACACCTGCAGGCGTACCCGGCGGGCGCTGAAGCCCAGGCTGATGGCGGTCTGCTCGCCGGCCATCAGCGCGTTCAGCCCCCGCGCCTGGGCGAGCAGGGCGACCAGGCCCAGCACCAGGCACAACGCCGGCGGCCAGAGCAGCTCCCAGCGTGCGGCACCGAGCCCGCCGAGCATCCAGAACACCACCGAGCTGGCGGCGTGGTGGTCGCCGAGGAACAGCAGCAGGTTGACCAGCGCCATGCACACGAAGGACACGGCGACCCCCGCCAGCAGCAGGCGATCGCTTTCCAGGCGGCCGTGGCGACTGGCGATGGCCAGCACCAGCAGCATGCTGCCCAGGGCGCCGACGAAGGCGGCCAGGGGCAGGCTGAGCACACCGATGAATTCGCCCAGGTAGAGCAGCACCAGCACCGCGCCCAGGGCCGCGCCGGAGCTGACCCCGAGCAGGTGCGGGTCGGCCAGCGGGTTGCGCGTGGCCGCCTGCAGTGCGCCACCCACCAGGGCCAGGCCGGCACCGACCAGCGCACCGAGCAGCACCCGGGGCGCGCGGATCAGCCAGACAATGTGTTCCTGGCCACGGCTCCACTCGCCCACGCCGCCCAGGCCCAGGCGCTCGGCGAGGATGCCCCAGACTGCGCCCTGGGGCACCGAGGCGGGGCCGAAACCCAGGGCGGCGATGCAGGAGACCAGCAGCGCCGCGCCCAGGCCGAGCAGCAGCAGGCGGTAGGCGCCGGGCGTGCGCAGCGGGCTCATGGCGCCGTCCCGGTGAAGCGTTCGGGGTGCAGGCCCGCGGCCAGGGTCTCGATGGCCTCGATGTTCTCCACCGAAGGGGTGACGGCGAGGTAGGGCAGGACCACGAAGCGCTGCTCGCGGATCGCCTCGACCGATTGCAGGGCCGGGTGGGCGAGGAGGAAGTCGCGCTTCTGCTGCCAGCTGCGCTCGCCGTAGTCGACGATGAGGATCACCTGCGGGTCGCGCTCGACCACGGTTTCCCAGTTGACCTGGGTCCAGCTGGCGGCCAGGTCGTCCATCAGGTTGCGCCCGCCGGCGGCGTTGATGATCGCTTGCGGCATGCCCAGGCGGCCCGATGTGAAGGGGCGGTCCTCGCCGCTGTCGTAGAGAAATACCCGGGGTGCCTCGCCACCGTCCTCCAGGCGCCTGGCCACCTCGGCCTGGCGCGTGCGCAGGTCGGTGACCAGGGCGCTGGCGCGGGCTTCGACGTCGAAGATGCGACCGAGGTTGTCGAGGTCGCGGTAGAGGTCTTCCAGGCTCGCCGCCTCGCGGGGCATCACGTGGGCGCAGGATTCGCTCAGCTCGTACACCGGGATGCCCAGGGGCGCGAGGGTGGCCGGGGTGACCTCGCCACCCACGCGCATGCCGTAGTTCCAGCCGGCGAAGAAGAAGTCGGCGTCGACGTCGAGCAGCGTTTCGATGGAGGGGTATTTGCGCGCCAGCTCCGGCAGGTCGCCCAGGGCGGCCATCAACCGGGCATCCGGGGTCTTCCAGCCGCTGATGCCGCTGTAGCCGACCATGCGCGATTGCAGGCCGAGGGCGACCATCATGCCGGTGAGGTTGATGTCCTGGCTCACTGCCCGCTGCGGCGCGCGCTCGAACACCACCTGGCGGTCGCAGCTGGTGACGCGCAGCGGGTAGTCGGTGGCCTGGGCGATGGGCGCCAGGAGGAGGGGGAGCAGGGCGATCGATGAAGGCTTCATGGGCTGATCCAGGTGATGCGCGGGTGGTCGGCGAGGGGGTGGCGGTCCACCAGCGCGTGCACGCCGAACACCTGCTGCAGCAGGTCGGCGGTGAGCACGTCGGTGGGCGTGCCGCTGGCCACCACGCGGCCTTGGTCGAGGACGTAGAGGCGGTCGCAGAAGGCCGCCGCCAGGTTGAGGTCGTGGAAGCTGGCCAGGGTGCTCAGGCGCAGGCGCCGCAGCTGGTGCAGCAGCTCCAGCTGGTAGCGCGGGTCGAGGTGGTTGGTGGGTTCGTCGAGCAGCAGCAGGCCGGGTCGCTGTGCCAGGGCGCGGGCCAGGAGCACGCGCTGCTTCTCGCCGCCGGAGAGGCGGGCGAAGGGGTGCGCGTGGAAGTCGCCCATGCCAACGCTGGCCAGCGCCTGGGCGACCATCGCGGCATCCTCGGCGTCATCGCCGTCGAACAGGCCCTTGTGCGGCGAACGGCCCATTGCGACCACCTCGGCCACGGCGAGGCCGAAGTCCTGGGGGAATTCCTGCAGCACCACGGCGATGCGTTGTGCGCTCCAGCGCGGGCTGCGCTGCCAGAGGTCCTCGCCGTCCAGCGCCACCCAGCCGGAGGCCGGGCGTTCGGCGCGGTAGGTGCAGCGCAGCAGGCTGGTCTTGCCGCTGCCGTTGGGTCCGATGAGGCCGACGAACTCGCCCTCGCGCACCTGCAGGTCGATGCCCTGCAGGCGCCAGTGCGAGCGGACATCGGGTGCCCAGGCGAGGTCGCTGATGTTCAGTGAGGGCATGCCGGGCACTCCTTTCGCCGGGTCAGAAGCTGTAGTCGGCGGTGACGAAGAACGAACGCGGCTGGCCCAGCAGCCACTGCTGGCCGCCGTTCTGCTGGGTGACGGCGTAGCGGCGGTCCAGCAGGTTGTTCAGCTCCAGCCCCAGGCGTGTATCGGGCAGCACCTGCCAGCCGAGGTTGGCGTCGAGCACGGTGTAGCCGGGCACCTTCACGGTGTTGGCGGCGTCGGCGTAACGGGCGTCGACGTAGCGCGCGCCGAGGCCGGCGTCCAGGTCATGGCCGAGCGCCTTGCTGACCCAGAGGTTGGCGGTGCGCCGTGGCACGTCGGTGGGGCGGTTGCCGGACCGGGAGACGAGCTGGCCGCCGACGGATTCGTTGAAGTCGTCGTATTCCGCGCGCAGCAGCGAGGCGTTGGCCGAGACGTGCCAGCCCTGTTCCAGGGCCAGTTCCAGGGTCGCCTCCATACCGTTCGAGGACTGCTGGCCGATCTGCTGGGTGGGGCGGGTCACCGATTCACGGGAGAGCAGCTTCTTCTTGACGATGTGGTAGGCGGCCAGGGTCCATTCGCCGCGCCCGTCCCAGAACTGCTGCTTGAGGCCGAACTCGGTCTGCTTCGACTCGGTCAGGTCCATCTGCTGCTGGGTGGGGCTGAGGGTGATGAGGTTGCTGACGCCGTCCTCGCTGGTGGAGTACTGGCCGTAGAAGGACAGCTGCGGGGTGGCGGCGAACACCAGGCCGGCGCGCCAGTTGCCGCCCTTGATGCTGCGGTCGCTGCGGCTGTTGGCACGCAGGTCGGTGCGGTCGATGTGGTTCTGGTCGCGGCGCAGGCCGGTGACCACGGACCAGCGCTCGCCGAGCTGGGTGCGGTTCTCGGCGAACAGCGCGGCGGTGCGGGTTTCGCTGCGCGAGTGCGGGCGGTAGGCCGAGGCGCTCTGGTAGTAGCCGGGGGCCGGGTTCCACGGGTCGACATAGTCGCCGCCGATGTCGGTGTAGGGCGCGTTGTTCAGCAGGTCGAAGCGGATGCGGTTGAACTCGCCGCCCACCAGGGTACGGCTGTCGAGGCCGAACAACGAGTGGTCGAAGGTGAAGGTCTGGCGGTCGCCGATCTGCTCCTGCTCATGCTTGATGCGCAGTTGCTCGGCACGCTCCAGCTGGCCCCGGCCGGCGTCCCAGGTGTAGGCCTCGGCGTTGCGCCAGTAGCGGCGGCTCTTGATGTGGTAGAGCTGGTTGCTGGCGCTGAAGCCTTCGCTGGGCGTCCAGTCGGTGACGAGCCGGGTCCACTGGTCGTTGTAGTGCAACTCGGCGTTGTGCAGGTTGTAGTTCTTGTCTTTCAGGCTGCCTTGCAGGTGGCCGTCGATCAGCGGGGTGCCGAAATAGTTCATCGGCTGCAGGTCGCCCTGGTCGTGGGCCAGGGTGAAGGCCAGGGCATCGCTGGCCTGCCAGCGCAGGGCGGCGCTGAGGCCGAGGTTCTTCGAGTCGCCCCGGTCGATCCAGCCGTGGCTGGTCTCGCGGTTGAGGTTGAGGCGGTAGCTCAGGGTGTCGGTGAGCGAGCCGCCGCTGTCCAGGGCCATCTGCTGGCGGTCGTCGGAGCCATAGCCCAGGCGCAGGCGGTTGCGGATCTCGCCGTCGAAGGGCTTCTTCGGCACCACGTTGATCACCGCGCCGGTGGCGCCTTCGCCGTAGAGCACCGAGGCCGGGCCACGGATCACGTCGATGCGCTCGACCATCCACGGGTCGGTGGGGAAGGTGGTGGTGCCCATGCCGGTGTAGAAGCGCGTGCCGTCGTACAGCTGCATCACCGAGGCGTGGCCGGTGAAGCCCCGGGCCGAGAGGGCGGTGCCGCCGTTGCCGGGAGTGCCGATGTGGGTGATGCCGGGGCTGCGGGTCACGGCGTCCTGCACGGTGGCGTTGTTGCGTGCGCGCACCTCTTCGCCGCTGACGGCGCTGGTGCTGGCCGGGGTTTCCAGGGCGGAGAGGCCCAGGCGCGAGCCGGCGGGCACGGGCGTGTCGAGGCGGATGGCGGTGTCGTCCGCCTGGCCGGTGACGGCGGTGGCAGGTAGCGCCAGGGGGCCGTCTTCGGCGTGCAGGGAGAAGGAAATGGACAGCGCGAGCAGGCCGAGGGCGGCGCTCGCCGGAGCGTTGGAGCTGAAGGTACGGGACATGTCGTTCCTATCACGTCAGGAATGAATGGAGCCCGGAGGGAATGCAAAGGCGCGCGCGGGCGCATGCATGCACCCGTGCGAGAAACCGGCCCGTGCCCGCCCACCGCGGGTTTGCCTATCGATGCTCCAGGCCGGTCTCCGGGCTTGCGAGGATCACGCCGCATCCGCCTTCCCATGCCGTGGGCACAGTGGCGTATCGAATGCAGCGCTCGCTTACCGTTGCGGGGGCAGCGCCGGACTGGTCCTGATGGACGCACCGGCTTCCCGTTTCACCCCACGCACGACGGCGTGGGACACCTGGAACGGCGGGCATATGACCATCCGCGCGCCCGGGCGTCAACGCCGAAATGGTGCGCGGGATGGCGCAAACCCCCATTCCAGAGCCGTAGCGGTATTGCCGGAATGCCTTCTTGTTTGTCATATCAACAATGTTGATTTGAGATTCTGCGCTCACGTATCGTCCGTCCACGGGCTGCAGGGCGATTCCCTCGCGCTGGCCCGGTGGGGGCTGCCTGCCATCCCCCCGAAACCGCTCGCCGACCCCGGCAGAGCCAGGAGCCCCGAGATGACCGATACCCCCAACAGAACCCCTCCCTCCGGCCTGCAGATCCTCCAGGCGGTGATCGCCGGCAAGCTGCCCGCACCTGCCATCGGCGAGACCATGGGGATGATGGCGGTGGACGTGGAGCCCGGGCGCATCTTCATCGAGGCGCGGCCCGATGTGCGCCACCTCAACCCGGCCAGGACAGTGCATGGCGGCTTCACCGCCACCTGCCTGGACGGTGCCGCCGGCCTCGCGCTGTTCTCCACCCTGCCGGGCGATGCGCAGTACGCGACGGTGGACCTCGGGGTGAAGTACCTGCGCCCGCTCAAGGCTGGCGAGCTCTACCGCGTCGAGGGTTGGGTGGTGGAGCGCACCCGCAGCCTGGCGATCTGCGATGCGCAGGTGGTCGACGCCAGTGGCAAGCTCTGCGCCCGTGCCACTACTACCTTCAGCGTGAGGGACTGAGCCATGCGCGAACTCATCGTCAAAGGGGCGGGACGCCTCGCCTGGGAGGACGCGCCGTCGCCCGTGCTGGATTCGCCGCTGGCGGCGCTGGTGCGGCCCATCGCCTCGGCCTCCTGCGACCTCGACCGGCGCCTGATCGCCGGCCTCACGCCGTTCAAGCCGCCCTTCGCCCTGGGCCACGAGTGCGTGGCGGAGGTGCTGGAAGTGGGCGCACAGGTGGGCACGGTCAAGCGTGGCGACCTGGTCTCGGTGCCCTGGAAGATCGCCTGTGGCATCTGCCGCCAGTGCCTGGCGGGGCGCAGCACGGCCTGCACCGGTGTCGCCCGGCATGCGGCCTATGGCGTGCCGGCGGGCGGGCACTGGGGCGGGCTGTTCTCCGAGGTGGTGCGGGTGCCTTTCGCCGACGCCATGCTGGTGCCGCTGCCCCCGGGGCTGGACCCGGTGGCCGTGGCCAGCGCCAGCGACAACCTCACCGATGCCTGGGTGGCCGCCAGCCGCCCGCTGGCGACACGGGAGGAGGCGAAGGTGCTGGTGGTGGGCGGCACCGAGAGCCTCGGCATCCTCGCGGTGCAGATGGCCCGCGCCGCCGGTGCGGCCGAGGTGGATTACCTGGATGGCGACGGTTACCGCGACGAGCTGGCCGTGCGCAGCGGCGCGACCCTGCGCAACGGCGCCGATGGCGCGCTGAACGAACGCTACGACCTGGTGGTGTCCGCCACCCGCGACCCGCAGGCGCTGCGTACCGGCCTGCTGGCGCTGGCGCCGGGCGGGCATTGCTCGTGCATCGGCATCATCTTCGAGGACCCGGCCATCCCGCTGTTCGGCATGTACATGCGCGACGTCACCCTGTCGGTCGGCGCCTGCAGCGTGCGCCCGCACATCCCCAGGGTGCTGGAACTGGTGGAGCAGGGGCATTGCGACCCGATGCTGGTGAGCCCCAGCGTGGTGCCCTGGGAAGAGGCCACCGAGGCATTGATCCGGCCGCTGGCCAAGTGCATCGTGGTGCGCGAACGCATCACCACGGCGGGTTGATCAGTCGAGGCGGGCGGCCAGGGACTGCATGACCGAGTGCCAGGCGACCCGGCCATCGGCGTCGGTGGTGTCCAGCGCGGCGCGGATGACCCGGCGCTCCAGGTCGGTGGCGCGGTGTTCCACGTCATGGCCTGCCGTGCTGAGCAAGAGGCGCTTGTAGCGGTGCTGTTCCGGGTCGCGCTGCTGGGTCACCAGGGCGCGTTCCAGGAGGTGGGTCAGCGGGCGGTGCAGCGCCTGCTTGCTGACGCCGAGGAGGGCGGCCAGTTCGCCGACGTTGATGCCTTCGACGCGGCGGATGGCGTAGAGGATGCGGTGGTGGACGCGCGACAGGCCGAGGGTTTCCAGGTAGGCGTCGGCGTCCACGGTGAGACCGCGGAAGCCGAAGTGCAGCAACTCCAGCGCGACATCCAGGTCGTCCAGGCGTCTGATGTCGGCGGAGTCCAGTTTGATTTTCCTGTCGATGACCATGGGCAGCTCCCGGGCGCGATGGGCGGGGATGCTACCGGCGCCGCTGGTGGGGGTCCAGTTGCAGGAACAGCGGGCGCCGGCATTGGGCCGGCCCGCGAACAGGAGCATTGAAGACATGAAACTGATCTACGCAGGGGCGTCCCCCTTCGCTCGCAAGGTCCGGGTGCTGGCGCTGGAAGCCGGCCTGGCGGCAGGCATCGAGATGCTCGACACCGCCGTGTTGCCGATCAAGGAGAACGCCGAGGTCAACCGCGCCAACCCGCTGGGCAAGATCCCGGTGCTGATCACCGCCGAGGGCGAGGCGCTGTTCGACAGCCGCGTCATCTGCGAATACCTCGATGCCCTGCAGAGCGGCGACGCCTTCTTCCCCCACGGCGCCGAGCGCTGGACCTGCCTGACCCGCGCGGCCCTGGCCGACGGCCTGATGGATGCCGCGCTGCTGGTGCGCTACGAGGGCGCCATCCGCCCCGAGGCGCTGCAGTGGCAGGACTGGAAGGACGGCCAGCTGGGCAAGATCCACCGCGCGCTGGATGCCCTGGAAGCCATCGCCGACCAGCTCCACGGCCCGCTGGACATCGCCCAGATCGCCGTGGGGTGTGCACTCGGCTACCTCGACTTCCGCCTCTCCCACCTTGGCTGGCGCCAGGGCCATCCGGGGCTGGAGCGCTTCTTCGCCGCCTTCTCCGAGCGCGAGTCGATGAAGGCGACGGTACCGGCCTGATACCGCCGCGTTGGGCCTCGCTGCGCTCGGCGCCAACCTACGGCGCGGCCTCAACCCGAGCGCCTTGGCTCACCGCTGCGTAGGGTGGATGGCGCTCCATCATCCACCAGCGGAGTCACATGGAAGCCCGTAGCCCTGGTAGGTCGAGTGCAATCCGGCGATGTCCGATCGCGAATGAATTCGCTCCCACGGTCTTGATGCTTCCCGCAGGAGCGAGCTCTGCTCGCGAATCGCCTTCAGTCCGTCGCCAGCGCCACGGCGCGCGCCTGGTGCGCACGGGCCAGGCGGAACAGGCCGAAGGCGGCGAGGGCGAAGGTGACGTTGAGGCCGATCATCGGCAGCGCGCTGTCGTTCTGCAGGGCGCTGAGCAGCAGGCCCGAGAGCGTGGCGCCGGCCATCTGGGCGAAGCCGATGAAGCCGGCGGCGAGCCCCGCGCGGGTCGGGTTGGGGATCACCGCACCGGCCACCGAGCCGGGCAGCACCATGCCGGCGCCGAGGGTGAGCAGCACCTGCGGCAGCAGCAGCCCCGGCACCGAGGGGCCGGTGGCGAGCAGGATGGCGAGGGTGAGCACGGCACCGGTGGCCACCAGCGCGGTGCCCACGCCCACCAGGCGCGCCGGGCCCCATTTCAGGATGAGGCGGTTGCTGAGGATGGCCCCGGCGATCAGCCCGGAGACGATGCCGCCGAAGACCAGCCCGTACTGGGTGGGGCTCAGGCCGAGCTGGCCGACGAACACCCGCGAGGAGCCGGCGATCACGCAGAACATGGCGCCATAGGTGCCGGCGATGGCGAAGGAGAAGGCGCGCACTTCGGCGCCCTTGAGCAGGGCGCGGTAGTTGCCGGCGAGGGTGGCGATGCGGCCGGCGAGCGGGTCGCGGGCCTGGTTGCTCTCCCGGTAGAGCAGGGCGCAGGCGAGCAGGGCGAGGATGCCGATGATCACCGTGGCCACCACGACGGCGCGCCATGAGCCGAACCGGGTGGCGATCAGCCCGCCGATGACCGGCGACAGCATGATGGTGCAGAGCATGCCGATCACGGTGAGGGCCATGACCGGGCCGGCCTTCTCGCGCCAGACGTCGCGCACGATGGCCCGTGCCACCACCAGCGCGGCGCAGGCGCCGAGGCCCTGCAGGGCGCGCCCGGCGATGAACTCCGGCATGGAGTGGGCGAAGGCCATCCACAGCGAGGCCAGCACGTAGGTGGCGACCCCCGCGAGCAGCACCGGCTTGCGGCCGATGCGGTCCGACAGCGGGCCGAAGAACAGCTGGCCGACGCCGAAGGCACCGACGAATACCGAAAGCGCCACCAGGGACGAACCGGGGCCGGCCGCCAGGGTGTGCTCGATGGCGGCGAGGCTGGGCAGCAGCATCTGGGTGGAAATCTCGCCCAGGCCGCAGAGGACGATGAGCAGGGTCAGCAACAGGCCGGAGCGTCGGGTGGCGTCCATGGGGGCGTCCTCCTGGGGGCGACGGGGCTTGCGCGAGAGCACCAGGGTGCACAGCGCGGGCAGGAACAGCAGGGTGAGCAGGGTGCCGACCAGCACGCCGCCGATCAGCACGAAGGCCAGGGACGACCAGAACACCGAGAGCGTCAGCGGGATGAAGGCCAGCGCCGCCGCCAGGGCGGTGAGCACCACCGGGCGGGCGCGGCGCACCGTGGCTTCGATGATGGCCTCGCGCACTTCCTGACCGGCCTCGCGGTTCTGGCGGATCTGGTCGGTGAAGATCAGCGTGTTGCGCATGAGGATGCCGCCGATGCCGATCAGCCCGAGGATGGCGTTGAAGCCGAAGGGCTGGTCGAACAGCAGCAGTGTGGGCACGGCGCCGATCAGGCCCAGCGGTGCGGTGGCGAAGACCATGAACATCACGCCGAAGGAGCGCACCTGGAACATGATCACCACCAGGGTCAGCAGGATCATGATCGGGAACAGCGCGGCCAGGGCTTTGTTGGCCTTGGCGCTTTCCTCCACCGGGCCTGCGATCTCCACCCGGTAGCCTGCGGGCAGTTGCGCCAGCAGCGGCTGCAGGTCGCGCCACACGGCCATTTCCACGTCCGGCGGCTGGGTGCCGTCGACGATGTCGGCGCGCACTTCGAAGGTGATGTCGCGGTCGCGGCGCTTGAGCACCGGGTCCTCCATCACCGCCTGGAAGCGCCCGACCTGTTCCAGTGCCACGGACTGGCCAGCGGCGTTGGTCAGGGTCAGGTCGGCGAGGTTGCCGAGGTTCTCGCGCTGGTCGTCCAGCGCCCGGGCGATGACCAGCACGTTGCGGGTGCCTTCGCGCACTTCGGTGACGTTGTTGCCGGTGAGCAGGGCGTTGACCTGGCTGCGCACCTGGTCAGGGGTGAAGCCGAGCAGGCGCAGGCGGTCCTGGTCCAGCACCAGGCGGTAGGCGCTGGTGCGCTCGCCCCAGTCGAGGAAGCTGTCGCGGGTCAGGGCGTTGGCGGCCACCACCTGGCGCACGTCTTCGGCGATGCCGCGCAGCACGTCGGCATCCGGCCCGGCCACGCGGAACACCACGGGGAAGGGCACCGGCGGGCCGAACAGCAGTTGGGTGACGCGTACCCGCGCCGAGGGGAATTCACCGGCGGCGATGCGCTCGCGCATGCGCGCCTTGAGGGCGTCGCGGTCGTGGGCGCTGGCGGTCTGCACGATCAGCTTGGCGAAGGCCGGGTCCGGCAGCTCCGGGTTCAGCGAGAGGAAGAAGCGCGGTGCGCCGCCGCCGACATAGGCGTCGACCATCTTCGTCTGCGGCTCTTCCAGCAGGGCCTTTTCAACCTGGGCGACCACCGCCTCGGTGGCCTTGAAGGCACTGCCCGGCGGCATGTACACCTCGAGGATCAGCTCGGAGCGGTCGGAGTTGGGGAAGAACTGCTTCTTCACCGCGCCCATGCCCAGCACGCAGAGGACGAAGGCGCCGAGCACCAGGACGGTGACCCGCCAGCGGTGTTCGACGCAGGCGCTGACCAGGCGGCGCAGGCGCGCGTACCAGGGGCCGGCGTAGAGGGCGTCGTGGCCGCCGGCAACCGGGGCGATGCGCGGCAGCATCTTCACTCCCAGGTAGGGCGTGAAGACCACGGCCACCAGCCAGGAGGCGATGAGCGCGAAGCCGACGATCCAGAAGATGTTGCCGGCGTATTCCCCGGCGCCGGAGCGGGCGAAGCCCACCGGCAGGAAGCCGATGATGGTCACCAGGGTGCCGGTGAGCATGGGCGCGGCGGTGGAGCTCCAGGCGAAGGTCGCGGCCTTCATGCGGTCGAAGCCTTCCTCCAGTTTCACCACCATCATCTCGATGGCGATGATGGCGTCGTCCACCAGCAGGCCGAGGGAGAGGATCAGCGCACCGAGGGTGATGCGGTCGAACTCGCGGCCGGTCATGAGCATGATCACGAAGACGATGGACAGCGTCAGCGGTACCGCCGCGGCCACCACCAGGCCGACGCGGAAGCCCAGGGCGAGCAGGCTGATGAGCATCACCACGGCCAGGGCGACGAAGAACTTGAGCATGAACTCGTCCACCGCCAGGCGGATGTTCTTCGCCTGGTCGGAGACCTTGTCGACGCTCACGCCCAGGGGCAGGTCGGCGTGGATCCGGTCTTCCTCGGCCTGCAGCGTGCGGTCCAGGTCGAGGCCGTTGAAGTGCGGCTCCATGATCACGCCGAGCATCAGCGCCGGGTCGCCCTGGTGGCGGATGCGGTAGCTGGCCGGGTCTTCGTAGCCGCGGCTGACGGTGGCCACGTCGGCGATGCGCAGCACCTTGCCGCCGGCGGCGATGGGCACGTTCTCGATCAGCGCGAGGGTGTCGAAGGCGCCGTCGATGCGGATGTAGGCACGCGGCCCGGCGGTTTCGACGAAGCCGGCGGGGGAGACGCCGTTCTGCGCGGCCAGGGCGGCGAAGATCTGTTCCGGCTTGATGCCGAGGGTGGCCAGGCGCTGGTAGGAAAATTCGACGAACACGCGCTGGGCCTGCTCGCCGAGGATGTTGACCTTCTTCACCCCCGGCAGTCGCAGGAAGCCCTGGCGCAGGTCCTCGGCCATCTTCACCAGCTCGCGGTGGGGCAGGTCCTTGGCTTCCAGGGCGTAGAGGGCGAAGTAGACATCGGAATACTCGTCATTGAAGAACGGGCCCTGCACGCCGCGTGGCAGGCGGGCGGCCTCGTCGCTGAGCTTCTTGCGGGTCTGGTAGAACAGCTCCTGGATGTCGCCGGGACGGGTGGATTCGAGGAACTGCACCTTCATCGAGACGAAGCCGGGCTGGGCGATGGTTTCCACGCGGTCGTAGAAATCCAGCTCCTGCAGGCGCTTCTCCAGGCGGTCGGCGACCTGTTCCTGCATCTCCCGCGCGGTGGCGCCGGGCCAGGCGGCGGTGACGGTCATGGTCTTGACGGTGAAGGAGGGGTCTTCGGCGCGGCCGAGCTTGCCGAAGGCGAAGACCCCGGAAAGGATCACCGCGATGATCAGGAACAGGGTCACTGCCGGGTTGCGTACGGCGATCTCGGAGAGGTTGAGGCCGCGCATCTCAGCGTACCTCGTCGTTCTGGCGGGCCAGCGCCAGGGCCTGGCCGGGCAGCAGGCGCACCTTGTCGCCTTCGTGCAGCAGGTGCGCGCCGAGGGCGACGATGCGCTGGCCGCTGCTCACGCCGCCTTCCAGCAGGGCGTATTCCTGGCCGAGGCGGGCGACCTTCACCGGGGCGAAGTGCACGCTGTCGTCCTCGCCTATGACCCAGACGCCGCTGCCGACACCCGGGTTGTGCAGGGCGCCGATGGGCACGCGCAGCAACTCGGCCTGCTCGCTCTGCAGGCGCACGGTGATGGTCGAGCCGATGCTGAAGCGCTCGGCCGTGCCGTCGAGGATGTAGCGGGCGCGGTAGGTACGGGTGACCGGGTCGGCGGAGGCGGAGAGCTCGCGCAGGGTGGCCTTGACCGCCTGCTCGCGCGCGTCGAAGGGGTAGGCGAGGGCGCTGTTGCCGGCCAGGGCGCGCTGGGTTTCCGGCAGGTCGATCACCGCTTCGCGGGCGCCGTCGTGGGCCAGGCGGGCGACGATCTGCCCTTCGGCGACGACCTGGCCGCGCTCGGCGCGCACGTCGGTGATGATGCCGTCGCCGTCGGCCTTGAGGGTCGAGTAGCTGCGGCGGTTCTGCACCTGGCTGGCTTCGGAGCTGGCGGCGGCCAGTTCGGCCTCGGCCACGCGCAGGTTGGTGGCGGCCTGGTCGAACACCTGGCGCGACACGGCACCGGTGGTGGACAGGCGGCGGTAGCGGCTTTCGTCGTCACGGGCCTGGCGCAGTTGCGCACGGGCGGCGCTGACGCGGTTGTTGGCGGCGCGCAGGGCCAGGTCGAAGTCCTCGATATCCAGCACCAGCAGGGTGTCGCCCTTGGCCACGCGGGCACCGGGGTCGACGCGGCGTTCGATCACCTTGCCGCCGACGCGAAAGCCCAGGTCGCTTTCGGTGCGCGCCGCCACCACGCCGGTGTAGGCGGCCTCGTGGCGGCTGGTGCTTTCCACCTGCGCGGCCAGGACCGGACGAGGCTGCGGGCCGCTGGCGGCGGCCCGGGTGTCGGCCTGGCTGTTGCAGCCGGCGACGGCCAGCAGCGCTGCCAGCAGGGCCAGGGGGCGGAGGTTCTGCGCGTGTCGGTTCATGGTCCTGCACTCTCGGGGATGCCTTCGATGGTTTAGATGATATTTGTAATATTATTGTTCGCATAGATGTCGTTCGTCATTTAAAAGGGCCGTGAGGCTCCGGACCGGGACGGGTAGAATCCCCGGTCCTTTCCACGAGACGCCCCGATGCCCCTGCAGCCCGACGAACTCGCCAGCCTCAGCGCCACCACGCTGGACGATTACAACCAGAACGCCGAAGGCTTTCGCGAGAACACCCGCGACCACGATGTGAGCCAGAACATCGAGGCGTTCCTGCGCCATATCCAGGGGGCCGCGCCATTGGCCATCCTCGATTTCGGCTGCGGGCCGGGGCGCGATCTGCGCACCTTCCGCACCCTGGGCCACGAGCCGGTGGGGCTGGACGGTGCCGAGCGCTTCGTCGCGATGGCGCGGGCGGATTCCGGGTGCGAGGTGTGGCAGCAGTCGTTCCTCGACCTGCAACTGCCGGCTGGGCGCTTCGATGGCGTGTTCGCCAATGCCACGCTGTTCCACGTGCCGGGGCAGGAGCTGCCACGGGTGCTGCGCCAGCTGCATGCGACGCTGAAGCCGGGCGGGGTGCTGTTCAGCTCCAACCCGCGCGGGGACAACCAGGAAGGCTGGAGCGGCAACCGCTATGGCGCCTGGCACGACTTCCCGGCCTGGAAGGCCCTGGTGGAGGCGGCGGGTTTCGTGGAGCTGGAGCACTACTACCGCCCGGCGGGCCTGCCGCGGGAGCAGCAGCCCTGGGTAGCGAGTGTGTGGCGCAGGAGCGAGGCGGTGGCCCCGGGCTGAAGCCCGGGCTACGGGTGGGCCGACGGGTGCGGCCCACCGTATGGCGGGCTTACTTGGGTGCGGCGGTGGTGCGCAGGTAGGGCAGCTTGATGTCGATGGCGCCGTACTTCTCGCGGGCCTGGTCGTCGTTCAGCGCGAGGGCGACGATCACGTCCTGGCCCGTGGTCCAGTTGGCCGGGGTGGCCAAGGGCACGTTGTAGGTCAGTTGCAGGGCGTCGAGGGCGCGCAGCACTTCGGCGAAGTTGCGGCCCACCGACATCGGGTAGGTCATGGACAGCTTGAGCTTCTTGTCCGGGCCGATGATGAACACAGAGCGCACGGTGGCGGTGTCGGCGGCGGTGCGGCCATCGGGCAGGTAGGCTTCGGCGGGCAGCATGTCGAAGGCCTTGGACACGGCCAGGGACTCGTCGGCGATGATCGGGAAGCTGGCGTCGGCGCCACAGAAGGCCTCGATGTCGCCTTTCCATTTCTGGTGCGCCTGGACCCCGTCCACCGAGACGCCGATCACCTTGGTGCCGCGCTTGGCCCATTCGGCGGCGAGCTGCGCCACGGCGCCGAACTCGGTGGTGCACACCGGGGTGAAGTCCTTGGGGTGGGAGAAGAGGATGGCCCAGTCGGAGCCTATCCAGTCGTGGAAGCTGATGGCGCCCTGGTCGGTTTCGGCCTTGAAATCGGGGACCAGATCGTTGATGCGCAATGCCATGGGGGTGTCCTCCTGAAGTGGATGGCGGGCAGGTCGAGGGTCAGCGTAGACGGGTTTCACGAAGGCGCTATGCCTTTGCCGCAGGCTGCCGGCCGGGTTGGAGGCGCAGGTGTTTCAAGGGATGTACTCGCGCTCCGCGGGCAGCCTGCGCTGCGCTTCTTGCAGCTCCCCGGCCTGCACCAGGGCGTGGATGTCATGGGCCAGGCCGGTGACCTCGGTGATGCGCCGGATCCATTGGCCGACGTAACGCCGTGAAGCCTCCGGGCCCAGGCCGACCTGAATGGCGCGGTGGGGCAGGGGCTCGAGGTGCAGGTCGCGTTCCGGGTCCCACTGGATGCGCACGGGGGAGGCACTCTTGATGCGCTCCCACTCTTCCTTGCCCTGGCCCGGCTCCGGATGGCTGGGGCAACTGTTGGCCAGGGCCCAGGCGAAACCTTCATGGCTGATGTCGATGGCGAGGATGCGGTTCTGCCCGGCGTCCTTCAGGCCCCAGCCGGCGCGGTACATCATCCAGAGGAAGGAGGGCTTTATCCAGGTCATGCGCTCCAGCTTGAACGGCGGCGAGACGAAGGTGCCGTGGGCCAGCGCGCTGTCGGCGATGGCATCGGAATAGGCCTGGTAGACGCGGATGGTGTCGGCGTCGTAATGGGCCCTGATCTGTTTTTGTGGGATGGCCTGCATGGGGTCCTGCGTTGAGGGGGCTGGGGTGATGGGTTTCGCTGCGCTCTACGCCATCCTACGGGTGTTGGGTGCGCTGCTCAGTAGAAGTCGTAGTAGAGCGCCCACTCGCCGCTGCTGCGGTGCTTCCAGAACATCAGGCTGCCGCTGTCCACGACGTTGAGGTTGATCTTCGCGTCGGAGGAGATCTGGAAGACGAATTCGAAACCGTCCCCCGGCTCGATGCCCGATTGGCAGAAGGAGGGGTAGCCGCCGATCTTGTGGTCGTAGCAGTGGCTGACGATGTCGTAGTAGCTGTCGATCACGCCGCTGCGTTCCAGTTCGAGGATGCGCTCTTCCAGGTCCCCGGGCACGCCGCCGCCGTCCCACAGCGGGTAGTCCTCGTCCAGGCGTTCGGCCTTGAGCGGGAAGGGCTTGATGAAGGAGGCGGGATTGGCCAGTTCCTTGCGCTGCAGCGTTTCCTGGTGACCGTATTCGCGGATGAGCCAGTGGGCGCCCATGGGCTCCAGCGGCTCGCCGAACTCGGCGGAGATGAACAGGGTCAGCACCCGTACGTCCGCCAGCAGCGGGCTGCTGGTGGGCAGGCTGGGCAGGTGGAACTGGGCGAGCGGCAGCATCGCGTCCCCTGCCGCGTCGAGCGGGATACCTTCGTCGGGGCGGAACAGGAAGACGCGGCCCAGCCAGCTTTCGTCGTCGGCCTGGGTGGGGCGGAAGCCGCCGGCGCCAAAGCGCGTGGCGGGGCGGGCCAACCGGTGGCGGATCGCCTGGATTTCGTCGTTGTCGTGCATCTGTCGTCCCTGACCGCTGGGGAATTTCGCGGCGCCTATTCTGCGGTGGCCCGGGCCGATCCGACTAGGCTTGCTTGCAGGACGAGGATGAGGCGAAGCGGATGGTCGTTCTGCGGATGGTCCTGGTGCTGGTGGCGTTCGCCTGCGGCGGTTGCAGCCTGCTGGAGGTGGACAGGGAAATGCAGCAGGCCCGCCAGGAGCTGGTGGTGGTGGCGGGGCGGCTGCTGGCCACGGATTCCGGGCGCAGCGCGCTGGTGGCGTTGCTGGATGGCAAGGGCGGCTTCGTCGCCTACCGTATCGTCGCGCCGGGCGAGGCCTTCTACTTCACCCAGGCGCCGGGTGACTACCAGTTGCTGGCCTTCGACGACCGCAACGGCAATTTCGCCCTGGATCGAGACGAGCCCCGCCACTGGCTGCCCCAGGCCCGCCATGCGCCGCTCACCGTGCAGCCGGACCTGGCCGAGCGCGAGCGCCTGGCGCGGCTCAACACGCTGGATCTCCTGGTGGCCGTCGACGCCGACCCGCCCAGGCTCGACCTGCGCCTGGAGGTGCTCTACCGCGAGCAGCCGCGCCTGCAGCGCAACTACCTGCAGGTGGTGGCGTTCACCGACCCGCGCTTCGACGACCGGCACATCCAGCTGGGCGCCTGGCAGCCGCTCAGCTTCATGCGCGAGGTGGGCTACGGCCTGTACCTGCTGGCGCCCTGGGACCCGGCCAAGGAGCCGATCATCCTGGTGCACGGCATCAACGCCTCGCCCCGTGACTGGCAGGCACTGGCCGCGAGCCTCGACCTGACGCGCTTCCAGCTGGTGCTGTTCCACTATCCCAGCGGGCTGCCCCTGCGCAACAGCGCCTACATGCTCAGCATCGCCATGCGCGACATGCTGCTGCGCCTGGCACCCCGGCGGATGCACCTGTTCGCCCACAGCATGGGGGGGCTGGTGGCGCGGCGGGCGCTGCAATTCCTCGACGAGAGCGAGGCGCGGCGCCTGTGCCTGTTCGCCACCCTTTCGACGCCCTGGGACGGGCATCCCTCGGCGGCCACCGGCGTGCAGCGGGTGCCGTTCGAGGTGCCGGTGTGGCGCGACATGGCGCCGGGCAGCCCCTACCTGCGGGCGCTGTTCGCCAGGCCGCTGCCGGCGCACATCCGCCAGTGGATGCTGGTCAGCTACGGTGGCAACCGACGCCTGCTGCCGGAGCCGAACGATGGCGTGGTGCCGTTGGCCAGCGAGCTGCGCAGTGCCGCCCAGGATGAGGCCGAGCGGCTGTACCTGGTCGACGAGAGCCACACCGGCATCCTCCACAGCCGCCGCGCCACGGCGCTGCTGGAGCGTGCATTGCGGGAGCTGCCGGAGCAGGGCTGCGCGGATTAGGCAGGGCGGATGCAACCGCAGCTTCCCGGGCTCCGAATCAGGGCTCTGCGTCGAGGTTGGCCTGCACCCGGGCCAACAGGTCGAGCAGTTGCTGGCATTCCTCTGCGCTGAAGCCCTCCACCGCGACCTTGTTCAGGCGTCGGCCCTGCTGGCGCACCTCCTGGTGGAGGGCCGTGCCCGCCGCGGTGGGGTAGAGGCGGATGCTGCGCTTGTCGGCTTCGTCGGCCTTGCCTTCCAGCAATGCCTTGCCGCGCAGCGCCTGGATCAGCCGGGCGATCTGCGCCTTGTCGCGCCCGGAATGGTTCACCAGCTCGCTCTGGGTCGCCCCCGGGTGGCGGGCGTAGAAATTCAGCGCCTTGAATTCCATGTGGGTGAGGTCGTGGTCACCGTCGCGCAGCGTGCGGTACTGGCGGGCGCGGTAGAGGTGCATGACGGAGTGGATGGACTCGAAGACGTCCTCGGCGGTATCGGTACTCATATGGTTGACAATATCAACTAGTGGTTTTTATGATCGTTGATGTTATCAACCATATCCTGCGAGCAACAGCCCATGGACCAAACCGTACAGACCCGCCGCGTGCAGCGCATACGCCACGAACTGCGCCGCCGCGAGCTGGACGTGCTCCGCGTGGAGCGCATCAGCCCCCATTTCATGAGCGTCACCTTCGGCGGTGACGAACTGGTGGACTTCGTTTCCGCCTCCTTCGACGACCACATCAAGTTCATGTTCGTGGACGAGCAAGGCGAACTCATCCGCCGCGACTACACCCCGCGCCGCTTCGACCGCGAGCGCCGCGAGCTGACCCTCGAGTTCGCCCTGCACGGCGAGGGCGGCGCCTGCGAATGGGCCGAGCGCGTGCAGCCGGGCGACTCCGCGCTGATCGGCGGCCCGCGTGGCTCGATGATCATCCCCATGGACTACGACTGGCACCTGCTGGTGGGCGATTCCAGCGCGCTGCCGGCGATCCACCGCCGCCTGGAAGAGCTGCCGGGCGGTGCTCGCGTCACCGCCATCGTGCAACTGGCCGAGGCCGATCGCCGCGTCATGCGCAGTGCTGCCAACCTCGACCTGCGCTGGGTGGAGACACCGGACGAGCTGGTCGCCGCCGTGCGCGCCCTGCAGCTGCCCGAAGGCGAAGGCTACGCCTGGGGAGCCGGCGAGCACGGGATGATGACCCGCACCCGCGCCCTGCTGGTGGAGAAGGGCCAGCCGAAGGAGGCGATGCGCGTCGCGGCCTACTGGCGGCAAGGCTTCTCGGATCACCATGAGGATCTGGAGGGCTAGTGGGCGCCCTGTCGATGGGTTTCGCTGCGCTCTACGCCATCCTACGAAGAGCAGATAGCAGATAACGGGTCAGGCTTCGGGCCAGTCGACGCGGTGCACTTCGGCGGTGAGCCGGTCGAGGTTCTGTTCGTTGGCCGGCAGCACGAAGGCGGCGATCTGTTCGCGGTGTTCCGCGGTGTCGAACACCTGCTGCCAGCCCACGCGCGTGCCCTTGCCCTCGGAGGCGAGGGTGATGGTGAGGACGAAGTGGTGGTTGTCGTCGGAGAGGTGTTCGATCAGCACACGGCCGGGCGTGATCTCGCGGAAGACGTTGTGATTGGGGTAGTCGGTGCCGTCCGGGCCGTGCAGGGTGAAGCGCCAGTGGCCGTCGGGGCGGAATTCGAAGAGCTCGAAGGTGCTGCTGAAACCGTTGGGTCCCCACCAGCGGGCGAGGTGCTCGGGCCCGGCGATGGCGCGGAATACGCGGGCCGGCGGTGCGTCGATCAGCCGCGAGGTGGTGCATTCGCGGTGGGCGGTCGGGGATGCGCTGCTGCTCATGGGGCGGGCCTTCGCTCGGTCGGGGAGCGGCAAGCATAGCCCCGCGATCAGCCCTCGTTGCGGCGGATGAAGGCGCCCTCGTAGTCGCGGCTGGCGCTGGAGACCTTGGGGTTCATCAGTGCCGAGCGGACCTTCTCGTAATCCTCGTAGGGCAGGCCGGCGCGGTTGAGCATCTCCAGGGAGAACTGCCTGACCTCGGCATCTGTGTACGGGCGCGGCTCCGGTTGGCTGGCGCAGCCGGCGAGGATGAGGGTGGTTGCGGCGAGTGCGATGGCGAGCAGGCGATTCATTTCGGGCCCCCTGGGGTGGCGTTGTCCTTTGATGAACAAAGGTTATCCGCGGCCCCTGGGGCGGAAAAATCACCCACTTCGATAATGACTATTGCCTGGATGGCAACGGTGCCTGGTGGCCCCGGCCGCCACAGGCCGCGCTCGGTGCGGAGAAGCGTTCGGGCAGCCCCTGCTCGCGAAAGGCCTGGACCACATGGTCGATGAATACACGGGTCTTGGCCGGCAGCAGCTTCTGTGCGCTGAAGTAGATGCACAGCGGGTCGGTCTGCACGTGCCAGTCGGGCAGTACGCGCTGCAGTTCGCCGCGCTCGATGAAGTGCACGGCGTGGACGGTACTCACCAGAGTGATGCCCAGGCCCATGCGCGCGGCGTGGCAGGCGGCTTCCGGGTCGCTCATCAGCGCGCGGGGACGCAGGTCGATGGGCGCCTGGTCGCCGGCCTCGTTGAGCAATACCCAGTTGCGCACGCGACCGGTCTGCGGCGAGCGCAGGAGGATGCCGTCGTGCTGGGCGAGGTCCGCCGGCACCTGCGGACGTGGCCGATCGTCGAAGTAACCGGGGGCGGCCAGCAGTACGCGATGCCCAGGGCCGATCTGCCGGGCGATCACCCCCTGGGGCAGCTCGAAGCCACCACCGATGCCGACGTCGAAGCCTTCGCCGATGAGGTCCACCTGGCGGTTGTCGAAATGCCAGTCGGGGACGATGGCGGGGTAGCGGGCGAGGAAGTCGGCCAGCAGCGGCACGATGTATTCGCGACCGAACATCAGCCCCATGCTCACCTTGAGGTTGCCTGCCGGCTGGCCGCTGGCACTGGAGAGGTTGGCCACTGCGCCCTGGATGGTGGCGAGGCCGCCGCTGACCTCGGCGAGGAAGCGCTCGCCGGCTTCGGTCAGTTTCAGGCTGCGCGTACTACGCTGGAACAGTCGTACCCCCAGCCCGGTTTCCAGTTTCGCCACGTTCTTGCCGACCGCCGCTGGCGTCAGGCCCAGGCGCCGTGCGGCCTCGGCGAAGCTGCCGGCCTCCGCACTGCGGACGAAGCATTCGATGCTGTTGAGGGTTTCCATGGCGCCGCCGTAAACCGTTTGGATCGAAAGAATAGACGGATTGATGGCTTATCGGTTGGCAATCCGGCGCTGATACTGGCCACGTCATCGAGCAGCGGCCAACCGGCCAAGCCGAATCCCACTACAGACGATTGGAGAACCATCATGACCTCGACTCAAACGCTCAGCGGCAAGGTTGCATTCATCCAGGGCGGCTCCCGCGGCATCGGCGCCGCCATCGCCAAGCGCCTGGCCCGCGAAGGCGCCGCCGTCGCACTGACCTACGCCGCCTCCGGCCAGGCCGCCGAAGAGGTGGTGAAAGCCATCGAAGCGGCGGGTGGCCGCGCCCTGGCGGTCAAGGCCGACAGCAGCGACGAGCAGGCCCTGCGCGGCGCCATCCGCTATACCGTCGATACCTTCGGGCGCCTCGACATCCTGGTGAACAACGCCGGCGTGCTGGCGGTGGCGCCCATCGAGGAGTTCGCCATCGAAGACCTCGACCGCACCCTGTCGGTGAACGTGCGCAGCGTGGTGATCGCCAGCCAGGAAGCTGCCCGGCTGATGGGCGAGGGCGGTCGCATCATCACCATCGGCAGCACCAACGCCGAACGCATGCCCTTTGCCGGTGGCTCGGTCTATGCCCTGAGCAAGGCGGCGGTGGCCGGCTTCACCAAGGGCCTGGCCCGCGACCTGGGGCCGCGCGGCATCACCGTGAACAACGTGCAACCCGGCCCGGTGGACACCGACATGAACCCGGCCGAGGGCGACTTCGCCGACTCCCTCAAGCAACTGATGGCCCTGCCGCGCTACGGCCAGGCCGAGGAGATCGCCAGCTTCGTGGCCTACCTGGCCGGCCCGGAAGCGGGCTACATCACCGGTGCCAACCTGACCATCGATGGGGGGTTCTCGGCCTGACGCTTCGGGTGCAAGGGAAACGCCGGCCATTGGGCCGGCGTTTTCGTTTGTGGGGTAGACCAGCTGATCTTGGAAGGTAGGAGCGAGCTCTGCTCGCGAAGAGCATCGCGAATGAATTCGCTCCCACAGGAGCCGGTCACAGGCCGTATTTCTTGACCTTGTCGAACAGCGTGGTCTTGGCCATGCCGAGGGCGATGGCGGCCTGGCTGAGATTGCCGCCGTGGCGTTCGAGGGCATCGCCCAGGAGGCTGCGTTCGAAGGCTTCCACGGCTTCGGCGAAGCTGGGTTCGTTGCCGTCCAGGGCCAGGCCGGTCTTCTTGAACACGGGCAGGCCGAGGGCGAAGCGTTCGGCGACGTTGCGCAGTTCGCGCACGTTGCCGGGCCAGTCGTGGGCCATGAGGCTGGAAACGGTGGCGCGGTCCAGCTCCGGTACGGCGCGGTCGAAGCGCAGCGAGGCCAGCTGCAGGAAGTGATCGAACAGCAGCAGGATGTCCTCGCGGCGGTCGCGCAGCGGCGGCAGTTCCAGGGTCACCACGTTGAGGCGGTAGTAGAGGTCGCTGCGGAACTGGCCGGCCTTGCCCTGTTCGTCGAGGTCGGCCTTGGTGGCGGCGACCACGCGGCAGTCCACGGGGATCGGCTGGTTGGAGCCGAGGCGCTCCAGGGTCTGCTCCTGCAGCACGCGGAGGAACTTGATCTGCAGGTTCATGGGCATGCTCTCGATCTCGTCGAGGAACAGCGTGCCGTTGTGGGCGTGCTCGATCTTTCCGATGCGGCGCTTGCCGGCGCCGGTGAAGGCGTGGGCCTCGTGGCCGAAGATCTCGCTGTCGAACAGGTTCTCCGGCAGGCCGCCGCAGTTGAGCGCGACGAACTGGTTGGACTGGCGCCGGCTGTAGTCGTGCAGGCAGCGGGCGACCAGTTCCTTGCCGGTGCCGGTCTCGCCTTCGATCAGCACGTTGGCGGCGGTGTCGGCCACGTTGGCGATCAGCTCGCGCAGTGCCTGCATGGCCGGCGAGCGGCCGATGATGCGCTGCTCCAGGGATTGCCGGCCGGCCAGTTGGCGGCGCAGTGCGGATACTTCGCGGGCGAGGCCGCGTTGCTCCAAGGCGCGGCGGGCGACGTCCACCAGGCGCTCGGGGGAGAAGGGCTTCTCCATGAAGTCGTAGGCGCCGTCGCGCATGGCGCCCACCGCCATGCTGATGTCGCCATGGCCGGTGATCAGTACCACCGGCAGGCTGCGGTCGCGGGCCTTGAGGCGGGCGAGCAGCTCCAGGCCGTCGATGCCGGGCAGGCGGATGTCGCTGATGACGATGCCGGCGAAGTCGGCGCTCACCCGTTCGAGGGCTTCCTCGGCACTGCCGACACCGATGCTGGTGATGTCTTCCAGGGCCAGGGCCTGCTGGCAGCCAAGCAGGACGTGGGGGTCGTCTTCGACGATGAGGACGCTGAGCGGCTCGGTCATGGGCTGGGGCTCGCTTCGGGAGTGGCGCGGGCGACCTGGGGCAGGCGCAGCTCGAACGCCGTGCCACCGTCTTCCGGGTGCTGCGCGCCGAGGCTGCCGCCCGCCGCGGTGGCGAGGCTGGCGGAGAGGGTGAGGCCAAGGCCCAGGCCGTGTTCGCCGGGCTTGGTGGTGAAGAAGGGTTCGAACAGGTGCTCGCGCACGGCCGGGGAGATTCCGGGGCCGTTGTCACGCACGCGCAGGACGTAGGTGGCGCCCTCGTCGTGGCCGTCGAGCCAGAGCTGGCAATCGGCCTGGCCGCTCATGGCGTCAAGGGCGTTGGCGATGAGGTTGACGAGGATCTGCTCCAGGCGGGTCTGGTCGATGGCCAGCCGGGCATCGGCGAAGGTGCGGTGCAGGGTCAGCGGGGTGTGTTCCAGCCGTGTGTGGAGGATGAACAGCGCGGCATCCACGGCCTTGCCCAGGCTGGCCTGGCCGTGGTCGTCGGCACGCCGGGCGAAGGCGCGCAGGCTGGCGGTGATGCGGCCCATGCGATCGACCAGTTCGTTGATGGCGGTGAGGTTGGTGCTGGCCACGTCGAGGGCACCGCGCTGGAGGAAGCGCACGGTGTTGCCCGAGAGGGTGCGCAGGGCGGCCAGGGGTTGGTTGAGTTCGTGGGCGATGCTGGTGGACATCTGGCCGATCACCGCCAGCTTGCCGGCCTGGACCAGGCCGTCCTGGGCCTTGCGCAGGTTTTCCTCGGTCTGCCGCCGCTCGCGGATCTCGCCCATCAGGCGCTGGTTGCTGGCGCGCAGGTCCTGGGTGCGTTCGGCGATCTTGCGCTCCAGTTCGTTGTTGGCCTGCAGCAGCGCCTCGCGGGCGGCGAGACGGGTGGCGAGCACCTTGCGCCGCTCGTTCCAGGCGATGCCGAGGAAGGCCAGCAGGGCCAGCCCGGCGGCGGCGAGCAGGCCGTGGATGATGGCTTCGCGGCGCAGGTCGGCCAGGGGCGAGAGCAGGGTGAAGTGCCAGGGTGTATCGCTGAGCGGGCGGCTCTGCGCCAGGTAGACGGTTTCCTGTTCGCCACCGCCCGGCAGGGGCGAGGCGAAGCTGATGGCTTCCAGGCCGTCGCCGAGCTCCTCACGGTGGCGCGGCTGCCATTCGTTGAGCGCCCACCAGTGGTATTGCAGGCTGCGGGCCAGGCGCTCCTTGTCTTCGGCGGAGAGGGGGCGCACGGCCTTCATGCGCAGCATGGGGTCGCTGGAGAGGATGATGATGCCGTTCTCGTCGCTGACGAAGGCTTGCAGGCGGGCCTTTTCCCAGCGCTCCTGCAGGGCTTCGAGCTTCACCTTGACCACGGCGACGCCGATGATCCGGCCCTGGTAGCGCAGGCCATGGGCGAGGTAGTAGCCGGCCTCGCCGGTGGTACTGCCGATGCCGTAGAAGCGCCCGGGTTCGCCCTTCACCGCCTGCTGGAAATAGGCGCGGAAGGCCAGGTCCTCGCCGAGGAAGCTGTCGGCGTCGCGCCAGTTGCTGGTGGCCAGCACGCGGCCGTTGGTGTCGAGGAGGAAGATGGCGCGGTTGCCGCTGCGGCGGTTGAGCCCTTCGAGGTAGTCGTTGACCAGGTTGCGCCGGTAGGGCGTGGGGTTGAGCAGCAGGTGGCTGACGCTGGACTCCAGCTCCAGCAGGCTGGGCAGGTAGGTGTAGCGGTTGATCTCGCTCTCCACCGCGCGGGCGTGGAGTTCCAGCTGGCGCTCGCCGTTCTCGCGCAGGGCGCGGATGCCGGAGAGTTCGCTGAGGTGGTAGGCGATCCAGCCGGCCCCGAGCATGGCCAGGATCAGCAGCAGGGTCAGCGAGAGGTGGCGGAGCAGGCGCGGTTTCACGATCAATGCGGGCGGCACGGCGCGGAGGCTGGCGGGTGGGCATTGCATCATAAGTGGTCCGGGCCTTGCCAGTCGGCGCGCGGCGCCGAGCGGCGGGTGGCAGCGGCGGCCCCTCTCCGCGAAGGGAGAGGGGCGCGGCGCATCAGTGTTGCAGGATCTTGGCGAGGAACTGCTGGGCGCGCTCGGAGCGCTGGCCGACATCGCCGAAGAACTCCTCCTTGGGGCAGTCTTCGACGATCTGGCCGGCGTCCATGAAGATCACCCGGTCGGCGACCTTGCGGGCGAAGCCCATCTCGTGGGTCACGCACATCATGGTCATGCCTTCGTTGGCTAGCTGCACCATCACATCGAGCACTTCGTTGACCATTTCCGGGTCCAGCGCCGAGGTGGGTTCGTCGAACAGCATCACCACCGGGTCCATGGCCAGGGCACGGGCGATGGCGACGCGCTGTTGCTGGCCGCCGGAAAGCTGGCCGGGGTGCTTGTGGGCGTGGGCGGAGAGGCCGACGCGCTCCAGCAGCTTGAGGCCCTTGGCGGTGGCTTCCTCCTTGCTGCGGCCGAGCACCTTGATCTGCGCGATGGTGAGGTTCTCGGTGATGGTCAGGTGCGGGAACAGCTCGAAGTGCTGGAACACCATGCCGACGCGCGAGCGCAGCTTGGGCAGGTCGGTCTTCTTGTCGGCGATGGAGGTGCCGTCGACGACGATGTCGCCCTTCTGGAAGGGCTCCAGCGCGTTGACGCACTTGATCAGGGTGGATTTGCCGGAGCCGGACGGCCCGCAGACGACCACCACTTCACCTTTCTGGACTTCGGTGCTGCAGTCGGTCAGCACCTGGAATTCCCCGTACCACTTGTTGACGTTCTTGATCGAAATCATACGGCTAACCTTTTTTGCAGGAGCTTGACCAGCTGCGAGGCGGCGAAGCTGACGGTGAAGTACACCAGGCCGGCGAAGATGAGGAACTCGTGCGGCTGGCCGATGATGTCGCCACGGGAGCGGGCGGCGTTGAGGAAGTCCATCAGGCCCACGGTGTAAACGAGCGAGGTGTCCTGGAACAGGATGATGCTCTGCTGCAGGAGCAGCGGGGTCATCTTGCGGAACGCCTGGGGCAGGATGATCAGGCGCATGGTCTGGCCGTAGGTCATGCCCAGGGCCTGTGCCGCGCCCATCTGCCCGCGGGGGATGGCCTGGATGCCGGCGCGGACGATTTCGCAGAAGTACGCCGCCTCGAACATCATGAAGGCGATCAGGCACGAGGTGAACGCGCCGACGGGGGTGTCCTCGCCGGTGATCCAGCGCAGCACGAAGGGCACCGCGAAGTAGAACCAGGTGATCACCAGCAGTAGCGGGATGGAGCGGAAGTAGTTGACGTACAGGCCGCCGAGTTTCGACAGCAGCGGGTTGTGCGACAGGCGCATGAGCGCCAGCAGGGTGCCCAGGACCACGCCGCCGATGATGCCCAGCACCATCAGCTGCAGGGTCATCAGCATGCCGTCGACCAGACCGGGCAGGGCGGGGATGATTGCGCTGAAGTCCATCATTTGCCTCCTACGGAGATCAGGCCCGGGACCGCGACCTTGCGCTCCACCAGGCGCATGAGCAGCATCAGGCTCATGTTCAGGGTGAAGTAGATCAGCGTGGCCAGGGTGAAGGCCTCGAACAGGTTGGCGGAGAACTCGGCCGTCTGCTTGGTCTGCGCGAGCAGCTCCATCAGGCCGATGAGCGAGGCCACCGAGGAGTTCTTGAAGATGTTGAGGAACTCGCTGGTCAGCGGCGGGATGATGATGCGGAAGGCCTGCGGCAGCAGCACGTAGCGGTAGATCGCCGGCAGGCGGAAGCCCATGGCGCGGGCGGCGCCGAGCTGGCCCTTGGGCAGGGCCTGGATGCCGGTGCGGACCTGCTCGCAGACGCGTGCGGCGGTGAACAGGCCGAGGCACACGACCACGCTGAGGTAGGCGGAGGTGGCCGGGTTGAGGTCCTGCTTGAACCAGATTTCCAGCGGCTCGGGCAACAGGTCCGGCACCAGGAAGTACCAGAGGAACAGCTGCACCAGCAGCGGTACGTTGCGGAAGATTTCCACGTAGGTGGTGGCGATGCCGGACACCCAGCGGTTGGGCACGGTACGCATCACGCCGAGCAGCGAGCCCAGCAGGAGCGCGACGATCCAGCCGGCGAGGGCGATGGCGATGGTCCAGCCCAGGCCGGTGACGAACCAGTCCAGGTAGATCTCGCTGCCGATGCCGGTGGACTTGAAGAATACGCCCCAGTCCCAGTTGTAGTTCATCAGGGTTTTCCCCTCAGGGTTCTTGTCTTTCTGCGGTTGAAGGCAGTGGATGGGGAGTGGCTGCCGGATGCCCGGCTACCGCCCTCTCCCTGGCGGAAGAGGGGTGGGGAGCTGCGCCGTCCGGATTTCCGACCTGCACCGGCTCCCGTCACTCCCGGCCCCTCTCCGATGGGAGAGGGGGAGGCGCGGTGGCGTCAGATTTCTTCGGCCGACTTGTCGGTGGGGTTGGCGACCAGCTTCTTCAGCTCATCGCTCATGGGGAAGTTGAGGTTCAGGTTCTTCGGCGGGATGGGCTGGGTGAACCACTTGTCGTAGATGCCGTTGATCTCGCCCGAGGCGAAGGTATCGGCGATGGCCTTGTCGACCACTTTCTTGAAGGCTTCGTCGCCCTTGCGAACCATGCAGCCGTAGATCTCATAGGACTGCGGCTCGCCGGTCACGACCCAGTCGTCCGGCTTCTTGGCCTTGGCCATCTCACCGTAGAGCAGGGCGTCGTCCATCATGAAGGCGACCGCGCGGCCGGATTCCAGCATCAGGAAGGATTCGCCGTGGTCCTTGGCCGAGATGATGTTCATGCCCATCTGCTTGTCGGCGTTCATGGCCTTGAGCAGGCGCTCGGAGGTGGTGCCGGCGGTGGTCACCACGTTCTTGCCCTTGAGGTCGGCGAAGTCGTTGATGCCGGCGGTCTTCTTCGACAGCAGGCGGGTGCCGACTTCGAAGATGCCGACGGAGAAGCCGACCTGCTTCTGGCGCTCGAGGTTGTTGGTGGTGGAGCCGCACTCGATGTCGACGGTGCCGTTCTGCACCAGCGGGATGCGGGTCTGCGAGGTCACCAGGTTGTAGCGCACCTTCAGGTCCGGCAGGGCCAGTTCCTTCTTGATCGCCTCGACGACCTTGAGCTGGATGTCGTGGGAGTAGCCGACCGGTTTGCCCGGCTCGGTGCCGAGGTAGGAGAAGGGGATGGAGGCGTCGCGGTGACCGAGGACGATGGTGCCGCTGTCCTTGATCTTCTTCAGGGTGCCGGTCAGTTCTTCGGCGATTGCGGGAGCGGAAATCAGGGTCGCTGCGATGGCGGCGGCCAGAACCTTCGGAAGGATACGCATGTGTTTCAGTCCTCGACTTTGTTTGTTCTTATCGACGCCAGCGGTAAGGCGCCGTCGGGATCTGTAATGGCAGGATGCGTGCCATCTGTATGGTCGTGCTGATTTGTCTGTAATTTATTGATTTATAAGGTTTTATTTTTAATGGCTGGAGGGGCTTGGAGGCGGGGTGTTCGGGGTTCCGGCTTTGGTGGGTTTTATCGTTCGGATATCCGAACGGATTTTGCGGGAATGGGGGCGTGACGGGAGTGAAGGAGGGAAGGGGTGACAGGGAAGAGCAGGGCTTCGCGAGCAGAGCTCGCTCCTACGTGGGGTGTGCAGGTAGGTCGGGTGCAACCCGACGATAAGGGCTATACGACCACCGCGTAGCCCGGGCTTCAGCCCGGGGCGGGGAGCCGCCGGGTCGGGCGCGGGCTACGCGGGTTGGGTCAGTCCGCCAGGTTCTGCGCTTCCCGCTCCCGTCGGGGCTTGGGGGCGAAGCGTGCGGCCAGGCGCATGGAGGTGGTGACCAGGCGCTGGTAGAAGGTCGGCATCAGGCGCTGCATGCCGTCCAGGGCCCAGGCGTCGGCGCCGATGAGGATGCGCCGGTTGTCCTTGAGCACGCCGCGCAGGATCACCGAGGCGGCCTTGTCCGGGGTGGTGCGCAGCAGCTGGTCATTGAACTGCTTGCGGGCCTGGTCGGCTTCCTGGCCGACGACCCGGGCGAGGCTGTCGTTCATCCGCGCGGTCTTGGCGATGTTGGTCTTGATGCCGCCGGGGTGCACGCAGCTGGCGGAGACGCCGTTGCCTTCGATGTCCAGTTCCTGGCGCAGGGCTTCGGTGAAGCCGCGCACGGCGAACTTGGTGGCGTTGTAGGCGCTCATGCCTGGCTGGGAGAACAGCCCGAACACGCTGGAGACGTTGACCACATGGCCGTCGCCGGTGGCCTTGATGTGCGGCAGGAAGGCCTTGGTGCCGTGCATCACGCCCCAGAAGTTGATGTTCATGATCCACTCGTATTCGGCGTAGTCGCTGCCTTCGACGGTGCCGGCATGGGCGACGCCGGCGTTGTTGAAGATCAGGTTGACACGGCCGTGGTCGAGCACGACCTGGTCGGCCCAGGCATGCACGGCGTCGCGGTCGGCGACGTTGACCAGGGTGTCGGTGACCTGCACGCCGAGCTTGCGGGCCTGGGCGGCGGTTTCCGCCAGGCCCTCGGCGTTGACGTCGGAGAGCGCCAGGTGGCAGCCCTGGCGGGCCAGGCCGTAGGCGAGGGCGCGGCCGATGCCGGAGCCGGCGCCGGTGATCGCGGCGACCTTGTTCTCGAAGGACTTCATGCCGGTACTCCTTCTGCGGTTTCGGCGGGGGCGGCGAAGGTCAGCGGGCCCTGGGCGGCATGCACGGGCTGGATGCGGCTGAAGTGGTAGGCGGCCGGGTCGAAGTTGCGGGTCAGCAGGCGGAAGCGCCAGGTGAAGCCGGGCCATACGGTGCAGTTGCGGCCGCTGACCGGGTGGATGTACCAACTCTTGCAGCCGCCGGCGTTCCACACGGTATTGCCCAGGCTGCCCTGGATCTTGCCGTTGAATTTGTCCTGCACCTCGCGCTTGACCTCCAGGCTCTGCAGCTTGCGCTGGTCGAGCAGGTCGAGGGCGCCGAGCACGTAGTGGATCTGCGATTCGATCATGTAGACCATCGAGTTGTGGCCGAGGCCGGTATTCGGGCCCATGAGGAAGAACAGGTTGGGGAAGCCGGCGGTCATGGTGCCCTTGTAGGCCTCGGGGCCTTCCGGCCAGGTGTCGAGCAGGTCGACGCCGTTGCGGCCGAAGACCACGCCGCGCGGCAGCGGGTCGCTGGGGGTGAAGCCGGTGCCGAAGATGATGGCGTCCACCGGGCGTTCCTGGCCGTCACGGCTGACGATGCTGTTGGCGCGGATTTCCTTGATGCCGTCGGTGATCACGTCGACGTTGGGCTGGGTCAGCGAGGGGTAGTAGTCGTTGGAGATCAGCACGCGCTTGCAGCCCATGGTGTAGTCGGGCGTGACCTTGGCGCGCAGCGCCGGGTCCTTGATCTTGCGCTTGATGTAGCCCTTGGCGACCAGCTGGGCGAGCTTCATCACCTTGGGCGTCAGGGCGAAGCCGATCACGCGGCTTTCGAGGACGGCGTAGATGCCGCCGCGCCAGAGCTTCTGCAGGATGGGGAAGCGCTTGAAGCGCGAGCGCTCGTTCTCGCTGATGGCGCGGTCGGGCTTGGGCATGACCCAAGGCGCGGTGCGCTGGTAGAGGTCGAGCTGGCCGACCACTTTCTGGATCTGCGGGACGAACTGGATGGCCGAGGCGCCGGTGCCGATCACGGCGATGCGCTTGCCCGCCAGGTCATAGTCGTGGTCCCACTGCTGGGAATGGAAGCGCTTGCCGGCGAAGTTCTCCAGGCCGTCGAGGTGGGGGATGGAGGGGGTGGACAGGGCGCCCATGCCGGACACCACGAACTGCGCGGTGTAGTGGTTGCCGGCCGCGTCGTCGATGTGCCACAGCTCTTCGCTGTCGCTCCAGGCCACGCGGGTGATCTCGGTGCCGAGCAGGGTCTTGTCCTGAAGGCGGTATTTCTCCCAGCAGCCTTCAAGGTAGCTCTTGATCTCGCCCTGCTTGGCGAACATCCGCGTCCAGTTGGGGTTCGGCTCGAAGGAGAAGGAGTAGAGGTGCGATTGCACGTCGCAGCCGCAGCCCGGGTAGTTGTTGACGCGCCAGGTGCCGCCGACGCCGGCTTCCTTTTCGAACAGGAGGAAATCGTTCTCGCCTTTCTGCTTCAGGCGGATCGCCATGCCCAGGCCGGAGAAGCCGGAGCCGATGATGGCGACCTTGCAGTGGCGGGCAGGGGTGGGGGGTGATACGGGCGCGTTCATGGCCAAGCTCCTGTTATGCTTATTTTGTGGCGTATACAGCTGTATACCAATGTAGACAGATGTATACTCGCCAGCAAGCCATCGCGGTACAACCAACCTAAGGTAGGGTCAGCCATGAGTTCATTGCCGGACGACGGGCAGCAGTCGAAGGAGCGGGCGGTCGAGGCGCCGGGCAAGCGCCTGTTGATGGAGGCGGCCCTGCGCCTGTCCTCCCAGAGCCGCAGCTTGAGCAGCCTGGGCCTGCGTGAACTGGCGCGGGAGGCGGGGCTCAACCCGAACACCTTCTATCGCCATTTCAAGGACGTGGACGACCTGGGCCTGGCGATGATCCGCAACATCTCCACCCAGCTGCGCCAGCCGTTGCGTGACCTGCGTCGCGAGGCGGCGGCGCGTGCGGTACAGGGCGATCACGCGTCGATGCCCAAGCTGATGGGCATCGACATGGGGCGCGGCAAGCGCGTGTGCCATGAGACGGTGAACCTGTTCTTCGACTTCGTCGCCGATAACGCCGAGGCCTTCATCATCGGCGTGCGCGAGCTGCATGGCGCATCACCTGCCATGCGCGAGGCGCTGCGCGAGGTGATGGACGAGTTCGCCGACGACATGGCCGAGGACATCGTCGAGTTCAAGCTGCTGCCGGCGCTGGTGCCGGAGGCCGTGGTGCGGCGCGTTTCCAGCCTGATCAGCCGCAACCTGTTCCAGATGTCCCTGGATTTCATCGGCGAGCCTGCGCGTCGCGCCGAGATCCGCCTGGAGGCCGAGGAGCAGGTGCTGTTCCTTTTCACCGGCGCCAGCGTGTTGCAGGGCCTGGAGGCGATGGGGGCGGTCGGTGGCGGCGCGCGATAGGACCGGCACAGCGTAGAACCCATTGGTCTAGAGGCACAGAGCATGGGTTTCGCTGCGCTCTACGCCATCCTGCGAACGCTCAAGCAGAAAGCCCGGCGATTGCCGGGCTTTTTCGTTGGGCGCGATAGTGCTCAGCCGTTGAAGCCGAGACGCTCCTTCCAGCGCTTTTCCAGCGCCTTGGTGTCATGGTCGAAAGGGTGGAAGCCCGGGCGGTAGTAGTCCAGGTAGGGCTTGATCATGCGCGGGAAGTAGCCGGTGCGCAGGCTGAACAGGGTCTTCAGGCCGCGGCCCCAACTGCGCAGGTTGAACAGCTGGCCGTCCTTGCGCAGCAGGTGCAGCTGGAAGGCGCCGATCACGCCAATGAACATCACGGTGGTCAGGGCCATGGTGATGGTGCGCTCGAAGTAGCCGCCGCCGACCGCCATGTAGGCGTCGTAGCAGACCGCCTTGTGCTCGTTTTCCTCGATCGCGTGCCACATCCACAGCTGGTACATCTTCTGGTCGTCCATCTGCGTGCTGAGGTCTTCGCGGCGCAGCAGTTGCTCGGCCATGGTCGCGGTGAAGTGCTCGAGGGCGCAGGTGGCAGCCAGGCGCTGCTTCTTGGTGGTGAAGCGGGTGACCCATTCGAGCAGCACCTTGATGCGCAGCTCCAAGCGTTCCAGATCGATGCCGTGCTGGGCGGCATAGTCGTTGTAGGTGGCGTGTTCCTTGGAGTGCATGGCTTCCTGGCCGATGAAGGCGCTGATGTCCTTCTGCAGCTGCGGGTCGTCGATCTGGTCGCGCACGCCACGCACGCTGTCGACGAAGAACTTCTCGCCATAAGGGAAGAGCGACGACAGGTTGTTCATGAAGTGGCTCATGAAGGGATCGCCGCTCCACCAGTATTTTTGGGTGGCATCGAAGCTGAAGTCCATGCGGCGGACGGGGAAGTGGGCCTTGGGCAGGTTGGCGGCGGCGCTGGCGGTCATTGGGCAATCCTCGTGGTTGGGAGCCGTCCCTTGTTGTTGTCTGGCTCTTGCTGGCACGGATAACCGTGTCATCGAACGATGTAACTGTTGAGGATTAACGCAGGTTTCGCCTGGCTGCGCGGACCAACTTTCGGCGGGTTATGACGATTCCGTGGCCGGCTCGCTGACCCGGCGCAGCACATCCAGGTAGCCGGGGGGCGCCGCCACCAGGCCGCGCTGGCGCAGCAGCCGGTGCGCTTCCGGGAGGCGGAACCAGGGCAGCGCGGCCATGAGGTGATGCTCGATGTGGTAGTTCACCCGCAGCGGCGCCACGGTCGAACGGGCCAGCCAGCCGGCACGAGTGGTGCGGGTGTTGCGCAGCATGTCGCGGCCACGCTCGGTGCAGGCGTGCTCGGCCAGCGAGCGGATGCGCATGAACAGGCTGTAGGTGGTGAGGTTGGCCAGCCACCAGACGCCGAACAGCCAGAATTCGCCACAGGCGGCGAGCATGCCGGCCAGCAGGGCGTTGGCCAGCAGCATCGGGGTCATGTTGCGCAGGCCTTCGCGGGCGTAGTCGCGCCAGGTGCGGCCGTCGCGCGGGCGCCGCTTGACGTCGGCGGCGACGGTGTACTCCAGCACGCCCAGGTCCATCAGCAGTTGGCCGAACAGGCGGCGCAGGCCGCTGAGGCCGGAGAGGTCGCGGGCGAACTTGCGCAGCAGCGAGGCGCGGTGGGTGGGGAAGGGGCGCGAGAGGCTCCAGTCCGGGTCCTGGTCGGTGCCGGTGTGGGCGTGGTGGCGGATGTGGTGCTTGCGGTAGCGGGCGACGTCGACCCAGATGATCCGGGCACAGAGCCAGTCGGTGAGGCGGTCATTGAGCCAGCGGGTGCGGAACAGGGTGCCATGGGCGGCCTCGTGCATGAGGATGGCCAGGGCCAGCTGGCGCCCGCCGAGGATGACCAGGGCGAGTACGAGGGTCACCGGGTTCGGCCAGATGGCGAGCATGGCGAGGGCGGCGGCGATGATCGCCCAGGTGGAGCCGATGGCCCACCAGCCGGCGGCGTCGGAGCGCTGGCTCAGGCGCTGGATTTCTTCACGGCTGAAGCAGTCGGAGAGCTTGCTGCGAGGGTTCATGGCGACCTCTTGTCATGCGCAGGAGTCGCCATCATTGCCCGCACTCGCTGGCCCGGCCAGGGGCGCCCGGCGCTTTCGCGCGGGTGGCCGCAAGCCTGGCGCAAATGCCATGGGTTCAGACTTTGGAGGGATGGGGCCCGGCGTGCGGGCCCTGGGGATCACTTCTCGTCGAGGGCGAAGGCGGTGAGCGAGAAGGTGGGGATGCCGATGTCCTGCAGGCGCTGGGACCCGCCCAGTTCCGGCAGGTCGATGATGGCGGCGGCCTCGTACACGCTGGCGCCCATGCGGCGCACCAGTGCGGTGGCGGCCAGCAGGGTGCCGCCGGTGGCGATCAGGTCATCGAAGATCAGCACCTTGTCGCCGTCGCACAGGCTGTCGCTGTGCACTTCGAGGAAAGCTTCGCCGTATTCGGTCTGGTAGCCCTGGGCGAGGACATCGGCGGGCAGCTTGCCCTGCTTGCGGAACAGGACCAGCGGCTTGTTCAGTTCGTAGGCGACGATGGAGCCGATCAGGAAACCTCGGGCGTCCATGGCGGCGATGTGGCTGAACTCGGCTTCGACGTAGCGCTGGATGAAGCTGTCCACCACCAGGCGCAGGGCGCGGGGCGATTGGAACAGCGGGGTGATATCGCGGAAGACCACGCCGGGCTTGGGGAAGTCCACCACCGGGCGGATCAGGGTCTTGATATCGAATTCGTCGAAAATCATGGTGCGGAACCTGGAGAGGGGAGGAACGCCGGCCGAGCGGCCGGCGCGGGGGTCAGTCTTCGATGCTGCCGCCGGCGAGGGCGCAGAGCTCGATGGGATCGAGGATGTGCACTTCCTTGCCTTCGGCGGCGATCAGGTTGCCCTGCTGGAAGCGGGTGAACACGCGGGAGACGGTCTCCACCGCCAGGCCCAGGTAGTTGCCGATCTCGTTGCGCGACATGGCCAGGCGGAACTGGTTGGCCGAGAAGCCGCGGGCGCGGAAGCGCGCGGAGAGGTTGACCAGGAAGGTGGCGATGCGCTCGTCGGCGGTCTTCTTGGAGAGCAGCAGCATCATCTGCTGGTCATCGCGGATCTCGCGGCTCATGACGCGCATCAGCTGGCGGCGCAGCTGCGGCAGCTGCACGGAGAGCTCATCGAGGCGCTCGAAGGGGATTTCGCACACCGAGGTGGTTTCCAGCGCCTGGGCGGATACCGGGTAGAGCTCGGTGTCCATGCCGGAGAGCCCGACCAGCTCGCTGGGCAGGTGGAAGCCGGTGATCTGTTCCTCACCGGAGTCGGTGACACCGAACGTCTTCAGCGCGCCGGAGCGGACGGCGAATACGGACTCGAAGGTGTCGCCCTGGCGAAACAGGTAGTCCCCCTTCTTCAGCGGGCGGCCACGCTTGACGATCTCGTCCAGCGAGTCCATGTCTTCCATATTCAGCGACAGGGGCAGGCAGAGGGCGGCGAGGCTGCAGTCCTTGCAATGTGCCTGAGGCAGGTTGCGTACCTTGATGATCTCGGACATCCACGGATCCCTTGCAAAAGCAAACACACAATGGGCGTAAGGGTAACGCAGGGGCGCGCCGAGGGCTAGGAAAAGGCCTTTTCAATGACGTTCAAGTTCAACAGTGTGCTGCCGATATGCCGGTATTGATCCCAATGGAGCGAGTGATCATGAGGGTGGATATCTCCGGCTGGCCGCAGATCGGCCAGCGTTATGCCGCTGCGCGCAGCAGCGAGGCCAGGGACGCGGGGCAGGGCGACGAACGCGTGGAAGACGGCGGGCTGGATGAGCGCATCGGTCATGTCGGCATCCGCGTGAGCCTGTCCGAGGCCGGCAAGGCCCAGGCGAGCGAGGAGGCGAAGAAGAACCAGGACATCGACGAAAGCAGCCTTCCGGACAGCATCAAGCAGATCCTCAAGATGATCCGCAAGCTGAAGGAGGACCTGCGCGAGAAGATGGCCGAGCTCCAGTCGGTCGCCACCGACCAGGGGCTGGATGACGAGACGCGCATGCAGCGCATGGAAGGCCTGCAGAGCGAGGTGGCCAGCCTCAACGGTGCCATCAGTCAGGCCACGGCCAGCCTCATGAAGGCCATGCGCGAAGCGGGCCTGAGCGGCGACCAGATGCTCGAGGCCGCCCAGTTGCTGATGAAATGACGCGCTTCAGATCACCCGGGAGAAACGCTGGGTGGTCTCTGGCGTGAGGTAGTGGTCGAAGAGCATGCAGACCGAGCGCACCAGCAGGCGCCCGGTGGGCAGGATGTCGATGCCGCGATCGCTGAGGGCTATCAGCCCATCGGCTGCCATCTGCTCCAGCTGTGGCCAGATATCCGCGAAATACCCCCTGAACTCGATATTGAACAGCGCTTCGATGGACTGGAAGTCCAGTTCGAATTCGCAGATCAATTGCTGGATCACCGCGCGACGGATGCGGTCGTCCTCGGCGCAGGCGAGGCCGCGACGGGTGGCGAGCAGGCCGTTCTGCAGCTTCTCCTGGTAGGTGGTTATGTTGGCGTCGTTCTGGCAGTAGAGGTCGCCGATCTGGCTGATGGCCGAGACGCCGAGGCCGATCAGGTCGCAATGCCCGTGGGTGGTGTAGCCCTGGAAGTTGCGCTGCAGGCGGCCGTCTTCCTGGGCGATGGCCAGTTCGTCGTCCGGCAGGGCGAAGTGGTCCATGCCGATGTAGCGGTAGCCGGCCTGGGTCAGTTGCTCGATGCTGCGCTGGAGCATCTCCAGCTTGTGCCCGGGGCTCGGCAGCTCTTCGGCCTTGATGCGCCGCTGGGGCATGAAGCGCTCCGGCAGGTGGGCGTAGTTGAATACCGAGAGCCGGTCCGGCTGCAGGGCGATCACTTCGGCCACGGTGCGTGCGAAGCTCTCGGGGGTCTGGCGGGGCAGGCCGTAGATCAGGTCGATGTTCACCGAGCGGAACTGCAGGGTACGCGCCGCCTCGACGATGGCGCGGGTCTCCTCCAGGCTCTGCAGGCGATTGACCGCGCGCTGCACCGCCGGGTCGAGGTCCTGCACGCCCAGGCTGACGCGGTTGAAGCCCAGTTCGCGCAGCAGCCCCATGGTCGACCAGTCCGCTTCGCGCGGGTCGATCTCGATGCCGTAGTCCCCGGAGTCGTCGTCCAGCAGGCTGAAGTGCTGGCGCAGATGGGCCATCAGGCGGCGCAGTTCGTCGTGGCTGAGGAAGGTCGGGGTGCCGCCGCCGAAGTGCAGTTGCTCGACGCGCTGCTGCGGATCGAGATGGCAGGCGATGAGTTCGATCTCGCGCTCGAGTTTCTCCAGGTAGGGCAGGGCGCGGCCACGGTCCTTGGTGATGACCTTGTTGCAGGCGCAGTAGTAGCAGATGTTCGCGCAGAACGGCACGTGCACGTAGAGCGACAGGGGCCTCAGGGCCTTGCGGCTTTCCCGCAGCGCGTGGAGCAGGTCGAACGAGCCGATGCGTTCGTTGAACTGCACGGCGGTCGGGTAGGAGGTGTAGCGAGGGCCTGCCGCGTCGTAACGGCGGATCAGGCCAGCGTCCCAGCGAATATCGTCGAGCATGGGGGTATTCCAGGTTCAGCAGTCAGTGCCCGGCAGTCTAGGTGGCGCCTGATCCGTGCTTCTTGACCTGGGTCATGCTGTCGCAGCGCCCGGCCCCGGCGTTCGATGCTTGAGTCCCGCCATGCGTCGCCAGAGGCTTTCCAGCTTCCAGCTGGCTGCGTTGTCAGTGCCCCATCAGCCAGTGCTGGTGCGGGCCGGGCAGCGTCCAGATGCCGAAGAGGATCACCAGCACGCCGCCGGCGATGCGGATGCCGCGCTTGCGCAGCAGGGCGGTGAGGCGTTCGGCGGCGAGCCCGGTGGCCAGCAGCACCGGCCAGGTGCCGAGACCGAACGCCAGCATCAGCAAGGCGCTTTCGCTGGCCGAGCCCTGGCTGGCGGCCCACAGCAGGGTGCTGTAGACCAGGCCGCAGGGAAGCCAGCCCCAGAGGGCGCCGAGAAGCAACGCACGGGGCAGGCTGGAGACCGGCAGCAGCTTGCCCGCCACCGGCTGGATATGGCGCCAGAGGCCGCGCCCCAAGGCTTCGATGCGGGTCAGGCCGCTCCACCAGCCGGCGAGGTAGAGGCCCATGGCGATCAATAGCAGCGCGGCGATCACCCGCAGGACCATCGCGGCCGGACCGCTGGCCACGGCCCAGCCGGCCAGGCCGATGAGCAGGCCGGCAGCGGTGTAGCTGAGGATGCGGCCGAGGTTGTAGGCCAGCAGCAGGCGGAAGCGCCGGGCGCGCTGCTCGGGCGGGATGGCCAGGGTCAGGGCGCCCATCAGGCCGCCGCACATGCCGATGCAGTGACCACCGCCGAGCAGGCCGAGGATCATCGCCGAGACCAGCAGGGGCGCCAGTTCAAGCACCGCGCTTGTCCTCGGGTTCGTCTGCTCGCTCGCCATCCCCATCGACCTTGTCGGCTTCGGCGATCCCGCCCGTGTGGCCCGGGTCCTCGTCGTCGAAGAGGATGCTGTGGGCCGGGCCGTCGAGGTCGTCGTACTGGCCGCTGTCCACGGCCCAGAAGAATAGCCAGATGGCGAAGCCGACCAGGCCGATGGCGACGGGGATCAGGATGTATAGCGCGGGCATCGGGGGAATCTCGTTTGGGAACCTGGCGGAAGGCCGGTGGGGGAGCTCCCCCGCCGGTCTCTAGCTTCTGGCCAGTCGCAGGGCGTTGACCACCACCAGCAGCGAGCTGACCGACATGCCGAATGCGGCCCAGACCGGGGTGACCCAGCCCAGCGCCGCGAAGGGCAGGACCAGGCCATTGTACAGGGTCGCCCAGGCCAGGTTCTGGATGATGATGCGGCGCGTGCGGCTGGCCACCGTGATGGCCTGGACCAGGCTCTCCAGGCGGTTGGAGAGGAGCACCGCATCGGCGCTGGTCTTGGCCAGGTCGGTGGCGCTGCCCATGGCGACGCTGATGTCGGCGCCCGCGAGCACGGGAACGTCGTTGACGCCGTCGCCCAGCATCAGCACGCGGCGGCCCTGTTGGTGCAGCTCGCGCAACACGTCGAGCTTGGCGTCGGGGCTGAGGCCGCCACGGGCGTCGTCTATGCCGAGGCGGCAGGCGATCTCGCCGACCATCGGCGAGCTGTCGCCGGACAGCAGCATCACCTGCCAGCCACGGGCACGGCAGGCGTCGAGCAGCAGCGGTGCGTCTTCGCGCAGGCGGTCGTCCAGTACCAGCCAGGCCAGCGGGCCGTGCTCGTCGCCGAGCAGCAGCCATTGGCCGTTGGTGCCGGGAATCTGCGGCGCCGGCCAGTCACCCAGCTCGGCGACGAAGTCGGCCTGGCCGATGCGCAAACGACGCCCGTCCACCCGACCTTCGAGCCCCTTGCCGGGGACATTCTCCACCTGCTCGGCAGGGCGAGGGGCACGACCGAAGGCGCGGGCGATGGGGTGCTCCGAGCGGTTCTCCAGGGCCGCAGCCAGGGCCAGGCAGGTGTCGTTGTCGAGCGCGCCCAGGGGGTGGATGGCGCTGAGGGTGAGGCGCCCCTCGGTGAGGGTGCCGGTCTTGTCGAAGATCACCGTGTCGATCTGGTTCAGCCCTTCCAGCACATGGCCGCGGGTCAGCAGCAGGCCCAGCTTGTGCAGGCTGCCGGTGGCGGTGGTCAGTGCGGTGGGCGTCGCCAGCGCGAGCGCGCAGGGGCAGGTGGCGACCAACAGCGAGAGGACGATCCAGAAGGCCCGAGACGGGTCGATCTGCCACCAGGCGATGCCGACGATGGCGGCCGCCAGCAGGACGATGATCAGGAACCATTGCGCGACCTTGTCGGCCAGTTCGGCGAGGCGGGGCTTGTCCGCCTGGGCGCGTTCCAGCAATCGCACGATGGCGGAGAGACGGGTCTGGTCGCCGAGCGCCTGGACTTCCAGTGTCAGGGGGCCTTCGACGTTGAGCGTGCCGGCGGTGACGGTGTCGCCACGGCCGCGAAGCAGGGGCAGGTACTCGCCGGTGAGCAGGGATTCGTCGACGCTGGACTGGCCTTCGAGGATCAGGCCGTCGGCGGGCATCAGGGCGCCCGGCGGCACCAGGACGCGGTCGCCCACGGCCAGCTCGCCGAGGAGGATGCGCAGGCTTTGGCCGCTGTCGTCCAGGCGCAGGCAGGACGCGGGAAGCAGGTTGACCAGTTGCGCGGTGGCCGCTGCGGTGCGTTCGCGGGCGCGCCGCTCCAGGTATCGGCCGGCGAGGAGGAACAACGCGAACATGCCGACGGCGTCGAAATACAGTTCGCCGATGCCGGTGACGGTGGACCAGATGCCCGCGACGTAGGCACCGCCGATGGCCAGGGATACCGAGACGTCCATGCTCAGGTGGCGGGTGCGCAGGTCACGCAGGGCACCTCGGAAGAACTGGCCGCAGCAGTAGAAGACGATGGGGGTGGTGAGGAACAGGCTGACCCAGCGCAGGATCTTGTCCAGTTCCGGGCTCAGGTCGATGTTGAATTCGGGCCAGGTGGCCATGGCGGCCATCATCACCTGCATCCACAGCAGGCCGGCGACGCCGAGCTGGCGCATGGCACGCTTGTTCTCGGCAGCGAGGCGCTCGGCGGCGTCATCGGCCTTGTAGGGGTGGCCGGCGTAGCCGATGCGGCGCAGTTCCCTGAGCAGCTCGCTGAGGGGCAGCTGGCTATCGGACCAGCGCACCTGCAGGCGATGGTTGGACAGGTTGAGGCGCGCTTCGTCCACCCCGGGCAGGGTGCGCAGGTGCTTCTCGATCAGCCAGCCGCAGGCGGCGCAGCTGATGCCTTCGATCAGCAGGCTGGTTTCGCTGAGTTCGCCCTGGTGCTGGACGAAGGGGCGCTGCACGTCTTCACGATCGAACAGGGCCAGTTCATCGGGAAGCACGCTGGGCAGGGCATCGGGGTTGGCGGCGGTCTCGCTGCGGTGGCGGTAGTAGCTTTCCAGGCCGCCGGCGACGATGGCCTCGGCCACCGCCTGGCAACCCGGACAGCACATGGCCCGCGTCTCACCGAGAACGCGGGCCTCGTAAGGGCTGCCGGCAGGCACCGGCAGGCCGCAGTGGTAGCAGGAGAGGGGGGCGGACATGGGGCGTGCTTATTCGCCCAGCAGGGTCACGCTGCCGTTCTCGAGGGTTTCCTCCTCGAACAGGCGCCAGTCCTGGCCATCTTCCTGGCCGATGAGTTCGACGAAGCGGCGGCCGCTGACCGAGTCTTCCAGGTGGCCGCTGTAGAGGTCGCCGGATTGTGGCTGCAGGACGACGCGGCGGTCCTTTTCCTGCTGGGTGGGGGAGAGCAGGCTGAGCACCAGCTGCTGCGGGTGGCTGTTGCCGGTCAGGGTGACCTGGACCACGCCGCTCTGGTCGTCCAGGCGCACCTGGGCCTTCATGCCCAGGCGCTTGGCCAGTTCCTCGCGCTCGAGCGAGGTGTTGATGCCCTTGCCGACGTCGTAGTAGTTGTCGACCACCAGGCTCGGCGGGTTCTTGATGGCGATCACCAGCATCGAGGTGCCCAGCACAACGGAGGTGCCGAGGAGGCCGAGGATGAACCAGGGCCAGGGTTGCTTGTACCAGGGGCTTGCGGGAGATTCGGACTGCATGGGGATCTCGTTTTTCAGCGGACGCTGGGGCCGATGAAGCGGCTGTCAGCGTCGGTGGTGATGCCGGGATCGTCGGCCGAGCGGACCCGGAAGACGATGGTGTTGGTGCTGGAGGGCAGCTTCTCGGGGTCGATGGACAGCTCCACCGGTACCGACAGCACCTCGCCAGCTTCCGTCATGACCTGGCTCTTGCCCTCGTAGACGAGGCCGTCGAGGCCATCGGCTTCGATCACGAAGACCTGGTCCTTCTGGGACTTGTTCATGACCTTCAGGGTGTAGACGTTCTCGATGCGGCCCTGCTCGTTCTCGCGATACAGCACGCGATCCTTGATCACGTCCAGTTCCACCAGCGAGCGGGCGGCCACGGCGTAGCCGAACAGGCCGATCATCGCGACGAGAGCGGCAGCGTACCCGATCAGCCGCGGGCGCAGGAGGGTGGTCTGCTGCCCGTTCAGGTTGTGTTCAGTCGTGTAGCTGATCAGGCCCTTGGGATAGTTCATCTTCTCCATGATGCTGTCGCAGGCGTCGATACAGGCGGCGCAGCCGATGCACTCGATCTGCAGGCCGTCGCGGATGTCGATGCCGGTCGGGCAAACCTGGACGCACATGGTGCAGTCGATGCAGTCGCCGAGGCCCTGGGCCTTGTAGTCGACGTTCTTCTTGCGCGGGCCACGGGACTCGCCGCGACGCGGATCGTAGGAGACGATCAGGGTGTCCTTGTCGAACATCACGCTCTGGAAGCGAGCGTATGGGCACATGTAGATGCACACCTGCTCGCGCAGCCAGCCGGCGTTGCCGTAGGTGGCGAGGGTGAAGAAGCCGACCCAGAAATAGGCCCAGCCATCGGCATTGCCGGTGAAGAGGTCGAATACCAGTTCACGGATGGGGGTGAAGTAGCCGACGAAGGTGACGCCGGTGACGAAGCCGATCAGCAGCCAGAGGCTGTGCTTGGCCGACTTGCGCATGAGCTTGGAGCCGCTCATGGGGGCCTTGTCCAGCTTCATGCGCTGGTTGCGGTCGCCCTCGGTGACCTTTTCGCACCACATGAAGATCCAGGTCCAGACGCTCTGTGGGCAGGTGTAGCCGCACCAGACGCGACCGGCGAAGACGGTGATGAGGAACAGGCCGAAGGCGCAGATGATCAGCAGCCAGGACAGGAGGACGAAGTCCTGGGGCCAGAAGGTGGCGCCGAAGATGTAGAACTTGCGCTCGGGAAGGTTCCACCAGACGGCCTGGCGATCGTTCCAGCTCAGCCAGACGGTGCCGAAATAAAGCAGGAAGAGCAGCGCGCCGCCTGCCATGCGCAGGTTGCGGAAGATGCCGGTGAAGGCGCGGGTGTAGATCTTTTCACGGCTGGCGTAGAGGTCGGCGCTTGCACCGCTCTTGGCCGGGGGAGGGGTAATGTTCTGGACGGGGATCTGTTCGCTCATCTACTCATACCACGGCGGTTGGGGCTTGCCCCGATCGATGCTTGCCGAACGGGATCTTGTTGCCTGCCGCATATGGTACGCCCGATGGCGGCCTGCCATGTGCGACAGTGCGTCGCGCATGGCAGGCTTTGCGTTACTTGCTTTCGGTTTCTGCGGCGTTCTTGTGCGACAGACTGTAGACGTAAGCGGCGAGCAGGTGGACCTTGTCGTTGCCCAGGTGTTCTTCCTGAGCCGGCATGGTGCCCTGGCGGCCGTAACGGATGGTCTGCTGCAGCTGGGCGAAGGTGCTGCCGTAGATGAACGCGCCCGGGTGGGTCAGGTTCGGAGCGCCCATCGCCGGGGTGCCCTTGCCTTCCGGACCGTGGCACGCCACGCAGTTGGCAGCGAAGATCGCCTTGCCGGCTTCCGGATTCGCGTTGGCGTCCTTCGGCAGGTCACGACCATCCAGGGTCACGCGGACGAACGCGGCGACGTCACGTACGCCTTGCTCGCCGATGACTTCGCCCCAGGCGGGCATGATGCCGTGGCGGCCGCCGAGGATGGTGGTCTTGATGGTCTCGGGCTCGCCACCCCAGCGCCAGTCGGCGTCGGTCAGGTTGGGGAAACCGTAGGAGCCCTTGGCGTCGGAGCCGTGGCAGACCGAGCAGTTGGAGGCGAACAGGCGACCACCCATTTTCAGGGCTTTCTCGTCCTTGGCCACTTCCTCGATCGGCATGGCAGCGTACTTCTGGAACAGCGGGCCGTATTGCTTGTCGGCCTTGTCCATTTCCTTTTCCCACTGGTGGACACCGGTCCAGCCGGGCTGGCCGTCAGCGAAGGCCTTGCCCTCGGTGACTTCGCCGTAGCCGGGGAAGATGCCTTTCCAGTTGCCCATGCCCGGGTACAGGACCAGGTAGCCGACGGCGAAGATCAGGGTGCCGACGAACAGCATGAACCACCACTTGGGCAGCGGGTTGTCATATTCCTCGATACCGTCGAAGGCGTGGCCGACGGTTTCTTCGGTGCTTTCCTGGCGCTGGCCTTTGCGGGTGGCAAAGATCAGCACGGTCAGCGCCACCAGTGTGGCGCTGGTGAGTAGGGTTACGTACCAACTCCAGAACGTGGTCATTCGCTCTTACTCCTCGAAGCTTCTTCATCGCTCTTGGTGTTCGCTGGCTTGTCGTCGGCGAAGGGCAGGTTGGCAGCTTCGTCGAAGCTGCCCTTGCGCTTGCTGCTGTACGCCCAGAGCACGACGCCGATGAAGGCGACGAACACCAGGATGGTTCCCAGTCCGCGGACAGTCTGGATATCCATCGTGCTTACCGTTTGTTCTTGATCGAAGTGCCCAGGCCTTGAAGGAACGCCACCAGTGCGTCCATCTCGGTCTTGCCCTTGACTGCGTCTTTGGCGCCGGCGATGTCATCGTCGGTGTAGGGCACGCCTACGGTACGGAGAGCTTCCATCTTGGCCGCGGTGTGCTTGCCATCGAGCTTGTTCTCCACCAGCCACGGGTAGGCCGGCATCTTCGATTCCGGCACCACGTTGCGCGGGTTGTAGAGGTGCGCGCGGTGCCAGTCATCGGAGTAGCGGCCGCCTACGCGGGCCAGGTCCGGGCCGGTACGCTTGGAACCCCACAGGAAGGGGTGGTCCCAGACGCTTTCGCCGGCGACGGAGTAGTGGCCATAGCGCTCGGTCTCGGCGCGGAACGGGCGGACCATCTGCGAGTGGCAGCCGACGCAGCCTTCGCGGATGTAGATGTCACGGCCTTCCAGTTCCAGCGCGGAGCGCGGCTTCATGCCTTCGACCGGCGTGTTGGTGACGTCCTGGAAGAACAGCGGAACGATCTGCACCAGGCCACCGATGCTCACGGCGATGACCATGAACAGCGCCAGCAGACCTACGTTCTTCTCAACTAATTCATGCGACTTCATTATTAGTGAGCTCCTTGCGGGATCTGCGCGGCGGCTTCGTATTCGGACGGCTTGGCGGCACGCACGGTGCGCCAGGTGTTATAGGCCATCAGCAGCATGCCGGTGACGAAGAAGGCGCCGCCGAGTGCGCGGACCATGAAGCCGGGGTGGCTGGCTTCCAGTGCTTCGACGAAAGAGTAGGTCAGGGTGCCGTCTTCGTTCACAGCTCGCCACATCAGGCCCTGGGTGATGCCGTTGACCCACATCGAGGCGATGTAGAGAACGGTGCCGACGGTGGCCAGCCAGAAGTGGGCGTTGATCAGGCCGACGCTGTGCATCTGCTCGCGGCCGAACACTTTCGGGATCAGGTGGTACAGCGAGCCGATGGAAATCATCGCTACCCAGCCGAGGGCGCCGGCGTGTACGTGGCCGATGGTCCAGTCGGTGTAGTGGGAGAGGGCGTTGACCGTCTTGATGGCCATCATCGGGCCTTCGAAGGTGGACATGCCGTAGAAGGCGAGGGAGACCACCAGGAAGCGCAGGATCGGGTCGCTGCGCAGCTTATGCCAGGCGCCCGACAGGCTCATCATGCCGTTGATCATGCCGCCCCAGCTCGGAGCCAGCAGGATCAGCGACATCGCCATGCCCAGGGACTGGGCCCAGTCCGGCAGCGCGGTGTAGTGCAGGTGGTGCGGGCCGGCCCAGATGTACAGGGTGATCAGCGCCCAGAAGTGCACGATGGACAGGCGATAGGAATAGATGGGGCGTTCGGCCTGTTTCGGCACGAAGTAGTACATCATCCCGAGGAAGCCGGTGGTCAGGAAGAAGCCCACGGCGTTGTGGCCGTACCACCACTGGATCATCGCGTCGGTCGCGCCGGAGTATACGGAGTACGACTTGAAGGCGTAGACCGGGATTTCCATGCTGTTGACGATGTGCAGCAGTGCGGTCACCAGGATGAAGGCGCCGAAGAACCAGTTGCCCACATAAATGTGCTTGGTCTTGCGCTTGACGATGGTACCGAAGAATACGATTGCGTAAGTGATCCAGACGATCGCCAGGAGGATGTCGATCGGCCACTCGAGTTCGGCGTATTCCTTGGAGGAGGTGTAACCCAGAGGCAGTGTGATCACTGCCAGCACGATCACGGCTTGCCAGCCCCAGAACGTGAAGGCTGCCAGCCCATCGGAAATCAGGCGAGCCTGGCAGGTACGTTGCACCACGTAGTAGGACGTGGCGAACAGGGCGCAACCACCGAAGGCGAAGATCACCGCGTTGGTATGCAGGGGGCGCAGACGGCCGAAGCTGGTCCACGGAAGGTTCAGGTTGAGTTCCGGCCACACGAGTTGTGCGGCGATGAACACGCCTAGACCCATCCCAATGACCCCCCAGATCACCGTCATAACGGCGAACTGGCGGACCACCTTATAGTTATAAGCAGTCTGACTGATTGCTGTGCTCATGCTAGGGGTTCCACGGTTAATGGAGTTTTTCGGGGACAAAAAAGCGGCGCAAGTATGGAGAAAGAGGGTAGTCATTGCAACGACACATGCCGACACAAACACCCTTTCAGGGCCCTCTGGACAAGGATTCCAGCCGGTTCGTCCGGTGGCCGAGACAGTGCTCCGAGCCGGGGGCGGGAGGGGGAATCGCCTTGCCCTCATGACGGGTGAGGATTATCGAGCAGCTTAGTCGATGGGCTTTGGGGGGGAAGGCTACTGGTCGGGATGGGTGCGACATTGGGTCGCACTATATATAAGGAGGGAGTGGGGAGGGGTCTTGAGGGGTGGACACATCCTTGTGTCCGTGTTGCCCGTCTTGCGTTGGGCTGCCTTTGCGCGGCTCCGTCCGGCACCTTTCGGTCCGGCCGGTGTGGCGACGCCTCCTTGCGTCGCCGGTTCGGATCACTCGCTGGCTACTTTCTCCCCGTCCTTGCGGGACAGGCTGTACACGTAGGCGGCGAGGATGTGCACCTTGTCCTGGCCAAGGTATTGCTCCTGGGCAGGCATCTGGCCGTTGCGGCCGTAGCGGATGGTCTGTTGCAGCTGGGCCAGGCTGGAGCCGTAGATCCAGGCGGCCGGCTGGGTCAGGTCCGGGGCGCCCATGGCTGCGGTGCCGTGGCCTTCCTGGCCGTGACAGGCGGTGCAGGTGGTGGCGAACAGGGCTTTGCCTGCTTCCACATCGACCTTCGCATCTTCCGGCAGCTTGAGGCCGGCCAGGTCCTGGCGGACGTAGGCGGCGACGTTCTTCACGCCTTCATCACCCAGCACTTCACCCCAGGCCGGCATGGCAGCCATGCGACCGTGAAGGATGGTGGCCTTGATGGTTTCGGCGTCGCCGCCCCAGCGCCAGCTGCTATCGGCCAGGTTGGGGAAGCCGACCGCGCCCTTGGCGTCCGAACCGTGGCAGATGGAGCAGTAGGTGGCGAACAGGCGTCCGCCCATCTTCAGGGCTTGCGGATCCTGGGCCACGGCCTCCAGCGGCATGGCGGAGTACTTGGCGAAGATCGGGCCGTATTGGGCGTTGGCCTTGTCGACCTCGCGCTGCCACTGTTTCTCCTGGGTCCAGCCGCCTTCATAGCCGGGGAACAGGCCGGTCCAGTTGCCCAGGCCGGGGTAGAGCACCATGTAGCCGATGGCGAATACGATGGTGCCCACGAACAGCATGAACCACCATTTGGGCAGCGGGTTGTCGTACTCCTCGATACCGTCGAAGGCATGGCCCATGGTCTTGTCGACCGTGCCCTTGGCCTCGCCCTTGCGGGTGGCGAACACCAGCCAGAGCAGCGCCACCAGGGTGAAGAGGGTGAGCAGGGTTATGTACCAGCTCCAGAAAGTGGTCATTCGTGTGTGCTCCTAGAAACGTTCCGGTCTTGCAGGCTGGGCTTGGCGTCGTCGCCGAAGGGCAGCAGCGAGGCTTGCTCGAAGTCAGCCTTGCGCCGGCCGCTGTAGGCCCAGCAGAACACCCCGATCATCGCGACCAGCACCAGCAAGGTGCCGAGGCCGCGCAGTATTCCAACGTCCATGGCGCCTTACCTCTTGCTCTTCAGGCTGGTGCCGAGCACCTGCAGGTAGGCGACCAGGGCGTCCATCTCGGTCTTGTCCTTGACCGCCTCGGAGGCACCGGCGATGTCCTCATCGGTGTAGGGCACGCCCAGGGTCTTCATGGCGCTGAGCTTGGCGGCGGTGTCCTTGCCGTCGAGCTTGTTCTCCACCAGCCACGGGTAGGCCGGCATCTTCGATTCCGGTACCACGTTGCGCGGGTTGTAGAGGTGCGCGCGGTGCCAGTCGTCCGAGTAGCGGGCGCCAACCCGGGCCAGGTCCGGGCCGGTACGCTTGGAGCCCCACAGGAAGGGGTGGTCCCAGACGCTTTCCCCGGCTACGGAGTAGTGGCCGTAGCGCTCGGTCTCGGCGCGGAACGGACGGATCATCTGCGAGTGGCAGCCGACGCAGCCTTCGCGGATGTAGATGTCGCGACCTTCCAGTTGCAGCGCGGTGTAGGGCTTCATGCCTTCGACCGGGGTGTTGGTCACGTCCTGGAAGAACAGCGGGACGATCTGTACCAGACCGCCGATGCTGACTGCCAGGATCATGAACAACGCCATCAGGCCGACGTTCTTCTCGATGACTTCATGCTTTTTCATCTATCGATTCCTCAGGCGATCTGGGCGATGGCGTCGTATTCGGCCGGCTTGGCAGCCTTCACGGTGCGCCAGGTGTTGTAGGCCATGAGGAGCATGCCGCTGAGGAAGATCGCGCCGCCGATCATGCGCACCACGAAGCCGGGGTGGCTGGCTTCCAGTGCCTCGACGAAGGAGTAGGTCAGGGTGCCGTCCTCGTTCACCGCACGCCACATCAGGCCCTGGGCGATGCCGTTGACCCACATCGAGGCGATGTAGAGCACGGTGCCGATGGTGGCCAGCCAGAAGTGGGCGTTGATCAGGCCGACGCTGTGCATCTGCTCGCGGCCGAACACTTTCGGGATCAGGTGGTACAGCGAGCCGATGGACACCATGGCGACCCAGCCGAGGGCCCCGGCGTGTACGTGGCCGATGGTCCAGTCGGTGTAGTGGGAGAGGGCGTTGACCGTCTTGATGGCCATCATCGGGCCTTCGAAGGTGGACATGCCGTAGAAGGCGAGGGAGACCACCAGGAAGCGCAGGATCGGATCGTCGCGCAGCTTATGCCAGGCACCCGACAGGGTCATCATTCCGTTGATCATGCCGCCCCAGCTCGGAGCCAGCAGGATCAGGGACATCACCATGCCCAGGGACTGGGCCCAGTCCGGCAGCGCGGTGTAGTGCAGGTGGTGCGGGCCGGCCCAGATGTAGACCGCGATCAGCGCCCAGAAGTGGACGATGGAGAGGCGGTACGAGTAGACCGGGCGACCGGCCTGCTTCGGCACGAAGTAGTACATCATCCCGAGGAAGCCGGCGGTCAGGAAGAAGCCCACGGCGTTGTGGCCGTACCACCACTGGACCATCGCGTCGGTCGCGCCCGAGTAGAGCGAGTAGGACTTGGTCAGGGTGACCGGGATCTCCAGGTTGTTGATCACATGGAGGATGGCCACGGTGAGGATGAAGCCACCGAAGAACCAGTTGCCCACGTAGATGTGCTTGGTCTTGCGCTTCATCACCGTGCCGAAGAACACGGCGGCGTAGCAGACCCAGACGATGGTGATGAGGATGTCGATCGGCCATTCCAGCTCGGCGTATTCCTTGGAGCTGGTGAAGCCCAGCGGCAGGCTCACGGCGGCCAGGACGATCACCAGCTGCCAACCCCAGAAGGTGAAGGCGGCGAGCTTGTCCGAGACCAGGCGGGTCTGGCAGGTGCGTTGGACGGCGTAGTAGGAGGTGGCGAACAATGCGCAACCACCGAACGCGAAGATCACCGCGTTGGTGTGCAAGGGTCGCAAGCGGCCAAAGCTGGTCCAGGGCAGGTTGAAGTTGAGCTCCGGCCAGGCTAGCTGGGCAGCTATGAGAACGCCGAGCCCCATCCCGACGATTCCCCAGACCACCGTCATAATGGCGAACTGGCGGACCACCTTGTAGTTGTAGGCGGTACTGACTGCTGTGTTCATGTTTGTGGGCTTCCGTACACGGTTTCTTGGAATTGCGTGCGAAGCATGGTGAAAGCCCTTACTGGCGCTATTGATTTGGATCAACAGACGCCGCCCACCGGAGATTTCCCGATGCTGCTGTGGACCAGGCCTTCAGGCCTTGTGAAGAACACCCTGATACTGGCCCACGGTGCCGGGGCGCCGATGGACAGCGCGTTCATGGAGGGAATGGCGCAGAAGCTCGCCACGCGGGGCGTGGCGGTGGTGCGCTTCGAGTTCCCCTACATGGCGGCACGGCGCGACGACGGGCGCAGGCGTCCGCCCAATCCGCAGGGGCAATTGCTCGATCACTGGCGGGCCGTGCATGCCGAGGTGCGACAGCAAGTCACGGGGCGATTGGCCATCGGTGGCAAGTCCATGGGCGGTCGCATGGCCAGCCTGGTGGCCGACGAGCTGGGCGCGGATGCGCTGGTCTGCCTGGGGTATCCCTTCTATGCGGCCGGTAAACCGGAGAAGCCCCGGGTCGCCCACCTGGCCGACCTGAAGACCCCGACCCTGGTCGTCCAGGGCGAGCGCGATGCCCTTGGCGACCGCCCTGCCGTCACCGGCTACGCGTTATCCCCGTCGATCCATCTGCACTGGCTGGCCGCAGGCGATCATGACCTCAAGCCACTCAAGGCATCGGGACTGACCCACGAGCAGCACATGGACGGAGCGGCGGATGCCGTGGCGGCCTTCCTGGCGAGTTGAGTGCGCGCTACTTTCGCGCGGCGAGCAGGTCGAGCACGCCGCCGCCATCCTTGATCTGCTGCAGGATGATCTCGGAGCGGATGTCGGTGACGCCCCGGGCGCGATTCAGGCGATTGACGATGAAATCGGAGAACTGTTTCAGGTTGCGCGCCTGGACCCGCAGCACATAGTTGCTGTGGCCGGTGACGATGAAGGCGCTCACCACCTCGGGCCAGCTCTGCACCTGCTCCACGAAGCGCTCGTGCCAGCCATCCTCGTCCTGGCGCATGGAGATGTGCACCAGGGCGTCCAGCTCGATTCCCATGCGCTCGGCATCCAGCAGCGGTCGATAGCCGCGGATCACCCCTCCGTCTTCGAGGTTGCGTAGCCGACGCAGGCAGGCGGAGGGCGAGAGCGCGACCTTCTCCGCCAGTTCCTGGTTGCTGATGCGTCCGTTCTGCTGCAGGCAGAGGAGGAGGCGCAGATCGGTAGTATCCAGGGTCATTGAATATTCTTTCAGTAAATTGTTATCTGACGAAATTATCTTCGAATAAGTGCCGCTTTCGAGACGAAGATAGCACGAACATTCTTCGGCCCCTGACTCATGATCATCCTCCTTTCACGGGAGCCCGATCATGCAAGACGGCCAGTCCCTCTGGGACATCAGTCCACCGCTGGACGCCAGCACGCCAACCTGGCCGGGCGATACGCCCTTCCAGGAAGAGCGCTGCTGGCACATCGACGAGCACTGCCCGGTCAATGTCGGGCGCATCACCCTGTCGCCCCACACGGGCGCCCATGCCGATGCGCCGCTGCACTACGACGCGTCCGGTGCGGCGATCGGCGCGGTCGACCTGGCGCCCTACCTCGGCCCTTGCCGGGTCATCCACTGCCTGGATGCCGGCGGCCTGGTACGGCCCGCGCACCTGGAGCCGTATCTGCTTGATCTGCCGCCCCGGGCCCTGATCCGCACCTGGCGGCAAGCGCCTCTCGACAGCTGGCCCGAGGCCTTCGCGGCCATCGATCCGCTGGCCGTCGAATTGCTGGCCCGCCACGGCGTGCGCCTGGTGGGCATCGACACGCCGTCGCTGGACCCCCAGCACAGCAAGACGCTCGAAGCGCACCAGGCCGTTCGCCGTTGGCGCATGGCGATCCTCGAAGGCCTGTTGCTCGATGACGTCGCTGCGGGCGACTACGAGCTGATCGCCCTCCCGCTCAAGTTCACCCATCTCGATGCCAGCCCGGTTCGCGCCGTGCTGCGTCGCCTGCCTGCCTAGGAATCGACATGACTACAAGAGAAGACTGCCTGGCCCTCGATGCCCGCGACCCCCTCGGCCCCTTGCGCGAGGAATTCGTCCTGCCCGAAGGGGTTATCTACCTCGACGGCAACTCCCTCGGCGCCCGGCCGAGGTCCGCACTGCAGAGGGCCCGTGACGTGGTGGAGAAGGAGTGGGGCGAAGGCCTGATCGGCAGCTGGAACAGCGCCGGCTGGCGCGCGTTGCCGGAGCGCCTGGGCAACCGGCTGGCTCGCCTGATCGGCGCGGGCGAGGACGAAGTGGTGATCACCGACACCACATCCATCAACCTCTTCAAGGTGCTGGTTGCAGCGCTTCGTGTGCAGGCCGAGCGGGACCCGTCGCGCAAGGTGATCGTCACCGAGCGCAGTAACTTCCCCACCGACATCTACATGGCCGAGGGCCTGGCCGACATGCTCCAGCAGGGCTACAGCCTGCGCCTGGTGGATGCGCCGGAGGAGTTGCCCGCGGCCATCGGCACCGACACCGCTGTCGCGCTGATCACCCAGGTGAACTACAAGACCGGCCACCTCCACGACATGGCCGCGCTCACGGCGCTGGCACACGAGTGCGGTGCGCTGGCCATCTGGGACCTTTGCCATTCGGCCGGCGCGGTGCCGGTCGACCTCAAGGGTTCCGGCGCCGACTACGCCATCGGTTGCACCTACAAGTACCTCAACGGCGGCCCGGGCTCGCCGGCCTTCGTCTGGGTCGCCCCGCACCTGCGGGAGCTGGTCTGGCAGCCGCTCACGGGCTGGTGGGGCCATGCCCGCCAGTTCGGCATGGAGGCCCGCTACGAGCCCGCCCCGGGGATCGGCCGCTACCTCTGCGGCACCCAGCCGATCACCTCCCTTGCCATGGTGGAGTGCGGCCTGGAGGCCTTCGAGAAGACCGACATGCAGGCCCTGCGGGAGAAGTCCCTGGCACTGACCGACCTCTTCATCGAGCGCGTCCGTGCCCGTTGTGGCGAGCACCCGCTGACCCTGGTGACGCCGCTGGAGCACGCCCGCCGCGGCAGCCACGTGAGCTTCGAGCACCCCGAGGGCTATGCCGTGATCCAGGCGCTCATCGACCGTGGCGTCATCGGCGACTACCGCGAGCCGCGGATCATGCGCTTCGGCTTCACCCCGCTCTACACCGGTTTCACCGATGTCTGGGATGCCGCCGAGGCGCTCGGTGAGGTGCTCGACAGCGATGCCTGGCGCGCAGAGCGCTTCATGGCCCGCAAGCAGGTGACCTGACCCGGCCCGGGCGCTCCGGGAAGGGCGCCCAGTCTCAAGCCCATAACCACAAGAAGAGGTCGATGATGATGAAGTCCCGTTTTCCGATGGCGTGTGCCTTGCTCTGCGCTTCCCTCAGCCCCCAGGCGATGGCCGGGGAGCCGGCCGAAGGCTTCCTAGAGGGCAGCCGGCTGGTGCTGACCCAGCGCAACTTCTACTTCCACCGCAACATGCTCAACAACCCCGGTGGGCAGAACTACCGGGAGGAGTGGGCCCACGGCATGCTGCTGGACTACAGCTCCGGCTATACCCGGGGAACGGTGGGCGTCGGTGTCGATGCGTACGCCAGCCTCGGGCTCAAGCTCGACAGCAATCGCGCCCGTACCGGCACCGACCTGCTGCCCGTCGACTCGGCCGGGCGGCCCGAAGACGACTACACGGAGGCCGGCGCGGCGCTGAAGCTGCGTATCTCGCGCAGCGAGCTGAAGTACGGCAGCCAGGCGCCGATGAACCCCGTGTTCGGCACCGGCAACGCCCGGCTGTTCACGCCGATGGCCATCGGCTTTTCGCTGGCCAGTCGCGAACGCGACGACCTGTTGCTGGAAGCCGGTCATTTCACCGCAGGCAACGATGGCAACTCCACCAATGGCGACGGCGCACTCAAGGTCCTGTTCGCCCAGGTGGAGACGCGTCGGGTCGACTACGCCGGCTTCGACTGGACCCCGGCGGAAGGTACCGGGCTGTCCGCCTACACCTCGCGGTTCGATGACGTCTGGCGCCAGCACTACCTGGGAGCCAGCCACCGTATCGGGCTGGATGAAGCGCGTGCCCTGACGTTCGGTTTCAACCTCTATCGCACCCATGACCAAGGGCGGCGACTGGCGGGTGAGATCGACACCACCGCCTGGTCCGCTTCCGCACGCTACAGCCAGGGCGCCCACGCCCTGACCCTGGCGCATCAGCGGGTACGAGGCGACGAGCCATTCGACTACCTGGGCTTCGATCGCCAGCCCGGCACATCGATCTACCTCGCCAACTCGGTGCAGGTGCTCGACTTCAACGCCCCGAACGAGCGCTCCTGGCAGTTGCGCTACGACCTCGACCTGGCCCCCTTCGGCGTACCCGGCCTGGGCTTCATGACCCGCTACATCCGCGGTGACCACATCGACGACAGCCATCACAGGGGGCCGGGCTCCTACCAGCGCTACGGCGAGGCCGGCAAACGCTGGGAGCGGAACATCGAGCTGCGCTACGTCGTGCAGTCCGGCTCGGCCAAGGACCTGTCCGTGCGCCTGCGCCAGGCCAGCATCCGCTCAACCGAGCAGGTGGCCCGTGCCGATACCGCGGACAACAACGAACTGCGGGTGATCATCGAATACCCGCTGCAACTTCTCTGACGCCTGCACAACGACAATAAGGACGAGGCACGAAATGACCACCAAGACTGGATTCGCCGCCATCGCGGCTCGCGAGCAGGGGCTCAAGCGCCAGCTCACTTCGGCGCAGATGAGCATGATCGCCATCGGGGGCGCCATCGGCACCGGGCTGTTCATGGGGAGCAGCTTCGCCATCGGTTTCGCCGGCCCCGGGGTGCTCGTCAGCTATGCCCTCGGCGCCTTGATCGCGCTGCTGCTCATGGGCTGCCTGGCGGAGATGACCGTGGCCCATCCCACCTCCGGCTCCTTCGGCGCCTACGCCGAGTTCTACATCTCCCCGCTGGCCGGGTTCCTGGTGCGCTACGCCTACTGGGCGGCCATCGTCCTGGCGGTGGGGACCGAGGTCACCGCCATCGCCCTGTACATGAAGCACTGGTTCCCCGACGTGGCCGGGTGGGTGTGTATCCTGCTGTTCTCCTCGGTGCTGATCTTCACCAATGCCATCAGCGTCAAGGCGTTCGGGCATTTCGAGTACTGGTTCTCCGCCATCAAGATCAGCGCCATCCTCGCCTTCATCCTGCTGGGTGCCTGGCTGGTATTCGGAGGACAGAACCCGGAGTACGGCTTCCATCACTACCTCGAGCACGGTGGCTTCATGCCCAACGGTCTTTCGGGGGTATGGATCGCGGTGATCATCGCCATCTTCAGCTACCTCAGCATCGAGATGATCGCCGTGGCTGCCGGCGAGGCGGAACAGCCCGAACTGGCGGTGAAGAAGGCCTTCAAGGTGACCATGGTGCGGCTGGTGGTGTTCTACCTGCTCACCCTCGCGTTGATCCTCGCCATGGTGCCCTGGGACCAGTCGGGGCAGGGTGCCCGGAGCCCCTTCGTCAGCGTCATGGCGCAGGTGGGGATTCCGGGGGCCACGGGCTTGATCAACTTCGTGATCCTGGTGGCGGCACTCTCGGCGATGAACAGCCAGCTCTACACCACCACGCGGATGATGTTCAGCCTGTCCCGCGCCGGCCACGCGCCCAAGGCGATGGGGCGGCTGAGCGAGGCCGGAGTGCCGCTCAATGCCCTGGCGCTCTCCTGCACCGGCATCGCCCTGGCGACCCTGGTCAACCTGGCGTTCCCGGAGCAGTCCTTCATGCTGATGATGGCCATCTCCATCTTTGGTGCGCTCTTCGCCTGGATGATGATCTTCCTCACCCACTACCGCTTCCGTCGCCATCACCAGCGCCTGGGCAGCGAACCGTTGGCCTTCCGCATGTGGGGCTTCCCCTATGGCACGCTGCTGGGCCTGGTCCTGATGCTGGCCATCCTGGTCACCACCGCCTTCGTGCCGGCGTTCCGCATGACCCTGGTATTCGGCGTGCCATTCCTCGCGCTGCTCTCCATCGCCTACCTGTTGGTCCTGCGCAGGGCTGCACCGGCAATCGGCGCGGAAGCGGGCGACCTCCCTGTCCAACTGAGTGGCGTCGGAGCCAGGACGCCAGAACAGGGACGTTCCTGACAGGCCGGCGAGCCAATCACCCGGCAGGGTGCAAGCAGACTGCGGAGTCCATCACCACAAGGAAGGGCGACGACATGAATGCCTTGCAGGAATCCCTGCCGATTCTGATCTACCAACGGGAAGGGGAAAGCGTTACCGAGGTACGCATGGAGGGGGAGACCGTCTGGCTGACCCAGCGGCAGATGGCGGAGCTGTTCGATACGAGCTCGGACAACATCGGACTGCATCTCAAGAACATCTACCAGACAGGGGAGTTGGAGGAGCTGGCAACTGCCGAGGAATACTCGGTTGTTCGCCGGGAAGGGCAGCGGGACGTCACTCGCCGTCTGAAACACTACAACCTCGATGCGATCATCTCGGTTGGTTATCGCGTCAACTCAAGGCAGGGCACGCGTTTCCGCATCTGGGCCAGCGGCGTGCTCAAGGAGCACCTGCTCCAGGGCTACAGCCTCAACCGGCGAAGACTGGAGGCGCAGCAGGCGCGTATCGGGCAGTTGCAGAAGACCCTGACGCTGTTCCGTGACGGCCTGGTGGATCGGGCCAGCCTGACCGAGGCGCGTGGTTTGGTGAGCGTCATCGCCGGCTATGCGCGTACCTTCGTGCTGCTCAACCAGTTCGACGGCGAGCGCCTTGCCCGCGATGGTTTCACCGAGGACATCCGCTATGTGATCGAGCCGGGCGAGGCCGCCGAATGCATCGCCGCGCTGAAGGCCGACCTGATGCACAGGGGGGAGGCCAGCGAGCTGTTCGGCCAGCCGAAGGACGACAGCTTCGAGGGGCTGCTGGGCAATATCGTGCAGTCCTTCGGCGGGCAGTTCCTTTACCCGAGCATCGAGGAACAGGCGGCCAACCTGCTGTACATGGTGATCAAGAACCATCCCTTCACCGACGGCAACAAGCGCATCGGAGCCTTTCTGTTCATCTGGTTCCTGAGGCGAAACCGACATCACCTGAAGACGGACGGCGAACTGAAGATCAACGACAACGCCCTCGCGGCCATCGCCCTGTTGGTGGCCCAGAGCGATCCGCGACAGAAAGAGCTGATGGTCCACCTGGTGATGAACCTGATCATGGAGTGAACCGGCAGGCAAAGGAAAAGGGCGCCCCTGGCGCCCTTTTTCATACCCGTTGACTCAGCGGTTGAAGCGGTCGACCAGCGAGTACTGGCCTTGCGCGGTGGTGGTCAGCTCTTCGCTGAGCAGCACGGTGCGCTGGGCCTCCCCGGAGGTCTGGTCGGCGAGCTGGGCGATGCTGCTGATGCTCTGGTTGATCTGCTCGGCCACGGCGCTCTGCTCCTCGGTGGCGGCGGCGATCTGGTCGGTCATCTGGGTGATGTTGGCCACCGCCTCGCTGATGCCCACCAGGGCCTGGTCGGCTTGCAGAACGCGCTCCACGCCTTCGTCGGCCTGGCGGCGACCGGCCTCCATGGTGCGCACGGCCTCCTCGGCGGTCTTCTGCAACTGGGCGATGAGCTGGTGGATCTGCCCGGTGGATTCGGCGGTGCGCTGCGCCAGCTGACGCACCTCGTCGGCGACCACGGCGAAGCCCCGGCCCATCTCACCGGCACGCGCCGCTTCGATGGCGGCGTTCAGTGCCAGCAGGTTGGTCTGGTCGGCGATGCCCTTGATCACATCGACCACCCCGCCGATCTCGTTACTGTCCTGTGCCAGGCGGGTGACGGTCTCGCCGGTCTCGCCCACCGCGCGCGACAGGCGCTGGATGGCCTCGCGGGTCTCGGCGGTGATGCTGCGGCCCTGGCCGGTGAGGCGGTTGGCTTCCTGGGTCGCATCGGCGGTGCGTTGCACATTGCTGGCCACTTCCTGGGTGGTCGAGGCCATCTGGTTCACTGCTGTGGCCACCTGCTCGGTCTCAACGCGTTGGCGTTCCAGCCCCTCGGAGCTGTTGTGGGCCAGCGCATCGGCTTCCCTGGCTTGCTCGGTGAGGTGCTCGGCGGTGTCCTGCAGGCGGGTCAGGCAGGTTTTCAGGCGCGCCTCCTGGCTGAGGATGGACATCTCCAGGCGTGCCTGGGCGCCGCGGCTGTCGGTGTACATCTGCGCGATCAGCGGGTCGGACGTGGTCTGTTCGGCCAGGTGCAGCAGGCGCTTGATGCCGCGGTTCTGCCAGGCCAGCCCGGTGAGGCCCAGAGGCACGGAAAGCAGCGCGGCGAGAAGGAAGCCCCAGTGCGAGTTGAGCCAGGCGCCGATCATGAAGCCGATCTGGCTGATGAGGATGAAGGGTAGCCAGTCCTGCACCACGGGCAACCAGCGGTCGCGCCCGGGAATGGCCGACTTGCCGGTGTTGATGCGCTGGTACAGCGCCTCGGCGCGGCGGATCTGCTCGGCGGTGGGCTTGACCCGCACCGACTCGTAGCCGACGACCTGGCTGCCTTCGAAGATCGGCGTCACGTAGGCATTGACCCAGTAGTGATCACCGTTCTTGCAGCGGTTCTTGACGATGCCCATCCACGGGCGGCCCTTCTTCAGGGTGGTCCACATGTGGGCGAAGACGGCGGGCGGGACGTCCGGGTGGCGCACCAGGTTGTGCGGCGAGCGGATCAGCTCGTCACGGCTGTAGCCGCTGATATCGGTGAAGGCTTCGTTGCAATAGGTGATCACACCCTTGCTGTCCGTGGTCGAGATCAGGCGTTGCTGGGCGGGGAAAGTACGTTCGCGTTGAGTGACTGGCTGATTGTTTCTCATATTGTTCTTCCGCAAGGCTTAGAGCGGGTATCGGCCTGCACGCACTAAAGTTGAGCCGAAAATTTCTGTGAAGTGTATCTAAGACTTTACAGTTCATGATCGGGAATTTTTCCCGCGAATGGCGCCCTAGAGCCTTCGCGGTGGCAACGGCCTCAGCAGGGAGGCGCTCTGCGCAGGCGTTGGAACAGTCCGGGGTAGTCCTCCACCAGGCCGTCGGCGGCCAGCCTGAGCACGGCATGGAAACCGCTGCCGTCGAGGTTCTGGTACAGCAGGTGGCGTGCGTCCAGGCGCGTGTAGGCCTGATGCATCACGCGCACTTCGAGCGTGGGCGCCTCGATGAAGACGACGGCGATCTCTTCGCGCTGATCGTGCGCCAGGCCGAGACGCCAGGCGGCCGGGCTGTTGGTGAACGGCGTCGGCCAGAGGTCGAGGTCCTGGCAGCCGTCCAGCGTTCGCAGGCGATTGCCTGGCCCGTCGCGCCATTCGTTGCGGGGATTGCGGCGCAGGTGCAGCTCGCGCACGCCGAACCCGCCTTCGACGCGGATGTGGCAGCGCCTGGGTCGCCAGCGCTCGTCGAAATCCATCCGATAGACCAGGCGATAGGGCTCGCCCCCTTCATCGAAGGCCAGCATCGAGGCGTCCGCCTGCCTTCCGTCCAGGCGCAGCTGTTCGAGCCCCCTGGCCGGGGCCTGGTCGTTCCAGATGTGCTGCCACAGCGCGGTGGCCTTCATCCTTCACTCCTTGGCGGTGGGGCGGCGCAGCACCAGGTAGAGCAGCGGGCCGATGGACGCGAACACGGCCGTCACCAGGTAGAAGGGCAGCAGGTAGAGCAGCCCGCGCCCCTGGCGGCGGTTGTCCTGGTACATCCAGATGCCGATCAGGCCGCAGGCGAGGTAGAGATCGATCACCACCTGTGCCGTATCCGGGCGGCTCATCAACTGGGCGCCGAACTCCAGCAGCGGTTGTTCGCTGATGGACATGACATGGAGGGTATAGCCGCCGAAGGCGACCAGGGCGAGGAGAGCGGACAGGCGCGCAAGCATGGTGACGTCCTTGTTATGAGTTGAACGCGGACGATAGAGGGGCCGCGTCGCCTGCGCAGCGGGCCGATTGTCGCAGCCGGGGGATCAGTCCAGCAGCAGGCCGGCGCGCTTGTACTTCGGCAGTTTCGCGACCACCAGTTGGTGAGAGCGGGTCAGCGCTGCGCGCAGCTCTTCGTCGCCCATCGGTGGCGGCATCACCAGGGTGATCCAGTGGGCGCGGGCGAGATAGGGCGCCGGGCGGATGCCGGGGCGATCGACCTGGCCGAGGAAGAGATCGGCATCGACCTTGAAGGCCAGGCCGTCGCCGAGGAAGTCGAGGATCGCGAACATCTTGTTACCGGCAACCGAGAACACCCGGTTGCTGCCCCACTTGAGGTCTTCCCGGGCGCCCGGCAGTTGCAGGCAGAAGGCGGCTATTTCGTCGGCAGTCATGGGCGTTCCTTCAGGGGTGGCGATCCGGCGCGCCACGTTCGTCGACGCGCAGCAGGTAGAGGCCGAGCAGCATACCCGCCAAGGCCATGCCGGCGGCAACCATGAAGATGGCGCCGAAGCCGAAACCGCTGGCGATGGCGCCCATCAGCGGCCCGGCGATGCCCAGCGCGAGGTCGAAGAACACCGCATAGGCACCCAGGGCCGAGCTGCGGCTGGAAGCGGGAATGCGCGAGATGGCCTCGACACCGAGTGCCGGGTACACCAGCGACAGGCCGAAGCCGGTCAGCGCCGCGCCGCAGAGGGTCAGCCAGGGTTGCGGGGCGAGCCACAGCAGGAGCAGGCCGAGGCTTTCGATGCCCAGGCAGGCGATGGCCACCCGGTAGCCGCCACGGCTGTTGATGGCGCCGGCGAACAGCAGGCGCGCACCGATGAAGGCGCAGCCGAAGGCGGTCAGGCACCAGGCGGCGCCGTCCCAGCCGCGGCTGGCGTAGTACAGGGTGACGAAGGTGGCCAGGGTGCCGAAGCCGATGGAGCCCAGTGCCAGCGCCGTGCCGTTGGGGGCGATGCGCATGAAGACATTGCGAAATGGCAGGCGCACGCCCTGGACGATGGGGGCGGCGGCCTTGTTCCAGGCCAGCGCCAGGGCGCCGAGCCCGAGCAGGGCGATCAGCGCGCCCATGCTCCACAGCCCGAGACGCGAGACCATCAGCACACCCAGCGGCGCGCCCAGGGCCACCGCGCCGTAGGAGGCGATGCCGTTCCAGGAAATCACCCGGGCCGTGTTCTCGGCGCCGACCCGGCCGATGCCCCAACTGATCGAGCCGGTGCCCACCAGGCCCTGGGCCACGCCGAGGGCGACGCGCCCGGCCAGCAGCAGCGCCATGCTCAGGGTGGGGAACTGCTGCAGCGAGGTGGAGGCCAGGGTCAGCACGCCGCTCAGCGCGCAGCCGACGAGTCCGTAGAGCACGGCGCGCTTGGGCCCCTGGCGATCGGCCACGCCGCCGGACACGGGGCGTGAGAGCAGGGTGGAGGCGTACTGGGTGCTGATGACGATGCCCGCCAACAGCGAGCCGTAGCCGAGGTCGTTGTGCACGTAGCCCGGGAGCACGGCCAGCGGCAGGCCGATGCAGAGGAAGCTGATGAAGGTGAAGAAGACGATGGAGACGATCTGCAAGGTGGTGGCGGTCGCAGACTGCTCGGCGGCACTCATGGGGCGTGTCCGGGTGGGGCTGGGTGGCGCCATCATCGCGCAGCCGGGGCGCGGATGAAAGCGAGCTAACTATCTCCCATCCCTCTCTATCCCGGCTTCTCTCCCATGCAGGCATCAGATGGGTTGCAGCCCCTCCGCCTGGCAGGCCTCGGTCAGGTGCTCGATCCAGGCACGCACCGCCGGCAGCATGCCGCGTCGATGGGTGTAGACCGCCTGCAGGTTGCCGCCCGGCAGCTCCCAGCCCGGTAGCAGGCGCACCAGGGTGCCGGCCTCCAGTTCCTGCTGGCAGTTCATCTGCGGCAGCATGGTCATGCCCAGGCCTTGCAGCGCGGCGAGCTTGCGGATCTCGAAGTCCTCGATGCTCAGGCGTGCTTCCAGGACGATGTCACGGCGATTGCCCCGGCTGTCGCGCAGCAGGTAGTGCAGGCGGCGGTCGGTTTCCAGGGCGCCGAGCGCCGGCAACCGGTGCAGGTCATCCGGGCCGTTCAGGGTCACGCCCTCGAGCAGGCTCGGCGCACACACCAGCATGGCGCGGGCGGGGCTCAGCTGGCGGCAGATCAGCGAGGGGTCCTCGTCGTACTGTTCACGCACACGCAGCGCCACGTCGACGCCTTCGTTGACCAGGTCGATGCGGCGGTTGCTCAGCACCACTTCCAGCTGCACCTGCGGGTAGCGCTGGAGGAAGCTGGGGAATACATGGCGCAGGCGCATGCGTGCCACCTCGGTGGGGCAGGACACGCGGATACGCCCGCGCGGTTCGCTGGTCAGCGACGCCACGGCTTCGTCGGCCTGTTCGGCCTCCAGCAGCATCGCCTGGCAATGGCGCAGGTAGCGCTCGCCGACATCGGTCAGCGCCAGCTTGCGCGTGGTGCGCTGCAGCAGGCGGGCGCCGAGGCGCGTTTCCAGCTCGGCGATGCGCCGGGACAGGCGCGACTTGGGGATGCCCAGCAGGCGTCCGGCCGCGGCAAAGCCGCCGTGCTCGACGACTTTGGCGAAGTAGAAGAGGTCGTTGAGATCTTGCATGAAGGTCGTCCTGTGGAAGGGACGAACTATGGCATCGGCGGGGAATTCCGCGCCACGGATTTCAGCGGCGGGACAATCGCGCGCCGCTGCACACACCGCCCGCTGCGGGTGTATCGTGGAGCGTCGCCGGCACTTCGCCCGGCCGATCCCCCTGCCATCACGGAGTCAGCACTCATGTCCTTGTCCATGTACGAGGCTTCCATCCCGGTCTTCACCCGCATGCTCGGCAATCTCTCCGTCATCCTCGACAAGGCTGCGGCCCATGCCGAGGCGCAGGGCATCGACCCGGGGGTATTCATCTGCGCGCGCCTGGCGCCGGACATGTTCCCACTGGCGCGCCAGGTGCAGATCGCCACCGACTCCGTGAAAGGCTGCGCGGCCCGCCTGGCGGAACTGGAAGTGCCGTCCTTCGCCGATACCGAGGCGAGCTTCCCGGAATTGCAGGAGCGCATCGCGCGCACCCTGGGCTTCATCCGAGAGATCCGCCCGGAGCAAGTGGAGGGCAGTGCGGCGCGCACCGTGGTGTTGAAGATGCGCGGCAACGAGGTCAGCTTTACCGGCCAGGACTTCCTGCTCAATTTCTCCCTGCCGAATTTCTATTTCCACCTCACCACCGCCTACAACATCCTGCGCCACAACGGCGTGAAGATCGGCAAGATGGATTTCCTCGGCGGCATCTGACGGCTGCCCGCGTCACGCTCCTGTGGCGCGATCCATGCAACGCGAGTAGCGCCGGCGGAGTGGTCCGTCGGCGTTGCCGGCTCAAGGAACGAAGCAAGGCGCAATTGATGGCAGGCACGCCCGATTCCTGAACCTGGAACGGAAGGTGAGCACCATGTTGGTTCGTCTTTCTGCAGTACTGGCCCTGGCGTCGCTGCTGGTGGCGCTCCCCGCATTCGGCGCACAGGCGGTCGGCGTGCATCGCCTGGTCCTCACCGACCCGGTGGACGAGCAGCGCGAGATGAGCGCGGTCGCCTTCTACCCGGCAGCGGGCGAGCCCACGCGTACCGAGCTCGGCCTCTATCAGGTCGACGCCGGCCTGGACGCCCCCATCGCCGGCGGCCATTTCCCGCTGGTGCTGCTGTCGCACGGCAACGGCGGCTCGCCCCTGGCCCACCATGACCTGGCCACCGCACTGGCGCGACGCGGGTTCGTGGTGCTGGCGGTGCTGCACACCGGTGACAACTACAAGGACCAGAGCCGCAGCGGCACCCTGAGCAACCTCTACGGTCGCCCGCTGCAACTGACCGCCGCCATCGATGCCGCCGAGCAGGACGCGATGCTGGCCGGCAGCCTGGATACCGAGCGGGTCGGGGTGATCGGCTACTCGGCCGGTGGCGAGACGGCGCTGATCCTCGCCGGCGCGCAGCCCGAGCCCGAGCGCCTGCGCGCCTACTGCCGGCAGTGGCCCGAAGACAGCGACGCCTGCGGGCATGCCGGCGAACTGATCTCCGACCGCGATGACCTGGAAGCCATCGCCGATTCACGGGTCAGCGCGCTGATGCTGATGGCGCCGCTGGGCCTGATGTTCGGCCGCAAGGAACTGGAGCCGGTACAGGTTCCGGTGCTGCTCTATTCCGGCGACGACGATCGCACCCTGCAACTGGAGCAGAACGCCGGGGCCCTGCAGCGCAGGTTGCCCAATCCCCCGGATTTCCGCCTGCTGCCGGGGGCGGGGCACTTCGTGTTCATGGCCCCGTGCTCGGCCGAGATGGACGCCATGCTGCCGCGGCTGTGCCAGGACGCCGAGGGCGTCGACCGGGTCGCCATCCACCGCGAGCTGAACGCCGAGGCGGTGCGCTTCTTCACCCAGACCCTGAGCGACCTGCAGACCTCGTCGCGCTGATCTGCCGTTTCGTCTCATGGGTGGGACGGTGCATCGCATTTTTGCCGACTAATAAGGCTTTCGCTTCGTGGATAGGATTCTCCCCACTTCGATCACATCCGGTGATCGCCAGATCAGGGGATACCCATGAAACTTCTGCACCTCGATTCCAGCATCCTCGGCGACGCCTCCGCCTCCCGCCAACTGAGCCGCGCCGTGGTGCAGGCCTGGCAGGCCGCCAATGCCGGCGTCCAGCTCAGCTACCGTGACCTCGCCACCGATGCCTACGCCCACCTTTCCGCTGCCAGCCTGGTGGCTGGCGGCACCCCGGCGGAACTGCGCGACGCCGCGCAGAAGGCCGAAGTGAAGCTGGCCGAGGAAACCCTCGAGGAGTTCCTCGCCGCCGACGCCATCGTCATCGGTGCCCCGATGTACAACTTCACCGTGCCGACCCAGCTCAAGGCCTGGATCGACCGCATCGCCGTCGCCGGCAAGACCTTCGCCTACGACGAGAACGGCCCCAAGGGCCTCGCCGGTGGCAAGAAGGTGGTGATCGTCTCCACCGCCGGTGGCATCCACGCCGGCCAGCCCAGCGGCCAGGCCCATGAGGCCTACCTGGTGCAGGTGCTGAACTTCCTCGGCATCACCGACATCGAGATCGTCCGTGCCGAAGGCCTGGCCTACGGCGAAGACCCGCGCAGCAATGCGATCAAGGGTGCCCAGCAGCGCATCGGCGAACTCTTCGCCGCCGCCTGAGCCCGCTGAAAGCACGAAGCCCCGCGATTGCGGGGCTTCGTCGTTTCCGGGGTGGCGTCGTCAGCGGCGGACCTGTTTCAGCGTCTCGGCGATGAGGAAGGCCAGCTCCAGCGACTGGTCCGCGTTCAGGCGCGGGTCGCAGTGGGTGTGGTAGCGGTCGGAGAGGCCGTCCTCGGTGATCGGGCGGGCGCCGCCGATGCACTCGGTGACGTTCTGCCCGGTCATTTCGATGTGGATGCCACCGGCATGGCTGCCCTCGGCCTGGTGCACCTGGAAGAACTGCTTCACCTCGGAAAGGATGATGGCGAAGTCGCGGGTCTTGTAGCCGCTGGAGGCCTTGATGGTGTTGCCGTGCATCGGGTCCGAGCTCCACAGCACCTTGCGGCCCTCGGCCTGCACGGTGCGGATCAGCCGCGGCAGGTGCTCGCCGACCTTCTCGGCGCCCATGCGCACGATGAGGTTGAGGCGGCCCGGGTCGTTGTCCGGGTTGAGGATGTCGATCAGGCGGATCAGGTCTTCGCTCGGCATGCTCGGCCCCACCTTGACGCCGATGGGGTTGCCGACGCCGCGCAGGAACTCGACGTGGGCGCCGTCCAGCTGGCGGGTGCGGTCGCCGATCCAGAGCATGTGGGCGGAGCAGTCGTACCAGCCGCCGGTGAGGCTGTCGCGACGCACGAAGGCCTGCTCATAGTTCAGCAGCAGCGCTTCGTGGGCGGTGAAGAAGCTCGCCTCGCGCAGCTGCGGGGCGCTGTCCAGGCCGCAGGCGCGCATGAAGGCGAGGGTCTCGTCGATGCGGTCGGCGAGCTGGCTGTACTTCTCCGTCAGCGCCGAGTTGGCGATGAAGTCGAGGTTCCACTGGTGCACCTGGTGCACATCGGCGAAGCCGCCCTGGGCGAAGGCGCGCAGCAGGTTGAGGCTGGCGGTGGACTGGTGGTAGGCCTGCAGCAGGCGCTCCGGGTCCGGCGCGCGGCTGGCGGCGTCGAAGCCGATGCCGTTGACGATGTCGCCCCGGTAGGCGGGCAGGGTGACGCCATCGATGGTTTCGTCATCGGCCGAGCGCGGCTTGGCGAACTGGCCGGCCATGCGGCCCACCTTCACCACCGGGCAGCCGGCGGCGAAGGTCATGACGATGGCCATCTGCAGCAGCACCTTGAAGGTGTCGCGGATCTTCGCGGCGGAGAACTCGGCGAAGCTCTCGGCGCAGTCGCCTCCCTGGAGGAGGAAGGCGCGGCCCTCGGTGACTTCGCTGAACTGGCGGCGCAGTTCGCGCGCCTCGCCGGCGAACACCAGGGGCGGGTAGCTGGCCAGGGTCTGCTCGACCTGGGCCAGGCGCGCGGCGTCCGGGTAGGTCGGCTGTTGCAGGATCGGCTTGGTTCTCCAGCTTTCCGGGCTCCAGTCTGCGCTGGACGACAAGTTGCTCATCAGGGTCTCGATCAGGGCTGTGTGGCGGATGGCGCATGGTAACCGAAAGGCCCCGCGCTGCCAGCGCTTCAGGCACGCCAGGCGAGCAGTGCGCCGCAGAGGCACAGCAACAGGTGGATGGCGGTGCGGAAGTACCGTTCGGCCACGCGGTGGTGCAGCCACTCGCCCGCCACCACGCCGATGGCCAGCAGCGGCAGGTAGAGCGCCAGGTGGGGCAGGGCGGGAACCAGGCGGCCGTCCACCAGGAAGGCCAGGCTGAGCAGGCCGTTGAGGCCGAGCCAGACACAGGCGAGCGTGGCCCGCAGGCGCGCCTTGCCCAGGGGCGTCGCGGCCAGCGCGTAGACCAGCAACGGGCCACCCGAGGCGAACAGGCCGTGGCAGAGGCCGCCGGCGCCGATCTGCAGGCGGGTCATCCAGAGGGGCGTGCGGCCCCGGGGGCGTTCGCGCCTCTGCCGCCACAGCTCGCGCAGGGCGAACCAGAGGATCAGCACGCCGAAGCCCCGTTTCAGCGCGTCGCCATCGAGCCAGGGCAGCAGGGCGTAGCCGAGCAGGGTGCCGACGAGCATGGCCGGCAGGATGCCGCCCAGCAGCAGCGGCCAGTCCGCCAGGTGCCGGTAGCGCCAGGCCAGGTAGCCGCTCATCAGCAGGTTCAGCGGCACCAGCACCGGCAGCAACCGGTCGATCGGCAGCAGCAGGGCGCCAAGGGACAGGGCGACCACCGTGCTGCCGAAGCCGGTGACGGCTTCCAGGCCATAGGCGAAGAGGATGAACAGGCCCAGCCAGAGCCAGGCATCGTCGCCCACCTCAGGCCAGCGCGGGGGCGTCGGCGGGCTGTTCGCGCAGGTCGCGGCGCAGCTCGTCGATATGCCGTTTCACGCTGCTGCGGTAGCTGTCCTTGTGCACGTAGTAGGCCATGCGCTCCAGTTCCAGGTAGGCGTAGCCGCCATCCAGGCGCTGCCCGGCGCGCTTGGCCTTGAGGCGACGGAAGCCCTCGGCCGAGGCGCTGCCGGCCCGGCACTGGCGGATGAACAGCGCCACCAGCTCGGCCTGCTCGGCGCGGCCCTGCCAGCCGAGGCCAGACGCTTCCACCATGCCCATCATGAACAGGTCGTCGTACTGCGGATGGAAGATGTTCAGGTACAGCTGCGGGGCCCCGGCGCGCTCGGGCCAGTTCAGCTCCTCGCGGGCGATGAAGGGGTAGTCCAGCTTGTAGCCCGTGGCCTGGAGGATGAGGTCGTAGTCCGCCCGGCTGCCGTCGCGGAACGCCACCTGGCGGCCTTCGACGCTGGCCAGGTCGGGCCGCGCCTTGATGTCGCCGTGGCCGAGGTGGTGCAGCACCAGGGAGTTCACCACCGGGTGGGATTCGTAGAGGCGGTAGTCCGGGTCGGGCAGGCCGTAGTCGGAGGGCTTGCCGATGAGGGCGCGGATCAGGGCGCCGTCGATGCGTTGCTTGAGCGGGCGTGGCAGCTTCACCGCGCCGCCGAAGGTGTCGATTGGGCGGCCGAGGAGGAACTTGGGCAGGAAGTAGTAGCCACGGCGTACCGAGATATCGACCGAGCGGGCGCGGTGCACGGCGTCGACGGCGATGTCGCAGGCCGAGTTGCCGCAGCCGATCACCAGCACGCGCTTGCCCTCGAACAGCGCCGGGGAGCGGTAGTCGGCCGAATGCAGCAGCTCGCCGTCGAAGCGGCCGGGCAGTTCCGGCTGGTTGGGCGCATGCAGGGTGCCGCTGGCGATGAGCACGCCATCCACCTGCCATTCGCGGCGCTCGCCGTTGCGCTCGCTGGTGAGCCTCCAGCCCTTGTCCTGGCGCTCCAGCGATTGGACGCGGGTGCCGAACTGGTAGTGCTCGCGCAGGCCGAAATGCTCGGCGTAGTCGCGGAAGTAGCGGCGCATCTCGCTGTGGTGCGGGTAGGGCGCCACGTCGTCGGCCATCGGGAATTCGCTGAACTCGGTGGTGCGCTTGGAGGAGATCAGGTGCGCGGACTCGTACATGGTGCTGTGGGGGTTGTCGATGTCCCAGAGCCCGCCCACGTCCTCGTGCAATTCGAAGCCGACGAAGGGGATTCCATGCTTCTGCAACTGGCGGGCCGCGCAAAGGCCCATGGGGCCGGCGCCGATGATGGCGTACATGAGTGGGATGCACCTCTTGGCTGTTATTCTTCTCGGGTTTTTTCGGGCAGCGCCTGGCTGGGCCTGCGGCATGCCCGGATTATGGCGAGGTGAGGGCACCTCGCTTCAATGGCAAACGGCGCCTTTGTGGCGCGCCCCTGGTGCGAAATGTCACGGGGGGCGGACTGGGGAGTGGCGATGCGCGAGGAGCGTTTGCTGGCGGAGGTGCATGACGAGTTCGGCGTCATCCGCGTGCTGGAAGTGGGCGAGTACCGGTTTCTCGAGTTCGGCGAGGCGGTGGAGCAGAGCTGCGTCTTCACTGCCGATCCCTGCTGGCTGGAGTACGACTACACCCGCGCGATGCTGCTGGGCGCGCTGTGCCACGAGTACCCGGAGAGCGCACTGTTCCTCGGCCTGGGAGCCGGCACCCTGACCCAGGCGTGCATGAAATTCCTGCCGCTGGACGATGTGGAAGTGGTCGAGCTGCGTCCCGAGGTGCCGCGCCTGGCCATGCAATACCTCGGCCTCGACGACGACCCGCGCCTCACGGTGCGCATCGGTGATGCCCTTGATTTGCTGGACAGCGCCGAGACCGCCGACCTGATCTTCGTCGATCTCTACACCGACACCGGCCCCGGCGTCGGCCACCTCGCCTGGCGCTTCCTGGAAAACTGCCAGAAGCGCCTCAACCCCGGTGGCTGGCTGGTGATCAACCAGTGGGCCGGCAACGACGGTCGTCCGCTGGGCGCCGCCCTGCTGCGCGGTCTCTACCACCGCCACTACTGGGAGTGCCCGGTGAAGGAGGGCAACGTCATCCTCATCGTCCCCGCCGATCTCGAGCAGCAACTGGACGTCGAGGCCCTGGCCGCCCGCTGCGAGGCATTGGCGCCGCGCCTGGGCTACTCGCTGCAACCCCTGCTGGACGTGCTGCGCCCGGCGACCTGATCGCCCTGATCGATCCCGACCGTCTTAGCGAAGCCTTCCAGTGCCTGGGCGGCTTCGTGCGGCCTGGCTTGCAGCAGGCAGTGCGGGGCCTCCAGTCGCAGGCATCGAAAGTCCCCTGAATAGCGTTCGATGAGCCGGGCAGCGTCAGCTGGCACCAGCCGATCCTCCGCCGCCTGCAGGTACAGCAGCGGCACCTGGATCCGCTGCAGGTGCCCGGTGGCATCCACATCCAGCACCGCGCGCAGCCGGGCCTGCAGGGTCGCCGATGACAACGGCGCCAGTGCGTCGACCAGGGCCTGGTTCAGTGCCGGGGTGGCGAACCTGCCGAGCAGCAACTGGCTCAGCAGGGCGCGGGGAGCCTGCCGCGGAGACAGAAGCGGCAGCAGGCCGCTCAGCCACGCGAGGCGGGGGTGAGGGTTGCGGACGAAGGTGCAGCAGAGCACCAGTCCCCGCAGCCCGGCGGGGCGATCGGCCGCGAGACTGATGGCGATGGGGCCGGAGAAGGATTCGCCGAGCAGGATGAATGGCCGGCCAAGGGGCAGTTGCTGCCTGACTTGATCCATCAATGGCGCATAGCCGAGCGGTTGCTGCGCCGGATAGCGCACGACCTGCGTGTGCAGGTCGCTACCCAGTGCCTGGATCAATGGAGCGAAGAGCTCGCCGCTGCCGTCCATGCCCGGCAGCAGCACCAGGGTGATTGTCGCCAGGATCAGCGCCCCTTGAATTCGCCCGGACGGCGTTCGAGCATCGCGCGTACGCCTTCCTGGGCGTCTTCGGAGCCCAGCAGGCGCTTGGCCACCGCCGGCAGGTTGCGAGCGGCGACCTGCTCGCCTTCGCTCACAGTCTGGCGCGCCGAGGCGAGGGTGGCCTTGATGCCCAGCGGTGCCTGCGCGGCGACCCGTTCTGCCAGCCACAACGCACGGGGCATCAGCTCCTCGCTGGCCAGCACTTCCTGAACCAGGCCGAGGCGGTAGGCCTCGTGGGCATCGAACTCATCGCCGGTGAGCAGCCAGCGCATGGCGTTGCCCCAGCCGGCGGCCTGGTGCAGGCGCAGGGTGGCGCCGGCGAACGGGAAGATGCCGCGCTGTACCTCCATCTGCGCGAAACGGGTGTTGCTGGCGCAGAGGTTGATGTCGGCGGCCAGCATCAGCTCGATGCCGATGGTGAAGCAGTAGCCCTGTACGGCCAGGATCAGCGGTTTGGAAAGGCGCTCGCCGCCGAAGGTGCCCCAGGGGTCGACCGCGCCCTCCGGCAACTGCCAGCCGTTCCTGAAGGTCTCGGCGACATTGGCCAGGTCCAGCCCCGCGGTGAAGTGCTCGCCATGGGCGAAGACCAGCGCGCAGCGCGCGTCGTCATCGCGCTCGTATTCGCCCAATGCCGTGACCAGGTCATCGAGCATCGCCCGGTCGAAGGCATTGCGCTTGGCGGTACGGTCCAGTCCGAGCAGCAGGACGTGGCCGCGTTTCTCACGGCTAACGCGGCCAGGGGTGGCTTGGGTCATGGGTGGGTCCTTTGGCGTGGAAGGGGCGGGGGCATGGAGGATATAGCCGGGGCGTGGGTCGTTGTCCACGAGGAATGACCGTCCGGCGGCGTTGATGACGAACATGTGAAAAACACGCGCGACGGTCAGCTTTTTCCGGTATGATTTGCGCCGGCCTTAACCGGCCCCGTTCAGGAACTGCATTTTTCGAGGCATTCGCCTTCGGCTGCACCGTCCGCTTCGCGGACTACCCTTGACGTTACATCCATATCAATAAGCAACTCGCAAATTCTCTCCCAGGCTGCCAGGGTGACCCACAAGGTCTTTCGGCATATGCAGCTCTGGGATTTGGGTCTTTGCGGATGCACATGAGGCAGACCCATGACCCAGGATATCGGCGGATTCGCCGCGCTCGGACTTCATCCCAACGTTCTCGCAGCCATCTCGGCTGTCGGCTATGAAGAGCCATCTCCCATCCAGGCCCAGTCGATTCCGGTGATCCTCGCCGGCCACGACATGATTGGCCAGGCCCAGACCGGTACCGGCAAGACAGCAGCCTTCGCGCTGCCCATCCTCTCCCGTATCGATCCGGCCAAACGCGAGCCGCAGGCGCTGATCCTGGCACCGACCCGCGAGCTCGCACTGCAAGTCGCCACCGCCTTCGAAACCTACGCCAAGCAGATGCCCGGCCTGAACGTGGTCGCCGTCTATGGCGGCGCGCCCATGGGCCCGCAGCTCAAGGCCCTGCGCCAGGGCGCCCAGGTGATCGTGGCCACCCCCGGCCGCCTGTGCGACCACCTGCGCCGTGACGAGCAGATGCTCGCCACCGTGCAGCAACTGGTCCTGGACGAAGCGGACGAAATGCTCAAGCTCGGCTTCATGGACGACCTGGAAGTGATCTTCCAGGCCCTGCCGGAAAGCCGTCAGAGCGTGCTGTTCTCCGCCACCCTGCCGCCGTCGATCCGTTCGATCGCCGAGCGTCACCTGAAAGAGCCGCAGCACGTCAAGATCGCCGCCAAGACCCAGACCGTGGCCCGCATCGAGCAGGCTCACCTGATGGTCCATGCCGACCAGAAGGTCGGTGCCGTGCTGCGCCTGCTGGAGGTCGAGGAATTCGACGCCCTGATCGCCTTCGTACGTACCAAGCAGGCCACCCTGGACCTGGCTTCCGCCCTGGAAGCCAAGGGCTACAAGGCCGCTGCGCTGAACGGCGACATCGCCCAGAACCAGCGTGAGCGCGTGATCGAGTCCCTCAAGGACGGCCGCCTGGACATCGTCGTCGCCACCGACGTCGCTGCCCGTGGTATCGACGTACCGCGCATCACCCATGTGGTGAACGTGGACATGCCGTACGACCCCGAGTCCTACGTGCACCGTATCGGCCGTACCGGCCGTGCCGGTCGCGATGGTCGTGCACTGCTGCTGGTCACCCCGCGCGAGCGCCGCATGCTGCAGGTGATCGAGCGCGTGACCAACCAGAAGGTCGCCGAAGTCCGCCTGCCCAACGCCCAGCAGGTGCTGGACGCGCGCATCAAGAAGCTGACCGCCAGCCTCGCGCCCCTGGTGGCCGATGCCGAGGCCAGCCATGGCGAGCTGCTGGATCGCCTGATCGCCGACATCGGCTGCAGCCCGCGTGCCCTGGCCGCAGCGCTGCTGCGCAAGGCCACCAACGGTCAGGCGCTGAACCTCGCCGACGTCGAGCGCGAGCAGCCGCTGGTGCCGAGCGCCTCCCAGCCGCGCGAGCGTCGTGAGCGTGATGGCGAGCGCAGCACTGAGCGCAGCGAGTACCGCGAGCGTCGTGCTCCGCTGCCGCTGACCGAAGGCCGCGTGCGTTGCCGCACCGCGCTGGGGACTCGCGACGGCATCGCCGCGAAGAACCTGCTCGGCGCCATCCTCAACGAGGGTGGCCTGGCACGTGACGCCATCGGTCGCATCCAGATCCGCGAGACCTTCAGCCTGATCGAGTTGCCGGAAGACGGCCTGGATCGCCTGCTGGGCAAGCTCAAGGACACCCGCGTCGCGGGCAAGTCCCTGAAGCTGCGCCGCTATCGCGAAGACTGATCCACGCCTGAGGAAAAAGCCCCGCACTCGCGGGGCTTTTTTATGGGCGATGGTTTGGGTGGCGGCACTCCTGTAGGGGCGAATTCATTCGCCCAAGGCTGCAGGGCTGCCCCTGAGGTCTAGCCGAACCGATAGATATCCATCCCTAGCGCGCCGAGGGTGAAGCCGCTGTGCTCCACCTTGAAATCGCCACCGGCACCCCGGGCGAAATACAGCGGCAGCAGGTGTTCATCGCTGGGATGGCTGCGGCGGGCGTGGGGTGCCAGCGCGCGGTAGTCGTGCAGGGCTTCCTCGTCGCCAGCCTCCAGGCGCTCAACCATCCAGTCGCGGAATTCCAGGGCCCAGGGGGTGATCACTTCCGGCCCGGCGCGCCAGTTCAGCTCGCCCAGGTTGTGGGTGATGCTGCCGGAGCCGATCAGCAGCACGCCGCGTTCGCGCAGGGCAGCCAGGGCGCGGCCGACGCGGGTCTGGAAGGCAGGGCCGAGACGGCTGGGGAGGGACAGTTGCAGCACCGGGACATCCGCCTCCGGGTACATCAGCGACAGCGGCACCCAGACGCCATGGTCCATAGGGCGCTGTGGGTCGATGGCGGCGTCCAGGTCGTGTTCGCGCAGCAGACGCTGCACATCGGCGGCCAGCGCCGGGGCGCCGTGGGCTGGGTACCGCACCGCGTAGAGTTCGGGCGGGAAGCCGTAGAAGTCGTGCCAGGTCTCCAGCTGCGTGCCGCCGCTGATGGCCAGGCGCTCGCTTTCCCAGTGGGCGGAGACCACCAGGATCGCTTCCGGGCGTGGCAGCTCGCGGGCGAGCCGCGCAAGCGCGGGGCCACTGGCGCCAGGTTCCAGTGCGAGCATCGGGGAGCCATGGGAAATGAAAAGACTGGGTAACATCGGGCGCTTCCTCCGTTAGGATGAGCGCCATCTTCGGGGCTGGACGTATCGACATCCAGCATAAATTCTTGAGTGTTCCTATCGAATCGGCAGGTGGATCGTGCACGAGCGTTTCTGGCAGGACAGATGGGCCAACGACCAGATCGGTTTTCATCTGGATGAGGTCAACACCTATTTGCGGCACTACTGGCCCGCGCTTGGCCTGGCGCCTGGCTCGCGGGTGCTGGTGCCTTTGTGCGGCAAGACCCTGGACCTGGCCTGGCTGGCCGCACAGGGGTATCGGGTGCTGGGGGTGGAACTGGCGGAGAAGGCGGTGACCGGGTTCTTCGCCGAGCAGGGGTTGCAGCCCGAGATCCGCGATGAGGGCGCCCTGATCCGCTACAGCGCGGGCGCCGTCGAGATTCTCCTGGGTGATTTCTTCGCCCTGGATGCGCGGGAGGTCGCGGACTGTACCGGGCTCTATGACCGCGCGGCGCTCATCGCCCTGCCGCCGGATATGCGCGAGCGCTATGCGGCGCATCTGGGTTCGATTCTTCCGGCTCGCTGCGAAGGGCTGATGGTGACCCTGGAATATGGACAGGAACGCCTCGACGGCCCGCCGTTCTCGGTGCCGGAGGCGGAGGTGCGGCAGCGCTTCGGGGCGGATTGGCGCGTGGAGCTGCTGGAGCGCCAGGACGTGCTGGAGAAGAACTGGAAGTTTGCCTCCCGTGGGCTGGATGAGCTGTTCGAGCCGGTGTTCCGCCTGCAGCGTCGCTAGCGGGGATATATCGTGCGGACATGAAAAAGGCGGCCGGTTGGCCGCCTTTTTCGTGGCGCTTGGATCAGCCGCGGCGGCGCAGGGCCTCGATGCGGTCTTCCAGTGGCGGGTGGCTCATCAGCAGGCCGGCGAGGCCGTTCTTCAGGCCGCCGTTGATGCCGAAGGCGGTGAGGCTGTCGGGCATCTGCACCGGCACGCCCTGTTCCGCGCGCAAGCGCTGCAGGGCGCCGATCATGGCGTTGGTGCCGGCCAGCTGGGCGCCGGCTTCGTCGGCGCGGTATTCGCGTTTGCGCGAGAACCACATGACGATGATGCTGGCGAGGATGCCCAGGACCAGCTCGGCGAAGATGGTCGCGACGAAGTATCCGATGCCGTGGCCTTCCTCGTTCTTCAGGATCACCTTGTCGACGAAGTTGCCGAAGATGCGCGCGAAGAACATCACGAAGGTGTTCACCACGCCCTGGATCAGCGCCAGGGTGACCATGTCTCCGTTGGCCACGTGGCCGATCTCGTGCGCCAGCACCGCCTTCACCTCATCGGGCGAGAAACGCTCCAGCAGGCCCTGGCTCACGGCGACCAGGGCGTCGTTGCGGTTCCAGCCGGTGGCGAAGGCGTTGGCCTCGTAGGCAGGGAAGATGCCCACTTCCGGCATCTTGATACCGGCTTCGCGGGACAGTTGCTCCACGGTCTGCAGCAGCCACTGTTCGTGGCGGGTGCGGGGCTGGGTGATGATTTCGGTGCCGGTGCTCATCTTCGCCATCCACTTGGAGATGAACAGCGAGACCAGGGAGCCGGCGAAGCCGAATACGGCACAGAACACCAGCAGGCTGCCGTAATTCTGGCCAGTGAAGCGGTCTACGCCCAGCAGCTTCAGGGTGATGCTGGCGATCACCAGGACTGCGAGGTTGGTGGCCACGAACAACAGGATGCGCATCATGGTTAAAGCGGTCTCCTCAGGGAAAGACGGTGTAATGCGGGGTTATATAAGGTGCGCCAGATGCCTATTCAACCTGGGCTCTATTTCAAACTGTGTCGCCTGTCGTGCCGCCGGTCCCGACGAAGAGCAACCGGGTGAGGCGGGCGGTGCGTTCGCTGTTGCGGCTGGCCAGGGCCTCGCGCAGCTGGTGGGCGAGGGTGGCGTGGACGCGGCGCACGCTGGGTGGCAGTTCATCGTCGCTGCGCACGGCATGGGGCAGGGTGCGGGACAGGCGCAGGAAGCCTTTCTCGCTGAGTACGGCCTGGTCCAGCGCCTCGTAGCGGATGGTGCTTTCGTAGCGGATGTAGCCCTCTTCGGCCAGCCAGATCAGGGCGCCCAGGCAGCCCTGGTGGCGTTTGCTGGGGAGACCGAATTCGTCGGGTTCCTCGTGGCCGATCAGGTCCTCGATATAGAGGGCGACCTTGCGCGGAAAGGCCTGGTAGAGCATCAGCATGCCGGCCGCGCAGTCCTTGTAGAAGTCGTCGATCTGCAGGTCCATGGTCACATCGCCCTGGCGATCAGCGAGGTGGGCAGCAGGGGCAGCAGGCGGCCGATCAGGGCCCAGGGCCAGCCGGGTACGTAGGCGCTGCGAGTGCGTTTCTCGATGTGTCGGGCGATCAGTTCGGCGCCGCGTTCGACGTCGATGAGGAACGGGCGTGGGCCGGCGTCCTGGTTGATCGGCGTATCGATGTAGCCGGGTAGGATCAGGGTGGTGGCGATGGGGCTGCGGTGCAGTTCGAGCTCCAGGGATTCCATGTAGCTGATCAGCCCGGCCTTGCTAGCCGAGTAGCCGGCGGTGGCGGGCAGGCCGCGCTTGCCGGCGACCGACGCGATGGCGACCAGGTGGCCGTGGCCCTGTTCGCGGAACAGTTCGGTGGCGGCATCGAGGCAGGCGATGGCGCCGAGCAGGTTGGTTTCCAGGGTCTGCCTGTAGCGCTCGAAGCGGCCGCTGCCAGCCTTGCCCGCCAGGCCCATGCCGGCGTTGGCGATCAGCCCGTCGAGCCCTCCCAGGGCGTTGCGGGCGAGGCCTACGGCGTCCTGGCAGGCGGCATAATCGGTGACGTCCAGCGGCAGCACGGCGATGGTGCGGCCGTACTGGCTGCGCAGTTCCTCGGCCAGTTGCTGCAGGGTCTCCTCGCGCCGTGCGGCGAGGGCGAGGTCATGCCCCTGGCTGGCGAGGCGCCGGGCCAGGGCCATGCCGATGCCGGAGCTGGCACCGGTGAGCAGGTAGCGTCTGGCCTGGCCCATGCTGGCGTTCCTTACTGGCGATAGGACTTGAGGAAGTTGCCGATGCGGCCGATGGCCTGCTCCAGGTCGTCGACGCGGGGCAGGGTGACCACGCGGAAGTGGTCCGGCCACGGCCAGTTGAAGGCGGTGCCCTGGACGATCAGCAGCTTCTCGGAGAGCAGCAGGTCGAGGACGAATTTCTCGTCGTTGACGATGGGGCAGACCTTCGGGTCGATGCGCGGGAAGGCGTAGAGCGCGCCCATGGGCTTGACGCAACTGACGCCCGGGATGTCGTTGAGCAGTTCCCAGGTACGGTTGCGCTGCTCCAGCAGGCGGCCGTTGGGCAGCACGAGGTCGTTGATGCTCTGGTAGCCGCCCAGGGCGGTCTGGATCGCATGCTGGCTCGGCACATTGGCGCACAGGCGCATGTTGGCCAGGATGTCGATGCCTTCGATGTAGCTCTGCGCACGCTGCTTGGGCCCGGAGATGGCGACCCAGCCGGAGCGGAAGCCGGCCACGCGGTAGGACTTGGACAGGCCGTTGAAGGTCAGGCAGAGCACGTCCGGTGCCAGGGAAGCGGTGGAGATGTGCACGGCTTCGTCGTAGAGGATCTTGTCGTAGATCTCGTCGGAGAACAGCACCAGGTTGTGCTGGCGGGCCAGCTCGACCATCCCCTCCAGCAGTTCCCTGGAGTACACGGCGCCGGTGGGGTTGTTCGGGTTGATGATCACCATGGCCTTGGTGTTGGGGGTGATCTTGGCCTTGATGTCTTCGAGGTCGGGGAACCAGTCGGCCTGCTCGTCGCACAGGTAGTGCACCGGCTTGCCGCCGGCCAGGCTCACGGCGGCGGTCCACAGCGGGTAGTCGGGGGCCGGGATCAGCACCTCGTCACCGTTGTTGAGCAGCGCCTGCATGCACATGACGATCAGCTCGGACACGCCGTTGCCGAGGTAGATGTCCTCGATGCCGATGCCTTCCACCTGCTTCTGCTGGTAGTACTGCATCACCGCCTTGCGCGCGCTGAACAGCCCCTTGGAGTCGCTGTAGCCCTGGGCGGTCGGCAGGTTGCGGATCACGTCCTGGAGGATTTCCTCGGGGGCTTCGAAACCGAACGGCGCCGGGTTGCCGATGTTCAGCTTGAGGATGCGGTGGCCTTCCTCTTCCAGGCGTTTGGCGTGCTTGAGCACGGGCCCGCGGATGTCGTAGCAGACGTTGGCGAGCTTGTTCGATTTGCTGACCTGCATGGTGGTTCGTGTCCCGATCTGAGGAAACTGCGCCTTGGCAGCCTGTAACGCCGCTGCCAGACTGGCGTCTAAAGCCACGCATGATACGTGCGGCCCGATGACCGGAAAAGGTACTGGTCGGGCTTTTTTCCGTAGCCGAGGTGACCCATGGAAAAGCTGGACAAACCCCTTGAATCCTGGCGTGAAGAGCTGAGCGAAGCCCAGTTCCACGTCTGTCGCCTGGGGGGCACCGAACGTCCCTTCACCGGTGAGTACAACGGCACCAAGACGCCGGGCATCTACCATTGCTCCTGCTGCGGCGCGGCGCTGTTCGACTCCGATGCCAAGTACGATTCCGGCAGCGGCTGGCCGAGCTATTTCCAGCCGGTGGACGGCAGTGCGATCGAGGAGAAGGAGGACTTCAGCCATGGCATGCACCGCATCGAGGTGCGCTGCGCCCGTTGCGAAGCGCACCTGGGCCATGTGTTCCCGGATGGCCCGCGCCCGACCGGCCTGCGCTACTGCATCAACTCGGTGTCGCTGAAGCTGGTTCCTCGCGAAGGCTGATCGAAGGGGCCCGCCCGATGCGCGGGCCTTTTTTACTGTATTTAAATTGCATGCAATTCAATTGCGAGCTATTTTTGTCGCCGTCATCCCCCAACTGCAGGCACATCACATGAGCGCGAAGCTTTTCGATATCCCCGTCACCACCATCAAGGGCGAGCAGAAGACGCTGGCCGATTTCGGCGGCAAGGCCGTGCTGGTGGTCAATACCGCGAGCAAGTGCGGCTTCACCCCTCAGTACAAGGGCCTGGAGAGCATCTGGCAGCAGTACAGGGACAAGGGCCTGGTGGTGCTCGGCTTCCCCTGCAACCAGTTCGGCAAGCAGGAGCCGGGTGACGAGGGCGCCATCTCCGAATTCTGCGAGCTGAACTTCGGCGTCAGCTTCCCGCTGTTCAAGAAGATCGACGTCAACGGCGCCGACGCCCACCCGCTCTATGTCGAGCTGAAGAACCGCGCGCCCGGCCTCCTGGGCAGCAAGGGCATCAAGTGGAACTTCACCAAGTTCCTGATCGACGGCGAAGGCCGCCAGGTGAAGCGCTTCGCGCCGACCACCAAGCCAGAAGAGCTCACCGCCGAGATCGAAGCGCTGCTGAAATGACCCTGCCCGAATCGCCCGACGCCGACCTGCTGCTGGACAACCAGCTGTGCTTCAAGCTCTACGCCGCCTCGCGCGCCGTGATCCGTGGCTACCGGCCCCTGCTCGAACAGCTGGGCCTGACCTACCCGCAGTACCTGGTCATGCTGGTGCTCTGGGAGTGGCACGCCACGCCGCCCGAGCAGCCCACGGTGAAGGCCCTGGGCGAGCGTCTGATGCTGGACTCCGGCACCCTGACGCCGCTGCTCAAGCGCCTCGAGCAGCTCGGCCATGTGCTGCGCCGTCGTGCGGCCCATGACGAGCGCGAGGTGCATCTGGGGTTGAGCGAGTCCGGCGTCGCGCTGCGCGAGCAGGTGCCGGCGCTGCGCGCGGAGCTGATCTGCAGCAGCGGCCTGGACCTCAACGAGATGGTGGAGCTGCGCAGCCGGTTGTCCGAACTGCTCGGGCGCTTCACTGGGTTGGCTGGGTAGCCGGCAGCCAGTTGTCCAACAGGGCGACCAGCTCTTCCCGGCGGAAGGGCTTGGCCAGGTAGTCGTCCATGCCGGCGGCGCGGCAACGTTCGCGTTCGTCCGGCAGGGCGTTGGCGGTCAGCGCGACGATGGGCAGGCCCGGCCAGTTGCCGCTCTGGCGGATGCGCCGGGTGGCCTCGTAGCCGTCCATGATCGGCATGTTGCAGTCCATCAGCACCAGGTCCACGGGCTCCTCGGCGAGCATCTGCAGGGCCTCGCCCCCGTGGGCGGCGATCAGCACCTCGCAACCCAGCTTGCCGAGCATGCCCTTGGCCACCAACTGGTTCACCGCGTTGTCTTCCACCAGCAGCACGCGTGCCGAGCGCGCCAGGCGCTGCTTGGGGGGCGGCGTGGGTGCGGGTTCGTCCGGCTGGGCCTGCAGGCTGCGGCGCAGCGCCTGGTAGAGCGCCGAGCGGGCCAGCGGTCGGGCCAGCTGCTGCAGGGGGGCGAGCGGGGTGGCCTGTTCGCCCTGGATGAAGTTGCCGTAGCCGGTGATCAGCAGGATCGGCGCCGTGCTTTCGCCGCGCAGGCGCTGCAGGTGTTCCGGCGAGTCGGTGATGACCTGGTCGAACACCTGGCCCGCCAGGCTGGTGTCGACGTCGCGTCGCTGGTAGTTGATGCCCCAGGCCGGCAGCCATGTCTTCAGCAGTTCGGCCAGGCCGCTGCCTGCGGCGCACAGGGCGATGACGCGCCCCTGCAACGCCGGTGCCGGCGTGGCATTGGCATGGCTGGCCAGCGGCAGCTCGGCACTGAACAGGCTGCCGATGCCTTCTTCCGAGCGCACGTGCAGCTTGCCGTTCATGGCTTCGCAGAGGCGCCGGGTGAGGGCGAGGCCGAGCCCGGTGCCGCCGAACTGGCGGGTGATGCCGGCGCCAGCCTGGGCGAAGGGCTGGAACAGCTTGGGCATGGCCTCGCTGGAGATGCCGATGCCGGTGTCGCGCACGCTGACGGTCACGCCCTCGGCCGTGGGCGTGACGCGCAGGTCGACGCGGCCGAAGCGGGTGAACTTGAGGGCGTTGGACAGCAGGTTGCTGACGATCTGCCGGACCCGCGTCGGGTCGCCGACCACCAGCGAAGGCATGCGGGGGTCGATCAGGCAGCTCAGTTCCACGCCGGGTGCGGCGTTCTGCGAGAGCAGGCTGGCGGTGTCTTCCACCAGCACGCCGAGGTCGAAGGGGATGGCCTCCAGCTCAAGCTGGCCGGCCTCGAACTTGGACAGGTCGAGGATGTCGTTGAGCAGCTCGACCAGCACGTTGCCCGAGTCGTGGGCGATGGTCAGCTGCTGGCGCTGCTCGGGGTTCAGGGGGCTGTCCAGGGTCAGCGAGAGCATGCCGAGCAGGCCGTTGAGCGGGGTGCGGATCTCGTGGCTCATGTTGGCCAGGAAGGCGGCACGGGCCTGGGCGGTTTCAATGGCGTGGGTGCGGGCCATGTCCAGTTCCTGGTTGGACTGGCTGAGGCGGCTGTTGGTGGCTTTCAGCTCGGCCGTACGCGCCGAGACGATGTTCTCCAGTTCGGCGAGGTACTGGGTCAGGCGATCCTCGGCATCGCGGCGCTGTTCCATCTCGGCGAAGAGGTTGGCCAACTGGCGGTTGATCACATCCACCAGCACGCCGATCTCGTCCTGTTCATGGCCGGGGGGGCAGGGCAGGCGGTTGTCCACCGGATTGCGCGAGTCGCCTTCGCTGAGGGCGCGGATCAGGCCCACCAGGGGCTTGGTGAGCATGCTGTAGAAAAGCACCAGGAGGATCAGCGACAGCAACAGGCTGCGGACGAAGCCCGACAGCAGGGTGAGCATGGAGCGGCGCAGGAAATGGTTGCCGAAGGCGAAGGTGTCCACCTCCAGGTGCAGCAGGCCGAGGGTCTCCGAGGGGGCGTGGGCGATGTACAGCGGGTCCTGGAAGTCGCGACGCTCGCCGAACAGGAAGTCGCTGAAGATGCGGTAGTCGCTCTCGGTGCGCGGGCGGTTGACGCTGGCGAGCACGGTGCCGCTGTTGTCGATGATCTCGGCGCGGATCACCGCCGGGGAGCGCAGCAGGCCGAGCACCAGTTCCTGGGCCAGTTCGGCGTCGATGTTGTAGGCGATGCGGGCGGCAGGGTTGTGGCTGATTTCCAGCAGGGCATTGATCTCGCGCTCCAGCGAGGCGTTCTCGCTGGCGTAATCGATGCCGACCTGGATGATGCTGAGGAGTGTCCCGAGTACGAACGCCACCAGCACGGTGATGCTGGCCTGCTTGAACGACAGGCGTTGGGTGAGCGGGATATCCATGGGCGAGAAGATTTGGCCTTGTTCCGTGGGCCTGCCAAGCATAGCCTATCCCACCTGCCGACAGCCCGGCTCTCCGAGCTGAATCAAGGAGTTTATTGTGGATTCCCGTTTGAATGCCTTCCTCGAGCGCGCCGATGCCGTGCTCGCGCGCCTGGAGCCCCTGCTGCCCGCCCTGCGCCCCGAGATCGACTGGAGCGACTGCCTCGCCGCGCGCTGGCACCGCGAGGGGCGTGGCGGCTACCTGCAGCCGCTGGAAGTGAGCCTCGACCTCAACCTCACCGACCTGATCGGCGTCGATGCACAGCGTGAGCAGCTGGCGCGCAATACCCGCCAGTTCGTCGACGGCCTGCCCGCCAACCATGCGTTGCTGTGGGGCGCCCGGGGCACCGGCAAGTCGTCCCTGGTGCGCGCGCTGCTGGCCGCCCACGCGAGCGTCGGCCTGCGCCTGATCGAGATCGAGCGCGATCATCTCGCCGACCTGCCGCGCATAGTGGAGCTGGTGGCCAAGCTGCCGCAGCGCTTCGTGATGTTCTGCGACGACCTCTCCTTCGAGTCCGGTGAGGGTGATTACCGCGTGCTCAAGAGCGTGCTCGACGGCTCCCTCGAGCGCGCACCGGACAACGTGCTGCTCTACGCCACCTCCAACCGCCGCCACCTGGTGCCGGAGAAGGAGAGCGACAACGAGCACTGGCAGATGGTCGACGGCGAGCTGCACCCCAACGAGGCGGTGGAAGACAAGATCGCCCTGTCCGACCGCTTCGGCCTCTGGCTGTCCTTCTATCCCTTCACCCAGGAGCACTTCCTCGCCGTGGTGCGCCACTGGATCGAGTCCCTGGCCCCCGCCGGGCTGGCCTGGGAGTGGAGCGAGGAGCTGGAGAAGGCGGCCATCCGCTGGGCCCTCGGGCGCGGCAACCGCAATGGCCGTTGCGCCTATCAATTCGCCCGCCAATGGGTTGGCCGGGCGCTGCTGGAGACTTCCCCATGATCGACCTGCAACAAGCCGGTGCCGGCCTGGAGGGCTACGCCCTGCTGGCGGCCCAACTGGAGTCGCTGCTCGCCGACGAGCGCGACTTCATCGCCAATGCCTCGCAGTTTTCCGCCTTCCTCTATAACGAGCTGCCCGAACTGAACTGGGCCGGCTTCTACCTCAACAAGCAGGAAGAGCTGGTACTCGGCCCCTTCCAGGGCAAGGTCGCCTGCGTGCGCATCCCCTTCACCCGGGGCGTCTGTGGCGCTGCGGCACGCACCCGCGAGACCCAGCGTGTCGAGGACGTGCATGCCTTCCCCGGCCACATCGCCTGCGACAGCGCGTCCAACAGCGAGCTGGTGGTGCCCCTGGTGAAGGACGGCAGGCTGATCGGCGTGCTCGACCTCGACAGCCCGCGCATCGGCCGCTTCAAGGAGCAGGACCAGGCCGGCATCGAGCACCTGGCGGCGATCTTCCTGCGCCTGACCGACTGCTGATCGGCTGCGCCATGAAAAAGCCCGGCAAGTGCCGGGCTTTTTCGTTTCTGCGGGGCAGGGCGGTCAGGCCGCGCCGCTGAGCTTGGCCAGGGTCCGTTGCTCGCCGGGCAGAACCGTCTGCACCGACTCCCGCGCGCGGATGCGCTGGTAGTGCGCCGCCAGGGCCGGCCAGCGGCCGCTGTCCAGCAGCTCGGTGCCGTGCTCCATGTTGATCAGCTGGCAGCACAGGGCCAGGTCCGCCAGGGTCAGCTGGGCGCCGACGAAGAACTCGGCGTCGCCCAGCGTCCTTTCCAGGTAATCGAAATGCTGCGGCAGCTTGTCCTGCAGCGCCGCCTGCACGGCCGCCTCGTCACAGGGCTGGCCCATGGTCGGCTTGAGCGCGCGGTTGCGGAACACGCAGAAGGTGGTCAGCGGTGCCAGCTCGTAATCGGCGTACTTCTCCAGCCAGCGCACCCGGGCGCGCTGCTCGGCGTCGCGGCCATAGAGCGGCGGCAGGTCGGCGTGCTTGTCCTCCAGGTACTGGCAGATGACGCTGGAGTCGGCGAGGGTGAAGTCACCGTCGCGCATCGCCGGGATGCGTCCCAGCGGGTTCAGCTCGCGGTACCAGGCGGGCTGGCCGAAGGGCGTGATGATCTCGAGCTGGTAGTCGATGCCCTTTTCCAGGAGGAAGAGGCGTACCTTGCGCACGAAGGGGGAGAGCGGGGCGCCGTAGAGGGTGATGCTCATCGTGGGGGTCCTTGTCTGAGCGGAGCCTGTCAGTCGTAGATGTTCTTCTTCTTCCAGGTGTCTTCATCGTCCAGGGATTTCAGCGCTTCGCCGAGCTCGCTGGGTTCGTCGGCGGCCGGCTGCTTGTCCAGGGCCAGGGCATTGGCGCGGGCCAACTGGTTCTGCAACTGCTGCAGCTGGTTCTGGTACCGGGCGGGTTCCGGCTGTTTCTGCAGGTACTGCACGCCGCGCTCGAAGGCCAGGCGTGCCTGGCGTGGCTGGCCTTCCTGCAGGGCCTGGAGGCCGAGGTTGGTGAAGAACTCGATATGCAGCTGCACCAGCATCCCGCGGATCTCGTTGACCCAGCGCTTGGCATCGTTCACCGGCATGAACCCATCCTTGGCGGAGCGGGTCAGCTGGCCGTGCAGGGTTTCCAGCTGGAAGCGGATTTCCTTGGCCTGGGCTTCGTTGGCGATCTTCAGGGGCGCGTTGCGGATCGGCATCGCCTCGCCCTGGGCAACCAGGCCGCGCAATTCCTCGGCCTTGACCTTGAGCTGTGCATTGCCCTTGTCCAGCGGCAGCAGGCGCTCGCAGAACAGCAGTTGCAGGCGGGTGAGCTGCACTTTCAGTTCAGGCGTCATGAACTGGCCGGGCAGGCTGTCGGAGAGGGCGCTGGTACGGCGCAGCCTGTCGTTGAGATCGGCGCGCAGGCGCGCTTTCTCCAGCTTGCTGTTCTCCACCATATGGTTGGCGTAGCCGATGATCAGCAGTACGACCAGGCCGGCTATCACCATCAGGGTGATCACGAGTGGCGACATCTTTATACAGCTCCCGTGTGCGTTTTCTGCGGGAGTGTAGAGGGTTGGCCACCCTGCTGATAGCTCCGTGTCAGTTTTTGACCTGAACCCTTTGATTTTAAAAGTTTTTTGCCGAAGGGTTGACGGGTGCTAAAACGCTCCCTAGAATGCGCGCCACTTCGACGCGAAGCCTGAGGGTAAAAGCGACGAAGGCCGGAAGAAAGCGTAAAAGCTGTTGTAAGCTCCGGGCCGCGTCCCCTTCGTCTAGTGGCCTAGGACACCGCCCTTTCACGGCGGTAACAGGGGTTCGAGTCCCCTAGGGGACGCCACTTCATGGCGTTACGTTGTAGTTGCAATGCGGGAATAGCTCAGTTGGTAGAGCACGACCTTGCCAAGGTCGGGGTCGCGAGTTCGAGTCTCGTTTCCCGCTCCAGATTTTCAAGCAATGCTTGTCCAGTGTTGTTTGTCCCCTTCGTCTAGTGGCCTAGGACACCGCCCTTTCACGGCGGTAACAGGGGTTCGAGTCCCCTAGGGGACGCCAGTTTCACGCGGGAATAGCTCAGTTGGTAGAGCACGACCTTGCCAAGGTCGGGGTCGCGAGTTCGAGTCTCGTTTCCCGCTCCAGTTTCACAAGCGATGCTTGCCAGGTTTTACCTGTCCCCTTCGTCTAGTGGCCTAGGACACCGCCCTTTCACGGCGGTAACAGGGGTTCGAGTCCCCTAGGGGACGCCAGTTTCATGCGGGAATAGCTCAGTTGGTAGAGCACGACCTTGCCAAGGTCGGGGTCGCGAGTTCGAGTCTCGTTTCCCGCTCCAGTTAAACGAAAACGCCGCTCATTCGAGCGGCGTTTTCGTTTGTGCGTCTTTTGCCCCTCAGAGCCCGGCAGCCACCTTGGCGCGGGCTTCTTCGGGCAGCCAGTTCTTCCAGGCATCGGGATGGGCGCGCAGGTAGTCACGCGCGGCATCGCGGGGCGGCTGGCGCTTTTCGCTCATGGTCGCCAGCGCCTGGTTCAGGCCGTCGATGGGCAGGTCCACCTTGGCGAACATCTCCACCAGGTGCGGGTAGCGCTGGCGGAAGGATGCGGATACGCCGATCGCCAGGCGCGCCGGCAGTGAGCGGGTGCCACGCGGTTTGGGGTGGCTGGCGTCGGCCAGGGTCTTCCAGGCTTCGGCGTCGAAGGGTGGCTCTTCCAGCTTGATCAGCTTGTAGCGACCCAGCAGGGGCGTCGGCGACCAGTAGTAGAACAGCACCGGCTGGCCACGGCGGATGGCCGAGGTGATCTCTGCGTCCAGGGCCGCTCCGGAGCCGGTGCGGAAGTTCACGTAGCTGCCCTCGAGCCCATAGGCCTTGAGCTTCTGGCTGTTGACCGTCTCGGAGGTCCAGCCGGTGGGGCTGTTGAGGAAGCGTCCCTTGTCCGGCGCTTCCGGGTCGCGGAACACCGCCTTGTAATGCGGCAGGTCCTGCACCGAGCGCAACCCCGGCGCCGCCGCCTCGATGCCGCGCTCGGCGTCACCTTCAATCACATAGGCCGGTACCCACCAGCCTTCGTCGGCGTTCTTGACGATGTCGCCCAGGGCGAACACCTTGCCCTCCTGCTCGGCCTTGACCCACACCGGGCTGCGCCCCGGCCACTCCTCGCCTATGACCTGGATGTCGTCCTGGGCCAGTGCGGTTTCCAGGCTGACGGTGCTGCCGGGCAGGGTGTCCGTCGGGTGGCCGTAGCCCTTCTCGACCACCAGGCGGAGGATCTCGGTGATCAGGCTGCCGCTTTCCCACGTCAGGTCGCCGAAGTGGATCGGCTCGCGCGGGTCCGCCGTTGCGCCCTGGGCCAGCAACGCGCCGGCGAGCAGGGCGCCGCCCAGCAGGTGCTTGATCGATCGCATGGGGTTCTCCAATCGCTTGCGGGGGGCGCATCGCCCGCCGCTACGGGAACGAAGGTTAGACGGCCCGCGCCCTGTGCGCCTGCGCGGCTTTCGTCATGCAACGGTCACCTCGTCGACATGAATCGGTCGTCATGGGGCCCTAGTCTTGCGCCTACACATCGTGCTCCTGATTCACTTGCGGCCGCCTTCGGGCGGCCTTTTCTTTGCCTGTCAGCTGCCGAGCAAGGCCTCGGCCAGGCGGGCGGCGGGCGGCGTCAGGGCATCGAAGCGCCGTGCGCAGAGGTGCAGCTGGCGGGTGGCCCAGGCATCGGCCAGGGGCAGGGCGCGCAGCGCATGGCGATCCCGGGAGCGGTGCAGGGTGGCCTCGGGCACCAGGGCGATGCCCACGCCACGGGCCACCAGGTTCAGCACCGCGTCGAAATCGCTGACCCGCAGGCGCAGGTCGAGGTGGCGACCGGCTTCCAGGGCCTTGCCGGCGATGTGCTGCTGCAGCGGGTTGTCCCGGCCCAGGCCGATGAAGGCGCGGTCCAGCAACTGCTCGAAGTGCAGCGGCTGGCCGTCATCGAGGCTCGCGTCGTCCAGGCGCGTCACCAGCAGCAGGCGGTCGATGCGCAGGGGGCGTGCTTCCAGGGCGGCCAGGTCGGTGTTGTTGGCCAGGACCCCGAGGTCCGCCTGGCCCCGGCTGAGCGCTTCGACGATGGCGTGGCTGGGCTTTTCCTCGATATCCAGGTCGATCTGCGGGTGCGCCAGCAGGAAGTCACCCAGCACGCCGGGCAGGTGCTCGGCCAGGGCGGCGGTATTGCCCAGCAGTCGCACCCGTGCGCGCAGGCCGCTGGCGAAATCGCCCAGCTCATCGGCCATCAGCTCCAGCTGGTGCATCACCGAACGGGCGTGGTGGGCCAGGGCGTGGCCGGCCGGCGTGGGGCTGACCCCATGGCGCTGGCGCTCGAATAGCGCTGTGCCGAGGCTTTCCTCCAGCCCCTTGAGGCGCGCACTGGCCGATGCCAGGGCGAGGTGGCTGCGTTCGGCGCCGCGGGTGATGCTGCCGGCGTCGAGGATGTCGAGGAACAGCTTCAGGTCGATCAGGTCGTAGCGCATCGTGTTCTTCCAGGCTTCGTCCAGGGCGTAGCCTGGGCTCGGGAATCACAGATTCAGCCCTGGCGCGGCATCGCGCAAGCTGGTGCCATCCTCCTTGTCGGTATCCGCCATGCTGCTGCTCTTCTCCTCTCTGGTTTTCCTGCTCGCCGGCCTGGTCAAGGGTGTGCTCGGCATGGGCCTGCCCACTGTGGCGATGGGCCTGCTGGCAGTGGTGATGACGCCGGGCGAGGCTTCGGCATTGCTGCTCGTGCCTTCGCTTCTGACCAACCTCTGGCAACTGTTCGGCGGGCCGGCGGTGCTGCCGCTGCTGCGTCGCCTCTGGCCGCTGCTGCTGGCGCTGGCCCTGGGCACCCTGGTGACCACGCGCTGGCTGGTCGAATCGGCCAGCCCCTGGATTCCCGCTGCGCTCGGCGCCTGCCTGCTGGTCTATGGCGGGCTCGGGCTGTTGTCCTTTCGCGCGCGGGCACCGCAGCGGCGGGAGGGCGCCTGGTCGGCGCTGGTGGGGCTGCTCACCGGGCTGGTGACGGGCCTTACCGGCGTCTTCGTGGTCCCCGCCGTGCCTTACCTGCAGGCGTTGGGCCTGCCTCGCGAGGCGCTGATCCAGGCGCTCGGCCTGTCCTTCACCGTCGCCGCCCTGGCGTTGGGCCTGGGCCTGTTCATCCACGGTGGCAGCCAGAGCCCGGACCTCGGCCTCACCTGGCTGATGCTGCTGCCGGCCCTGCTGGGCCTGGAAATCGGCCGGCGCATCCGCAGGCGCCTGAGCGAGGCCATGTTCCGCCGGCTGTTCTTCCTCGGCCTGCTGGCCCTGGGGGCGCACTCGCTGTTGCACGGGTTGATGCTTCTGGCCGGGTGAATCGCCGGGGCGTTATGCTCGGCGCCTCCCGTCCCTCGAGTTCCCTCCATGCTCCATAGCCGACAGGCCTGTCTCGGCCGCCTGGAAGTCGCCAGCAACAGCGGCACCGGCCACGCCTTCGCCAAGCACAGCCATGACGAGTGCGTCATCGGCGTGAATCGGGTGGGCGAGGAGCAGGTGTGGCTGGATCGGCGCAGCTTCCGTGCCGGTGCGGGCGACATCACCCTCTACAACCCGGGGCAGATCCAGGGCGGCGGGGTGAAGGAGGGCGAGCCCTGGCGCTATGTCGGCCTCTACGTGACCGCCGGGCAACTGGCCGATGACCTGGGCCTGGCGCGGGTGGAGTTCCAGCGCGCCTGCATCCACCAGCCCGATCTGGCCGCCAGCCTGGCCGACGCGGTGGAGCGGGCGCTGGGCGGCGACGCCCTGGTGCGCGAGCGTGCGGAGGAACGCCTCCTGCTGTGGCTCGGGCAACTGGTGCAGCGCAGCGCCGGGCCCCTGCCGGATACAGCGGCGGTAGGCATGGGGCCGGTGACGCGGGTGCAGGAGTTGCTGGCCGAGCGGCTGCAGGACAGCCCGAGTCTCGATGAGCTGGCCGCCGAGCTGGGCCTGTGCAAGTTCCACCTGTTGCGCGCCTTCCAGAAGCACACCGGACTCAGCCCCCGGCAATGGGCCATGCAGTTGCGCACCCGTCGCGCCCGCGGGTTGCTGCGTGCCGGCTGGTCGGCCACCGATACGGCCCATGCCCTGGGCTTCGCCGACCAGAGCCACCTCAACCGCCACTTCCGTGCCGCCTATGGCATCACCCCCGGCGAGCTGAAGCGCCTGTTCAACGCCTGAGTGCAATCCTGTCCAAGTCCGCCGGCGGGGGCGGGGGCAGAATGCGCCCATCCGTCTCGTTCATCGCTCGAGGTTCCCATGCTCCTGCTGTTCTGTTCGGCCTTCGCCTTCGGCGTGGTCTTCTGCCTGTCTCCCGGCGCCGTGCTCGCCGAAACCCTGCGTCGCGGCCTGCTGCACGGCTTCCGCCCGGCGCTGCTGGTGCAGTTCGGTTCCCTGGTGGGGGATGCGGTCTGGGCGGTGCTGGGCCTGGCGGGCCTGACCCTGTTGCTCGGCCAGGAGCAGGTGCGCGTGCCGCTGACCCTGGCCTGCGCGGCCTACCTGGCCTGGCTCGGGCTGCGCAGCCTGCGCGATGCCTGGCAACTGCCGGAGGAGGGGGACGCCACCGAGCACGAAGGGCGCGGAGCGCTGCTCACCGGCGCGGCGATCTCGCTGACCAACCCGAAGAACATCGTCTACTGGGGCGCCCTGGGCACGGCGATGGCGGGAATGATCGGCGGTGCGCCGGACATGGCCCAGACCGGCGTGTTCTTCGCCGGCTTCATGACGGCCTCGCTGGCCTGCTGCTTCCTCTGCGCGGCGCTGGTGGACTGGCTGCGGCGCAACAGCTCGCCGACCTGGCACCGGGTCAGCCACGGGTTGTGCGGGGTGTTGTTGCTGGTGATGGCGGCGCTGGCCCTGCGCGGGCTGGCCTGAAGAGGCGCGGGCCCGGATGGGCCCGCGTCGGGAGGGGTCAGAGCACCCGGCCGCGGCACTCGCCGAAGCCGATGCGCACACGGCCTTCGCCTTCGCACCAGGCGCGCAGGATCACCTCGTCACCGCTTTCCAGGAAGGTGCGCTGCTCGCCGCTGGCCAGCGACAACGGCTGCTTGCCGCCGAAGGTGCTCTCCAGCAGGCTGCCGAAGGCGTCGGCCTCGGGGCCGGACAGGGTGCCGGAGCCGAACAGGTCGCCCGGCTGCAGTTTGCAGCCGCCCACCGCGTGGTGCGCCACCAGTTGGGCCACGGTCCAGTACATGTGCTGGGTGTTGCTCAGGGCCAGGCGCTGCGGCTGCTGGCCGCGTTCACGCATGGCGGCGGTCTGCAGCAGCACCTCCAGCTTGATGTCGAAGGCGCCACGGGCCTGGTCGTTGGCGTCCAGCAGGTAGGGCAGCGGTTGCGGGTCGCCTTCCGGGCGCGCGGGCTGGGCGGTACGGAAGGGTTCCAGCGCCTCGGCGGTCACCACCCAGGGCGAGACCGTGGTCGCGAAGTTCTTCGCCAGGAAGGGGCCCAGCGGCTGGTATTCCCAGGCCTGCAGGTCGCGTGCGGACCAGTCGTTGAGCAGGCAGTAGCCGGCGATGTGCTGCTCCGCCTCGCCGATGGCGATGGCCTCGCCCATGGCGTTGCCCCGGCCGATCCAGATGCCCAGCTCCAGTTCGTAGTCCAGGCGCTTGCTCGGGCCAAAGTTGGGTACTTCGGCGCCCGGCGGCAGGGTCTGGCCATTGGGGCGGTGCACCGGGGTGCCGGAGACGCACACGGTGGACGCGCGGCCGTGGTAGCCGATGGGCACGTACTTGTAGTTGGGCAGCAGCGGGTTGTCCGGGCGGAACAGGCGGCCGACGTTGTTGGCGTGGTGGATGCCCACGTAGAAGTCGGTGTAGTCGCCGATGCGTGCCGGCAGGTGCAGCTGGCAGTCGACGGCGGCCGGCAGCAGTTCGGCACCGAGGGCTTCGAGGCGCGCCTGGGCGGGGCTGCCTTCGGCGAGCAGCTCCTGCAGCTGGCGGCGCAGCGCGCGGCGGGCGTTGGCGCCGAGGGCGAAGAAGGCGTTGAGGTCTTCCCCGGCGGCGACGCGCGCGGCGTCCGCCGCTTCACCTTCGAACAGGCCGGTGGTGGTGGCGACCTTGAGGTCGAGGATCTGCTCGCCGATGGCCACGCCACCGCGCGGGGTGCCGCCCACCGGGCTGAAGATGCCCAGGGGCAGGTTCTGCAGGGGGAAGTCGGGGTGGCCGTTGGCGGAGGCTATCCAGCTGCGGCGTTGGTCTATCTGGGTCATCGGTCAGTTCCTGCCATTGAAGGTCTTGGCCATGCCGTTCCAGCAGGCATCGTAGTCGTTCTGCAACTGCGGGCATTCCAGGGCGTAGCGGGTGGGGCGCAGCACGCGGCCGGTTTCGAACATGAACGCCATGGTGTGATCGAGCTTGTGCGGCTTGAGTTCCGCGTTGATGGCGGCGGTGGTGCTGGCGTTGTCCGGGCCGTGGGCGCTCATGCAGTTGTGCAGCGAGGCGCCGCCAGGGGTGAAGCCGCCGGCCTTGGCGTCGTAGGCGCCCTGGATCAGGCCCATGAACTCGTTCATCAGGTTGCGGTGGAACCACGGCGGGCGGAAGGTCTTCTCGGCCACCATCCAGCGCGGCGGGAAGATCACGAAGTCGACGTTGGCCATGCCGGGGGTGTCGCTGGGCGAGGTCAGCACGGTGAAGATCGACGGGTCCGGGTGGTCGTAGCTGACCGTGCCGATGGTATTGAACAGGCGCAGGTCGTACTTGTAGGGCACGTTGTTGCCATGCCAGGCGACCACGTCCAGGGGCGAGTGGTCCAGTTCGGTGGCCCAGAGCTCGCCGAGGAACTTCTGCACCAGGGTCACCGGGGCGTCGATATCCTCGAAATGCGCCACCGGGGCGAGGAAGTCACGCGGGTTGGCCAGGCCGTTGCTGCCGATGGGGCCGAGGTCGGGGATGCGCAGCGCGACGCCATGGTTCTCGCAGATGTAGCCCCGGGCACTCTCGTCGAGGAGCTCGACGCGGAACTTCATGCCACGCGGGATCACCGCGATCTCCAGGGGCTCCACGTCCAGCAGGCCCAGTTCGGTTGCCAGGCGCAGGCGGCCCTGTTCGGGGACGATCAGCCATTCGCCATCGGCGTTGAAGAACACGCGTTGCATCGAGGTGTTGGCGCGGTAGATGTGCACGCTGACGCCGGACGCCTGTTCGGGGTCGGCGGTGGCGGCGATGGTCAGCAGGCCGTCGATGAAATCGGTGCGCTCGGCGGGGGTGTCGTGGGCGTCCCAGCGCAGGCGGTTGGGGTCGATCGGGCCCAACTGGCGGCCGGGGATCTGCCGCTCCAGGCGCTGGAAGCGCGGGTGCGCGGCGGATGGGCGGATGCGGTACAGCCAGGTGCGGCGGGCCTCGGCGCGGGGCACGGTGAAGGCGGTGCCGGAAAACTGCTCGGCATAGAGCCCGTAGGGCGCGCGCTGGGGTGAGTTCTGCCCGGCGGGCAGGGCGCCCGGCAGCGCTTCGCTGGTGAACTGGTTGTCGAAGCCGGACTGGTAGGCGAGGGGCAGCGAGGAGCTCATGAGAACCTCTGTGTTTTATGTAATTGAATTACGGATAACGTAATTTGAAAGCCTGAGGGGGTCAAGCTATAACAGCGCCTCCATTGCCAACCGAGGTAGTAGATGGCCATCCAACGGGACGATGCCGAGGCGCCCAAGCGGCAGAAGGTGCAGGCGGCTGAAGTCGGCACCGACATTCTCAAGGGGCTCGCCGAACTGGCGCCGGCCACTTCCCTGTCACGCCTGGCGGAGCATGTCGGCATGCCGGCGGCCAAGGTCCACCGCTACCTGCAGGCGCTGATCGCCAGCGGCTTCGCCGAACAGGACGCCGCCACCAACCACTACGGCCTGGGGCGTGAGGCGCTGTTCGTCGGCCTCGCCGCCATCGGCCGGCTGGATGTGGTGCGGGCCGCCACGCCGCAGCTGTCGGAGCTGCGCGATGCGCTCAACGAAACCTGCTTCCTGGCCGTCTGGGGCAACAAGGGGCCGACCGTGGTGCATGTCGAGCAACCGCTGCGCGCGGTGACCCTGGTCACCCGCGTGGGTTCGGTGCTGCCGTTGCTGGGCTCCTCCACCGGCCTGGTGTTCGCCAGCTACCTGCCTGACGCCGAGACGGCGCCGCTGCGCGAGGAGGAGGCCGGCCTGCCCGGCGTGCCCGACGCCAAGGCGCTGCGCAAGCAGATCGCCGAGATCCGCGCCAGCGGCCTGCATCACGTGCATGGGCTGCTGATGCCGGGAGTGAACGCGCTCTCCGCGCCGGTGTTCGCCGTGGGCGAGCAGATCGCCGGGGTGATCACCGTGGTCGGTGCCGCCAGTGGCTTCCAGGCCGAAGCCAGCGGCCGGGCGGCGCAGTTGCTGAAGCAGGCGGCCGAATCCATCACCGCGCGCATGGCGGGTGTTCGCCCGGCGTGAGCGAGGCCTGGTCCGTAGGATGGGTAGAGCGAAGCGAAACCCATGCGGTTGGCGCTGTGCGGTGGTAGTTCGCAGAGCTCGCGGGATGCCGCCTTACCCATTCTGGAGTCGCGGGTGATGCCCATGGAAAAAGCCCGCTGATGCGGGCTTTTTCGTTGCGGCGGTGAATCACTCGGTGGCGAGCACGCCCCGGCGGATCTGGTCGCGTTCGATGGATTCGAACAGCGCCTTGAAGTTGCCTTCGCCGAAGCCATCGTCGCCCTTGCGCTGGATGAACTCGAAGAACACGGGGCCCATCAGGGTCTCCGAGAAGATCTGCAGCAGCAGGCGGCGGTCGTTCGCATCGGCGGAGCCGTCGAGCAGGATGCCGCGGCTCTGCAGCTGCTCCACCGGCTCGCCGTGGTTGGGGATGCGCCCTTCGAGCATCTCGTAGTAGGTGGTCGGCGGTGCGGTCATGAAGCGCATGCCCAGGGCCTTGAGCGCGTCCCAGGTCTTGACCAGGTCGTCGGTGAGGAAGGCCACGTGCTGGATGCCCTCGCCGTTGAACTGCATGAGGAACTCCTCGATCTGCCCGGCGCCCTTGGAAGACTCCTCGTTGAGCGGGATGCGGATCATGCCGTCCGGCGCGGTCATGGCCTTGGAGGTCAGGCCGGTGTACTCGCCCTTGATGTCGAAGTAGCGGATCTCGCGGAAGTTGAACAGCTTCTCGTAGAAGTCCGCCCAGTACGCCATGCGGCCGCGGTACACGTTGTGGGTCAGGTGGTCGATGATCTTCAGCCCCGCGCCCTTGGGGTTGCGGTCCACGCCTTCGATGAACTCGAAGTCGATGTCGTAGATGGACGAGCCCTCGCCGAAGCGGTCGATCAGGTACAGCGGCGCGCCGCCGATGCCCTTGATCGCCGGCAGGCGCAATTCCATCGGGCCGGTGGGGATCTCGATCGGCTGGGCGCCCAGCTCCAGGGCACGGGCGTAGGCCTGGTGCGCATTCTTCACGCGGAAGGCCATGCCGCATACGGACGGGCCGTGTTCGGCGGCGAAATAGGACGCGAGGCTCTTGGGCTCGTTGTTGAGGATCAGGTTGATCTCGCCCTGGCGATACAGGTGCACGTCCTTGGAGCGGTGGGTGGCCACCTTGGTGAAGCCCATGCTGGCGAAGATCGGTTCCAGCAGGTTCGGCACGGGCGATGCCAGCTCGATGAATTCGAAGCCCATCAGGCCCATGGGGTTTTCAAAGATGTCGGCCATGTTCTGGCTCCTTGCAGTGGCGCGCGGCGGCGCCTGAATCGGATGAAAGTCGGTGTGGCGGCGATTCAGGCGTGCGATGGCGGCGCGCAGGAGACTCCGCGCACGCTGCGGGCGAGAAAATCGCCGATGGTGACTTTGAAACCGAGGGTCTGCATGTGCGCTCCTCAGGCCGGCTTGTCGGCCTGGGCGTCCGGGTGGGCGGTGCGGAAGGCCGGATGTTCAAGGGCCAGGCGCTCGACCCTGAGAATACGCGGGTAGCTCGCCAGGTCCACGGCAAAGCGTCGGGCGGCGTAGAGCTGGGGCAGCAGATAGACGTCCGCCAGGCCCGGCTGGGCGCCGAAGCAGAAGCCGTCGTCGCCGATCAGTGCTTCGACGGCGGCCAGGCCTTCGCTGATCCAGTGGCCGATCCAGGCGTTCACGCCGTCCTCGTCGGTGCCCATCTTGCGCAGGCGGTTGAGCACCGCGACGTTGTGCAGCGGGTGGATGTCGCAGCCGATCAGCGCGGCGACCTGGCGCTGGCGTGCGCGCTGCAGCGCATCGCCCGGCAGCAGGGGCGGCTGCGGGTGGGTCTCTTCGAGGTATTCGATGATGGCGGGTGACTGGATCAGCACCTCGCCGGAGTCGGTGCGCAGGGCGGGGACGCGGCCCTGGGGGTTGATCGCGCGGTAGGCCGGCTGGTGGTGCTCGCCGCCGTCGCGGATCAGGTTGACCGGTACGTGCCGGACCTCCAGCCCCTTCAGCGCGAGCGCGATGCGCACGCGGTAGGACGATGTGGAGCGGTAGTAGGTGTACAGGTCCATGGCAGGCACTCGCAGGGCAGCGCGTCGGTCGGCAGGCTCACCGCTGACGCTGTTGTTTTCATAATTTATTTACACTCTGCGTAATTTTTGACGCTGCGGCAAGTCCGGCGTTCGAATAATCCGCTCGCCTGGGCATCCGGACGTTCGAGTCCCCGGGCGGGCGGGATGTTCCGCCGCAAGACAGCGACAGGGCGCCTGCCCCGTGCGCGGGCCTGCGGGGCTGAGCGCCGTCGGCCTGTGCCGGGGCGCGGCGGCTGTCATTCCGGCTGGTAGTCCAGGGAGCGTCGGGACGACTCCGGCAGTGCCAGGCCACCGGCCAGCGCCAGCAGCGCAATGGCGATCAGGTAGAGGGCCGGTGACAGGCGGTCGCCGGTCTGCTCGATCAGCCAGGTCGCCACCAGCGGTGCGGTGCCCCCGAAGGCCGTGTACGCCAGGTTGTAGGTAAATGCCGAGGCGGTGTAGCGCACCTGCGTCGGGAACTGTTCGGACAACAGCACCGCGGTCACCACGCCGCAGATCACGGCGCCCACCGCCAGCAACGCCGCTCCCAGTGCCGAGGCGAGCAGGCTGCCTGAGCCTGCCAGCATGAAAGCCGGATAGACCGCGATAACCAGGCAGGCGCATGCCGTGAAGATGGTGCGCCGACGCCCGACCCAGTCCGAGTAGCGCCCCGCCAGCGGGCACAGCAAGGCGGCGAACAAAAGGGCCATCAGGCTGGCGAGCAGGGCGGTCGGTCGCGAGGCACCGCCGACCACCTGCATGTAGGTGGTGAGGTAGGTGGTGAACGTATAGAACGACAGCGCAGTGGCGGAAATGAAGGCCGACAGGCAGAGGATCGTGCGGCCGTGCCCCTGCAGGGTTTCCTTCAGTGGCGAGTGGGCGGCCTGCGGGGCCGCCGCCAGGGCACGGAACGCCGGCGACTCGTCCAGGTGCAGGCGCATGTACAGGCCGATCAGCCCCAGGGGCGCGGCGACCAGGAAGGGCACGCGCCAGCCCCAGCCCTGCATCTGGGCCTCGGACAGGAGCAGCCCCATGCCGAACACGATGCCGGCGGCGGCGGCAAAGGCCATGAACGTCGACACCGGGACGAAGCTGCCATAGCGGGCCTTCTGCTCGGGAGGCGCGTGCTCCATGACGAACGCGCAGGCGCCGGCGTACTCCCCGCCGGCGGAAAAGCCCTGGATGCAGCGGGCCAGTGCCAGCAGCAGCGGGGCGAGCAGGCCGATGGACGCATAGGTCGGCAGGAGGCCGATCAGGGTGGTGGCCGCGGCCATCAGCAACACCGTGATGGCCAGGATGCGCTTGCGCCCGACCTTGTCCCCGAGGATGCCGAAGACGATCCCGCCCAGCGGGCGCAGGGCGAATGACACGGCAAACACGGCGAAGGTCTGCAGCAACGCGAGGGAGGCATTGCCCGGTGGGAAGAACAGGCTGGCGATGGTCACCGCGAGGAAACCGTACACGGCGAAGTCGAACCATTCGACGAAGTTGCCGATGGCCGAGGCGGCGATGACCTTGCGCAAGGTCGCCGGATCGACGGACGAGGTGGCGTGGGAAATATCCTGGATGGTCATGGTCGCTCCGAGCCTGCCGATGGTCGCAAACGCATCGGGCCTGGGCCTTTGCGTCCCCCTGACGGCAACCTACCGGGCCTGTCCGTGGCATTAGCCCCCGGATGCGACCCTCAACCAGCCGGCAGCGACGTCGGCACGACTCGTCAAACTCCAGCAGCTAGCGCAGCGCACCCTCGTGCAGGGGTGCGCCGGCATATCCATGGCGGGTGTCGGTGCATGTGGCGGAAAGGCTCAGGCACCGCCCCGGAAGCAGGAGACGCCCCAGGCGGTGAGCTTGAAGGGCAGGTGGTAGTGCTGCCCCGTATCGGCGATGCCGAAGCGGTAGACGAGCAGGTCGAGGAAGGCCGGCTCGGGTAGGACCATGCCCTGGGCGCGGTAGAAGTCCGCCACCCGCAGGCTGACTTCGTAGACGCCCGCGCTGCAACGCCCGGCTTCGTCGGCCAGCCCGGCGAGCAGGCCGTCCGCGCCGATGCGCCCGGCGTGGATCAGCTCGCGACGCTCGCCTTCCAGGCGCTCCACCCGCAGCTCCAGCCCTTCGGCGACGCAGCCACGGGCGACGTCGACGACATGGATGGAAAGGCCCTTCACGTCCAGAAGCCCTCGTGGGGGACCGCCGCTTCATGTTCCAGCATCGGCCCCAGCACCGTGACCTGGCGCTGGCCGCGGGCGAACACCTCGCGGCAGGGCAGGGAGAAGGTCGGGTTCTCCGGGTGGGCCCCGGTCAGCCCCAGCAACGCATGTTCCGAGAGGGCGTAGACCACCCGGCCGACGCCGGTCCAGTACACCGCGCCGGCGCACATGCAGCAGGGCTCGGCACTGGTGTAGAGGGTGCATCCGGCCAGGGCCTCCGGGCCCAGCAGGCGTGCGGCCTCGGCCACCGCCACCAGTTCGGCGTGCTGGGTCGGGTCGCCTTCCGGCGGCATCGAGTTGTTGCCGGCACGGGCGATCACCCTGCCGTCGCGGTCGGCCACCAGGGCGGCGAAGGGATGGCGGCCGCGCTGGCGCGATTCCCGGGAAAGGCGGATGGACTCGCGCAGCAGCTCCAGATCGAGCTCGGTGACCCCGGCAGGGACCAGTTGGGTGAAGGTCATGGGTGACTCCTTGGCAGTGGGTGCGCAGGGCGCGGGAAGTCAGTCGGCGAGGTCGGCCGCGCCCTGGGCGTGCGGCTCGCTGCGCTCGCGACCGTTGAGCAGCAGGTTGAGAACGATGGCGGTGATGGCGCCGAGGAAGATGCCGCTCTCCAGCACCAGCTTCAGGGCGCCGTGGGCATGGGCGAAGAGGGCGGGGAAGGACATCGGCAGCACGCCGACGCTCACCGAGACGGCGACCACGATGGCGTTGCGCGTGCCTTCGAAGCGCACCCGCGACAGCTCCTGGATGCCCGCCACGGTGGTCATGCCGAACATCACGATGGCGCCGCCGCCGAGCACCGGCGTCGGCACTGCGGCGATCAGCGCACCGAGCTTGGGGAACAGCCCCATCGCCACCATGATCCCGCCGGCCGCGGCCACCACGAAGCGGCTCTTGACCTGCGACAGGGCGATCAGCCCGGTGTTCTGGGTGAAGGCGTTGTAGGGAAAGCTGTTGAACAGCCCGCCGATCACCGTCGACAGGCCGTCCGCACGGAAGGCGTTGCCCAGGGTGCGTGCATCGATCGTCCTGCCGGTGAGCTGGCCGATGGCGAGGCAGTTGCCGGTGGTCTCGGCCATGATCACCAGCATCGCCAGGGTCATGATCAGGATCGGAGTCAGCGAGAACTGCGGCACGCCAAAGGCCATGGGGGCGGAGAGCTCGAACCAGGCCGCCTCGCCGACACGGCTGAAGTCGGTCATGTCGCATGCCGCCGCCAGCAGGCTGCCCAGCAGCAGGCCGATGAGCACCGCGAGATTGCCGATGAAGCCGGAAAAGCGCGCGTACACCACCAGGGTGATGGCCACCGTGGCCAGGCCCAGCAGCAGGTTGGCCGGGGCGCCGAAGTCCGCCGCGCCGGGGTTGCCGCCTCCGAGCCAGATGGCGGCGGCAGGCATCAGCGAGATGCCGATGATGGTGATCAGGCTGCCGATCACCACCGGTGGGAAGAAGCGCAGCAGGCGGCTGAACACCGGCGCCAGGGCGATGGTGATGGCACCGGCGGCGATCACCGCGCCGAACACCTGGGCCAGGCCGTACTCCTTGCCGATCATGATCATCGGCGCCAGGGCGATGAACGAGCAGGCCTGCACCAGCGGCAGGCGCGCGCCGAACTTCCAGAAGCCCAGGGTCTGGACCAGCGTGGCGATACCGGAGGTGAGCAGGTTGGCGTTGATCAGCAGGACGATCTGCGCATTGCTCAGGCCCAGGGCGCTGCCGAGGATCAGCGGCACCGCCACGGCGCCGGCATAGAGCACCAGCACGTGTTGCAGGCCATAGGTGAGGAGCTGTCGCACAGGCAGAAGCTGGTCGACGGGATGGGGCGTGGGGTGGCTCATGGGGGCGTTCTCCTGAAGGTGCAACGTTTCTTGTTATGGGATTCGGGTTGCCCAGCGTTTCGAGGAGGCAGTGCTGGCTCGCCCGCATCTTCAGGGGCTTGATGGCGATGGTTCAAATGAATAACCATCGTCTTCATCGATGGTTGGAGGGGTGGTGCGATGCGGTTTTCTCTCGATCAGCTGCAGGTGTTCGTCGCCGTGGTGCAGGCCGGGTCCTTCTCGGCGGCGGCGCGGCGCCTGGGGCGCACCCAGTCCACCGTCAGCGCCGCCATCGCCAACCTGGAGGCCGACCTGGGCGTCGAGCTGTTCGACCGCTCCACGCGCATTCCCGGTCTCACCGCTGCCGGCCATAAACTGCAACTGGAGGCCGAGGCCGTGCTGGAGCGCTGCCTGGCGTTGCAGGGCCATGCCGACAGCCTGGCGGGGGAAACCGAACCCCACCTCACCCTGGCCATCGAGGTGCCCTACAGCACGGTGATGCCGGTGTTGTGCGAGTTCGAGCAGGCCTTTCCCCATGTCGACCTGATCGTCCGCCACCCGCACAGCGGCGATGTCGCCGGCATGCTCCAGCGCGGCGAGGTGGAGCTGGGCATCGCCTTCTCCCAGCCGGAATACCCGCGTGAGCTGGAGTTCCAGCAGATGGGCAAGCTGGTGATGGCCCACGTCACCCATCCCGGACATCCACTGGCCCAACGCGACGGGGTCAGCTTCGCCGACCTGCACGCCCACCGCCGCCTGGCCTTCAGCGCCCACGCCAGCAAGCTGCCCAGCAGCGAGTACCTGCGTGCCACGCGCCTGTGGCAGGCGGAAAGCTACATGGCGCTGGTGGAGATGGTGCGGGCCGGCCTCGGCTGGGCGACCCTGCCGCGCCAACTGGTGCAGCGCGAGTTGGCCGCTGGCGAACTGGTGGAGCTGCAGCTCGCCGCCTACCCCTTCACCGACTGGCTGGTGGGCGTCGACCTGCTCTGGCAGCGCCGCCACGGGCGCGGCCAGGCACAGCGCTGGCTGCGCGAGCGGCTGATGCGCAACAAGGTGTTCGAGCTGGACAGCCAGGGGCGGGCGACGACGCTGTGAAGTGCGCGGCAGCCCGGTTCAGCGCTCGGTGCTGATAGGGCCGCGCGTCGGTGCGGTGCGCGTCCCGGGCTGAAGCCCGGGCTACGGGGCGAGGCTAGGCGATGCGGTCGGTCGGGCTGAGGTGCGAAGCCCAACGCAGCGATGTGGGTCCAGTCCACCCCTCCTGTGGAGTGCCGAACCTTAAAGCGGCTCCCCAGCCGAGCTGCCCGCAATCTCTTCGATCATCGCCTTGACCGCCGCCTCGCTGTCCACCGATGCGGGCGCGGAGACGCGGAACTTGAGCATGTTCTCGCCCAGTTCGAAGAGGTAGAGCGAGGAGCGGATGGGCTGTACCTCGCCGGCGAAGGGTTCGACGAACGCGAAGTCCGCACGCAGGCCGGTGATCGTCCGGCCCCTGTAGGCCAGGGTCGCGGGCTGTTCGCTCACCAGCTTGCCGTTCTCATGGAAGGCGAGGATTTCCGCCTTCTGTTGCCTCAGGTGATCGAGTGCCAGTTGGCGCCTGGCTGTGGCGATCACGTCCGCCGGCGAGCCGAACGAGGTGACCTGCGGCGCCGGGTAGACATAGGCGCTGAGGATGACGGGCTGGGCGATCAGCTCGGAGTTGTAGGCGACCATGATGTGCCGGGCCTGCTCGTCGAAGCGCAGGATCTGGGCACGGAGGAAGATGCCGGAGGTGGTCGGGAAGACGATACCGGTGCCGTCGTGCCGGTAGGGGCCGGCGGCCGGGATGTCCTGGGGCTGGAACTGGCTGCTCTGGTCGGTCTGGCAGCCCGACAGGCCGAGGGTCAGCAGCAGGGCGATCAGGTATTTCAATGGGACGCTCCTTGTCGGGACGCCTCGGCGGGAGGGCGTCGGGCGGCAGAAATTACCGTTTGGCCTGCGGGCTGTCCATGGCGGGTCGTGCTTATCGCGGCGTGCCGTCCATCCCCGCCTGCAACTCCAGCAACGGCACCGGCTTCGCGCCCTCCGGCGGGGTGAAGACGAAGTCGCCGGGGCCGACCATCGGCAGGGTGTCCCAGCGGTAGGTCACGCTGTGGCGCGGGCGTTCGGGTTGGTCGAGCCGGGTCAGCACCATCTTGCAGGGCAGGGGCTCGTCGCCCTGGCGCAGCCATAGCTGCCAATCGAGGCCGGGCTGGCGGTAGGCGTAGTGCTCGCAGGTCTGGTCGCCGACCTGTTCGCTGCCGATATGCAGGGCGCTGTCGAGGCCGACGCGCTGCGCGGTATCCGGGTGCCACTGGATGAGGTCGGCCAGCGGCAGCTGGATGCCGTAGCGCTCGCCGAGCAGGGCCAGCAGTTCCTCCTGGCTGGTGGGCGCCACGTCACGGCCGAAGTAGCCCTGGCGGCTGTCGTAGAGGGTGAAGTGCTGGCCGTCGTAGAACAGGCTGCGCTGGTACTCGGCGCCCGTCACCTCCACGCGCAGTCGGTCCGGTGCGCTCACCAGCAACCGGGTGCTGGCATGCACCACCAGCGCCTGGCCGTTTTCCAGCAACTGGTCGCTGTCGCTTTCCGCGTCCAGGGCGTACTGCTGCAGGCCGCGCAGGTGTTCGCCCATCTTCACCAGGGCGTCGAGGGCGCCGGGGTCGGGCGCATCCCCATCCGCCGCCCCGGCGTTGCAGGCGATCAGGGTGAAGGCCAGGACTGCGAGCCTGCGTTGGACGGTGCCGGGCATGGCGGGTGACCTCGTCGCGAGCTGGTCGATAGTCCTTAGGTGTGGCAGCCGCCAGGTTGGTTCCAGCGGCGATCGGGCGTTGGCTGGCTAAGCTGTCCCCATCATCGATGCAAGGAGCGGTTTCATGGCGACGAGGACGATCCACAGGGTCGACACGCCCAGCCTCGCGCTGGCCTATGAAGAGCATGGCGCCGGGGACGAGGTGGTGATCCTGCTCCACGGCTTCCCCTACTCGGTACGGGCCTATGACGCCGTGGCGCCGGCCCTGGCGGCGCAAGGGATGCGGGTGCTGGTGCCCTACCTGCGCGGCTACGGCCCCAGCCGGTTTCTCTGCGGCGACACCCCGCGCTCCGGCCAGCAGGCGGCCCTGGGACGTGACCTGCTGGATTTCATGGACGCGCTGGCGATCCCGCGCGCGACGCTGGTGGGCTACGACTGGGGCGGGCGCGCGGCCTGCATCGTCGCCGCGCTCTGGCCGCAGCGGGTGAGGGCGCTGGTGACGGGGGACGGCTACAACATCCAGGACATCGCCGCCTCCGGCACGCCGGCGGCCCCCGAGCAGGAGTTCCGCTACTGGTACCAGTTCTACTTCCACACGCCGCGCGGGCACCTGGGGCTGGAGGCGAACCGCCGTGCACTGTGCCGGCTGCTCTGGCAGCTGTGGTCACCCACCTGGCGCTTCGACGAGACGACCTACGCCGCGACGGCGGAGGCATTCGACAACCCGGACTTCGTCGAGGTGGTGATCCATTCCTATCGCCATCGCTATGGCTACGCCCCGGGCGACCCGGCGCTGGAGTCCATCGAGCGGCAGCTGGCGGCGCAGCCGGCCATCGGCGTACCGAGCCTCTCCCTCTGCGGCCTGGACGACGGCGTCGGCCCGCCACCGGAGCAGGACGAGGACGCCGTGCATTTCACCGGCCCCTACCAGCGCCGGCTGCTGCCCGGCGTCGGCCACAACATCCCCCAGGAGGCGCCGGAGGATGTGGTCGCTGCGGTGCTGGAGCTGTTGCGACGCTAGGTTGGCCGCGAACGGAATATTGCAACCTGGCTTCAGGAGACTGCTCGAATCCACGTCCCAGGAGCAGCCAACCGTGGCCCTCTATTTCTTCTCGCCATGCCGCCTTCTGGTCGCCGCGCTCATCGGCCTGCTGGGCCTGTCGCAGGCCCTGGCCGATACCTGGCACGAGGCCGTGCCCGACGCGCGGCTGGTGGGCAGCGGCGCCTTCAGCGCCTACGGCTTCCACATCTACGACGCCAGGCTGTGGGCCACCGAGGCGGGGCTTGGCGAGGACCGTCCCTTCGCCCTGGAGCTGACCTACCGGCGCTCCATCAGCCGCGAGACCCTGGTGGAGGCCAGCCTCGATGACCTGCAACGGCTCGGTGGCGAGGCGGTGGATGCGGCCAGGCTGAGCGCCTGGCAGGCGGAGATGGAGCGCGCCTTCGTCGATGTCGAGCCCGGCCAGCGCATCACCGGCGTCTACCTGCCCGGTGTCGGTGGGCGCCTCTACGTCGACGGGCGTCCGCCCCACGAGGTTCGCGACCCGCTGTTCGCGCGTACCTTCTTCGGCATCTGGCTGGGTGCCCGCACCCAGGACCCGGAGCTGCGCGAGCAGTTGCTCGGCGGCCTGCGTCCACCCTTCGAGCCGGGCACGGCGGTGGTCTCCGACTGCTGCAGGCTGCAGCCCTAGCGGCCGGTCAGCGCAGGCCCAGGCGGCTGTCCAGCGACCAGGCGCCCGCGCCGCGCCCGACGAGCAGCAGCAGGAGGCCGGCCCAGCTGAGGTGGGTGGACCAGGCGTCGGGGTAGACGAACACCTGGATCACCAGCGTCATGCCCAGCAGCGCCAGTGCCGAGAGGCGGGTGCACAGGCCCAGCACCAGCAGCGACGGGAACAGGTGTTCGGCATAGGTGCCCAGGTGTGCGGCCAGCTCCGGCGGCAGCAGGGGCAGGGCGTATTCGCTGCGGAACAGCTCGTAGGTGCTGTCGGTGATGCTCAGCACCCCCTCCACCTTGGTGCGTCCGGAGAGGAAGAACACCCCGGCGATGCCCAGGCGCGCCACCAGCAACAGCAACGCGTCGGGGAGCAGGGCGTGCAGGCACGCAGCCAGGCTGCGCGGGGCGATGGGGCCGGTCGTGATCGGCTGGGTGTGCGGGGTATCCATGAGGGGGCTCCGGTCAGGTGTCGCACGTGGCGAGCAGGGGCGTGAAGGCGCCGGCCGCCAGCAGGCGGCCGAGCAGGTCGATGAAGTCGAGAGCCGGTTCGGCGGCCAGGGCCAGGCCACTGGCCTCATCCAGCGTCTGGCCCCGGGCGCAGGCGTCGAGGAAGGCGCAGCCTCCCGGGCCCAGTGCCTGCCAGGTCACCTGGCCGCCGCTGCGCCCGAGCAGGGCGCCTTCGCCGCGCCACTCCAGGGTGTCGGGCAGGGGCCGCTCCTCGCGCTGGTGCTGCCAGATGCTGTAGGCCGGCATGTCGGCGCACCAGAACCAGCGCAGTGCCGGTCTCGGCTGCAGGCACAGCTCACCCAGCGCCTCGGGGGCGAGGCCGGCGATGTCGCCGAGCGCGAGCGATGGCCGCTCCGCTGCGGCGAAGACCTCCACCCAGAGGCGGTCCAGCCGCGCCACCTCGCCCAGGTAGGGCAACTCGCGGGCCGGCTCGAAGGCGTCGAGGAAGTCGGCGAAACCCTGGCCGTAGTCCAGCAACTGCACCGAGGTCGGCGGCGATTGGCGTGCGTACAGCGCCGCTGCGGCACCGAACCAGTCGGCGCCCACCAGGCGTTCCACAGCCGGGAAGTTGGCCCGCAGGGCGTCCACGCAGCCCTTCGCCAGGGTGTTGCGGTAGAGGTCGAAACCGGCCTGGCGGGCGAGGTCGGCCACCAGTCGGCTTTCCGCGCTGTCGGGGGCCAGGGGCGTGCCACGGGCCGCCGCGATGAAGGCGTCCTGGAAGGCCCCGAGGGATAGCGTCATGGCCGTTCCCCGTGGCCGTCCAGCACGGCCTGGGCGATGTCGCGCTCGGCCAGCAGCTCGGCGAACGGGGGGATGTGGTCGTCGCGCTCGATCAGGGTCGGGCGTGGGCCGATGCGTTCGATCAGGCGCCGGTAAAGGGCCCACACGGCCTCGTCGATGGGCGCGTCGTGGGAGTCCACCAGCAGCCCGCTACCGCCCCCGTCGTGGCTGTGCCCGGCCAGGTGCAGCTCGAGGATGGCCTCGGCGGGGAAGGCATCCACGTAGCCCGCCGGGTCGAAGTCCAGGTTGTGCGCGCTCACCTGCACGTTGTTCAGGTCCAGCAGCAGCCCGCAGCCGCTGCGCCGGCTGAGTTCGGCGAGGAAGTCGATCTCCGGGTACGGGTGGCCGTCCATGCGCAGGTAGTGGCTGGGGTTCTCGATGGCGATGCGCCGCCCCAGGACGTCCTGGGTACGGGCGATGTTGTCGCTGATGCGGACCAGCGCCGCCTCGGTACGGGGAAAGGGCAGCAGGTCCGGGTTGTAGGCACCGCGCCAGGTTGACCAGGCGAGGTGCTCGGATATCAGGGCCGGCCGTACCCGGTCCGCCAGGGCGCGCAGGCGCCGCAGGTGGGCCGGGTCGGGCGGGCAATCCGCCGCCAGGGACAACGAAACCCCGTGCAGCGAGAGCGGGTGGCGTGCGCCTATGGCCTGCAGCCAGTCCAGGCGGGGGCCGCCGTCGACCCAGTAGTTCTCCGGATGCACTTCGAACCACAAGCCCGTTGCCGTGCAGGCGTGGGCCTGTTCGTAGTGCTCGGGCTTGAGGCCCAGTCCGGCGCCCAGCGGCGCATGGCGTTGCATGGTCGACGGCCGGCGGTCAGGACTTGATCGGGGTCAGCGAGCCCATGCCGTTGGGCGTCTTGATCGAGGTGCAGGTGCCGGCCGGGACGTTCTTCCAGGCGTCGCCCTGGTAGTCCTTCTTCGAGGTGCCCGCGCAGCTGGTGCCGGCGCCGGCCTTGCAATCGTTCTGCCCGGCCATGGCCACGCCGTAGCACTTCTCCATGGCGCCGGGCTTGGCGTCGGCGGCGACGGCACCGCCGGCGAGGGTGGCGAGGGCCAGGGCGGCAGCGGTGAGAGCGATGTTGTTCATGTCGTATCTCCAGTTTCCATTGAGGGTGGCGACCGGCCTTTCACCGGTGGCTCGAGGGGTAATTCGCCGGCACCTCGCCTCCGGTTACAGCCCGCCGAAATTTTTTTGAGATTTTTTTCGCCGCGCCCTAACGTGTGTCGCCCGCAGCGCGGCGGATGCCGACGGCGGGAGAATTTCATCCGGGGTGTAACCAGGGCGGTCGATGAAGCGAACTAGTGATCAAGAGGCACTGGAAGCACGGGAGGCCGGACTGCAGGCGCTGCTGCTCAGGGGGCTTGCGGGCGAGGCAGCTGCGTACCGGGATTTCCTCGGCCAGCTCGGCGCCCACCTGCGGGCCTTCCTGATGCGTCGCCTACGGCAGCCGAGCGATTGCGAGGACCTGGTGCAGGAGGTGCTGCTGGCCGTGCACAACGCCCGCCACACCTACCGTGCCGACCAGCCGGTGACGGCCTGGGTGCAGGCCATCGCACGCTACAAGCTGGCCGACCATTTCCGCGCCCGTGGCCGGCGCGAGGCCTTGCACGACCCGCTGGACGAGGAAGGCCTGTTCGACGAGGCCGACGCGGAGCCGGGCGAGGCCAGTCGTGACCTGGGGCGCTTGCTGGAGCAGCTGCCCGACAAGCAGCGCCTGCCGATCATCCACGTGAAGCTGGAGGGTCTCTCGGTGGAGGAAACCGCCCGGCTCACCGGGCTTTCCAGTTCTGCCGTCAAGGTCGGCATACACCGCGGGCTCAAGGTGCTCGCGGACATGATTCGAGGTAAGCGATGAAGACCGATGACCTGATTGCGATGCTCGCCAGCGGCAACCCGGAGGTGCCCCTGGCCCGCTCGGCCCGGCGTTTCACCCTGGCGCTCGGCTGCGGCCTGGTGGGGGCGCTGGTGCTGATGGCCTGTTTCTTCGGCGTGCGCAAGGACCTGGCCGAGGTGGCCGCCACTCCCCTGTTCTGGGCCAAGGTGGCGCTGCCCATGGTGCTGGCGCTGGGTGCGCTCTGGGCCAGTGGCCGGCTGGCGCGGCCGGGCGTGCCGGTGGGCGTGCGCTGGGCCGCCATCGCGTTGCCCCTGGTGCTGGTCTGGGGGGCGAGCCTGGTGCTGCTGGCGGCGCTGCCCGCCGGGGACAGGCTGGCGGTCGTGCTCGGCAGCACGTGGCGGACCTGCCCGCTGAACATCGCCCTGCTCTCGGTGCCGGCTTTCATCGCGGTGAACTGGGCCCTGCGCGGCCTCGCACCCACCCGGCTGCGCCTCGCCGGGGCCGCCGGCGGCCTGCTCGCCGGGGCACTGGCGACGCTGGTCTACTGCCTGCACTGCCCGGAGATGGCGGTGCCGTTCTGGGGCGTCTGGTACGTGCTGGGCATGGCGCTGCCGACCCTCGCCGGCTGGCTGCTGGGGCCGCGCCTGCTGCGCTGGTGATCCGGCACCGCCGGGCTTGCTCTCCGGCTTCGCCCTGGTGCAGGCTGCGCCGTCCCCTTTCGCAGCCCTCCGGAGCCCTGCCATGTCCGTCGATCACCGCCGTCCCGTTCCGCTGGCCAAGGCCTATCGCCTGATCAACCACGGCCCCACCGTGCTGGTCAGCGCCGCTCATGGCGGCAAGCGCAACGTCATGGCGGCCGCCTGGGCGATGGCCCTGGACTTCGAGCCGCCCAAGGTCTCCGTGGTGCTCGACAAGTCCACCTGGACCCGCCGCCTGCTGGAAGCCTCCGGCAGCTTCGTGCTCAACGTGCCGGCGCGCTGCCAGGTCGACCTGGTGCAGACGGTCGGTTCCAGCTCCGGGCAGACCCTCGACGAGGCGGGGCGCGACAAGTTCGACGCCTATGGCATCGCCACCTTTTCCGGTGAGCAGGTCGAGGCACCGCTGGTGGAGGGCTGCGTGGCCTGGCTGGAATGCCGCCTGCTGCCAGAGCCGCACATCCAGGAACGCTATGACCTGTTCCTCGGCGAGGTGGTGGCCGCCTGGGCCGATTCGCGGGTGTTCAGCGACGGCCGCTGGCATTTCGAGGGGCATGACGACCTGCGCACCCTGCACCATGTGGCGGGTGGGCATTACCTGGTGATCGGCGAAGGCGTCGGCGGGAAGGAGTTGCCGCACAAGGGGTGAGGGCTTCAAGCACCGTAGGGCGGCGAGGTGAAGATACCCGGTGTGGGAGCGGCTTCAGCCGCGAAAGACCTTCAGCAGGCACTTGGCTGCGAATGGCCGGGTAACCCATTCGCGAATGAATTCGCTCCCACAGGGGGAGATACCCCGCCCTGAGCGGGCGGGGCAGTTGCATCACTCGGCGGCTGCGGCCGGGGTGCTTTCTTCCGGCTGGACGGGGATGAAGTCCAGCTGCAGGCGCTCATGGCTCCAGGCGCGGGTGGCGTTGGTCAGCTCGAGGTCATCGTTCAGCTTGCGGCCGTAGGAGGGGATGATCGCCTTCAGGCGGGCCTGCCAGGCGTCGCTCTTCATCTTCTCGGGGAAGGTCTTCTCCAGCACGCTGAGCATGATCGGCGCGGCGGTGGAAGCACCCGGGGATGCGCCCAGCAGCGCGGCGATGGAGCCGTCGGCGGCACTCACCACTTCGGTGCCGAACTGCAGCACGCCGCCTTTCTCGGCGTCCTTCTTGATCACCTGCACGCGCTGGCCGGCCTGGATCAGCTCCCAGTCGGCGTCCTGTGCATCGGGGAAGTACTCGCGCAGGGCGTTCATGCGGTCGTCCTGGTTGAGCATGAGCTGGCCGATCAGGTACTGGCTGAGGTCCATGTTGTCGATGCCGGCGTTGGTCATCGGGCCGATGTTGCCGGTGGTGATGGCGCTAAACATGTCCATGTGCGAGCCGTTCTTGAGGAACTTGGTGGAGAAGGTGGCGAAGGGGCCGAACAGCAGCACCTCCTGGCCATCGACCACGCGGGTGTCCAGGTGCGGCACGGACATGGGCGGCGAGCCGACCGAGGCCTTGCCGTAGAGCTTGGCGTGGTGGCGCGCGACGATGTCCTGGTTGCGGGTCATCAGGAAGGAGCCGCCCACCGGGAAGCCGGCGTAGCCGTCGGCCTCGGGGATGCCGGATTTCTGCAGCAGCTTGAGGGCACCGCCGCCGGCCCCGATGAACACGAAGCGGGCATTGACCGCGCGCTCCTCGCCACCCTTGGCCAGGTCGGCGACCACCACTTTCCAGGTGCCGTCTTCGTTGCGCACGATGTCGCGCACTTCATGGCCGAGGTTGAGCTTGAAGTTGGGCGACTCGGACAGCGAGCCGAACAGCTGGCGGGTGATCTCGCCGAAGTTGACGTCGGTGCCGATGGGCATGCGGGTGGCGGCGATCTTCTGGTCCTGGGCGCGGTTCTCCATCACCAGCGGCACCCACTGGGCGATCTGCGCGTGGTCCTCGCTGTACTGCATGCCGCGGAACAGCGGGCTGTGCTGCAGGGCCGCGTGGCGCTTCTTCAGGTAGGCGACGTTGTCGTCGCCCCAGACGAAGCTCATGTGCGGCACGGTGTTGATGAAGGCGCGGGGGTTCTTCAGCACGCCCTGGTCGATCTGGTAGGCCCAGAACTGCTTGGAGATCTCGAAGGATTCGTTGATCGCCACGGCCTTGCTGATGTCGATGCCGCCGTCGGCGGTCTCGGGGGTGTAGTTCAGCTCGCAGAAGGCGGAGTGGCCGGTGCCGGCGTTGTTCAGGGCGTTGGAGCTTTCCTCGGCGACCTGGTCCAGGCGCTCGAAGGTCTCGATCTTCCAGTCGGGCTCCAGCTCGTGCAGGTAGGTGCCGAGGCTGGCGCTCATGATGCCGCCGCCGATCAGCAGCACGTCCAGGGGTTTCTCGGAGGAGTCGGGCTGGGAGCAGCCCATGACGCTCAGGCACAGGAGCGCCAGCAGTAGTTTCTTCATATACCAACCGTCCAGATTTCGAGCATGGCCTGCCGCCCCGGGGGCACGCGGATCGACGGTTCTCGGCCAGGGTGGCGGGAGTGACGTCTTCCTGGGCTGGCGGCCCTGCATTCTTCGTGGCCGGGGCGTGTGCGGCGCCCCGGTCAGGCGCCTCGGCGCCCTGCATCCGGTAGCTGTTCGCCACCGTGGGCGGCCGATAGAGCAAGGAGCGTGCCCGGTGGCTGCAGGCCAGGCGCCACGCGGGTCCGGCGGCCTGGCGGCGGCATGTAGTGGCGGGAGTCCGCCATTACAGGGGCTGGCCTGGGGGAATCCGGGCGGAATTTCGCCCGGCCGGTCGTGGCCGGGCCCCCCCCCGGGGCGCCGTACGAACGATCGGCGATCGCAGGGGTGTTCAGCCCCGGGTGCGCGGGTCCACGTAGTAGGTCACCTGCTGGCGCGGGTCGAGGTACTCCAGGGCCTCCGGCGGCACCTGGGCGGGGCGGACGCTGCGGGCGATGGCGATCGACGCTTCGTGCTCGAGGTTGACGATCAGCGCTTCCTCCTTCGGCACCTTGGGTTCGAAGAGGATCAGCGTCGGCTTCAGCGGTAGCGTCGGGTGCATGCCCAGCACCAGGCCGTAGCGATCGTCCTGCAGCTGCACCAGGCTGCCCGGCGGGTAGACGCCCATGCAGCGGATGAAGGCCTTGAGCATCACCTCGTCGAAGCGCTGGCGGTACTGCCCGTACATGCGCGACAGGGCCTCGTGGGGGCTGAGGCCGTCGCGCGGGTTGAGCGGGTTGCACAGGTTGTCGAAGTGGTTGGTGATGCACACCACCCGGCTCAGGCGGCCGATGCCGGCTTCGTGCAGTTGCCGGGGGTAGCCGCTGCCGTCGCAGTGCTCGTGGTGCTCGTGGATGATCCGCTGCACCTCGTCGTCGAGCATCAGTTGCTGGCTGCGGCGCAGGCCGAAGTCGGTGTGCATCTGCAGCAGTTGCTGCTCGGGGCGGGTCAGCGGCTCGGGCTTGAGCAGCACCTTGCTGGGCACGTCCATCTTGCCGATGTCGTGGAGCAGGGCGCCGAGGCCGAGGCTGTGGCAGGCCTCGCTGTCGTAGCCGAGCTGGCGGCCGAGCATCACCGACAGCACGGTGACGTTCAGCGAGTGGAAGTAGGCGTCCTCGGCGGGCTTGCCGTTGATGCTGTGCAGGGCCGCGCCATCTTCGCCGAGTACCGAGGCCACCAGGTCGCCGACCACCTGGCCGGCCTGCTTCAAGGCCTCTTCGGGCTGGCTGCGCAGGGTCTGGTTGAGCTGCTTCACCTGCTGGCTGGCGTGGATGAACTTGCGGTCCACCTCCGCCAGGCGCTTGCGCAGCTTGCTGAGCTTGACCACCCGCTCCTGGCGGGCGATGTCCTCGGGGCTGGGCGCGGGCACTTCGGGTTCCTGAGGGGCGGGCGGGGCCTCGGGTTCCAGGTCCAGGGGCTCGCAATCGCTGCGTGCCGGGTCGTAGCGCAGGCGCTTGAGGCCCAGCTCGCGCAGCGCCTTGATCTGCGCTTCATCCTTGATCTTGAAGTTGCTGAAGGTGAAATCGTGCTCCCACCAGCCCAGTTCGAGCTGGATGTAGAGGCCGACGCAAAGCTGGTCCGGCGTGATGTAGGAGGGGGCTGCGGTCATTCCGTTGCTCGGGTACTGGCTAAGTGATGGCAGTCTAGCGGTTTGCCTCCGCCGGGGCAGCCCCGTCGCACGTTCGGTGACGGGCACCAAAAACATGCAGGATTGCACCGAATTATGGCGCGGGCATGGCTCGATCCTTCCCTGTCTCGTTCGAACGGCCCGGTTTCATGGGGTTCAGCATAGTTGGTCCGCGGGTTGCAGGGCTGCCGCCACAACTTGGATACAAGATGGAGCGCCCGATGCAGACCCCCGACCGGCAACCCCAAGGCTGGACCCTCGATGACTGGCGCGATGCCTACGCCAGCGAGCGGATCACCCCGCAGATCCTCTTCGAATGGCTGCAGGGCCTGCGCGCTGACGATCCCGCCTGGATCGTGCTGGCCAGCGATGCACAGCTCGGTGATCGCCTGGCGACCCTGGAGGCGCAGCTGGTGGCCGTGGGCGGCGTCCGCAGCCGTCTGCCGCTTTACGGGGTGCCCTTCGCCATCAAGGACAACATCGATGCGGCCGGCTGGCGCACCAGCGCGGCCTGCCCCGAGTTCGCCTACCTGGCCGAAGAGGACGCCACCGTGGTCACGCGCCTGCAGGCGGCCGGCGCGGTGCTGGTGGGCAAGACCAACCTCGACCAGTTCGCCACCGGCCTGGTGGGCACCCGCTCGCCCTTCGGCGCGGTGCCCAACGCCTTCGATGCCGATTACGTCAGCGGCGGGTCCAGCTCCGGGTCCGCCTCGGTGGTGGCGCGCGGCCTGGTGGCGTTCTCCCTCGGTACCGACACCGCCGGTTCCGGCCGGGTGCCGGCCGGTTTCAACAATATCGTCGGCCTCAAGCCGACCAAGGGCTGGCTCTCCACCCACGGGCTGGTGCCGGCGTGCCGCACCCTGGACTGCATCTCGGTGTTCGCCCTGACGGTGGCGGACGCCGAATGCGTCGCCGAGATCGCCGGCGGCTTCGATGCGGCGGATGCCTATTCGCGGCGCAACCCCGGGCGCGCCCCGGTGGCCATCGGCGCCAGGCCGCGCCTGGCGGTGCCGCAGCAGTTGGAGTTCTTCGGCGATACCGCCAACCAGGCGGTGTTCGAGCGTGCCCTGGAGCACCTGGCCGGGCTCGGGGCGGAGCTGGTGCCCATCGACTTCACGCCCTTCCGCGAGCTGGCCGAGCAGCTCTACCAGGGGGCCTGGGTGGCCGAGCGCACCGTCGCGCTGGCGGGGATGCTGGAGCGCGCCCCGCAAGCGATCAACCCGGTGGTGCGCGGTATCGTCGCCAACGGCCTGGGCTACAGCGCCTGCGACGCCTACCGCGCGGAATACCGCCGCGCCGAACTGGCGCGGCGCATCGAGCAGGCCCTGGAGGGCTTCGATGCGCTGGTGGTGCCCACCTCGCCGACCCTGCGCACCCTGGCGCAGATGGAGGCGGAACCGGTGCTCTACAACAGCCAGTTCGGCACCTACACCAACTTCACCAACCTCGCCGACCTCAGCGCACTGGCGTTGCCGGCGGGGTTCCGCGACGACGGCCTGCCGGCCGGCATCACCCTGATCGCCCCGGCCTGGCACGACCGGGCCCTGGCGTCCCTGGGCAAGCGCTGGCAGGCGAGCCTCGGCCTGCCCCTGGGTGCCACCGGCCGCCCCCTGGCACCCGCCGCCGCGCCCACCCAGGCGCCCGGCAGCGTGCGCGTGGCGGTGGTGGGCGCGCACCTCACCGGCATGCCGCTGAATGCCCAGCTCACCACCCGCGATGCGGTGCTGGTGGAGCAGACCCTGACCGCACCGACCTACCGCCTCCACGCGCTGCCCGGCTCGGTGCCGCCCAAGCCGGGGCTGGCCCGCGCCGCCGAAGGCGCGTCGATCATCGTCGAGCTGTGGGACATCCCCCTGGCGCGCTTCGGCGAGTTCGTCGCCGAGATCCCGCCGCCGCTGGGCATCGGCAACCTGCAGCTGGAGGACGGGCGCTGGGTCAAGGGCTTCATCTGCGAGCCCTGGGCACTGGCCGATGCCGAGGACATCACCGCCTTCGGTGGCTGGCGCGCCTACATCGCCAGCCGTGCGCCGGCCTGAGGCGCGTGGAGGCTGCGCCAGGGCGTGCCGGTCGCCCGCAAAGCCTGGTGGACGGCATCTACCAGCGGCTCAAGGAGGACATCTCCGAATTCCGCCTGCTGCCCGGCGACCGCTTCAGCGAAGGCGAGGTGGCCGGGCGCATGGCGGCCAGCCGTACTCCGGTGCGCCAGGCCCTGTACCGGCTCGAGCGCGAGGGCTACCTGGAGGTGCATTTCCGCAGCGGCTGGCAGGTCAGGCCCTTCGACTTCGAGCGCTTCGAGGCGCTCTACGATCTGCGCATCGTCCTCGAGCTGGCTGCGGTGGAGCGCCTGTGCCGGCGTGCCGGCGAGCGGCCGGGCCCGTTGTCCGGGCTCTGCCGCACCTGGCAGGTGGAGGAGGGCGAGCGCCTGGTCGATGGCCGTGCGGTGGCGGAGCTCGACGAGGCCTTCCACTGCCAGTTGGTGGCCGCCGCCGGCAATGCCGAGATGGCCCGCGTGCACCGCGAGCTGAGCGAGCGCATCCGCATCGTCCGGCGCCTGGATTTCACCCAGGCGCAGCGGGTGGCGGCGACCTACGAGGAGCACGGGCACATCCTCGCCGCCATGCTCGACGGGTGTTGTGCGCAGGCGCAGCAGCTACTGCGCGAGCACGTGGAGCGGAGCAAGGCACAGGTGCGTGGCATCACCCAGCAGCGCCTGTGGGCGGCCCGCCAGCGCGAGGCGGCGGGGGCGCCGGTCAGGACAGGATGACGTAGTCGCTGCGCTGGGTGATGCCCCGGTGCTCGCCCTCGACCAGCTGCACGTAGCGGCCGTCCACCTGGTCGATGGGGATGCAGTCGTCGACGTCCAGCAGGGCGTCGGTGTGGGGCTTGTCCCAGTTCGCCAGCATGCGTCGCTTGCCCTTCTCCTTGGCTTCGGCCTTGTCCCGTGCCACCACCAGGAGGTAGCGGTGGGCTTCGCCGAAGGCGCCGGGCTCGTAGCCGCCGAGGTTGATGAAGAACAGTCGCGGCGCACCGGCGGCGGGAGCGCAGGCCCCCAGGCTGACGCGGTAGCCGTCGACGCCTTCGATGGCCATCCAGGAGTCGATGTGCAGGCCGGCGGGGCTGCCGAACCATTCCTGGCGCAATTGCGGGTGGGTTTCTTCGATGGTGTCGGCGAAGGCGAACACCACGTCATGGACTTCGATCTTGGCCCGGGGGTGTTTGCCCCCGAGCATCACGACGAACAGCATTATCGGTCCTGGCAGGTCGGTCGGGCCCGGCATCCTGTGCCGGGCGGGGTCGCCATGTTAAGGCGCCGCCGCGTCCGGGTGGTAGCGCCGTCCGGCGCCTGGACGAAGGGTCGGCTCAGGCGCAGGGGGCGTTGCGGGTGGCCAGCCCGGCGACGGCGTCGGCGAGCTGCTGCTGGGTGAAGGGCTTGGACAGGCGCGGCAGGTCCAGGCGCACGCCGGCCGGCAGTTCGGCGTAGCCCGAGACCATCAGCACCGGCAGGCCGGGGCGTCGCGAGCGCACCTCCAGCGCCAGCTGTGCGCCGGTCATGTAGGGCATGGCGTGGTCGGTCACCAGCAGGTCGAAGGCCTCGCGCTCCAGCAGTTCCAGGGCCTCCTGAGCGGAGTGGGCGGTGAGCACGCGGTGGCCGAGGTCCTCGAGCATCTCGGCGGTATTGGTCAGCACCAGGTCGTCATCGTCCACGGCGAGGATCGACAGGCCGGCGGTGGGCGAGTCATCGAGCGCTTCGCTGACCTCGGGCGACGGCCGCGACGCCTGCTCGTGCGGCCACTCCTGCGCCGGCAGCCAGATTTCCGCCGTGGTGCCGTGCCCGGGCGTGCTGCGCAGGCGCAGGACGCCGCCGGACTGCTCGGCGAAGCCGTGGACCATGGACAGGCCGAGGCCGGTGCCCTTGCCGATGCCCTTGGTGGTGAAGAAGGGCTCGGTGGCGCGCTTGAGGGTGGCCTCGTCCATGCCCTCGCCGTTGTCGGTCACGGCCAGGCACAGGTAGCGCCCGGGCGTGAGGCCGTCGCCCGGCGGCGCGGCTTCCTCGCGGGCGGCGATGGAGATGCGGCCCTGGCCGCCCATGGCATCGCGCGCGTTGACGGCGAGGTTGAGCAGGGCAGATTCCAGTTGGTTGGGGTCGGTCTCCACCGGTGGCAGTTGCAGCGGGAACAGGGTTTCCACGGCGATGGTGGAGCCCAGCGCGCTCTGCAGCAGGTCGGTCATGTCCTCCACCAGCTGGCGCAGGTCGATGCGCTCGCGGCGCAGCTCCTGGCGCCGGGCGAAGGCGAGCATGCGGGTGGTCAGCGAGGCGCCGCGCTCGGCGGCGGCGCGGGCGTTGTCCAGCAGGCGCAGCAGCGGGGCCTCGTGGGGCATGCGCCGGCGCAGCAGTTCCAGGCTGCCGAGCACCGCCATCAGCAGGTTGTTGAAGTCATGGGCGATGCCGCCGGTGAGGTTGCCGATGGCCTCCATCTTCTGCACCTGCTGCAGGGCCTGCTCGGCCTTGACCCGCGCGGTCTTCTCCACCGCCTCGGGGACCATGGCGACCACCTCGCCGGTGTCGCTGAGCACCGGGCGCAGGGAAAAGTCGAACAGCCGGGTGCCGCCGGGCAGCTCCAGGGCCATGCCGAGGTTGGCGGTGGCGCCGGTGGCGACCCGCTGCACCGTCGCGCGGATGGTTTCGGGCATGCCGGGGGTGCCGGAGAACCAGGGGGTTTCCCAGAAGGGCCGGCCGGCCACTTCCTCCAGGCTGGCGTCGATGCCGGCCAGGGCGGTGGCGTTGAAGTGCAGCACCTCGCCACTGGCGGCGATCAGCCCCTGGTAGAGGTGCGAGGTCTCGAAGATGGTGCGGATGCTGGCCTCGCTCTGGGCCAGGGCGGCGGTGCGCTCGTCCACCTTGGCTTCCAGTTCCGCGCGGAAGCGGCGCTCGCCGTCACGGGCCTCCATCTCCGAGCGCACCCGCTCGATGTGCGCCCAGGAGCGCTCGGTCACCTCGGTGAGCAGGGCCAGTTCCTTGTGCGTCCAGTTGCGCGGCACGCTGTCATGGATGGCCATCAGCGCGGTGAGGCGGCCGCCCTTGACCAGGGGCAGGCAGATGGTCGCCGCCAGGCCGATGGCCAGGAAGGTGGCGGCCTCCTCGGGGGGCAGCTGGCCGCGGTTGTCGTCCAGGACCAGCGGCAACCCGGCGCCGAGGCGTTGCACCGCCAGTTGGCCGAAATCGGAAAGGTGATAGTGGCCGACGATGCTCTGGCTGCCCGGGGCGGCCCAGTCGCCGCGGATGGTGAAGCCGTCGCCGTCGGGGTCCATGTCGGCGTAGGCGCAGACGGCCACGTCCAAGTGCTCGCCGAGCATGCGGGTGGTGATGGCGAGGATCTGGTCGGCATCGACGCTGCGGGAGGTTTCCTTGCCGAGGGCGTCGAGGAACAGCAGCCGCGCCTCGTTCTCGCGCAGGGCGTCCTCGGCCAGGTGGCGCCCGGTCATGTCGCTGGCGGCACCGAACCATTCGCTGATCTCGCCGTCGGCATCCAGCAAGGGCACGGCACGGGAGAAGGTCCAGCCCAGGCTGCCATCGAGCAGGTACACGCGGTGCTCCAGCTGGAAGATGCCTTTGGTGCGCACGGCCTGGTCGATGGCCGCGCGCACCCGGGGCTGGTCCTCGGCGGGGATGTAGTCCTGCAGCCAGTTGGCGGTGGGGCGGCGGAGGTCGGCGATCAGGCCCTTGCCGTCGAGGCGGCGCATCTCGGTCCAGTGCGGGTCCATGCGAAAGAGCATGTCGGAGGAGGCGTTGACCAGCGCGCGGAAGCGCTCCTCGCTCTTGCGCACGCGGGCCTCGGCGGCGGCGCGCTCGGTGATATCCTGGCCCTCGACGAAGATGGCGGTGACCCGGCCCTGGCCATCCACCACCGGCTGGTAGACGAAGTCGAGCACGCGCTCTTCCTCGGCGCCGCCGGGTTCGCGTTGCAGCATGACGTGCACGCCGGTTCCGACATAGGCCTTGCCGCTGGTGCGGACCTGGTCGAGCAGCTCGATGAAGCCTTGTCGCTCCACCTCCGGCAGGGCCTCGCGCAGGGGGCGGCCGATCAGGTCGCGGTCGCCCACCAGGCGGCGGTAGACGGGGTTGGCCAGCTCGAACACGTAGTCCGGCCCGGCGAGCAGCGCCATCAGCCCCGGCGCCTGTTCGAACAGGCTCTGCAGGCGGCTGCGTTCGGCGCGCATGTGCTGTTCGGCGCGGACCCGCTCGGTGGTCTCGACGACGATGGCGATCACCCCGGCGGGGCGGCCGCTCTCGTCCAGCACGGGCGAGTAGTCGAGGTTCATCCACACCGATTCGGGGCGGCCGTTGCGGTGCAGGGTGAGCTCCTGGTCCTTGTAGGCGAGGGTGCCGCCGGCCAGGCCGACCTTCATGACGTTGTCGTTGAAGTCGGCGACCTCCGGCCAGCCCTTGCGCACCTCCGAGCCCAGCAGTTGCGGGTGGCGGCCACCGGCGAACACCGAGTAGGCGTCGTTGTAGATCATGGTGCCGGCCTCGCCCCAGAGCAGGACGATGGGCACCGGCGAGAGCAGTAGCATGCCGGTGACGGTCTTCAGGCTCTGCGGCCAGCCTTCGATGGGCCCCAGGGGCGTGGCGGCCCAGTCGTGGGCATTGATCAGGCGGCCCAGCTCACCGCTGCCGGGCAGGAAGTAGGGGGTCGGGGCGCCGTCGGGACGGCGGGTCGCATCATCGGTCATCGGCTGGCGGGTCCGGAGCACGGGGGTGGCGGCTGGGGAGCGGGCCCATGGGGCCTAGCGTTTCGGCAGCATGGCGGCGGGAAAGTTGCGCCCCGAGCCACGGATTCACTCGCCGCACGCAGGCGGGTGGCGGTACAGGCCGGGCCCGGTGGGACGCCGTTCGGGCGATGACGGTGCCTGCATGGTGGCGGGCATTGCGGTGGGGCGCGGCCCGGACTTAGGTCCGGGACGGCCGGCGGCTCCAGTCCCGTGCCGGGCACGGGCCATGGGCGCGAGGGATCAGTGCTTGCCGCTTTCGTCGGGCAGGGCGAGGAATTGCTTTTCCTGGTTCCAGTCGAAGGGCTCGTCGTTCTCCTCGGCTTCGAAGCGGCGCTCGTCGAGGCGCTGGAACAGGGCGATCTCTTCGTCGGGCATGAAGTGCAGGCAATCGCCGCCGAAGAACCACAGCAGGTCGCGGGGGACCAGGTGGGCGATCTGCGGGTAGCGGTGGAAGACCTGGGCGATCAGGTCCTGGCCCAGGTAGAGGCTGGATTCCGGGTCGCGCGGCAGTTCGCTCATCAGCTCGTCGAAGCGCTCGACGAACAGGGCGTGGTTCTCTTCGGGAACCTGCTCGGCTTCGCCCAGGGCGACCAGGATGCCGCGCAGGTGGGCGAGCAGGGCGAGGTGGTGGTCGAGGTAGGGATTGGCCATGGCGTGCGTCCTGGGGCGGAATGAAAACGGGCGCGGAGTATAAGTCCCTCCGCGCCCGCTGTCCCGCCCGCCTGGCCGGGTGGTGGCCCTAGCGGACCCGGCCCTCGGTCGGCAGCAGCTCGTCCTTGGCGTAGTCGTCGACGTCGATCACCTTGCGCCGTGCGGCCTCGGCGGCGCGCAGGCGCTGGGCCTCACTGGCGTCGACGACCCCGGCGGCCAGGGCGGCGTCGATCAGGCTTTCACCGGCAGCGGGTTTCACCTGGCCGTCCTTGACCGCCTTGTGCAGCTTCTTCTGCAGCGGCTGCACGGCGGCCAGGGCGTCGACGGCGTGCTGCAGCGCGCCGACCGGGTCGTCCTCGGCCTGCGGGCGGAAGCAGCCGGCGAGCAGGTTCTCCAGCGCCGGGTCGCCCCGGTCGCGGCCGATGATGGCTGCGATCTCCGCGTCCAGTTCATCCGAGGGCCCCTTGTGGCGACGGCCGAAGGGGAACACCAGCACGCCGAGCAGGCAACCGAAGACACGGCTGGGGAAATTGGCCAGCAGGCCGGCGAGGGCGTCCTCGGCCTTGCCCAGGCTTTCCTCCAGGGCCCAGCGCAGCAGCGGGCGCAGGTGCTCGGGGCTGTCCAGGTCGTGGTAGCGCTTGAGCGCGGCGGAGGCCAGGTAGAGGTGGCTGAGCACGTCGCCCAGACGCGCGGAGAGGCGCTCGCGGCGTTTCAGCTCGCCGCCCAGCAGCATCATGCTGAAGTCGGCGAGCAGGGCGAAGGCCGCCGAGAGGCGGTTGAGGCTGCGGAAGTAGCCCTGGGCCAGGCGATCGCCCGGGGCGCTGCCCAGGTGGCCGAAGGTCAGGCCCAGCAGCAGGGTGCTGGCGGCGTTGCTGACGGCGAAGCCGATGTGCCGCATCAGCAGGTCGTCGAACTCTTCCAGGGCACGGTCGTGGTCCTCGCGACCGGCCAGGGCCATCTCCTTGAGCACGAACGGATGGCAGCGGATGGCGCCCTGGCCGAAGATCATCAGGTTGCGCGAGAGGATGTTGGCGCCTTCCACGGTGATGAAGATCGGCGCGCCCTGCCAGGAGCGGCCCAGGTAGTTGTTCGGGCCCATGATGATGCCCTTGCCGCCGTGCACGTCCATGGCGTGGCCGATGCACTCGCGGCCGCGCTCGGTCAGGTGGTACTTGAGGATGGCCGAGAGCACCGAGGGCTTCTCGCCCAGGTCCACCGCGTTGGCGGTGAGCATGCGCGCGGCATCCATCAGCCAGGCGTTGCCGCCGATGCGCGCCATGGCTTCCTGGATGCCTTCGAAGGCCGACAGCGGCACGTTGAACTGCTCGCGCACGCGGGTGTACTGGCCGGTGACCAGGCTGGTGTACTTGGCGGCGCCGGTGCCCACCGCCGGCAGGGAGATGGAGCGGCCGACGGAGAGACAGTTCATCAGCATCATCCAGCCCTTGCCGAGCATGGGCTGGCCGCCGATCAGGTAATCCAGCGGCACGAACACGTCCTTGCCGGAGTTGGGGCCGTTCATGAAGGCGGCGCCCAGGGGCAGGTGGCGACGGCCGATCTCGACGCCGGGTGTGTCGGTGGGCACCAGCGCCAGGCTGATGCCCAGGTCTTCCTCGTCACCCAGCAGGTGCTCGGGGTCGTAGGCCTTGAAGGCCAGGCCGAGCAGGGTGGCCACCGGGCCGAGGGTGATGTAGCGCTTCTCCCAGGTCAGGCGCAGGCCGATGACTTCCTCGCCCTGCCACTGGCCCTTGCAGACGATGCCGACATCGGGCATGGCGCCGGCATCGGAGCCGGCCAGCGGGCCGGTGAGGGCGAAGCAGGGGATGTCCTCGCCACGGGCCAGGCGCGGCAGGTAGTGCTGGCGCTGCTCGTCGGTGCCGTAGTGCAGCAGCAGCTCGGCCGGGCCGAGGGAGTTGGGCACCATCACGGTGGAGGCGAGGTCGCCGCTGCGGGTGGCCAGCTTCATGGCCACCTGGGAGTGGGCGTAGGCAGAGAAGCCCTTGCCGCCGTATTCCTTGGGAATGATCAGGGCGAAGAAGCCGTTGGCCTTGATGTGTTCCCAGGCCTCGGGGGGCAGGTCCATGCGCTGGCCGATGTCCCAGTCGCTGACCATGGCGCAGAGCTCTTCGGTGGGGCCGTCGATGAAGGCCTGCTCCTCGGCGGTGAGCGCCGGGCGCGGGTAGTCGAGCAGCTTGTTCCAGTCGGGGCGGCCGCTGAACAGCTCGCCATCCCACCACACGGTGCCGGCCTCGATGGCGTCGCGCTCGGTTTCCGACATGGGCGGCAGCACGCGCTGGAACCAGGAGAACAGCGGGGCGGTGATCAGCTTGCGGCGCATTTCAGGGAAGGCCAGGGGCAGGGCGACCGCCAGCCACAGCACCCAGAGGATCGCCAGCAGCCAGCCCGGCGAGTGGCTGAACACCCCCATGGCCAGGAGATACAGGGCCACCGCGCCCAGGGCGGGCAGGGGAGCGGTGCGGCGGTGCGCCAGCCAGGCGACCCCGAGAACCAGAACGAGCAACCAGACGAACACCATGCGTGATCCTCCTTGATGACGGTGCGGCACAGGCGCGACCGTCACGAGCGTAGACGTCGCCGTGAAAGCTGGCGACATGGGCAGTCAGCTTGGCCGGATCGTCGTTGGGCGGGCACCGGGGCAGCCCCTAGACTGGGGCGGTTCACCCTGGAGAGATGCCATGCAGCCCTACCTGCGATCCGGTCGCTTCGTTGATAGTGACCACCCCCTGGTGGTTGAGTTCGCCTCGCAAAACCGCGGCGCGAGCGCGCAGCCGCGTGACCAGGCGGTCAGCCTGTACTACGCCGTGCGCGATGCCATCCGCTACAACCCCTACGCCTTCAGCCGCGACCCCGGCTCGCTCAAGGCGAGCACCGCGCTGGCGGCGGGTGAGTCCTATTGCGTGCCCAAGGCCATCCTACTCGCGGCCTGCGCGCGGCATTGCGGGATCCCCGCGCGCATCGGCCTGGCGGACGTGCGCAACCACCTGGCCACCCCGCGCCTGCTGCAGTTGCTCCGGAGCAAGGTGTTCGCCATGCACGGCTACACCGAGCTCTACCTGGACGGGCGCTGGGTCAAGGCGACGCCGGCCTTCAACCTGGAGCTGTGCCGGTTGTTCGACGTCGCGCCGCTGGAGTTCGACGGGGCCAGCGACAGCGTCTTCCACCCCTTCAACCGCCAGGGCGAGCGCTACATGGAATACCTCGCCGACCACGGCCAGTTCGAGGACCTGCCGGAGGCGCTGTTCTTCGGCCACCTGGCGAAGGTCTACCCGCACCTGTTCGAGCCCGGTGCGGCGTTCATGAGCGGTGACCTGCACAGCGAGGCGGCTGCCGTAAAGACACCGTAGGTCGGCGCCGGGCGCAGCGAGGCCCAACGCATCGTGGCCCGGTCCCGCCGCGTCGGGCTTCACCCCAAGCACGCCTTTGTCCATCCGCCACCCCGCTCGGGTCGATATGCGTTATCAACGCAAATCCTTGGCCAAGGAGGGGGGGATTGCCTCTAGAATCGACGCCTCGTGAAACGACAGGACAATTACAGATGCTGAAGATCTGGGGCCGCAAGAATTCGTCCAACGTGAGAAAGGCGCTCTGGGCCGCCGAGGAGGCCGGTGTCGCCTTCGAGGCGATCGATGCCGGGGGCGCCTTCGGGCTGGTCAACGATCCCGAGTACCGCGCGAAGAACCCCAATGGCCTGGTGCCGCTGGTGGAGGATGGCGATCTGGTGCTCTGGGAGTCCAACGCCATCGTCCGCTACCTGGCCGCGCGCTACGCTGCGGGCGATCTCTATCCCGAGGACCCGGCGCTGCGCGCCCAGGGCGACAAGTGGATGGACTGGACCACATCGGCCTTCGCCCCGGTCTTCCGCGACCTGTTCTGGGGCACCCTGCGTACGCCGCCGGCGGAGCGCGACCCGGCCAGGATCGCCGCCGCCCTGGCCCGTTGCAGCGAGCTGCTGGCGATGCCCGAACGGGCGCTGGCCGCACAGCCGTTCCTCTCCGGCGAGCGTTTCGCCATGGGCGACATCCCCCTGGGCAGCTTCATCTACGCCTGGTTCGAGATGCCCATCGAGCGCCCCGAGCTGCCGGCCCTGGAGGCCTGGTACGCGCGGCTCAAGGAACGCCCGGCCTACCGCAAGGCGGTGATGACCGCGCTGACCTGATGCTAGGCTCAACCCATCAAGCGGCTTGATGGTTGCGTTCGCAGCCATCAAGGCCAATTTCAATCTCTTCTGAAAGGCACGTCATGACATCTGCTCTGTCCATCCGGCAGCTGACCAAGACCTACGGCAACGGCTTCCAGGCCCTCAAGGGCATCGACCTGGAAGTGGCCGAAGGCGACTTCTTCGCCCTGCTGGGCCCCAACGGCGCCGGCAAGTCCACCACCATCGGCATCCTCTCCACCCTGGTGAACAAGACCAGCGGCACGGTGAGCGTGTTCGGCAACGACCTGGACACCTCGCCCTACGCGCTCAAGCGCTGCCTCGGCGTGGTGCCCCAGGAGTTCAACTTCAACCAGTTCGAGAAGGTCTTCGACATCGTCGTGACCCAGGCCGGCTACTACGGCATCCCGGCGAAGGTCGCCAAGGAGCGCGCCGAGCAGTACCTCACCCAGCTGGGCCTGTGGGAGAAGCGCGATTCCGCCTCCCGCGAGCTGTCCGGCGGCATGAAGCGCCGCCTGATGATCGCCCGTGCGCTGATCCACGAGCCGCGCCTGCTGATCCTCGACGAGCCCACCGCCGGCGTCGACATCGAGCTGCGCCGCTCGATGTGGAGCTTCCTCACCGAGCTCAACGCCAAGGGCATCACCATCATCCTCACCACCCACTACCTCGAGGAAGCCGAGCAGCTGTGCCGCAACATCGGCATCATCGACCACGGCACCATCGTCGAGAACACCAGCATGAAGGCGCTGCTGAAGAAGCTGCACGTGGAGACCTTCCTGCTCGACCTCAAGGATTCGCTGGCCAGCGTGCCCCAGCTCAACGGCTACCCGGCGCGCCTGGTGGACCACCACACCCTGGAGGTGCAGGTGGACAAGAGCCAGGGCATCACCGAGCTGTTCCGCCAGCTGTCGGCGCTGCACATCGACGTGCTCAGCCTGCGCAACAAGACCAACCGCCTGGAGGAACTGTTCGTGTCCCTGGTCGAGAAGAACCTGTCGAAGGTGGCCGTATGAGTTCCGAACTGCGCGCCAACCTGGTCGCCCTCAACACCATCGTCTACCGCGAAGTCCGTCGCTTCACCCGCATCTGGCCGCAGACCCTGCTGCCCCCGGGCATCACCATGGCGCTGTACTTCGTCATCTTCGGCAACCTGATCGGCCGGCAGATCGGCGACATGGGCGGCTTCAGCTACATGGAGTACATCGTGCCGGGGCTGATCATGATGTCGGTGATCACCAACTCGTACAGCAACGTGGTCTCCAGCTTCTTCGGCAGCAAGTTCCAGCGTTCGGTGGAAGAGCTGCTGGTGTCGCCGGTCTCGCCGCACACCATCCTCCTCGGCTACACCATCGGCGGCGTGCTGCGCGGCCTGGCGGTGGGGGTGATCGTGACCCTGCTGTCGCTGTTCTTCACCACGCTGCAGGTGCACCACCTGGGTGTGACCGTGCTGGTGGTGCTGCTGACCGCCACCACCTTCTCCCTGGGCGGCTTCATCAACGCGGTGTACGCACGCAACTTCGACGACATCTCCATCGTCCCGACCTTCGTGCTGACGCCGCTCACCTACCTGGGCGGGGTGTTCTACTCCATCAGCCTGCTGCCGCCGTTCTGGCAGACGGTGTCCCTGGCCAACCCCATCCTGCACATGGTCAACGCCTTCCGTTACGGCATCCTCGGCGTCTCCGACATCAACATCGGCATCGCCATCGGCCTGATGACCCTGACCACGGTGATCCTCTATATCGCCTGCATCCGCCTGCTGGTGAGCGGGCGCGGCATGCGCCAGTAAGCACGGCGCACCTCGCAGGAGCGAGCCCCGCGCGCGAAGGCTGATCGCCGGCACGCGGGCGGAGCTGGGCACGACGCGGTACCGGGCGCCATCTTCGTGGGAGCGAATTCATTCGCGAAAAAGGCCCCTTGCGGGGCATCGCGGTTGAAACCGCTCCCACGCCGCCTTGCCCGCCTGCGAAATGCATCCGTTCCGATACAAAGCGTCACAGACTGCCTCTATCTTTACGTGCCCCTGACAAAAGTCCGCCGATACTCCCGGTAGACTTTTTCATTTCCGACAAGAACGACTCGAAAAGAGGCTGTTGATGATCGCTCGTCGCCGCGCCTGGCCGTTGCTGCTGTGTGGATTGCTCACCTGTCCGGCCTTCGCCGCCAACCCGCCGCTGGTGGAGGTGGCCGAGCCCCAGCGCACGCTGGTGCGGGACGAGCTGGTGACCTTCGGCTCGCTGCGCTCCGACGAGTCGGTGACCATCCGCCCGGAGATCGAAGGGCGCCTGGCCAGCCTGCATTTCAAGGAAGGGCAGCACGTGAAGGGCGGTGATCTGCTGGTCAGCCTCGATGACGCCATCGCCCGCGCCGAGCTGGACCAGGCCCGCGCCAACCTGGAGCTGGCGGAGAAGAGCTACCAGCGCGCGCAGATGCTCTTCAAGCGCGGCGCCAGCAACGCCCAGGCCCAGGACGAGGCGCAGTCCCAGCAGCAGGCCGCCCGCGCCAGCCTGGCCCTGGCCCAGGCGCGCCTCGACAAGACCCAGATCCGCGCGCCCTACGACGGCTTCCTCGGCCTGCGCCAGGTGAGCACCGGCGACTACCTCAGCCCCGGCCAGGACATCGTCAACCTGGAGGTGCTCGACCCGCTCAAGGTGGATTTCCGCGTGCCGCAGAAGGCCGTGTCCCAGGTGCACCTCGGCCAGGCCGTGGAGATCAGCGTCGACGCCTACCTGGGCGAGCGCTTCCGTGGCCGCATCATCGCCCTCAACCCGCGCCTGGACGAAGTCGGCCGCAGCCAGGCCATCCGCGCGCAGATCGGCAACGCCGACCACCGCCTCAAGCCCGGCCAGTTCGTCAGGGTCTCGGTGATCCTCGAAGAGCGTCCCGACGCGCTGCTGATTCCCGAGGAGGCGGTGATCCCGGTCGGCCAGCAACTGTTCGTCGCCATCGTCGTCGACGGCAAGGTGGAGCGCCGGCAGATCCGCATCGGCCAGCGCCAGCGCGGCAAGGCCGAGGTGCGCGAGGGCCTGCAGGGCAACGAGCAGGTGATCACCGCGGGCTGGCAGAAGGCCGGGCCCGGGCAGGAGGTGCGTACCGTCGCGCGGGGTGAGCTATGACCCTGTCCGACCTGTGCATCCGCCGCCCGGTATTCGCCACCGTCCTCTCCCTGGTGGTGGTGCTGCTCGGGCTGATGGCCTACCAGCGCCTGACGGTGCGCGAGTACCCGAACATCGACGTACCCATCGTCACCGTCAACGTCATCTACCCCGGCGCCAGCCCGGAGATCATGGAGTCCCAGGTGGCGCAGCCCATCGAGGACGTGCTCTCCGGCATCGAGGGGCTGGACTTCGTGTCTTCCATCAGCCGCTCGGAGAACACCCAGATCACCGCGCAGTTCCGCCTCGGCACCGACGCCGACGAGGCGGCCAACGACGTGCGTGACCGCCTGGGCCGGGTGCGCGGCCTGCTGCCCACCGAGATCGACGAGCCGGTGGTGCAGAAGGTCGAGGCCGACGCCCAGCCGGTGGTGTGGATCGCCTTCTACAGCGAGCGGCACTCGGCGATGGAGATCACCGACGTGCTGGAACGCGTGGTCCAGGACCGCCTGCAGACCATCCCCGGCGTCTCCGAGGTGCAGATACGCGGCGCGCGCACCTACGCCATGCGCATCTGGCTGGACCCGGAGAAGCTCGCCGCCCACGACCTCACCGTGCAGGACGTGGAGGACGCCCTGCGCCGGCAGAACGTGGAGATCCCTGCCGGGCGCATCGAGTCGGTGCAGCGCGAGTTCAGCGTGCTGTCGGAAACCGACCTGAAGACCCCCGAGGAATTCAACGACCTGATCATCGACGACCGCCGTGGCTACCTGCTGCGCCTGTCCGATGTAGGCCACGCCGAGATCGGCGCCGCCGACGAGCGCTCGCTGGTGCGCTTCAACGGCCGCCCGGCGGTGTCCCTGGGCCTGGTGCGCCAGGCCACGGCCAACCCGCTGGAGATTTCCGACGGTCTCAACGCCGCATTGCCCGAAGTGCGCGAGCTGCTGCCCGAGGGCATGCAGATGGCCATCGCCAACGACAACTCGCTGTTCATCCGCGAGTCCATCTCCAACGTCTACGCCACCATCTGGGAAGCCGTTGTGCTGGTGGTGCTGATCATCTTCCTGTTCCTGCGCTCGCTGCGGGCGACGCTGATCCCGCTGGTGACCATCCCGGTGTCGCTGATCGGCGCCTGTGCGCTGATGGCGCTGATGGGGTTCACCATCAACACCCTCACGCTGCTGGCGATGGTCCTGGCCATCGGCCTGGTGGTGGACGACGCCATCGTGGTGCTGGAGAACATCCACCGGCACATCGAGGCGGGCCTGTCGCCGGTGCAGGCGGCGTTCAAGGGCAGCCGCGAGATCGCCTTCGCGGTGATCGCCATGACCCTGACGCTGGCGGCCGTCTACGCGCCCATCGGTTTCATGCAGGGCACCTCGGGCAAGCTCTTCACCGAGTTCTCATGGACCCTGGCCGGCGCGGTGCTGGTCTCCGGCTTCGTCGCCCTGACGCTGTCGCCGATGATGTGCGGCCAACTGCTCAAGGCGCACCGGCCCGGGGAGCGCCATGGGCGCCTGTACAACTTGGTCGAAGGCTTCCTCGACGGCCTCACCTACAGCTACCGCCACCTGCTGGAGCGGGTGCTGCGCGCCTGGGTGCTGATCGCCGTGTTCCTGGTCGGCGTGTTGCTGCTGTGCGCCTGGATGTTCTCCGGCCTGCGCAGCGAGCTGGCGCCCACCGAGGACACCGGCACCATAGTCGGCACCCTCAACGGCCCGGACGGCGCCACCCTGCAGTACACCAGCCGCTACGCGAAGATGCTCGAGGACGCCTACAAGTCCATCCCCGAGACCAACCGCTACATGGTGGTGGTGGGCTTCCCCACCGTGGCCCAGGGCCTGTCGTTCATGAAGCTGGAGGATTGGGACAAGCGCAGCCGCAGCCAGTTCGAGATCCGCGACGAGCTCCTGCCCAAGCTGCAGGACATCCCCGGCGTGCGTGCCTTCCCGGTCAACCGACCGCCGCTGGGGCAGAGCGCACGCAACCAGCCGGTGAACTTCGTCATCCGCTCGTCCCTGGAATACGCCGAGCTGCAGCAGTACGTGGACACCCTGCTGGCGCGCATCCGCGACTACCCGGGGCTGGAGAGCATCGACACCGACCTCAAGCTCAACACCCCGCAGCTCAAGGTCACGGTCAACCGCGAGCAGGCCACCGCCGTGGGCACCGATGTCGCCACCATCGGCCGCAGCCTGGAAAGCCTGTTCGGCAGCCGCCAGGTGACCCGCTTCAAGCAGAACGGCGAGCAGTACGACGTGCTGGTGCAGCTGGCCAACGTCGACCGCAGCAACCCCGACGACCTCAACCGCGTGTACGTGCGCGGCCGCGACGACAGCATGGTGCAGCTCTCCAACCTCATCGAGGTGAAGGAGACGGTATCGCCGCGCGAGCTCAACCACTTCAACCAGCTGCGCGCGGTGACCCTCAGCGCCAACGTCGGCAGCGGCTACACCCTGGGCGAGGCGCTGACCCACCTGGAGCGCGTGGCCCGCGAGGTGATGCCGCCGGAGACCCAGTTCGACTACACCGGCACCTCCCGCGATTTCAAGGAATCCAGCGCCGGGGTGGCGCTGACCTTCGCCCTGGCCCTGGTGTTCATCTACCTGGTGCTGGCGGCGCAGTTCGAGAGCTTCGTCGACCCGCTGATCATCCTCTTCAGCGTGCCGCTTTCCATCGCCGGCGCCTTGCTCGCCCTGGAGCTGTTCGGCGGCACCCTGAACATCTATTCCCAGGTGGGGATGGTCACGCTCATCGGGCTGATCACCAAGCACGGCATCCTCATCGTCGAGTTCGCCAACCAGCTGCTGCGCGAAGGCCGCAGCCTGGACGAGGCGGTGATGGAAGCCTCGGTGCAGCGCCTGCGGCCGATCCTCATGACCACCGGCGCCATGGTCCTCGGCTCGCTGCCCCTGGCGATCGCCACCGGCGCTGGCGCCGAGAGCCGCCAGCAGATCGGCATGGTGATCGTCGGCGGCCTGCTGGTGGGCACCTTCTTCACCCTGTTCGTGGTGCCGACGCTCTACCGCAAGCTGCGCCACTGGCGGCCGATGCGCCTGGAGGAGCCGGCGCTGGCGTGATGCCTGGCAGGCTTCAGGGGCGAACGCATGCGCCCGCCCTTGCCGTTGCACCGACTATCAAGGGGCGTAGGGTGGAGGTCGCTTTTTACCTCCACCAGGCGGAGTCGGGATCAGCACGCGCTCATGCCCTGAGCCGTAGCCGAGGGGGAGCACCCCGGGCTGAAGCCCGGGCTACGGGGCACGGGGTTCGCGAGCAGAGCTCGCTCCTACGGGGGGAGGGTGCAGGAGCGAATTCATTTGCCCGCTCCTGTTGTGGGAGCGGATTCATCCGCGATGAGGCCCGTGCGGGCCTTCAGGCCGTAGGTCGGGTGCAACCCGACGGGTTCGCGGATCATTCAATCGAACGCATATTCCACACCCGCCGCGACATACCAGGCACGGCCCGGGCCGGGTTCGTAGTAGCGCTGGTTGCCGTCGCCGACGATGACCGAGCCGATGTAGCGGCGGTCCAGCAGGTTGTCCAGGCGCAGGGTCTGGCTGAAGGTCAGGCGCTCGAGTTTCTGTTCGAAGCGGGCGCGCCAGTTGAGCAGGGCGTAGCCGGGTGCCGGGCGGGCGCTGTTGCTGTCCTCGACATAGAGCTTGCTGCGATAGAGGCCTTCCAGCGCAGTGGCGATGCCTTCGCGCGGGCGCCATTCCAATTCGCCCCAGAGGCTGGTGGCGGGGACGCCGGGCAGGTGGCGGCCGGCGGGTATGTCGCGGCCGCCGCTGCGAAAGCCCTGGTCGTAGGTGGCGCTGAGGCGGGTGTAGGCGATGCGTGTGTGCAGGGTTTCGCCGAGCGCGCTGTCCAGGGACAGCTCCAGGCCCTGGCGCCGGGTGCGGGCGGCGTTCTGGTAGCGGGTGCGGCCGCCGCTGGCGGCGTCGACCACCAGTTCGTCCTCGGTGTCGATGCGGAACAGGGCGAGGTTGAGGCGGGTGGCCTCGCCCAGCAGGCTCTTGATGCCGACTTCGTACTGCCGGCTGCTGGCGGCATCGAGGTCGAAGCCGAAGCTGTCGCCGGGGCCGGAGTAGGACAGCTCGTTGAGTGTTGGCGTCTCGAAGCCCTTGCCCCAGCTGGCGTAGAGGTTCAGATCGGGCGTCAGCGCGTAGCTGGCGCCCAGGGTCGAGGTCAGGTCGCGGTAGGTGACCGAGCCGCTGTCGTCGCCGTTGCCGGGGCGGATGTAGCGGTCATCCACATCGAAGGCCACTTCGTTGTAGCGCAGGCCGCCCTGCAGGTTGAAGTCGCCCAGGCGCCAGCCCAGCTGCAGGTAGGGGGCGATGCTGCTGACCTCGTCGCGCTCGTCCCGGCGCAGGTTGCCGCGCACGCCCAGCTGGGTACCGACGAAGTTCTCGTAGCCATGGCGGTCGTCGCTGGAGTGGTCGTAGTCCACCCCGGTGGTGAGGGTGAGGTTGCCGAGGCCAGGGTCGAAGTCCTGCAGCCAGCGGGTGCTGGCGCCGTGGAAGCTGCGCTCGAAGTCGATCACGCCGCCTGCGCTGCGCGGGCTGGCCTGGGCGGAGGAGGGGATGGCCTGGTACTGGATCACCCGTCGCGTGCCGCCATAGAACGTGGCTTGCCAGGTGCCGGCGTCGAAGGCGTGTTCGTAGTTGAGGCCGGCCTGGCGGTGGTCGATGGTCTTGCGCGTGTCGTAGTTCAGCGCCGCGTCGGCGACACCACGCGGGTCGGCCTGGTAGCCGGCCCAGGTCAGGCCGAGCGGGTCCTGGGTGTCGTTCTGGTTCAGCTGGCTGAAGGTCAGGGCCAGCTTGCTGGCGTCGTCGGGGTAGAGGGTGAGCTTGGCGAAGGTCTTGTCCAGGGTGGCGGCGCTGTGTTTGCGGTAGCCGTCGCTTTCGTAGTGGGACTGGTTGACCAGGAAGCCGCCCTGGTCGTTGCCGCCCTCGGCGGTGACGCGGGTGCGGCGGGTGCCCCAGGCGGCCTGGGAGGTTTCGCTGGAGACCTTGGGCGCGCCCTGGCCGTCGCGGGAGAATACCTGGATCACGCCGCCGGCGTTGCTGCCGTAGATGCTGGCGAAGGGGCCGCGCAGCACTTCGATGTGGTCGAGGGTGTCGAGGTCGAAGGTGGCCGCCTGGCCCTGGCCGTCCGGGTTGGACGCGGGGATGCCGTCGGCGATCAGCTTGATGCCGCGGATGCCGAAGGCCGAGCGGGCGCCGAAACCGCGCGAGGACACCTGCAGGTCCTGGGCCTGGTTCTGGCGGTTCTGCACCACCAGGCCGGGCACCGCGTTGAGCGCCTCGGAGAGGTTGACCCCGGGCTGCCCGAGGCTGGCCTGCTCGCGCTCGATGCGGTCGACGGAGAAGGGCAGGTCGAAGCCGCTGGCCGGGTAGCGGCTGCCGGTGATCACCAGCGGCTCGACCTGCAGCGTTTCGGCCTGGGCCAGCGGGGCGAGCGCCAGGGACAGCGCCCAGGCGGATCGATGAGTCGGCATGGGGGCGTCCCTGGGTGGCGGGTCAGGCCTTCTCGGCTTTTTCGGCGCGCTGTTCCTGGGCGGTGACCTGCTGGCAGATCTCGATCATCTGCTCGCGCATCCAGCGATTGGCCGGGTCCTGGTCGGTGCTCTCGTGCCAATAGAGGTGGGTTTCCAGGGAGGGCACGTCGTTCACCGGCAGCTCGACGTAGTGCAGCTCGTGGCGGCGGGCGAAGCGCTCGGGCACGGTCATCGCCATGTCGGTGTTCTGCATCACGGTGGAGGCCATCAGGTAGTGCTGGGAACGCAGGGCGATCTTGCGCTGGATGCCCATCTTGCCGAGGGACAGGTCGATGTAGCCGAGGCCGCTGCGGCGGCTGGAGATGTGGATGTGGGTCAGCGACAGGTATTCGTCGAGGCTGATCTTCTCCTTCGCCAGCGGGTGGCCACGGCGCATGGCGCAGACGTAGCGGTCTTCCATCAGCTTGACGTGGCGCACCTGCGGGTCGGTGTTCAGCGGGGCATCGACGGCGAAGTCCAGGCGCCCGGCGGCCAGCTCCTTGGTGGTCTCGCGGCGCTTGGCCAGGAAGCTTTCGATCTGCACGTTGGGGGCGAGCCGGCGCAGGCGCTGGAACAGCGGCGGCAGGATCACCGTCTCGGTGAGGTCGGTCATGCTGATGCGGTAGGTCTTGTTGGCCTGGCCGGGGTTGAAGGTGCGGCTTTCCTGGACCGAGATGCGCAGCTGCTGCAGGGCGTTGCGCACCGGGCCGATGATGTTCTGCGCCATGGGCGTGGGCACCATGCCTTGGGCGGTACGCACGAAGAGCGGGTCGTTGAAGGTCTCGCGCAGGCGGGCGAGGGCGTTGGAAACGGCGGGCTGGGTGATGCCCACGATCTGCCCGGCGCGGGTCAGGTTGGCCTCGGTGTAGATGGCGTCGAAGACGATGAAGAGGTTGAGATCGACCTTGTTCAGATTCATTTTCGAGCGCACTCCGTAGGCTGTTTTTATCGGCGGATCATATATCGGTGATGAATGTTTATACACGGCGAAAATAGGTTAGATAAATCTTAATCGCTGTTCTAGCATCATTTCCACACCTCACCCGTACCCAGAAAACATCCGTCAGAAGGTAGCTCCGCATGGATTTCGCCTACTCCCCCAAGGTTCAGGAACTGCGTGAACGCGTCACCGCGTTCATGGACACCTACGTCTATCCGGCCGAGCCGGTATTCGAGCAACAGGTCGCAGAGGGTGATCGCTGGCAGCCCACCGCGATCATGGAAGAGCTCAAGGCCAAGGCCCGCGCCGAGGGCCTGTGGAACCTGTTCCTGCCCGAGTCCGAACTCGGCGCCGGCCTGACCAACATGGAATACGCGCCGCTGGCCGAGATCATGGGACGCTCGCTGCTCGGCCCGGAGCCGTTCAACTGCTCCGCGCCGGATACCGGCAACATGGAAGTCTTGGTGCGCTATGCCAACGAAGCACAGAAGAAGCAATGGCTGGAGCCGCTGCTGCGCGGCGAGATCCGCTCCGCCTTCGCCATGACCGAGCCGGGCGTGGCCTCCTCCGATGCCACCAACATGGAAGCCCGCGCCGTGCGCCAGGGTGACGAATGGGTGATCAACGGCCGCAAGTGGTGGACCTCCGGCGCCTGCGACCCGCGCTGCAAGATCCTCGTGTTCATGGGCCTGTCCAACCCGGACGCGCCGCGCCACCAGCAGCACTCGATGATCCTCGTGCCGGTGGACACCCCCGGGGTGAAGATCCTCCGTCCGCTGCCGGTGTTCGGCTACGACGACGCCCCGCACGGCCACGCTGAAGTGCTGTTCGAGGACGTGCGCGTGCCCTACGAGAACGTGCTGCTGGGCGAGGGCCGTGGCTTCGAGATCGCCCAGGGTCGCCTCGGCCCGGGCCGTATCCACCACTGCATGCGCTCCATCGGCATGGCCGAGCGCGCGCTGGAACTGATGTGCAAGCGCGCCGTCAGCCGCACCGCCTTCGGCAAGCCGCTGGCCCGCCTGGGTGGCAACATCGACAAGATCGCCGACTCGCGGATGGAGATCGACATGGCCCGCCTGCTGACCCTGAAGGCGGCCTACATGATGGACACCGTGGGCAACAAGGTGGCCAAGAGCGAAATCGCCCAGATCAAGGTCGTGGCGCCCAACGTCGCCCTGCGGGTGATCGACCGCGCCATCCAGATCCACGGCGGCGCCGGTGTCTCCAACGACTTCCCGCTGGCCTACATGTACGCCATGCAGCGCACCCTGCGCCTGGCCGACGGCCCGGACGAAGTGCACCGCGCGGCGATCGGCAAGTTCGAGATCGGCAAGTACGTACCGAAGGAAATGCTGCGCAGCGGCCATTGATCGCCCGCGCAGTAACGAAGAGGCCCGCACGGGAAACCGTGCGGGCCTCGTTCGTTTCAGGTGGCGGAACTCTTCAGCGGCGCGCGGCCATCAGGTGCCCCATGGCCTGGCGCAGGTAGTCCAGCAGCGCGTCGCTGGCCCAGGAGCCGTGGCGCAGTTCCGGCTCCTGCACCAATGCCTGGCGGATCTTCTGCTGGGTGGCTGGATCGTCCCCGGCATAGGAGCGGAACAGCTCCAGCCAGCGGCGGGCGAGGGCCAGGGTGGCCGGGTCGTCAGCCGGAGCGCCGGATTCCATCTGCTGGTGCACCTCGGCGATCAGCGGCGGCCATTCGTGCAGGCGCGTGCCGTAGTTGGCCTTGAGGAAGGCGAATTCCTCGGGCGTCAGGTAGCGCTGGTAGATCGCCAGCTTGGTCTCGCTGAAGGCCTGGACCACGTAGGCCATGGTCTGTGGGGTGATGCCGGTCTGCTCCCGCAGCGCCGGCTCCGCCTCGTGCATGGCGTTGAGCTTGGCGAACAGCACCGGATTGGCGCCGGTATCCGCTTCGAGCATGGTCATCCAGGTGCGCGAGAGTGCCTGCGCCTCGTCCGCCTGGGGTGGCACGCCCCTGGCGATCAGCGCCTGGACCCGTGCCACGAGCGCGGCCCATTCGCGCCGCCGCGCCTCGTCCGCGTACAGGCGCAATTCCTTGAGTTCCCCGGGGGAAAAATAGCTGTCGTACATGTTCATCAATTCCAGAGTGGTGAGCCATTCGGAGAGCTCCGGCTCCTGGCCGCTCTGCAACTGGCCACCGAGGGTGGCCAGGCGTTCGCGCAGGAGCTGCCGGTGGGCGATTTCCCTATCGAGCTGGCGGATCTGCTGCTCGATGAGCGGGGCAAGCGACACCGGCGCCTCGTCCAGCCACGCGCCGATCTCGCCCAGGGACAGTCCCAGCTTGCGCAGTACCTGGATCTGGTGGAGACGGGCGATGTCCGTGCGGCCGTAGAGGCGGTAACCGGAACCCGAGCGCGCGGAAGGGCGGAGCAGGCCGATCTGGTCGTAATGGTGCAGCGTACGCACGGTCAGCCCGCAGCGCTTGGCCAGTTCACCGACTTTCAAAGGCATGTCCTTGTCTCTCCTCGCGTGCCTGGCGGCATCCTCGGGCCTGACGTCGCGTGAGGGTCAAGCACGATCTGGAGTCATTCCTGAAGGGGCTGGGAGGGTTCCTGGGAAACGGCGTTGGCAGCATCGCGCTGCTGGCGCAGCCACTCCAGGCGCATGTGCAACTGGGCGGCGAAGGTCCGCGCGGCGAGTTCTTCGTGGAAGCTCACCCCGCGTTGGCCCATCTTTACCTGCCAGATCACCCGACCTCGTTGTTCGAGCACTACGATCTGCACGTCTCGCATCGATTCTCAGTCTCCGGCTGATGAAGCCTGCGGGCGGTCGCGGGTCTTGAACAGGGACAGCAGTACGCCACCGGCAAGCAGGCCAAAGGTTACGCCAAGGGAGAGCAGTGCGGGAATCTTGCCGATGAATCCGTGCAGGAAGATCTTGCCGCCGATGAAGATCAGCACCAGGGCGAGGGCGTACTTGAGGTAGACGAAGCGGTGCATCAGCGCGGCCAGGGCGAAGTACAGCGAGCGCAGGCCGAGGATGGCGAAGATGTTCGAGGTGTAGACGATGAAGGGGTCCTGGGTGATGGAGAAGATCGCCGGCACGCTGTCGACGGCGAACACCAGGTCGGCCAGTTCGATCAGCACCAGGGCGAGGAACAGCGGGGTGGCCCAGAGCAGGGTGTGGCCGGAGGCGTCCTTCAGGCGCACGAAGAAGTGCGCGCCATGTATCTCGTCGGTGACCCGCATGTGCCGGCGCACGAACTGCAGCACGCGGTTCTGCGACAGGTCGCGCTCGGCCTCTTCGCGGCTGAACAGCATCTTCACCCCGGTGAACAGCAGGAAGGCGCCGAAGATGTAGAGGATCCAGTCGAACTCCTTCACCAGCGCGGTGCCCAGGCCGATCATCAGCGCACGCAGCACGATCACCCCGAGGATGCCCCAGAACAGCACCCGGTGCTGGTAGCGGCGGGGGATGGCGAAGAAGCCGAAGATCATCGCCATGACGAACACGTTGTCCATCGACAGCGATTGCTCCACCAGGAAGCCGGTGTAGAACTCCAGCGCCGCCTGGGCGCCCAGCTCGAACCAGACCCAGCCACCGAAGGCGACGCCCACGCAGAAGTAGCCGCTGTAGAGCAGCAGGCTCTCGCGCATCTCGATTTCATGCTGGTCGCGGTGCAGGACGCCGAGGTCGAACACCAGCAGGCCGAGGACGATGGTCATGAACACCAGCCACAGCCAGGTGGCGGTGCCCAGGAAATCCGCGAACAGGAACGTGTGCAGAGCTGACATGAGCCCCTCCTTGCTTGTCGTGTTGAATGCTCAACAGTGACTCCGACATGGCGGGTGCAAACCGTCAGAGGGGCCCGGCGTCACATGAGGGAAGGCTAGCGCAGCGATGGAATCAGGAAAACCGGCAACGTTTCATTTCATTGCGCGCGGTCAAGGTTATCGACTGCGGAAGGGGCGGGGAGTGCGAAGGGAATGTTCAGCCGTGCTTTCCGGGACGAGGTGCCCGGCCTTCCACGAGGTTCATCGATGCGGCGTTCCAGGCACGGTGACGTGCCGCGCAGGACTCCGTCTGGTGGAGGTAAAAAGCGACCTCCACCCTACACATCGGTCATGTCCGGCGTGGGGCATTCACAGGGGCGACTGTTGGGGCGACTTCAGTCGCCAAGCGGCGCACAGCGCCGCCATTCCCAAACCTCTGGCCCAAAGAAATCGCCCCCGTACGGAACCGATCCGGACGGGGGCGAGGATGACGCTGGATGTCGATCCGATCAGTAGACCCAGACTTCCACACGGCGATTCTTGATGCGGCCTTCCTCGCTGTTGGCGGCCACCGGCAGTTCATCGCCCAGGCCGGTGATCTCGCGGAAGGACACGCCGGCCTTGGCCAGCTCGCGGCGCACGGCCATGGCGCGCAGCTTGGAGAGGAGGGCGGCGCGGCCCGGATCGGCCTTGGGGTCGCCGAAGCCCACCAGGGTCACCTGGTTGCTCAGCTTGCCGTTTTCCTTCAGGTAGTCCAGCACGCGCTCGACATCGCGCAGGGCCTTGTTGTCGAGGTTGGCGCTGCCCTCCTGGAAGCGGAAGTTCACCGACAGGCGCTGGGCGTCGCGGGCCAGCTGCTGGTAGTCCCTGGGCATGTCGGGCTGGGCGGCGACCTTCACCGCCTGCACCGTCTGCGCGACGAAGCCGGTCTGGGCGACGATCGCCTGGCCGCGTGGGCCCTGGGCGAAGCGCACCAGGGCCTGGGCCCAGGGATTCTTCTCGCCGGGCTTCATATAGAAGAACAGGCGGCGCGAGAGCGGGTAGTCCTCGGTGGCGATCTGCGTCACCGACGGCGCCATGGCCTGGGATTCGCCATCGGCGATGGCTGCGGCGCGGGACTTGCCCACGGAGGCCAGGCCGACGAAGCCGATGCCGGCGGCATCGGCGCTGACGGCTTCGGAGAGCTTGTCGTTGGATTCGAAGCGCTTGGCCGAGGCAGCGAGGCTCTTGCCGTGGGCGGCCAGCACCAGTTCCTTGAAGGTGTCGAAGGTGCCGGACTTGTCATCGCGGGCGTACAGGTGGATGGCGCCGCCCTTGCCGCCGATCTCTTCCCAGGTCTTCACCTCGCCGGCGAAGACGCGTGCCAGCTCCTCGGTGCTCAGGCTGGTCAGGGTGTTGCCCGGGTTGACGACGATGGCCAGCCCGTCGATGGCGATCACATGCTCGCCGTAGCGGCTCTTCAGGTCGCCGAACACCGAGAGGTCGCCGGCCTCGGCGTCCTTGATCGGGCGCGAGGACGCGGCGAGATCGGCACTGCCGTCCTTGATGGCGACGAAACCGGTGCCCGAGCCGTGGGCGGCCACGGTGATCCGCACTTCCCGGCCGTTGGGCGCGCTGCCCACCAGTTGCACTTCGTTTTCCTGGGTGCCGGGCTCCTGGCGGATGCCGCCCAGGCCTTCCTCCTCCATGAGGCCGCGTACCAGGGCCGGGCCGAGCTTGGCACCGATGGTGTTGGAGCCCTGGATGCGCAGCACCGGGTTCTTGTCGGCGGGCAGGGGCAGGGCGGCGAACACCGACCAGGGCAGGGCGTAGCAGACGAAACCGAGCAGCAGCAGGCTGAGGGTCCGGCTCCAGATATCACGTTCACAGAGGTCGCGCATCGTGCGGCGGGCCTTATCGCTAGGGGTGGCTGGGAAATGCCGCGAGATTAAGTCAGCGAGGTGACGAAGATATGACAGGGCGCGCTGCCCTGGGCCCTTTCCGGCCCCCGCATGGACCAGGGCCTACGCCGTATGCCCCGCTCGGCCGGCATACCGCTCGCGGGGACGTCGGTATGGTTCGCAACTTTGTCTGGCCGGGCGGCAGGCAAGGAAGCTCAAGCGTCCCTCGCTCGCCCGTGCCAGGCACCAGGCCTCGTTTTCGGGGTGCATCCACGCGTAGCTAAGGAGTTGGAAATGGCTAGTTGGTTCGAGCTGAAGAAGTACGGCAATGGTGAATATCGCTTCCGCCTGAAGACCCGGGAGGCGCAGGTCGTGCTGCAGAGCGGCCGCTACCCCTGCCGGGACAGCGCCGAGAACGCCATCGCGCTGTTCCGCAACCATTGCGCCAACGAGGATCGCTACGAGCGCCGCATGGCCACCGGTGGCAAGAACTATTTCCGCCTCAAGGCCGGGCGCGAGGTGATCCTCGAAAGCCACCTCTACGATTCCGAGCCGACCCTGGACGCGGCCATCGAGAACATCATGACCCTCGGCACCACGCCGAAGATCGAATTGGTCTGAGTGCGGCGCAACTGAAAAAGCCCATCGCGAGATGGGCTTTTTTTTGCCTCCGTTTCCGGGCTATCGCCCATGCCTAGGGGCGGCGAGGTCGGCATCGTAGAGCCGGATGACGTCTTCGGCGAGGTATTCCAGGCAGGTGAAGGCGCCCGCCAACACCTTCGTCGAAGGCGTGCCGTGATCAGGAATGGCCGCGAGGAAACTGAGCATGTCGAGCAGTGCCCGCAGACGACCGTAGGCCGCTTCATGGTGGGACAGGTAGCTCAGATCGCCTTTCAGGTGGGGCGGAATCGAGGTGGTGATGGTCATGATTGACTCCCGTCTCTTCAGAATTCCACGCCCTGACGCCAATCAGGGTGGGTGGACCGTACAGGTTGGCGTTCCGGGACAAGAGAACCGGCGCATCGGAAGATGCCCTGCACGGTCCACCCATAAAACGGGTGCGACCATGCCAGGCACCGAGCCATGCTCAGTGCCTTCTCAAGTCTGGTCGGGACGCCAATCCCGGCTGCCCAGGGTGGGCAGCGGGGCAACGTTAGGGGCTCGGGCGGGGGGTGTCAATTGCGGGAGTGGGAGGGAAGGATCGATGGCGAGCGGAGCGCCATCAGCTCAGCTCCAGCCAGATCGGCGCGTGGTCGGAGGGTTTCTCCATGCCGCGCAGCTCGTAGTCGATGCCGGCGTCCCTGATGCGTGCCTGCAGCGGGCTGGTGGCCAGGATCACATCGATGCGCAGGCCGCGCTTGGGGTCGTCCTCGAAGCCGCGGCTGCGGTAGTCGAACCAGCTGAAGCGGTCGTTCACCTCGGGGTGGAGGTGGCGGAAGCTGTCCACCAGGCCCCAGTTCTTGAGGGTCGCCAGCCATTCGCGCTCCTCCGGGAGGAAGCTGCACTTGCCGGTCTTCAGCCAGCGCTTGCGGTTCTCCTCGCCGATGCCGATGTCGCAGTCTTCCGGCGAGATGTTGATGTCGCCCATCACCACCAGCGGCTGGTCCGGCTGGAAACGGCCCAGCAGCAGTTCCTGCAGGTCGGCGTAGAAGCGCTGCTTGGCGGGGAACTTGATCGGATGGTCGCGGCTCTCGCCCTGGGGGAAGTAGCCGTTCATCACCGTCACCGGGTTGCCCTGGGCATCGGCGAAGGTGCCGTAGATGAAGCGGCGCTGGGAATCCTCGCCGTCGTTGGGGAAGCCCTTGTGCAGGGCCAGCGGCTCCTGGCGCGAGAGCAGGGCGACGCCGTAGTGGCCCTTCTGGCCGTGGTAGTGCACGTGGTAGCCGAGCTTGCGGATGTCCGCCTCGGGGAACTGGTCGTCGGCGACCTTGGTTTCCTGCAGGCCGATCACGTCCGGCTGGTGCTTGGCGATCAGCGCTTCGAGCTGGTGAGGACGCGCACGCAGGCCGTTGATATTGAAAGAAACGATCTTCATGACTGAGCCACCCTGGAAAAACGCCGATCCTAGCCCATCGTCGGCACGCCCTGCCACCCGTGTGGCGAGGCCCTGGGGGCGGTGCTACCTTGCCTGTGGGCCTGATAACCACATAACAAACGAGGTCACCGTGAATGCCTGGATACGTTCCCACCGCGCCGGTCGAAGTCCGCATGCTCGACGGCGGCTATGCCCGCGAGGCCCGCTCGTTGCTCTACCACGCCTACCGCCACGAACCCACCTTCGCCTACCTCTTCGAGGCCGAGCGCGCCGGCTATGACCAGCGCGTGCGTGCCACGGTGCGCGAGCTGGTGCAGCAGCATTTCCTCGAGGACCTGCCGGCCATCGGCCTGCTGATCGAGGACCGCCTGGTGGGCATCGCCCTGATCGCGCCGCCGCAGCGCCGGCTGGACATCACCGAAAGCTGGGGCTGGCGGCTGCGCATGCTGATGACCACCGGCTTCCGCTGCACCAAGCGCTACCTGGAGTACCACGACGCCGTGCTCGCCTGCCTGCCGCCCGGGCCCTACCACGTGCTGCCGCTGCTGGGCATCCACCCGCAGTTCCAGGGCAAGCACCTGGGCGAGAAGCTGCTGCAGGCGCTGCACGACTGGTGTGCCGAGGACGCCGGCTCACAGGGCGTGGTGCTCGATACCGGCAACGCGCGCTACCTGGATTTCTACAAGCGCCAGGGCTACGAGGAGATCGGCGAAGTGGCCCTCGGACCGGTGCGGGAGCACGTGTTCTTCCATCCCAACCCGACGCCGGCGCTGCAGGCGAACGCCTAGGAAGACTCCCGGCAAGCCGTGCTAGCATCCCGCGCATGAATGTGTGCCAAGGATTGCGTGGGCTGCTCGCGCTCGGATTGTCGTGCCTCTGTTCGACCGCGCTGGCCAAGGCCTCGCTGGACGTCAAGGTGACCCCCGCCAATGCTGCGGTGAAGGCCAATATCGAGGCCTTCATCGGCAGCCTCGGTGACCGTGACGAAATCGCCCTGCGTCGTTACCGCCGTGCCGCCGAGGAGCAGGCACGGCAGGCCATGCAGGCTCTGGGTTACTACCAGGCGGAAATCGACAGCCGCGTACTACCGGGCGACGACCCCAGGCTGCAGCTGGACGTCGTGCCCGGCGAGCCGGTGCGCCTGCGCAACGTGAACGTGCGCGTCGACGGGGAAGCCAGTGCCCTCAAGGCCTTCCGCGTGCCCGGGAGCAAGGCGCTGAAGCCTGGCCAGCCGCTCAACCACGGCGCCTACGAGGACGCCAAGAAGCTCATCCAGAACCAGGCCCTGCGCTATGGCTTCTTCGATGGCGCCTTCACGTCCCAGCGCCTCGATATCGATCCCCGTGCCGGCGTCGCCGATATCGAACTGGTGTACGCCAGTGGCCCGCGCTACGACCTGGGCCGCGTCAGCTTCCAGGGCGACACGCCTTTCGACGAAGAGCTGTTGGCGCGACTCGTGCCCTTTTCCCCCAACACGCCCTATGACGCCGACCTGGTGGCCAAGCTCAGCCAGAACCTGCAGGCCAGCGGCTATTTCGACGAGGTGCGGGTGGACGCGCTGCCCGACCCGGAGGAGGGCCGGCGGATACCGGTCAAGGTCCAGCTCGGTGCGGTCAAGCCGCGCACCATGGGGCTCGGGGTCGGTTTCTCCACCGACGTCGGGCCACGCGCGCGGGCCAACTGGACGCGCCACTGGGTCAACCCCCAGGGCCATCGCCTGGGCGCCGAGACCGAAGTGTCCGCGGCGCGGCAGAACGTCGGTGCCTGGTACGAAATCCCCCTCGACCCGCCGCTGACCGACAGCCTGCGTTTCACCAGCGGCTTCCAGCGCGAGGAACTGGTGGACGTCGAGAGCCGCCGCTTCACCCTCGGCACCCAGTGGCAATCGAAACTGCCGGACGACTGGCAGCGCGTCGTCTCCCTGCGCTGGGAGCAGGAGAGCTACGACTTCGGCGACGGCAGCCCGGATGGGCGCAGCAGCTTCCTCATTCCCGGTATCGGCTACAGCGTCACCCGCAGCGACAACCGCCTCGACCCCAGCCAGGGCTACCACCTCCAGGCGGACCTGCGCGCGGCCAAGGAAGGCATCCTTTCCAATGCCGACATGACCTACGCCAGCGCCCTGGCCAAGGGGCTCTACACCCTGCCCGGCGGGCACCGGGTGCTGGCGCGGGTGCAGCTCGGCGGCATCGCCACCACCGACTTCGGCGCCATCCCGCCCTCGCTGCGCTTCTTCGCCGGCGGCGACCAGAGCGTGCGCGGCTACGACTACCAGACCCTGTCTCCCGAGGACCGCCAGGGCAACAAGGTCGGCGGCCGCTACCTGGTGGTGGGCAGCGCCGAGTACCAGTATCCGGTGGCCGAGCGCTGGCGCATCGCCGCCTTCGTCGACCGGGGCAACGCCATGGACTCGCTCAACGCTGCGATGAAGACCGGTGCCGGCATCGGCGTGCGCTGGGTATCGCCGGTGGGGCCGATCCGCCTCGACCTGGCCAAGGCGCTGGACGACCCCGGCGGCTTCCGCATCCACTTCTCCATGGGCCCCGAACTGTGAGGCGCGGCCTCAGGCTCGGCCTGCTCGCGGTGGCCGGCGCTCTCGCCCTGTCGCTGGCGGGCGTCGCTGCGCTGCTGTTCAGCGAAGCCGGCGGCCGCTGGCTGCTGGCGCGGGTGCCGGGCCTCACCGTGGAAGGCTTCAGCGGCACGCTCGGTGGGCGCTGGAGCGCCGAGCGCCTGGCCTGGCAGCAGGACGGCGACAGCCTGTCGATCACGGCCCCGGTACTGGAGTGGTCGCCTGGGTGCCTGCTCCAGCTGACCCTGTGCATCGACACGCTTGCGGCCGAGGCCGTGGCCCTGAGCCTGGCCCCGGGCGGCGAGCCTTCCGACGAGCCACTGCAACTGCCGGCCCTGGACCTGTCCCTGGCGATCCGCCTGGGCGAGGTGCGCGTGCAGCGCTTCGAGCTGGACGGCAGCGAACAGCTCAGCGGCCTGCACCTGCGTGCCCAGTGGCTGGCCGACGGCCTGCATATAGAGGAAGCCGGCCTGCGCCTCGGTGATCTCGCCCTGGCGCTCGAGGGCACCCTGCAGCCTCGCGACGGCTGGCCGCTCGAGGCCAGCGGCAGCCTGCAATTGCCCGCCGTCGACGGCCAGCCCTGGTCCCTGGCCCTGGAGGCGAAAGGCGACCTGCAGGGCACCCTCGTGGCCCATGCGACCAGCAGCGGCTACCTGGCCGCCACCCTCGACGGCCAACTGCAGCCCCTGGCGCCGCACCTGCCCGCCAGCGCGCGCATCAGGGCCGCCGCCTTCAAGGCCCAGGCCGAGCTGCCGGATACCTTGACCCTGCAGCGCATCGAGCTGGACGCCAAGGGTGACCTGCAACAGGGCTACGCCGTGCAGGGCCGCGCCAACCTGCCGGGGCAGGGCGGTGATGTCGCCCTCGATCTCGCCGGCAAGGTCACCGCCGCCGGGGCCGAAGTCCAGCGCCTGCTGCTCAGCGCCGCCGCCGAACAGAGCGTGCAACTGCAGGGGCGCATCGACTGGCAGCAGGCCCTGGCCATCGACGCGCAGCTCGCCTGGCGCGACTTCCCCTGGCCGCGCCTCTACCCCCAGGAACAGGAGCCGCCTGTGGCCCTGCAACGCCTGGACGGCGAGGTGCACTTCAGCGAAGGCCGCTACCAGGGCCAGATCGACGCCGCGCTCAAGGGGCCGGCCGGCGACTTCAGCCTGGCCAGCCCGTTGCAGGGCGACCTGGCCCGCGTGGAGCTGCCCGACCTGCAACTGAAGGCCGGGCAGGGCAAGGCCCGGGGCCGCCTGCAACTCGGTTTCGCCGATGGCCTCGACTGGGACACCGCTCTCGCCCTCGACGACCTCGACCCGGCCTACTGGCTGGCCGAGCTGCCGGGGCGCCTGGCCGGCACCCTGGCGAGCCAGGGGCGCTATCGCCAGCAGCTCGAACTCAAGGCCGTCCTCGACCTCAAGGGCCAGTTGCGCGGCCAGCCGGCGCTGCTCAAGGCCGTGGCCGAGGGTGCGGGCCAGCGCTGGGAGCTGGGCCAGCTGCAGGCCCGCCTGGGCGACAACCGTATCGACGGCAAGGGCCGCCTCGACCAGCGCCTGGATGGCCAGCTGGACATCGCCCTGGGCCGGCTCGGCCAGCTCTGGCCCGGCCTGTTCGGCGGCCTCACCGGCAAGCTGGTGGTAGCCGGCAGCGCCGACGCGCCCCAGGGGCAACTGGATCTCAAGGGCGAGCGTCTCGGCCTGCGTGACCAGCGCCTGCGCCAGCTGACCCTGCAGGCGCGGCTGGATGCTCGGCAGAACGGCACCCTGCAACTGGACGCCAGCCAGCTCCAGACCGGCGACAAGGCCCTGGGCGACCTCAGCCTCAAGGCCTCGGGCGACCGGCAACGGCAGCAACTGGATACCCGCCTACAAGGCCCCTTGCTCGATCTGCAGCTGGCCCTCGACGGCGTGCTGGACCAAGGCGATTGGCGCGGCCGGCTGAGCCGGGGCGAGCTGCAAAGCGGCGGCCAGGACTGGCGCCTGGAACAGCCTGCGAAGCTGCAGCGCCTGGCCGATGGACGCCTGGAGCTGGGCGCCCATTGCTGGCGCTCCGGCCCCGCCAGTCTCTGTGGCGGCGACCAGCGCCTGCTCCCCGAGCCGAAGCTCGACTACCGCCTGCGCGACTTCCCCCTCGACAGCCTGGCCGAATGGCTGCCGGACGACTTCGCCTGGCACGGCACCCTCGATGGCGACCTGCAGCTCGAACTCCCGGCCCGTGGCCCCAGCGGGCGCGTGCAACTGGATGCCAGCAACGGCGTGCTGCGCCTGCGCGAGGAGGGCAGGGACGGCAAATGGGTCGACTTCCCCTACCAGGCCATGCGCCTGGAAAGCACCCTGCGGCCCCAGGGCATCGACAGCCGCCTGCTGTTCCAGGGCGAGCGCCTCGGCCGCCTGCAGGTCGACGCGCGCATCGACCCGCGCCCGCTGCGCAAGCCGCTGTCCGGCGACTTCCGCCTGGAGGGCCTGGACCTCGCCGTGTTGCGCCCCTTCGTCACCGGCGTCGAGGAACTGGAAGGCCAGCTGGACGGCGCCGGCACCCTGGGTGGCACCCTGCTCGCGCCCAACGTGCTGGGCCAGGTGCGCCTGCACGGCGGCAAGCTGGCCGGCGGCGACCTGCCGACCCGCATCGAGGACCTGACCCTGGATGCCCGCATCGCCGGGGAAAGCCTGGAGTTGAGCGGCGCCTGGCGCAGCGGCGAGAAGGGCCGCGGCACCCTTTCCGGCACCCTGGCCTGGAGCCAGGGCCTGGACATGGACCTGGCGGTGCGCGGCAACGCGCTGCCGGTGGTGGTCGAGCCCTACGCCAATCTGGACGTGGACCCCGACCTGCGCGTGCGCATGGCCGACCAGCGCCTGGCACTGACCGGCAAGGTGCGGGTGCCCCGGGGGCAGATCAAGATCCGCGAGCTGCCGCCCCAGGCCGTCAAGGTCTCGCCGGACGCGCACCTGGTGGGTGAGCAGGAGGACGAGCAGGCGCCACTGCAACTGGCCATGGACGTCGACGTCGAAGTGGGCCAGGAGCGCCTGTCCTTCAGCGGCTTCGGCCTCACCGCCGACCTCGTCGGCCACCTCAAGGTGGGCGACAACCTCGCCGGGCGCGGCGAGCTCAACCTGAAGAACGGCCGCTACCGCGCCTATGGCCAGCGCCTCGACCTGCGCCGGGCACGGCTGCTGTTCGCCGGGCCGCTGGACCAGCCCTACCTGGACGTCGAGGCGGTGCGCAAGATCGGTGACGTCACCGCCGGCATCCGCCTCAACGGCCGCGCCGACGAGCCCACCACGCAGGTCTTCTCCACCCCGGCCATGAGCCAGGAGCAGGCGCTGTCCTACCTGGTGCTGGGCCGTCCGCTGGAGCGCGGCAGCGACGGCAACGCGCTGGGCCAGGCGGCACTGGCGCTGGGCTTGTCTGGCAGCGCGCCGCTGACCTCGGAGCTGGCGCAGAAGCTCGGCCTCAAGGACTTCCAGATCGGCGACGACGGCGCCACCGGCGTGCTCACCGACCGCCTCAGCATCCGCTACGGCCTCGGCGTGCTCGAACCCACCAGCGTCGTCGCGTTGCGCTACGAACTCACCAAGCGCCTGTACATCGAAGCCGCCAGCGGCCTCGCCAGCTCCCTGGACCTGTTCTACAAGCGGGATTTCTGAGCGGGCAGGGCAACCGACGTCGAGGTGAACTCAATGCAAGCACGCAGGATGGGTAGAGCCAAGCGAAACCCATGCGGATCGGCACGGTTTGACCGGACGGTTGGTGTAGGGGCGAATTCATTCGCCCATGGGCAACGCTGTGGCCCCGGTGGCCGACAGGGCAGCCCTGCGGGCTGCTTGGCGACTGAAGTCGCCCCTACAAGAGCGGCCCAGAATGCCGCCGCAAGCGCAACGGCGCGGGTTTCAGGCGACTGACGGTGCTTTTCAGGGGGCCCGATGGGCCTCAGAATCCACCCCGAACACACCGCCCCGGGACTCGAAAAGCGTGGACGTATCCGCCGCTTCCATCTCCGACGCCAGCGCCGCCCAGCTCGCCATGAAGGTGCAGATCGCCGTGCTCAAGCAGTCGATGGACATTCAGTCGCAAAGCGCCCTGGCGCTGCTGGAGGCGGTGCCGTCGCCGGTCTCAAGCAACCCGCCGAACCTCGGCAACACCATCGATGTGATGGCCTGAGCCGCACCGCGCTCACCGTCGCCAACCGTTCCGCCTCCCGTCACTCCCCGCCGCCCGGCTCGCTGCACACACGGTTGCGTCCTGCCTGCTTGGCCCGATAGAGCGCGCGGTCGGCGTGGCCGATCAGGCTGTGCAGGCTGTCGTCCTGGTGCATCTCGGCCAGGCCGATGCTCACCGTCACCTGCAGTTCCTTGCCCTCGAAGCGGTAGCGCTGCGCCTGCACCTGCTCGCGGATCTTCTCCGCCAGTTCGAAGGCCGTGGCGGTGCCGGTGTCCTTGAGCAGCAGGATGAACTCCTCGCCACCCCAGCGGCAGATGATGTCCGACTGGCGCAGGCCGCTTTTCAGGTTCTGCGCGAAACCCTGCAGCACCTGGTCGCCGGCCAGGTGGCCGTGGCTGTCGTTGAGCTGCTTGAAATGGTCGAGGTCCAGCAGCAGGGCGGTGAGTGGGCGCTGCTCGCGGCGGGCCTCCTGCAGTGCCTGGCCGGCGAGGATGTCGAAGCCCCGGCGGTTGGGCAGGCCGGTGAGCACGTCGGTGGTGGCCAGCGCGGCGATGCGTAGCTGGTAGCGGCGCACCAGCAGGTTGAGCAGGATCAGCACCACGCTGGTGACCGCCAGGCAGATGAGCAGGTTGAGGTACAGCGTGTTGCGGATGTGCGACAGCGCCCCTTCCTCTGCCTTGTCGACGAACAGGTACCAGTCCAGTTCGGGAATGAAGCGCACGTTCAGGTAGTGGCTGTCGCCCTGTTCGCTCCAGGTGAAGTCGCCGCCCTGGGGGCGCGGCAACTTGGCCACCAGGTCGCGCATGCCATCGATATCCGCCAGGTTCTGCCCGACCTGCGCCCCCATCGGCCCGCCCTGGGCACTGGTCAGCACCAGCTTGCCGCTGGTGTCGACGAAGTAGATGGAGCGCTCGTAGCGTTCCTGGTAGGCGTCGATCAGCTTGACCACCGCATCCACCGTCAGGCCCACGCCGGTGGCGCCGATGAAGCGGCCGTCGTAGTCCAGCACCTTGTAGTTGATGAAGATGGTCAGGCGGTCCTGGTTGGCCATGTCGACGTCGACATTGATCTCGTAGGGCTCCTTCATGTCGCGCACGCGGTAGTACCAGACGTCGCGTGGCTCGTCCTCGCGCACTTTCTTCAGCACGCCCTTGGCCTGGTAGTAGGTCTGGGTGCGCTCGGAGATGTAGAAGCTGGTGAAGGCCCCGTAGTGTTCCTGCACTTCGCGCAGGTAGCGGGTCATCTGCCCCGGGTCCTGCTCGCCCTGCATGGCCCAGTCGCGCAGGAAGGTGTCGCGGCTCATCATCGAGGAGATGAGGATGGGCCGTACCAGGTCCTTCTGGATCTCCGAGTAGACGTTGTCCGAGGTCAGCGGCAGCTCGGTGTTGACGATGCTGTCGCGGATCGACTCCAGGGAGGCGTAGTAACTCACCAGCGAGGTGACGAGGAAGCCGCTGGCGAGCAGCAGCACGAGCAGCACTACCAGCAGGTGCTGGCTCTTTCTGGAACGGGGGCTGGAAGGCATCGGGCGAGGGGGTCCCTGGTCGAATGGCACTATGCTATCCACTCGTCGGGGCCGCGTCACGGGTGGCGTGCCCGGTCTTTCATCCTGCGGGTACGACCACCTCGCTGATCCACGGCTCCAGGCGCTTGCCGAAGTTCAGCTGCAGCTCCAGCGGCCCCTTGGACGGCAGGTAGGCGCTGTCGCGCACCTGGCGGTCCAGCGCCTCGCGCCAGCGCAGGGGCACCTGCACGGCCGGCACCGCGAGCCGCGAGACCTGGCCCACCATGCGCGTCCTGGTGCCGTCGGTGCGCAGCCAGGCGTAGATCTCGCCCCGCACCACGGCGTAGCGCTGGCGATTGGGGTGGCGCGCGCGCAGCGCCTCGGCATCGAGGCCGACGTCCACCACGAACAGCCGGCTGGCGGTCTCGCGCTCTTCTTCCAGGGCCTTGCGGGCGTCCGCTTCGCGTTCCTGGCGTTCCTCGTCGCCGGGGTCGCGGGCCAGGGCCTCGCCCGCCTCGCGCAGCTGCTCCTCGGCGCGGCGCAGGGCCTGCTGGTGGGCGGGACCGTCGAGCTCCAGGACCAGGAAGGCTTCGCGGGTGTTCAGGTCGATTTCGCCACCCCCCGCCTCGTAGGGCGGGAAGCCGAGCTCGATGAGCCGGTCGGCCTCCAGCCAGTCGCCGCGGTAGCGCCCGGTCTCATCGTCGAGGGGCAGCACGCGCCAGTCGAGGTCCAGCGCCAGGCCGCTGTTCTCGTCCCGGCCCCAGCCGAAGCTGTCGAAGTCGCGGTGCACTTCCCGCTGGGTCAGGCGCAGGCTGCTTTCGGGCTCGCCCGAGCGGTTGTACCAGGCGCCGCCGAGCACCACGGCATTGGTGGCCAGCACCAGGGCCAGGGCGGCGGGCAGGGCGTACGTGCGGTCGAAGACACTCATGGGCGTTCCTCCTCTTTCAGCCAGCTGCGGCGCAGGCGTCCCAGGACCAGCAGGATCAGCATGGCGATCAGGCCGAGCAGCAGGAAGAACAGGTACTTGGGCATCAGTTCCCACCACCAGTCGAAGAGCTTGGTGTAGAGGAAGATGATGAAGAAGGTCAGGGCACCGTTGACCACTTCCGGCCAGTCGCGGCGCACACCGAGCCAGATGCCCAGCGCGGAGAGCATGAAGCCCGCCAACTGGTAGCCGCCCTCGATCAGGTCGTGGTTGCCGGGCAGGTAGCTTGCGCTGCCCCAGTTGGCGAGGACCAGCAAGGTGAGGAACAGGGTGATCAGCCCCACCAGGCGGTAGGTGGCGGAGAAACCGGCGTATCCGGCCTGGCTGATGAATTGCGGCACCAGGAACACCGCCACGGCGGCGGGCAGGAAGTTCTCCGGCCGCTCGCCGACCTGCAGCCAGTAGCAGCCGCCCCAGCTGCCGACCCGGGCGGAGATGAAGCCCATCAGGCAGACCAGCCCGGCCACCAGCAGCAGGCGCGCGTCGCAGCCAAAGGCGAGCAGGAGGGCGAAGGCGCCCCAGGCGAGGAAGGCGCGGTCGGAGGGCGTGATGTTGAACACCTGGCCGAGCATCACCAGGTCGAGCACGAAGGCGACGAAGGTGAGCATCGCCGCCAGCTTGCTGAAGTAGCCGGACGGGTCGCGGCGGCGCACCTGCCAGGTCAGCGCCAGGCCCAGCAGCGGGGCGGCGACCAGGATCGCAACCTGTGCGGTCTCCGGCAGCAGGCCCCAGAACTGGTAGAAGAAGAACAGCAGGCTGGCGCCCAGGGCCAGTGCCCCCAGCAGCGAGGCGATGCGCATGCTCAGGGACAGGCGGCGGGCCTGCGTGTCGGGGTCGATATCGAAGCGGCCGTGGAAGTCGGCCAGCACCCGGCGGTGGTGTTCGCCCAGGCGCGCCATCTGCGCGTCGTCCAGGGGCAGCGCCTGCTCCTGGCGCAGGCGTGCGGCTTCACGCTGGAAGGCCTGGATATCGTCTGCGCGTTGTTGTGCCTGGTCGCGGTTCTGCGGCTGCATGGCGGGTCCTTTTGCGTGCGTTGCCGCCGTGCACTCTAGAACCGTCGAGGTGGATGGGCAATGCGCAGCGTGCGGGCGCGCGACAGGGGTCGCTTTATGGACGACGCGGAGATGGGGTCTGTTGTAGGGGCGACTTCAGTCGCCCGCTTTTCGGTGGGACAGGCACCGGCGCTATCTTGCAGGGGCGAGCTCTGCTCGCTGAGAGGCGCTGCTGCGCAGCGCTGGGCGAATGAATTCGCCCCTACAGGATGAGGCGCCGTGCCTGGCCCTACGCCTCCTCCAGCACCACCACCCGTTGCCCGGCGCGGACCGGCGAGCCGGGTTGCACGCGGACTTCGCGGACCACGCCATCGCGCGGGGCGGTGAGGGGGATCTCCATCTTCATCGACTCCAGGATCACCAGCACGTCGCCCGCCTTCACGCTGGCGCCGGCCTCCACCTGCACCTGCCAGAGGTTGCCGGCGATATGGCTTTCGATGGCGTGCTGGCCGGCGTCCAGAGGGGCGTCTTCGCCCAGCTCCGGCGCCGGGTCCTCGCTGTCGAAATGCGCCTGGCCGGAGGCGATCCAGCGTTCCCGCTCGGCGTTGAACGCCGCCTGCTGCTGGGCGCGGAAGGCGGCGATGCCCTCGGCTTCGGTGGCGAGGAAGGCCTGGTAGTCCGCCAGACGCAGCTCGCTGTGCTCGATGCGCAGCGGGAAGCGCCCCAGGGGAAAGTCGCGGCGGATGCGCAGCAGTTCGTCGGCACTCACCGGGTAGAAGCGGATCTGGTCGAAGAAGCGCAGCAGCCAGGGCTTGCCGTCGAAGGCGGCCACCTCGCGGTAGCGGTTCCACATCTGCAGGGTGCGGCCGACGAACTGGTAGCCGCCGGGGCCTTCCATGCCGTAGACGCACATGTAGGCGCCGCCGATGCCCACGGAATTCTCCGCCGTCCAGGTGCGTGCCGGGTTGTACTTGGTGGTCACCAGGCGGTGGCGCGGGTCCAGCGGCGTGGCCACCGGCGCGCCGAGGTAGACGTCGCCCAGGCCCATCACCAGGTAGCTGGCGTCGAACACCGTGCGCTGCACCTCGTCGAGGTTGGGCAGGTCGTTGATGCGGCGGATGAACTCCAGGTTGCTCGGGCACCAGGGCGCGTCCTTGCGCACCGTGGTCATGTACTTCTCGATGGCCAGCTGGCAGGCCGGGTCGTCCCAGGACAGCGGCAGGTGGACGATGCGCGACGGCACGGTGAGATCGCCAGCGGCGCAGACGCCGTCCCAGAGCCCCGCGACCACTTGCAGCAGGCGTTCCATGGGCAGGGTTTCCGGCTGGTAGTGCACCTGCAGCGAGCGGATGCCGGGGGTGAGGTCGATGACGCCTTGCAGCGCCTCGGCCTCCAGCGCCTGCATCAGCGCGTGGCCCCGGAAGCGCAGCACCAGGTCCAGCTCCGCCGCGCCGATCTCCAGCAGCAGGTGGGTGTCGCCGGAGAGGCGCGCGACCAGGCGTGTGGCGTCCTGGCCGAGGTCGAGGACGATGGGGCTCGAAAGCTCGGCCGCACCTCTAGGCGCGCATTCATCCGCGATTTCATGGCCGCTTGTGTCGCGAGTGAATTCGCTCCCACGAAGAGTGGTGCATTCGCGGTCACCTGCCTTGGCCAAGGCCCGCGCCGTGGCGATATCCACCGGCTCGAAGCGCACCTTGTCGCCGGCCTTGAGCTGGCCGAGCTGCCAGAGGTCGGCCTCGACCACCGTCACCGGGCAGACGAAGCCGCCCAGGCTGGGGCCGTCCGGGCCGAGGATCACCGGCATGTCGCCGGTGAAGTCAACGGCGCCTATGGCGTAGGGGTTGTCGTGGATGTTGGAGGGGTGCAGGCCGGCTTCGCCGCCGCTTTCGCGCACCCATTCCGGCTTCGGGCCGATCAGGCGCACGCCGGTGCGGCTGGAGTTGAAGTGCACTTCCCAGGCGGTGGCGAAGAAGGTCTCGATAGAGGCCGGGGTGAAGTATTCCGGTGCGCCGTGGGGGCCGTAGATCACGCGGAGGCGGCGCACCTCGGGCAGCGGTGGGTACAGGGCCTCGGGCAGGCGGGCGCCGGCTGCGCGGTCGGCCAAGGGCGCCAGGTGCAGCACGTCGCCGGCCCGCAGGGCCCGGCCGCCGTGGCCGCCGAACTGGCCGAGGGTGAAGGTGCTCTTGCTGCCCAGGTAGTCCGGCAGCTGCAGGCCGCCGCGCAGGCACAAATAGCTGCGCGCGCCGGCCCCGGCGAGTGTGCCGAGGGCGAGGGTGGCGCCGGCGGGCACCAGGATCGCGGTGTCCAGTGGCTGCGGCTGGCCGTCGAGGGTGAGCGGGATCGGCGCGCCGGTGACGGCCACCACCGCGTCGGTGTTGAAGCGCAGGGTGGGGCCGCTCATGGTGATTTCCAGCGCGGCGGCGCCTTCCGCATTGCCCAGCAGTCGGTTGCCCAGGCGCAGGGCGCGGCTGTCCATGGGGCCGGATGGCGGCACGCCCACGGCCCAGTAGCCGAGGCGGCCGGGGTAGTCCTGCACGGTGGTCTGGGTGCCGGCGCCGAGCACCTCGACGGTGTGGGCGCGGTAGGCGAGGTGTTCCAGGCAGCGGGTCCAGGGCTGGCCGCTGGCAAAAGGCGCGTCGGCCAGGATCTGCCGAAGGTAGTCGCGGTTGCTTTCCACGCCGTAGAGCTGCGTGTCGGCCAGGGCGCGGTCGAGGGCGACGCTGGCCTCATCGCGGTTCGCTGCCCAGGTGATCAGCTTGGCGATCATCGGGTCGAAGTAGGGCGGGATCTCGCAGCCCGCTTCCACCCAGGTGTCGATGCGCAGGGCGCGGCCGTCCGCCTCGGGGAAGCGCACGGCGGTGAGCAGCCCGGGGCTGGGCTGGAAGTCGCGGCCCGGGTCCTCGGCGTAGAGCCGCGCCTGGATGGCGTGGCCGCTGGGGCGCAGGCCCTTCGCCAGCTCGGCGAGCGGGGGCAGGGTGCCGGCGGCCAGCTCGATCATCCAGCGCACCAGGTCGACGCCCCAGACCTGTTCGGTGACGCCGTGCTCCACCTGCAGGCGGGTGTTCACTTCGAGGAAGTAGAAGCGCTCGGCCTCGCTGTCGTAGACGAACTCCACGGTGCCGGCGCTGCGGTAGCTGACCGCCCTGGCCAGCTGGATGGCGGCGGCGCAGAGCGCCTCGGCCATGCCGGCGGGGAGGTTGGGCGCGGGGGTTTCCTCCAGCACCTTCTGGTTGCGCCGCTGCACCGAGCAGTCGCGCACGCCGAGGGCGATCACCTCGCCCTGGCCATCGCCGAACACCTGCACCTCCAGGTGGCGGGCCCGCTGGATGTACTTCTCGATGAACACCCCGGCGTCGCTGAAGTTGTTCTGCCCCAGGCGCTTCACCGCCTCGAAGGCTTCGCTCAGCTCGCTGGCCGAGCGGCATACGCGCATGCCGATGCCGCCACCGCCGGCGGTGCTTTTCAGCATCACCGGGTAGCCCACCTGCTCGCCGGCCACCAGCGCCGCGTCGAGGCTTTCCAACAGTTCGGTGCCTTGGAGCATGGGCACGCCCTCGGCCTTGGCCAGGGCACGGGCGGTGTGCTTGAGGCCGAAGACGCGCAGCTGCGCAGGCGTCGGCCCGACGAAGGCGATGCCGGCCGCCTCGCAGGCTTCGGCGAAGGCGGCGTTCTCGGAGAGGAAGCCGTAGCCCGGGTGGATCGCCTGGGCGCCGCTCTCACGGGCCACGGCGAGGATCTTGTCCACCACCAGGTAGGTGCTGGCGGCCGGGCCGTCGCCCAGGCTGTGGGCCTCGTCGGCCTGCTGGATGTGCAGGCTGGCGATGTCCGCCTCGGCGTACACGGCGACGCCGCGCACGTCGAGCTGGCGCAGGGTGCGGAGGATGCGGCAGGCGATGGCGCCGCGGTTGGCGATCAGGAGTTTTTCAAACATTGCGGAGCCCTCGAAAGGGATGACGGGCCGTCCCGCCGTGTTCGTCTGCACCACGGTCGTCCGTGGCTGGCGAGGCTTCGCGAGCAGAGCTCGCTCCTACGGTCGTGGTCCGGGGTTCTTGCCGAGGCATTGCCCTGAACGGCTCTGGCACAGAAGGAACAGCCAACGCCGCACCCCTTGCAGCTTGCCGCTCACCCCTTGCCGCTGCTTATTCACTCCCATACCAACACCTGCGCCGGAGTCGGGTTCCAGCCGTTGCAGGGGTTGTTCAGCTGCGGGCAGTTGGAGATGAGGACGATGACGTCCATGTGAGCCAGCAGCTCGACGTACTTGCCGGGGGCGGAGATGCCGTCCTCGAAGGTGAGGCCGCCTTCGGGGGTGACCGGCACGTTCATGAAGAAGTTGATGTTGGCGCTGATGTCGCGCTTGGCCAGGCGGCCGTCGTGCAGGCTGGCGCGCAGGAAGTTGTCGCGGCAGCTGTGCATGTAGCGGGTGCCGAGGGCGTAGCGCACGGTGTTGCTTTCCTGGGCGCAGGCGCCGCCGAGGGTGTCGTGGCGGCCGCAGGTGTCGGCGACGATGCTCAGCATCGGGTTGCCGAGGTTGGACCAGAGCACGCTGCCGGGGCCGAGGTAGACGCGGTTCTGCTTGCGCAGGGTGCGTTGCACGTCATAGCGCTCGCGCGGGTTGCGCGCGCTGTAGAAGAGGGTGTCCACCGCCTGGTTGCCCTCCAGGTCGAGCAGGCGCAGGGTCTGGCCGGCCTTCACTTCGGTCATGAAGGGTTCGCCGGCGGCGATAACGGCCGTGTAGACGGCGGCTTCGGGGTGTTTGTCGCTGGGAGTCGGGTTCATCGGGCGGCCCTCAGATGTACAGGCGTTCGGTGTTGTGGAAGCCACGGCCGTTTTCCGGGCGCGAGGTGCGGCAGAGCAGGGTGATGCCGTCGCTCTCGACCTTGTGCCAGGCCAGCTGCACGGGCTTGGGCGCGTAGACGGGGTCGGGGTCCATGGGGTGCTGCAGGGCGGTGAGCACCACCAGGGTGTCCATCGGCGCGTAGAGCTCGACGTAGTCGCCGGCTTTCGAGTGGCCGGGCTGGAAGTGGAAGCAGCCGTCGGCGTCCACGGTGACCTTGCTGAACAGGTTCAGGCACATCAGCAGGTCCTGCAGGTTCAGGTCCCACTTGCCCATTTCCACCAGCAGGTTGTCGACGCCGTTGCGGAAGAAGCCGTTGCGCAGTTCCTGGTAGCGGCCCTGGCCGTACTTCTCGCGCACTTCCTCGGCGTTGAGCACGCCGCCGAAGCTGTCGTGCCAGCCGCAGCTGTCGGCGGTGATGGCGGCGAGCACGCGGCCCATGTCCGAGTACAGGCAGTGGCCGGCGGTGAGCTTGGCGGTGTGCTGGCACTTGAGGCTGTCCGGCAGGTTCAGGCGCTCGCTCTTCTCGGCGGCGTTGAACAGCAGCAGGCTGACGTTGGCGCCGCCCTCGATGTCGCTGATGCGCAGCAACTGGCCGCGCTTGAGGACGAAGGAGGTGTGGCCGCCGCCGGGGACGGTTTCTTCATAGAGGGTGGGGCGCAGGGCCAGGGATGCGGTCATGGGCAGGCTCCTTTCAGTGGGCCGGGGCGGTCTGCAGGGCGCGGGTGACCCGCTCCGGCAGGGCTTCGACGGCGGCGCGCGCGGCGCGGCGGTCGCTGTTCAGGGGGATGTCGTAGGTGATGCGTGCGCCGTAGGCGTTGGGCGCGTGCGGGTCGTGGCGGACCTTGTCGAAGACCATCAGCCGGGTGCCGAGGCTGAAGCCTTCGGAGAGGTCGTGGGTGACCATGAACACGGTCAGCCGGGTTTCCTGCCACAGGCCCAGCAGCAGGTCGTGCATGTCCTTGCGGATGCCCGGGTCGAGGGCGCCGAAGGGCTCGTCGAGCAGCAGCACGCGGGGCTTCATCACCAGGGCCTGGGCGATGGCCAGGCGCTGCTGCATGCCGCCGGAGAGCTGCGCGGGGTATTTGCCCTGCGCGTGGCCGAGGCCGACCTTGGCCAGCATGGCGGCGGCCTGCTCGCGGGCCTCGCGCCGGGCGCTGCCGAAGAGGCGGCCGAGCAGCGGCGAGCGGGGCAGCTCCAGGCCGAGGGCGACGTTGTCCAGCACCGTCAGGTGGGGGAACACCGAGTAGCGCTGGAACACCACGCCGCGGCTGGCGTCGGGCTCGGCCACCAGGGGCTGGCCGTCCAGCAGCAGCTGGCCCCGGCTGGGTGTCTCCTGGCCCAGCAGCATGCGCAGGAAGGTGGACTTGCCGCAGCCGGAGGCGCCGACCAGGGTGCAGAACTCGCCTTCGTTCACCTTGAGGTTGAGGTTCTCCAGCACCACCTGGTCGCCGTAGGCCTGCCACAGGTTCTTCACTTCGATGAAGGCGCTCATGCCTTGGCTCCTTCGTACCAGGGGAAGGCCAGGCGGGTGAGCTGGCGCAGGCCCAGGTCCATCAGCCAGGCGAGCAGGGTGATCCACACCACGTACGGCAGGATCACGTCCATGGCCAGGTAGCGGCGGACCAGGAAGATGCGGTAGCCAAGGCCGTCGGTGGAGGCGATGGCCTCGGCGGCGATGAGGAACAGCCAGGCCGAGCCCAGCACCAGGCGCAGGGAGATGAGCAGGCGCGGCAGCAGCTGCGGCAGCACCACCCGCAGGATCAGGGTCCAGGTGTTGGCGCCCAGGGTCTGCGCCTTGATCAGCAGCTCGCGGGGGATTTCCCGGGCGCGCTGCTCCAGGTCGCGGGCGATGCAGGGGGCGATGCCGATGACGATCAGCATCACCTTGGACAGCTCGCCTAGGCCGAAGACGATGAACAGGATCGGCAGGATCGCCAGCGGCGGCACCATCGACAGCACCGTGAGCAGCGGCGACAGCGGCGCGCCGAACAGCGGCAGGGTGCCGGCGGCGATGCCCAGGCACAGGCCCAGCAGCGCGGCGATGGCCAGGCCCGTGGCCAGGCGCTTGAGGCTGGAGGCGCTGTCCTGCCAGAACAGGTAGTCGCCGGAGCGCTTGTCCTCGGTGAAGGCCAGGCGCTGCACCGCCTCGACCATCTGCGTGGCGCTGGGCAGCAGCTTGTCGTTGGGGTTCTCCGCCAGACGCGATGCCGAGCCGGTGAAGTAGGCCAGCAACAGCAGGGCGAAGGGCAGCAGGATCAGCAGCAGCCTTCCTGCACGGTCCGGGTGGCGGTTGATCAGGCGCATGGCGAGGTCTCGGTGATAGGGGCGGGTAGGTTGGTGCCGAGGAACGAGGCCCAACGTTGGGCCGCGCTGCGCTTGGCACCAACCTACGGGACCGTGCCGACGGTCAGAGCTTCCCTTCGGCGGCCATCTGCACGTAGGTCGGGTCGAAGCGCAGCTTGACGTTGGCCTTGTCGCCGGTGACCACGCCCTTGGCGAAGCTCATGCCGACCGCTTCGGCGTCCTTGGCGCCTTCGCCCAGCAGGCCGTGGGCGAAGGAGAAGTTCGCCACCTTGTCCATGGTCGCCGGCAGTTTCGGGCTGGTGGCGAACTCCAGGGCTTCCTTGGGGGTGTAGAAGAGGCGGGTGGTGGCGAGCTGCGAGCGGTAGCCGGCGAGATCGGTGCCGGAAGCCTTGGCCATGTGCTCCAGGGCGGCGCGGCCCTCGGCGCTGTCGCTGGACATCAGCGCCATGATCTCGAACCAGGCGCCGGTCAGGGCCTTGCCCAGGGCGGGGTTGTCCTTCAGCGTCTCGCTGTTGACCACCATCATGTCCATGATCTCGCCGGGGATCTTGCTGGAGTCGAAGACCTCGGTGCTGCCCGGCTTGGCCTTTATGTCGGCGAGCATCGGGTTCCAGGTGGCGACGGCCTGGACGTCGTCGGTGTCGAAGGCGGCGGCGATGTCGGCGTCGGAGGTGTTGACCACCTTCACGTCCTTCTCGCTGAGGTCGGCGCGCTCCAGGGCGCGGGCCAGGAAGTAGTGGGAGACCGAGAGTTCCACCAGGTTGATCGACATGCCCTTGAGGTCGGCCAGGGTCTTGCCCTCGCCCTTGATCACCAGGCCGTCGTTGCCGTTGGAGAAGTCACCGACGATCAGTGCGGTGGAGTCCACGCCACCGGCGGCGGGGATGGTCAGGGCGTCCATGTTGGTCATGGTGCAGCCGTCGAACTGGCCGGCGGTGTACTGGTTGATCGATTCGACGTAGTCGTTGAGCTGGGTGACCTTGATGTCGATCCCGTATTTCTTCGCCCATTTGTCGACGATGCCCTGGGTGGCACCGTATTCCCATGGCATCCAGCCGGCGTAGATCGTCCAGCAGACGTTGAAGCTGTCCTTCTGCGCTGCGTGGGAGTTGAAGCTGATGGCGGCGGCTAGGCCGGCAGCGAGTACGGCGAACAGACGGGGCTTGCGCATGGATGACCTCCAGTTCGGTTAGGGACAGCGGGAGCGGCGCGGCACTTCCCTGCATGCAGGGGCGCGTTCTCCCGGGCTTTTGTCCCGCCGTGTAACCTCGGAGGAGGTCGCCGGCTCTCGGACCAGCCACTCGCTTTCGCGAGCCGGAACCCTAGCCAGCCATTGTCCAATTGTGGTGCCGCGGACCCCGGCACGCCGGGTTGCTCCTGCACGCCAGTCACCTAGCGAAGGCCGTGCCAAAACCGCCTGGCCCAGGCGCGACGAGGCCTGGGCGGGAGCCGAGGGGGAGGCGGCGTGACGTGCGCGCGCCCGGCATGCCCGCCTCTGGGGCAAGGCGCTTCATGCTGGTGCGTGGTAATAACTGGAAATGGATTTTGCCGACGGAGGGATGCACACCGGTCGTAGGAACTGGTGTCGAAGATTGTGGGAGAAATCCCGGGTGCCGACATTCGTTGGCGCCGTCCCAGCGGTCGAAGGAGGCCGCCATGTCCTATCGAACGATGTTGATCGCTGTACTGGGCCTGTCCCTGGGTGGTTGTGCCGTCTACGACTACGACGACGATTACCGTGGCTATCCGCGCAGCTATGGCAGTGGCGGCTACGTGGTGCAGCAACCGGGGTACTACCAGGGCTACCCGTCCTATTACTACCGGACCGAACGCATCTACCAGCCCCAGCGCTACTACCCGGTGCGCCCGCAGCCCTACCAGCCGCCGCGCCATGATCGCCGCTACGACGGCCGCAACGACCATCGCTACGACCGCCATGACGACCGCCACGACTCGCGTCGCTGGGACAACCGCAACCAACCCGGGCAGGACTGGAACGAGCGCCGCCACGACTACACCCCGCGCCTGCAGAACTGGGGCGGCAACCGCCCGCCCCAGCAGGGCTGGAACCAGGGCGGCGGCCGCCCGAACTACGCCGTGCCGCCGGCCTACCAGGTGCGCCCCCACGAAAACCCCATCCGCCCGCACCGCAGCGACTGGTCGCAGCAGAACCGCCGTTAGGGCACATATCTGAAACGTATGCGCTGGCAACGCGGCCCGTTTCAATAGCCGGTAATGGGCTGGGCGTCTTCTTCCAGCAGGTACTCCACCATCGCCCGCGCAGCCGGTGACAGGCTGCGCCCGGCGTGGCTGACGATGCCATAGGCCGAGCGTGCGGCCTGGTTGTCCACCGGCAGCAGCACCGCCAGGCGGCCGGCGGCGACGTCCTCGGCGAGCACGTCCCAGGGCGCCATGCTGATCACTTCGCTATCGGCCACCAGCGCCTTGAGCACCATGAAATTGTTGCACTCGATGCCCAGTGGTTGCGCCTTGTCGTTCAGCGCGCCCAGCGTCCGTGCCACCTCTGCGGGCAACTGCGTGCCGGCCAGCGGGTAGGCCGCCAGGTCTTCGACCCGCAGCCGCGGCCGCCGCAGCAGCGGGTGGCCCGGCCGGCAGAAGAGGGTGCCGGCATGGCGCCGCAGGGGCGTGATGTCCAGCAGCGGGTCGCCCTCGAACTCGCGCACATCCGCCACGAACAGCTCGATGGCGTCCCCCAGCAACTGGTTGCGCAGGCCGTGCCAGTCCTCGATGCGCAACTGCACCTGCACACCCGGATGAGCCCCGGCGAAGCGGCCGAGCACGCGCGGCACCAGGCGCGCGGCGGGGTAGGGGCCGGCACCCAGGCGCAGCTCGCCGCTGTCGAGGTTCTCCAGTTGCGCCACGGCGCTGTGCAGGGCGCGGCGGCCGTCCAGCAGGCGCCGGGCGTGCTCCAGCACCAAGCGGCCGTGGGCGGTGAGGGTGATCTGCCGCGGCCCGCGATCCAGCAGGTTGCAGCCGAGGCTGCTCTCCAGGGCCTGGATGCTGCGGCTCAGGGCCGGCTGGCTGAGGTTGACGGCCTCCGCCGCGCGGGCGAAGTGGCCGTGTTCGGCGAGGGCGACGAAGTGGCGGAGCTGGCGTAGGTCGTTCATGCGTATTGCGCATCGAATTCGGTAGGGGAATGCATTGGAATTATTGACCGGCGCCTGCCAGCCTGTCGCCTCCCATAACAACAACGAGCCGACACCATGCGCATCACCACCCGCTTCGGCGGCCTGCTGCTGGCCGCCACCCTGCCATGGGCCGCCAACGCCGCGCTGCCCGACGAGACCCTGGAGCCGAGCATCAACGCCGAGCTCGCCGAGCACACCCGGCACTTCGACGAGAAGGTCTACAAGATCGCCGACAACGTCTGGTCGGCGGTGGGCTGGAACCTCGCCAACAGCGTGATGATCGAGGCGCCGGAAGGGTTGATCATCGTCGACACGGGCGAGTCCGCCGAACAGTCGCGCAAGGTGCTGGCGGAGTTCCGCAAGATCAGCGCCAAGCCGATCAAGGCCATCGTCTACACCCACTTCCACCCGGACCACATCAACGGCGTGAAGGGCTTCGTCAGCGAGGAGCAGGTCAGGCGCGGCGAGGTGCAGATCTACGCCCAGGAGACCCTGCTGGACAACGTGGTGACCCAGGGCGCGCTGGTCGGCCCGATCCTCAGCATGCGCTCGGGCTACAGCTTCGGCGTGGCCCTGCCACCCGGCGACCAGAAGGACATGAACGCCGGCCTCGGCCCGCTGGCCCACGCCGGTGCCTCCACCTTCATCGCGCCGACCGTCACCTTCAAGGAGTCCCTCGATACCACCATCGCCGGGCTGAAGGTGCAGTTCCTCCACGTGCCCAGCGAGGCGCCGGACGAGATCGTCCTCTACCTGCCGGACAACCGCGTGCTGATCAGCGCCGAGGTGACCCAGGGCCCGACCCTGCCCAACGTCCACACCCTGCGCGGCACCAAGTTCCGCGACCCGGTGGTGTGGGTGCAGAGCCTCGACAAGCTGCGTGCCTTCCAGGCCGACTACATGGTGCCGCTGCACGGCCAGCCGGTGTCCGGGCGCGACAAGGTGGAGGAGGTGCTGCGCATGACCCGCGACGCCATCGCCTACATCCATGACCAGACCGTGCGCTGGATGAACAAGGGCCTGACCCCCGACGAGCTGGTGGAGAAGGTCAAGCTGCCGCCGCACCTGGCCGGCTACAAGCCCTACCTGCGCGAGTACTACGGCACGGTGAAGCACAGCGTGCGGCAGATCTACCAGGGCTACCTGGGCTGGTTCCAGGGCGACCCGGTGGACCTCGACCCGATCCCGCCGGCGGAGAAGGCCAAGCGCCTGATGGCCCTGATGGGCGGGCGCGACAAGCTGCTGCTGGCCGCCGGCGACGCCTACCTGAAGGGGGACTGGCAATGGGCGGCGGAGCTGGCCGGCTACGCCATCCGCGTCGACCATGACGACACGCTCGCCCGCGACATCAAGGCCCGCAGCTTCCGCCGCCTGGGCTACGCCAGCATGAACATCAACTGGCGCAACTGGTACCTGATGAGCGCCATGGAGCTGGAGGGCAAGCTCGACGGCGACGCCGCGCTGCAGATGTCCCAGGGGCTGCGCAACGCCTTCCTCTCGCCGGACATGCTGAAGAACCTGCCGGCGCGCATCTTCCTGCAGAACTGGGTGACCCGCATCGACCCGGAGAAGAGCGGCGACGTGAACCTCACCCTGGGCTTCGTCTTCCCCGACATCGGCGAGGAGTGGGCGCTGGAAGTGCGCCGTGGCGTGGCCCAGCTGCACCGTGGCATCCCCGAGGGCACCACGCTGAAGCTGACCTTCGACAAGACCTACCTCGACACCGTGATCAGCGGCGAGAACGGCCTGCTCAAGGGCGCTTTGCTGGGCGATGTGAAGGTCGACGGCAACCTGCTGGACATCAAGACCTTCCTCGGCTGCTTCGACTTCGAGGACGCCCCCATCGCCCTGACGGTGCGCTGACCCACCCGACCCAGCGGCGCCGTGCCAGGCGCCGCCCACGAGATCGCCATGAAGACCTCTCCGCTGCTTCGCCGGGCGCTGTTGGCGCTGGCCCTGCTCATCGTCCTGCCCGCGCTGCTGCTGTTCAGCCAGCGCGAGCTGATCCGCAACGCCGCCCAGGGCTACCTGTACGGCTACCCGCTGGTGCTCACCGAGATCACCCGCGACAGCTTCACCGCCGACATGGCGCCGATCAACCGCCTGATGCACGTGCCGCGCTTTCCCGATGCGGGGTTCCGCGAGATCGTCCGGCCCAACGTCGACACCCTCTACTCGGTGGCCTGGCTGGACCTGGGCCAGGGGCCGCTGGTGTTCGAGCTGCCGGCCACCGGGCGCTACAACGTCATGCAGTTCCTCGATGCCTGGACCAACGTCTTCGCCTCCCTCGGGCCGCGCACCACCGGCAATGCCGCCGGCCGCTACCTGCTGGTGGGGCCGCGCTGGCAGGGCCAGGTGCCGGAAGGTTTCAGCCTGCTGCGTGCGCCCACGCGCATGGCCTGGCTGCTGGGCCGGGTGCAGACCAACGGCGCGGCGGACTATCCGGCTGTCCACGCGATCCAGGCCGGCATCAGCCTCACGCCGCTGGCGCAATGGCGCCCCGGACAGGTGCAGGCCTCGCTGGCGCCGGCCGCCGGTGGGCGCAAGTCGACGCCGCCGCTGTTCCAGATGCGCGCGCTGGATGGCCGCGCCTTCTTCCAGCGCCTGGCGGCGCTGATGGCCGACAACCCGCCGGCCGCTGCCGATGCACCCATGCTCCGGCAGTTGCAGGCACTGGGTGTCGAGCCGGGCAAGCCGGTGGCGGAGTGGCCCTGGTGGCGGCGCCAGGCGGTGAACCTGGGCATCTGGCTGGCCGAGCGCCGCGTGCGCGACGCCCTGGCCAACCCGACCCGGTTGCAGGACGGCTGGCGCGTGCCGCCGATGCAGGTCGGTCGCTACGGCGAGGACCATGGCCTGCGCGCGGCGGTGGCCATGGGTGGCTTCGGCGCCAACCTGGCGGAGGACGCCATCTACCCCAACGCGGTGAAGGATGGCCGGGGCGAAGCGTTGCAGGGCGGCAAGCGCTACCGCCTGCACTTCGCCGCCGACGCGCTGCCGCCGGTGCGGGCCTTCTGGTCGCTGACCGTCTACGACGGCGACGGCTTCCTGGTGGCCAACCCGCTGAACCGCTTCGCCCTGGGCGACCGTGATGCGCTGGCCTTCAACCCCGACGGTTCCCTCGACATCCTGCTGCAAAGCGATGCGCCCGACGGCGCGTTGCAGGGCAACTGGCTGCCTATTCCGAAGCAGGGCGCGTTCAGCGTCACCGGTCGGCTGTACTGGCCGAAGGCCGACATCCTCGACGGGCGCTGGCACATGCCGCCGATCCAGGCGCAGGGCGGCTGATCGCCCGGCAGCGCCGCCTTCCCAACGAAAGTGCGGAAGGCGAGCGCGGCCGGAGTCGGCACACTCTTGGGCTCAACCCTGCAATGGAGACCCCTTATGCACGTCCTGTCGTTCGCCAAGGGCGCCCTGGCCATGTTCTGGCTGGTGGCGATCCTCAATGTCATCTACCCCTTCGGCGAGCCGCTGCATCGCCCGCTTCTGCTGGTGGCCGGTGTGATGCTGGTGGCCCACGTCGCCGAAGCCGCGCTGTTCAACCGCAAGCTCAAGGCCCGTCCCTTCCCCTGGCTGGACCGTACCCAGGTGCTGCTGTTCGGCTTCCTGCACCTGCGCGGGTTGCGTTGATCCTGCCTCCTCCATTCCCGGGCTGAAGCCCGGGCTACCCCTGGGTGCTCCCGGCGGCACCTGCCCAATCGACACCGGCACGGTGCTGGGCGCGGCGTAGGGTGGAGGTCGCTTTTTACCTCCACCAATCGGCGTACCCGGCCCGGCATTTACTCCCGGCGATCGCCCTGCCCGAGCATGCTGCGTTGGGCTTCGTACCTCAGGCCAACCTACGGGCCTCCATGATTTCCGGCCACGTTGAAACCCCTATGGGGTGAGCACGGCACCGATCCGATAGGGGCACTGTGCCATTGTTTTTTCCGCTCCCAGCCCGCACCATTCGCGCCTCGTTATCGGCGGCCGCGTGGCGGCGCCATCGGCAGGAAATCGGATTTTGCTCAGCAGTTTCGGCAAATGGCGGATTGGCGGTACGCCGGGCGTTCTGGTCCCGGTTTCGCTGTTGCTGCTCGCCCTGCTGGCCGGGGCCCTGCAGGCGGATTGGGACTTCACCCTGATCAGCCGCCGCGCCGAATCCCTCTATGGCCCCCTGGGCGATGGCAAGCAGCGCATCGATGACTGGCAGCACCTGCTGGCCAGCCAGGTGGGGGCCAGCGAGGCGGAGCAGTTGCAGGAGATCAACCGCTTCTTCAACGCCAAGCTGCGCTTCACCGACGACCTCGCCCTGTGGAACCAGGTGGACTACTGGGCCACGCCGGTGGAGGCGTTGCGCCGGGGCGCGGGCGATTGCGAGGACTACGCCATCGCCAAGTACATCAGCCTGCGTCACCTCGGGGTGCCGGCGGAAAAGCTGCGCATCACCTACGTCAAGGCGCTGCGCCTGAACCAGGCGCACATGGTGCTGACCTATTACGAGAAGCCCGATGCGGTGCCCCTGGTGCTTGACAACCTGATCGGCAGCATCCTGCCGGCCTCCCAGCGCAGTGACCTGTTGCCGGTCTACGCCTTCAACGGCGAGGGCCTGTGGCTGAGCAACCAGGGTGGTGGCAAGAAGGTGGGCGACGCCAAGCGTCTGTCCCGCTGGCAGGACCTGTTGAAAAAGATGAAAGCCGAAGGCTTTCCCACGAGCGAATAGCGGAGTCGAGATGTCCCTGTTCAAACAGTTGTTGATCGCTATCTGCCTGTTCCTGGTCGTCGCCTTCAGCGGCAGCTTCATGGTCAGCCTGGAAAGCTCGCGCGAGCAGTATGTCAACCAGCTGCGTTCCCACGCGCAGGACGCGGCGACGGCGCTGGGCCTGTCGCTGACCCCGCACATCGACGATGCCGCGATGGTCGAGCTGATGGTCAGCTCGATCTTCGACAGCGGTTATTTCGAGCGCATCCGCGTGATCGACATGGCCACCGGCAAGGTGATGGTCGAGCGCACCGGCGTGCCCGACGCGGTGGCGGCCCAGGTGCCGCAGTGGTTCGTCTCGCTGATCGGCCTGGAGTCGGCCGGCGGCGATGCCATCGTCAGCCGTGGCTGGACCCAGGCGGCGAGGGTCGAAGTGCAGAGCCATCCGATGTTCGCCATCGCCAAGCTGTGGCAGAGCGCACTGGGCAGCCTCGGCTGGCTGCTGCTCTGCGGCCTGGTCAGCGCCGGCCTCGGCGCCGTGCTGCTGCGCCGGCAGCTGCGCCCGTTGGACTACATGGTGGAGCAGTCCCACGCCATCGCCCGTCGCGAGTTCCTCAGCCTGCCGCAGCTGCCGCGCACGCCGGAGCTGCGCCGTGTGGTGCAGGCGATGAACCAGATGGTGGAGAAGCTCAAGGCGCTGTTCCAGGAGCAGGCCGAGCGCAGCGAACGCCTGCGCGACGAGGCCTACCAGGACAGCCTCACGGGCCTTGGCAACCGCCGCTATTTCGAGATGCAGCTGCACGCGCGCCTCAGCGCCGAGGATCAGGCCAGCAGTGGCTACCTGCTGCTGCTGCGGGTCAACGACCTGGCCGGCCTCAACCAGCGCCTGGGCGGCCAGCGCACCGACCAGCTGCTCAAGGCCGTGGCCGAGCAACTGGTGCGCAACAGCGCGGGGCAGGGCGCGGGCCAGTTGCTGGCACGCAGCCGGGGTGGCGAGTTCATCCTGCTGGCGCCGGGCCTGGTGCGCGAGGAGGCCGAGCAACTGGCCAGCCGCCTCGATGGCGCGCTGGCCAGCCTGGCCAGCACCGGCGCCACCGACACCCAGCCGGTGGCGCATATGGGCCTCGTGCCCTTCGCCCCGGGCGAAGCGCAGCAGGACCTGATGATGCTCGCCGACGAGGCCCTGGCCCAGGCCGAGCGCCAGGCCGATCGCGCCTGGGCGTGCATCGAGCAGACCCGCGCCGGCAACGTCGGCGACGATCGCCATGCCTGGCATGCGCTGCTGGACAAGGCCCTGGCCCAGGGCCGCTTCCAGCTGTTCTTCCAGCCGGTGGTGGCCAGCCGCGAGCCGTCGCGGGTGCTGCACTACAAGGTGCTGTCGCGCCTGCCAGACGAGCAGGGCGCGAGCATTCCCGCCGGGCGCTTCCTGCCCTGGCTGGAGCGTTTCGGCTGGTCCGCGCGGCTCGACCTGGTGATGCTGGAGCTGGTGCTGGCGCAGATGGCCGGCCATGACCAGCCCCTGGCGCTGAACCTGTCCGGGGCGCTTTTGCGTGACCAGAAGGCCCTCGACCGCGCCTTCGACCTGCTGCGCCAGAACCCGCAGCTGGGCCCGCGCCTGACCCTGGAGCTGGAGGAAGACCAGCTGCCCGAGCAGGCGGTGCTGGAGGACCTGACCCGGCGCCTGCGCGAGCTGGGCTTCGCCCTCAGCCTGCAGCACTTCGGTGGCCGTTTCAGCATGATCGGCAACCTGGCGCGCCTGGGCCTGGCGTACCTTAAGGTGGACGGCAGCCACATCCGCGCCATCGATGCGGAGAACGACAAGCGCCTGTTCATCGAGGCGATGCAGCGCGCCGCCCACAGCATCGACCTGCCGCTGATCGCCGAGCGCGTCGAGACCGAAGGCGAGCTGCGGGTGCTGCAGGAAATGGGCATCCAGGGCGTACAGGGCCAGCTGTTCGGCGTGCCGGCGCCCTGGCGATGATCCTGGCGGGATGAGCCACGGGCCCGCCTTCCGGCCGTTGCCTTGAACCATCCGCCGGGCCACCCGGTCCCCTGAAGTACACCGGATCACGGACTTCAGGAGGCCCCATGCGTATCAAGCTGCCGCGTATCGGGCTGGGCGGCGCGCCGCTCGGCAACATGTTCCACCCGGTCGCCGAAGACCAGGCCGATGCCACGCTGGCGGCGGCCTGGCAGGCCGGTTTCCGTTACTACGACACCGCTCCCCACTATGGCGCGGGCCTTGCCGAGGAGCGCTTCGGCCGGCTGCTGCGAACCCGCCCGCGCGATGAGTACCTGCTCAGCACCAAGGTGGGCCGGGTGCTGGAGCCCGCCGCCGCGCCGGAGAACGCCAAGCCCTTCGTCGACGAGCTGCCCAACCGACGCATCCTCGATTACTCCGCCGCCGGCACCCGGCGCTCTTTGGAGGACAGCCTGGTGCGCATGGGGGTGGAGCGCATCGACCTGGTGTTCATCCATGACGTATCCGAGGACCAGCACGGCCCGCGCTGGCGCGAGTACTTCGCCGAGGCGATGGCGGGGGCCGCGAAGGAGCTGACGGCGATGCGCGAGGAGGGGCTGATCCGGGGCTGGGGGCTGGGCGTCAACCGGGTGGAACCCTGCCGGCTGGCACTGCAGCAGGCCGACCCGGACCTGTTCCTGCTGGCCGGCCGCTACAGCCTGCTGGATCATCGCGAGGCGCTGGAAACACTGTTCCCGGCCTGCCTCGAGCGCGGCGTCGGCATCGTCGTCGGCGGGCCGTTCAACTCCGGCGTGCTGGCCGGGGGCGACCACTACGAGTACGACCACATTCCCGATGAGGTGAGGGACCGTGCGCAGCGGCTGATGGCGTTGTGCGCGCGCTGGGGCATCGACTCGCGGGCGGCGGCGCTGCAGTTCTGCCTGGCCCACCCGGCGGTGCTGTCGGTGATTCCCGGCACCGCGACGCCGGCACGCCCGGCGCAGTACATGGCGCAACTGCACGCCGAGGTGCCTCGGGCGTTTTGGCGGGCATTACGGGAGGAGGAGCTGGTTGGAGCGGATGTGCCGTTGCCGGTTTAGGGACCGGCGCAGCGGCAGCAAAGTGGGATGCAGGGGCCGGGTCAGATGACGCCGGACTCCTCGTCGTTGATCAGGCGGTTCAGGCCGCCCAGGGCCTCGCGTGCCTGGTTGCGGCTGAGCAGCTTGGATTGTGCGGCCTGGGGCAGGTCGGTGATGCGGATCACGCCCTTGGTCATCAGCAGGCCGATGAGGTCTTCCAGTACGCGGATCATTTCCTGGTCGCTCTGCTTGAGCTGCAGCAGGCTGGCCTCGACCGTCTGGTTGGAGTACCAGGCCAGCACGAGCTGGTCGTCGGCGGGGAGCATGCCGGTGGAGCCTTCGAACTCGGCCGCTTCCACACGCACCAGTTGACCCTGGTCGTCTTGTTGAACGTAGAGCATGGGGAACCCCCTTTCCTGAGGACATGAGCAGACCTGCGCAATCTACACGCGCAGGGAGGCGGGGAAAATGGCAGTGGCGATCCGACCGCCTCCCCGCCGCCGGTTCGCGGCGACGGGGAGGGGCGTTGCGGATCAGTGGTGCTCGGTCTTGACCAGCGGATCGGAGCCTGCGACCAGCGAGCTGACGATCTGCGAGGAGGAGGACCCGTACTGGGTCAGGTCCACGCCTTCGAGCTTGATGGTCACGTCGGCGCCGTTGTTGACGTTGCCGGTGGTGCTCACCTGCAGGGTGCTGGTGGCGGTGTCGACCTTGAGGTAATCGAGGAGGTTGCCGGAGTGCGCGGCATCGGGCAGCAGGTCGCTGAGGTCGATGCGGTCGCCCTGGGCGGCGTTGAAGTCCTTGATCACGTCGTTGCCGACATCGCCCGCCTTCCACATGAAGACGTCGGCGCCCGCGCCACCGGTGAGGATGTCGTTACCGATGCCGCCGATCAGCAGGTCGTTGCCTTCGCCACCATTGAGCAGGTCGTTGCCGCCGTTGCCGTAGAGCACGTCGTGGCCGTTGCCGCCGTTGATGATGTCGGAGTACTTGCTGCCGTTGATCAGGTCGCTGGCTTCGGTGCCGGTGGTGGTCTGGATGGTGTGAACCGCCCAGCCGGTGCTGGTTTCCACGAATTCCTGGCCGCTGGACAGGGTGGTGGCCTGGAACAGCTGGTAGTCGCCGGTACCGAGGGTCTTGTACGCCGAGTCATCGCTGCCGCTGGGCTTGAGCTCGATCTTCAGGGTGGCGGAGCCGCCCTGGTCCCAGTACAGCAGTTCCAGCGCCTGCAAGCCGCCGGTGAGGCTGACGTTCTTGTAGGTGTCGGTGGTGGTGGACTGGATCTTGTCGGCGTTGGCGACGTCCTGGCCATCGATCAGCAGGCGGTAACCGTCGTCCGCCGTGATGCGGATGTCGTAGGTTCCGCCGTTGCCGACGTCGATGAAGCCGTGGGCGCGGATGATGGCGTCACTGGTGTCACCCAGGTTCGCCCCGCCGGCCTTGAGGCTGGAGACGTTGCCGGTACTGGCCGCCGTGAGGAAGTCGTACAGGTTGTTCTGGCTGTTGCCGGACGTGCCGATGGTGGTGCCGCTGTTGACGGTGCGGTTGTCACCCAGGTCGTCGGTGAACACCGGGTTGCCGTTCTTCAGGCCGTAGTCGATGACATTGGCGATGAAGGTGGCGTTGACCGAGCCATTCGCCGCGTTGGTGTTGGAACCCACCAGGCTGCTGTTGTTGCCGGAGCGGCCCTCGATGTAGTTCTCGACCTGGCTCAGGGTGGTGAGGTTCGGCCGGCTGGTGCCGTTCTCGCTGTAGCCCCAGTACTCGCCGGTCAAGCCGCCACCCAGGCTGGTGGTGCCGGTGGCGTCGGCCATGGTGATGGTGTTGGTGGTGTAGCTGGTGTGCTCCACGCCGCCATCGACGATGTTCAGCGTCAGGTGCTGGGACGCCGTGCTGGCAGTGCTGCCGTTGGGTTCGGTGCTGACCGCCTTGACGTCCAGGCCGATGTCGCCGCGCACGTCACCGGACACCTGCAGCTTGGCGGTGGCCAGTTGTGCAGCAGTGAGTGTGTACACGCCGTTGACCGCGCTGAGGGTGGTGCCGCCGACGACGATGGTCGAACCGTTGGACAGGTTGCTCAACTGGTAGCTCAGGCTCTCGGAACCGTCGGTGTCGGTCAGCGACCCGCCGATGTAGTTGGCCAGGGCGATGCTGGTCTTGCCGCTGACGCCGCCATCGCCGGCCACCACGCCCTGGGACGAGGTGAGGGTGATGTTGTCGATCAGCGCGCCACGACCGCTGGAGTCGGTGGAGGTGCCGGCCAGCTTGATGGTCAGGGCCTCGGTGTTGCCGGTGCCGACGAAACTGAAGTGGATGTTCTCCCAGTTCAGGCTGGTCTGGCTGCTGGTGGAGGCGTATTCGCCCACCAGGGTGCTGCCGAGGTAGACGGCGATCTTGGTGAAGCTGGTGTCGAAGCCCAGGCGACCGGCGTAGTCCAGGTTCAACTCGTAGACCTTGCCGACCTCGGTGGCGACGTTGCGGGTCACGCCCAGGGTCTGCGACATGCTGCCGCCGGCGTCGTTGAGTTCCAGGGCGTCGTTGTTGCCGGTGCCCTGCAGCTTGACGTTGACCATGTTGCCGGCCTGGTTCTGCATGCTGTCGCCGTTGGCCCAGACCTCGAACACGTTCTTGCCGCCGGAGAGCTTGTCGCCGGTGGTGACCAGGCTCCAGTTCTCGAAGGTGGCGCTGGTGACGTCCTGGGAGGTGCTGTCGCTGTTCGGCGCGCTTTCCCAGGTGGTGGTGAACAGGTTGGCAGTCGCCGCCGACTTGACGGTGAGCGTCGGGACGTCGGCCACTGGCGCGATGTCGATGCTCATGGTGCTGCTGGCGGTGCTGAGGGTGCCGTCGCTGCCGCTGTACTTGAACTCGGCATAGGTCTGCTTGTTCAGGCCGACACCGCTGTTCGCGCTGCCGAAGCTGTCGTGGCCGGATTCGTTGCTGTCCGGTACGAAGCGCAGGCCGCCGGCGTCGACCACCGCCTTGGTGACGGTGGTGTTGGCGCTGACATCGACCCAGCTGTTGCCCGACTTGACCTGCAGCTTGCCTTCGCCCGGCAGGCTCTCGACCTTGATCGACAGGCTGCTGTTGGCATCGACGTCGCTGACCTTGAAGTCGCTCCAGCTGAAGACGTAGTTGGTGTCCTCGGCGCCGGTGACGGCAGCGCCTGCGACCACCACCGGGGCTTCGTTGACGTCGTTGACGGCAATGGTGAAGTCCTGGGTCTTGGTGCTGCCATCGGAGCTGGTGGCCAGCACGGTGATGGTGTGGCTGGCGGCGGCCTCATAGTTCAGCTTGCTGCCGTCGGCGACGGTCACCACGCCGGTGGTGGCGTTGATGGCGAAGCGGCCGCCGGCGTTGTCGGTCAGCGAGTAGGTCACAGTGGTGCCGGCATCGCCGTCAACGCCCAGTGCCGTCAGGCCGACTGTGGTGCCATTGGTGGCGTTCTCGTTGACCTGGTTGGTTGCGGAGTTGGCGTCGGTGAGGGTCACCCCGTTGTCGTTCACATTGCTCAGGTTGATGGTGAACACCTGGGTGTTGGTGCTGCCATCGGAGCTGGTGACCTTGACGGTGATGTTGTGGCTGGTGGCGGCCTCGTAGTCGAGCTTGCTGCCATCGGCGACGGTCACCACGCCGGTGGTGGCGTTGATGGCGAAGCGGCCACCGGCGTTGTCGGTGAGCTCGTACTTGGTGATGGTGGCGCCGGCGTCGGCATCGGTTCCCAGTACGGTGAGACCCACGGTGGAGCCGTTGGCAGCGTTCTCGGCAACGGTGTTGGCCGCTGCGTTGCTGTCGGTGATGACCACGCCGTTGTCGTTCACATTGCTCAGGTTGATGGTGAACACCTGGGTGTTGGTGCTGCCATCGGAGCTGGTCACTTTTACGGTGATGTTGTGGCTGGTGGCGGCCTCGTAGTCGAGCTTGCTGCCATCGGCGACGGTCACCACGCCGGTGGTGGCGTTGATGGCGAAGCGGCCACCGGCGTTGTCGGTCAGCTCGTACTTGGTGATGGTGGCGCCGGCGTCGCCGTCGGTGCCCAGTACGGTGAGACCCACGGTGGAGCCGTTGGCAGCGTTCTCGGCCACGGTATTGGCGGCGGCGTTGCTGTCGGTGATGACCACGCCGTTGTCGTTGGCGTTGGCGAGGTTGATGGTGAACACCTGGGTGTTGGTGCTGCCATCGGAGCTGGTCACTTTTACGGTGATGTTGTGGCTGGTGGCGCTCTCGTAGTCGAGCTTGCTGCCGTCGGCCACGGTGACCACACCGGTGGTGGCGTTGATCGCGAAGCGGCCACCGGCGTTGTCGGTGAGCTCGTACTTGGTGATGGTGGCGCCGGTGTCGGCATCGGTTCCCAGTACGGTGAGACCCACGGTGGATCCGTTGGCAGCGTTCTCGGCAACGGTGTTGGTCGCTGCGTTGCTGTCGGTGATGACCACGCCGTTGTCGTTGACGTTGGTGACGTTGACGGTGACGGTCGCGGTCGCCGGGGTCTTGCCGTCGGTGGCGGTGACCTGCAGCTGGTGCTGGGTGGCGGTCTCGTAGTCCAGGGTCTTGCCGCTGGCCAGGGTGATCACGCCGGTGCTGGAGTTGATGGTGAACAGGCCGTCGTTGTTGCCACCGGTGATGCTGTAGAACAGCGGCTCGCCGTCACGGTCCTGGTCGGTGCCGGTGAAGCGGTCGCTGAGGTCGGCGATGGTGCTGCCGGAGGCGATGTTCTCGGCGAAGCTCACGGTGCTGTTGGACAGGCCCGGGGCATCGTCCAGCGCCGCGACCTGGACGGTCATGGTGTTGGGCGGGGAGAAGGCGCCGCTCTGGTCCTGCACCGAGAAGCTGAAGCTGCTGTTGCCGTTGGCATTGGCCGCCGGGGTGTAGACCAGGGAGGCGATCTGCGCCGCGGTGATGATCATGCCGACGGTGACGGCTTCGTTGCCCAGGCTCAGGCTACCGCTGGCCGGCAGGCTGTTGATGCGGATGCCCTTGAGGCTGTCGCCGGCATCGACATCGTGGAAGGCGAACTCGCCGCTGGTGAAGCTGCGCGGAGTGTTTTCGTCGGTGCTGACGGTGTTGTCGGCGCTGGTGGGCGCATCATTCACGGCATGCACGGTCACCGGCAGGGTCAGGTTGGAGCTGGCCTTGTCGCCGTTGGCGCCTTCGGTGGCGGTGGCGGTGACCTTCAGGTCGAAGGTGCCGTTGTAGTTGGCCGGCGGGGTGATGCTCAGGTTGCCCAGGTTCCAGTTGGTGACGTTCGCGCTGGTGTTGCCGCTGGTGGCGGTGAAGCTGTTCACGCCGTCGGTCAGGGTGGCGCCCTCGGGGATCTGCGAGATGCCCACGGAGAGGCTCTCCGAGCCGTCGGTGTCCTTCAGCGAGGCGGTCAGGCGCGACAGCGGGATGCTGCTGTCCTCGTCACCTTCGTTGACGTTGTAGAGCTGGTAGTAGCCCTTGCCGTCGCTGCCATGCAGGTCCGACAGGTGCAGGCCGTTGCCGGCCAGGTCGCTGGGCTTGGTGTAGAGCTGCACGTTGGCGCTGGACAGGTCCTGCACCGGGCCGTTGCCGACCTTGACGTTGACGTCCAGGGTGCCCGGGCCGCTCTGGTTGTGCTGGTAGATGTCCAGGGTGTAGTAGCCGCTCTGCTGGGCGGTGTAGCTGCCGCTGAACTGGCCATTGGAGCCGCCCCAGGTGGCGTTGGCCACGGTGGTGCCACCCACGGAGACGAGCACGCTGTCGTCGCCCGAGCCGCTGAAGGTGTAGGTCTGGCCGGCTTCGAGGTAGATCAGGCCGGAGAGCTTGTTGGCCACGCCGGCGTTGACGCTGTCGATGTGGGCATCGGCCAGGTTGCCGCTGCTGGCGGGGGTGCCGGCGGCGTCGATGGTGCTCTTGAGGGTCGCCGGGTTGGCACCGTTGCCGCCGCTGCCCAGGGCCAGGTTGTTCCAGCTCTGTTGCAGCAGGCCGGTGGCCGCGGGGTTGCCGCTCGGGGCCTGGGCGCCGAGGTTCGGGGCATCGGCCACGGCCTGGATGCCGACCTGGACGGTGGCGGTGCTGTTGCCGCCCTTACCGTCGGTGACGGTGTAGGTGATGGTGTCTGCACCGCTGTAGTTGCCGGTGGGGGTGTAGACGAGCTTGCCGTCGACGATGCTGACGCTGCCGTGCTGCGCGTTGGCGCCGGTCAGGGTCAGGCTGTCACCGTCGATGTCGCGGTCGTTGGCCAGCACGTCGATGGTGACGGCGGTGTCTTCCAGGGTGGCGGCGGTGTCGTTGACGGCGGTCGGGGCATCGTTGACCGGGTTGACGGTGATGTTGACCACGGTGTCGACCACGCCGCCCTTGCCGTCGCTGACGGTGACCACGAAGCTGTCCGGCCCGTTGTAGTCGCCGTTGGGCTTGTAGGTGTACTCGCCGGTGTTGGGGTCGAGCACCAGGGTGCCGTTGGCGGTGCCGGTCTTCAGGGTGTAGGTGAGGCTGTCGCCTTCCGCATCGGTGGCGGTGATGCGGCTGGTGAGGGTGCCATCCTCGTCAACGCTGGCGGTGCTGTTGGGCGCTACCGGGGCGTCGTTGACCGGGTTGATGAGGACGCTGACCAGGCTGGTGGTGGTGCCGCCGTGGCCGTCGCTGATGGTGACGGTGAACGAGTCGGTGCCGTTGAAGTCCTTGGCCGGCTGGTAGGTGTAGGTGCCGTCGGCGTTCATCACCACGGTGCCGTGCTGCGGGCCGTTGCCGTTGGCGACGCTGTAGGTGAGGGTATCGCCGTCCACGTCACGGGCGGTCACGCGGCCGTCGATCGGGGTGTCCTCGTCGGTGGTCAGGAACTGCGGGCCGGAGGTCGGTGCGTCGTTGACCGGGTTCACCTTGACCGTCACCACGGAGTCGGCATAGCCGCCCTTCGGATCGTAGACCCGGATGGTGAAGGAATCGGTGCCGTTGAAGTCCTTGTTCGGGGTGTAGGTGTACGCACCGGTGGCGGTGTTGAGCAGGATCGAGCCGTGGGCCACGCCGGACTGGATCGTGTAGACCAGCTTGTCGCCGTCCACGTCGGTGGCGAGGATCTGGCCGCTGACGCTCTTGTCTTCGTCGGTTTCCTTGGCCTGGTTGGCGGTTTCCGGCGCGTCGTTGAACGGTGCGATGTCGATGTTGACCTGGCTGGTGGTCACGCCGCCCTTGCCGTCGCTGATGGTGACGGTGAAGGCGTCGGTGCCGTTGTAGTCCTTGCCCGGCATATAGGAGAAGGTGCCGTCGGGGTTGAGCGTGACAGTGCCGTGCTGCGGACCGTTGCCGTTGGCGATGGTGTAGGTGAGGGTGTCACCGTCCACGTCGCGGGCATCGATCTTGGCGGTGACGGCGTTGTCTTCGACCGTGGTCAGGAACAGAGGGCCGGAGGTCGGTGCGTCGTTGACCGGGTTCACCTTGACGGTCACCACGGAGTCGGCATAGCCGCCCTTCGGATCGTAGACCCGGACGGTGAAGGAGTCGGTGCCGTTGTAGTTCTTGTTCGGCGTGTAGGTGTATTCGCCGGTGACGGTGTTGAGCAGGATCGAGCCGTGGGCCACGCCGGACTGGATCACGTAGCTCAGCTTGTCGCCGTCCACATCGGTGGCGAGGATCTGGCCGCTGACGCTCTTGTCTTCGTCGGTTTCCTTGGCCTGGTTGGCGGTTTCCGGCGCGTCGTTGAACGGTGCGATGTCGATGTTGACCTGGCTGGTGGTCACGCCGCCCTTGCCGTCGCTGATGGTGACGGTGAAGGCGTCGGTGCCGTTGTAGTCCTTGCCCGGCATATAGGAGAAGGTGCCGTCGGGGTTGAGCGTGACGGTGCCATGCTGCGGGCCGTTGCCGTTGGCGATGGTGTAGGTGAGGGTGTCACCGTCCACGTCGCGGGCATCGATCTTGGCGGTGACGGCGTTGTCCTCGACCGTGGTCAGGTTCAGCGGGCTGGCGGTCGGTACGTCGTTGACCGGGTTGACGGTGATGCGCACCACGGTGTCGACGATGCCGCCCTTGCCATCGTTGACGGTGACGGTGAAGGAGTCCGGGCCGTTGTAGTTGGCGTTGGGCTTGTAGCTGTACTCACCGGTGGCGGTGTCGAGCACCAGCGTACCGTTGCTGGTGCCGGATTTGAGGGTGTAGGTGAGGGTGTCGCCATCGGCATCGGTGGCATTGAGTCGGCTGTCGAGGGTGGTGTCCTCGTCCAGGCTCACCGTGGTGTCGTTGACCACCGGCAGGTCATTGACCGGGTTCACCGCGAGGGCGACCTGGCCGCTGACGGTGGCGGTGCCATCGTTGACGCTGTAGGTGAAGGAGCCCACGGCCTGGCCGGCGGCGTAGTCGGCCGGTGCGTTGTACTTCAGGCCCTGCAGCTGGGCGCTGGTCAGGGTCTGCCCGTTGGTGAGGGCGGTGCCGTCGGCCAGGGTCACGCTGCCCAGGATCGGCAGGCCGGTCACGGTGATGGTGAGGCCGTCGCCATCGGCATCGGTCGGGGCCTTGAGGCCAAGGTCGGTGCCGACGCTCTCTTCGTTGACGGTGAGGCTGGCGCTGTCCACGACCGGCAGGTCGTTCACCGGGTTCACGCCCAGGGCGACCTGGCCGCTGACGGTGGCGGTGCCATCGTTGACGCTGTAGGTGAAGGAGCCCACGGCCTGGCCGGCGGTGTAGTCGGCTGGTGCGTTGTACTTCAGGCCCTGCAGCTGGGCGCTGGTCAGGGTCTGGCCGTTGGTCAAGGCGGTGCCGTCGGCCAGGGTCACGGTGCCGAGGGTCGGCAGGCCGGTCACCTTGATGGTCAGGGCGTCGCCATCGACGTCGGTCGGTGCCTTCAGGCCCAGGCTGGTGCCGACACTTTCTTCGTTGACGGTGAGGCTGGCGCTGTCCACGACCGGCAGGTCGTTCACCGGGGTGACGCCCAGGGCGACCTGGCCGCTGACGGTGGCGGTGCCGTCGTTGACGCTGTAGGTGAAGGAACCCACGGCCTGGCCGGCCGTGTAGTCGGCCGGGGCGTTGTACTTCAGGCCTTGCAGCTGGGCGCTGGTCAGGCTCTGGCCATTGGTCACGGCGGTGCCGTCGGCCAGGGTCACGGTGCCGAGCGTCGGCAGGCCGGTGACCTTGATGGTCAGCGGGTTGCCATCGACATCGGTCGGGGCCTTCAGGCCCAGGTTGGTGCCGACGCTTTCCTCGGCGACGGTGAGGGAGGTGCTGTCGACCACCGGTGCATCGTTCACCGGCTTGACGCCCACGGTGACGGTGGCGGTATCGGTGCCGCCGTGGCCGTCGCTCACGGTGTAGGTGAAGGAGCCGGTGCCGTTGAAGTTCGGTGCGGGGGTGAACACCACCTTGCCGTTGACCAGTTCCACGGTGCCGTTCTTGGCGCCCTGGACGCTGAGGATGGTCAGCGAGTCGCCGTCGACGTCGGTGTCGTTGCCCAGCAGGGTGGAGGGCTCGATGGTCAGCGGCTGGTCTTCGTTGGTGGTCAGTACGTCGTTGCCGGCCTGGGTCAGCTGGCTGCCGCCGACCACGGTGTAGCTGCCGCCTTCCGGACGCAGTTCGACCTTGAGCTGGGCCTGGCCGCCCTGGTCCCAATAGACGATCTGGATGTTGTGGGCACCGCTTTCGGCAATGGTGAAGGTGGCCGATTCGCGCGCGGTCGGGCCCTGGTTGCCGTTGTATTCGGCGACCACCTTGCCGTCGATGACGATGCTGAAGCCGTCGTCTGCGGTCACCCTGAACTGGTAGGTGCCGGCGGCGAGGCTGATCTGGCCGGTGAGCTGGATGATGGCGTCCGAGCTGTTCGCCGGGTCGGTGTTCAGGGAGCCGGCATCGGCGCCGAGGAATTTCTGCAGCTGCTGGTCGCCGCCCAGGTTGCTGGACACGCCGTTGCCGTAGTTGAGCTCGGTGGCGGTGAATGTGGCGCTGGGAGTGCGGCCGGCGATGAAGGCGGTGACGCCGGCGAGGTTCTCCAGGTTGCCGCCGTCGGTGCCTTCGCGGTAGGCGTAGTAGTTGCCCTTGAGGCCGGCGATGACGCCGAAGTCGTCGTTGGCCACCGGTGCGTCGTTGATCGGGTTGACGCCCAGGGTGACCTTGCCTTCGACGGTGGTGGTGCCGTCGTTGACGCTGTACTTGAACTCGCCGACGGGGTCGCCGGCCTTGTAGTCGGCCGGGGCGTTGTATTTCAGGCCCTGCAGCTCGGCGCTGGTCAGGGTCTGGCCGTTGGTCACCGGGGTGCCGTTGGCCAGGGTCACGGTGCCGACAGTGGGCAGGCCGCTGACGGTGATGGTCAGGACGTTGCTGGTGTCGACATCGGTCGGGGCGGCGATGTTCAGCGCGGTGCCGATGCTTTCCTCGTCGACGGTGACGCTGGTGTCGGTGACCACCGGGGCGTCGTTGCGGCCCTCGATGGTGACCGAGGCGTTGGCACTGGTGACGCCGCCATGGCCGTCGCTGACCTCGTAGCTGTAGTTGAGGACGACCTTCTCGCCCACGGCCAGGTAGTCGTACTTGGACGGGTCGATCTTCAGGCTGTTGGTGGCGACATCGAAGGTGACGCCGGACGCATCGCCGGTGCCGACCTGCTGGACGTTGCCGACGCTGAGGACGTCGTTGGCGTCTTCGTCGGAGGCGTGCTGCAGCAGGTCGAGGCTGTAGGCGGACGCGTCTTCGTGGGTCAGGGTGGTGGCGACACCGCTCACCACCGGGGCGTCGTTGCTGCCGGTGAGGGTGATGGTGACGTCACGGGAGACCGGGGCGCCGCTGCTGTCGGTGACGGTGACGCGGTAGACCAGGGTGACGGTCTCGCCAGCGCCCAGGTAGTCCAGCGCGCCGGCGGCGACGCTGTAGTTCCAGTGCACGGAGCCCTGGCCGTCGCCCTGGGCGGCATCGCTGATGCTGGCGCTAAGGTTGCCCAGCACGTTGACGGCCTGGCCGTTGCCGTCCTTCGCGCTGACCAGCTCGGTGCCGATGCTGTGGGTGTTGCTCAGGTCGGCGTCGCTGAAGCCGAAGTCGCCGCTGGCGGTCAGGCTGCCGGCGTTCTCGCCGGGCACGCCGTCGGCTCGCTCGGTGACGGCGCCGCTCTGCACGGTGCTTTCCAGCACGGGCGCGTCGTTGCGGCCTTCGATGGTGAGGGTGGCGGTGGTGGGGGTGACGCCACCGTTGTTGTCGACCACGTCGTAGCTGTAGGTGAGCACCAGCTTCTCGCCGGCGGCGAGGTAGTTGTAGGCGTTCGGGTTGACCTGCAGGCCGCTGCCGCTGAGGGTCACGCCCGAGGTGTCGCCACTGCCGACCTGCTTGAAGTTGCTGATGCCCAGGACGTCGCTGAGGTCGACGTCGCTGGCCTTGTCCAGCAGGTCGACGCTGAAGGAGGCGGCGTCCTCGTTGCTGTCCACGGCGATGGCACTGCTGACCACCGGTGCGTCGTTGACGCCGTCGATGGTGACGGTGGCGCTGGTGGTCACCAGGCCGCCCTTGCCGTCGCTGACCTGGTACTCGTAGGTGAGCACGACGCTTTCGCCCTTGGCCAGGTAGTTGTACCGGGACGGGTCGACCACCAGGGTGTTGCCCTGGATGGTCACGCCGCTGGCGTCGTTGCCGCTGGTTTCCCTGACGTTGACGGCGCTGAGCACGTCCTTGGCGTCGGCATCGCTGGCCTTGGCCAGGAGGTCGATCACCTGGCCGGCGGCATCCTCGTTGGTGCCGTGGGTGATGGCGCCGCTCACCACCGGTACGTCGTTGACGCCGGTGACGGTGATGGTCAGGGTGCTGCCGCTGGAGAGCTTGCCGTCGGTGGCGGTGAAGGGGATCTGGATGACCAACTGCTCGCCCTGGCCCAGGGCCTGGTAGGCGGCGTTGCTCGGGTCGAAGGTCCAGGTGCCGTCGGCGTTCAGGCTGAAGCCGGCCGGGGCGGGGTTGTTCAGGGTGAAGGTGAGGGTGTCGCCGTCGACATCGGTGGCGGCGAGCTTGCCGCCGATGGCCGGGGCGTCCTCGAAGGTGCTGTCGCTGGTGGGGGTGGCCACCGGGGCGTCGTTCACCGGGGTGATGTTGAGGGTGATGCTGTCGGTGTCGCTCAGCTTGCCGTCGCCGGTGCTGATGGTCAGGGTGTCCTGGCCGTTGTAGTTGGCGGCCGGGACGTACTTCAGGCCCTGCAGGGCGGCGTTGATGGCCGCCTGGGAGCCGGACAGGGTGATGCTGCCGGTGCCGTTGCCGCTGTAGGTCAGGCCGTTGGCGAGGATCGGGCCGAGGGTCAGCACGCCGTGCTCGACGCTGAGGGTGGTGGTCAGCTTGTCGCCGTCCACATCGCTCACGCTGACGCTGTTGTTGCCGAGGATGCTGAAGACCTTGCTGCCGTCCTCGGCCAGGGTCTGGGCGCCGGGGGTGGCGTTGACCGGGGCGTCGTTGACCGGGGTGATGTCGAACTTGAGGGTGGCGGTGCTGGTGAGGCTGCCGTCGCTCAGGGTGTAGGTGACGCTCGGGACCGGGCCGTTGTAGTCCTTGGCCGGCTCGAAGGTGAAGTCACCGTTGGCCTTGATGGTCAGCTTGCCGGTACCCAGCAGGTCGATGGTCCCGCCCGCATTGGCACTGACGAAGGGGAGGCCGGTGATGCTGAACTTGGTCACGACCAGGGCGTCGCCGTCAACGTCCTTGTCGTTGGCCAGGACGTTGCCGGTGGCGGTCTGGTCTTCGTTCAGGGTGACGCTGTCGTTGACGCCGACCGGGGCATCGTTGACCGGGGCGACGGTGATGGTGGCGGTGGCCTTGCTGGCGGACACGGCGCCGTTGTTGTCGACGGCGCTGTACTCGAAGGTGGTGGTGCCGTTCCAGTCCTTGGCCGGGACGAAGTACACCGGGCCGGTGACGCTGTCGCCGGCCTTCAGGGCGGTACCGCCGTTGGCGCCGGCGTACAGGGTGCCGTTGGCGGGTACGGAGCCGATGGTGTAGCCGGTGACGGTGCCATCGACATCGCTGCCGGACAGGTTCACCTGGATGCGCGCGGCCTGGTCTTCGTTGCCCGAGGCGCTGACGGCATTGGCCACCGGCGCGTCGTTGGTGCCGGTGAGGGTGATGGTCAGGGTGCTGTCGGCGGTGGCGCCGTGCTCGTCGGTGACGGTGACCGGTACCGTGATGACCAGTTGCTCGCCCCCTTTCAGGTAATCATAGGCGGCGTTGCTGGCGTCGAAGGTCCACTTGCCGTCGCTGCCCAGGGTCAGGCCGGCGACGTTGGCGGTGGTGCTGAAGGCGAGGACGGCGCCGTCATCGACGTCGGCGGCGGCGATCTGGCCGTTGATCTGGCCGTCGCCTTCATTGGCGGCGGCAGTGGCGGCGGTGATGGTCGGCTTGTCGTTCACGCCGGTGACGGTGATGGTCAGCGTGCTGCTGCTGGAGAGCTTGCCGTCGGTGGCGGTGAAGTTGATGGTCAGGGTGGTGGATGCGCCTTCGGCCAGGTGCTGGTAGTCGGCGTGGCTCGGGTCCAGGCTCCAGGTGCCATCGGAATTCAGGGTGAAGCCGCCGGGGAGGGCGCCCTTGGGGCTGTAGGTCAGGGTGTCGCCGTCGACGTCGGTGGCGGCCAGCTTGCCGCCGATCACGGGCGCGTCTTCGGTGGTGGCCTCGCTGGTCGGGGTGGCCACCGGCGCGTCGTTCACCGGCTTGATGTTGAGGGTGACGCTGTCGCTGTCGCTCAGCTTGCCGTCGGTGGTGTTGATGGTCAGGGTGTCCTGGCCGTTGTAGTCCTTGGCCGGGACGTACTTCAGGCCCTGCAGGGCGGCGTTGATGGCCGCCTGGCTGCCCACCAGGGTGATGCTGCCGGTGCCGTTGCCACTGAATGACACGCCGCCGCTCAGCGGGCCGAGGGTCAGCGCGCCGTGTTCGACGGAGAGGGTGGTGGTCAGTTGGTCGCCGTCCACGTCCCGCACCGCGATGCTGTTGCCGCTCAGCAGGCTGAAGGTCTTGCTGCCGTCTTCGTTCAGGGACTGGGCACCGGGGACGGTGTTGACCGGGGCGTCGTTGACCGGGGTGATGTCGAAGGTGAGGGTGGCGGTGCTGGTGAGGCTGCCGTCGCTCAGGGTGTAGGTGATGGACGGCACCGGGCCGTTGTAGTCCTTGGCCGGGGTGAAGGTGAAGTCGCCGTTGGCCTTGATGGTCAGCTTGCCGATGACCAGGTCGGCGGTCTCGCCGGCCTTGAAGCTGACGAAGGGCAGGCTGGTCAGGCTGAACTTGGTGACGGTCAGGCTGCCGTTGTCGACGTCCGTATCGTTGGCCAGCACGTTGCCGGTGGCGACGCTGTCTTCGGCCAGGGTGATCTTGTCGGCCACGCCCACCGGCGCATCGTTGGTGCCGTTGATGGTGACGGTGACGCTGGTCTTGGTGCCGTCGGCGGCGGAAACCTCGAAGGTCTCGGTCAGCTTGTCGCCGACGTTCAGCTCGTTGTAGGCGGAGCTGGCGGTGTAGGTCCACTTGCCATCGGTGCCGATGCTGAAGCTGCCATAGGTGCCGGCGACGTTGCTCTGGGCGACGAAGGTGGCGGGGTTGTCGACATCGCTGATGGTCAGGGCGCCATTGGCGGTGGCCGGGGCGTTGGTCTCGGTCAGCTGCACGTCGGCGCTGCTGAGGACGGCGGCGTCGTTGGTGCCGTTGATGGTCACGGTGACGCTGGTCTGGGTGCCGTCGGCGGAGACGACCTTGAAGGATTCGCTGTAGGACTGGCCGACGTTCAGCTCGTTGAAGGCCGAGTTGGCGACATAGGTCCAGTTGCCGGCGGCGTCGATGTTGAAGGTGCCGTAGGTGCCGGCGACGTTGGCCTGGGCGACGAAGGTGGCCGGGCTGTCGACATCGCTGATGGACAGGGTGCCGCCGGTGCTCAGGGCATCGTTGGTCTCGGTCAGCTGCACGTCGGCGCTGCCGAGGATGGCGGGGTCGTTCACGCCGGTGACGGTGACGGTCAGGGTGTTGGTGGCCTGGGCGCCGTGCTCGTCGGTGACGATGTAGGCGATGGTGACGGTGGTGGTCTGGCCTTCGGCCAGGGACTGGTAGGCGGCGTCGCCAGCGTCGAAGGCCCAGCTGCCGTCGGTGTTCAGGGTGAAGCCGGCCGGGGCCTTGCCGTCGACCGCATAGGACAGGGTCGCGCCCTTGTCGGCGTCGGTGGCCACCAGGTTGCCGGTGATGCTCTGGTCTTCGGTGACCGCCGCGGTGGTGGCGGTGGCGATCGGCGTGTCGTTGGTGCCGGTGAAGTTGATGGTGATGACGCGGGTGTCGCTGGCGCCGGAGGGGTCCTTCACGGTCACGGTGAAGTTCTCGCTGGCGGTCTCGCCCAGGGCCAGGCCATTCACCTTGGCGGCGTCGACCACATAGGTGTAGCTGCCGTCGGCGTTGACGGTCAGTTCGCCGTAGGCGCCCTTGGCGCTGCCGTTCCAGGTCAGGTTGGTGTCGTCGACGTCGGTGGCGGCCAGTTGGCCCTTGATGTCGGCGAAGGTGTCGGCGGCGGCGGTGTCGTCGACACTGGCTTCATAGGTGCCGCTGGCGACGGGGGCGTCGTTGACCGGGTTGATGCCGACGTTGACGGTCAGCGGGGTGGAGGCGCCGCGGCTGTCGCTCACGGTCACTTCGAAGCTGTCGCTGCCGTTGTAGTCCTGGCTCGGGGTGTAGGTCCAGGTGCCGTCCGGGTTCAGCGCCAGGGTGCCATTGGCCGGGCCACGGGTGACGGAGAAGGTCACAAGGTCGCCATTGGCGTCACGGCTGGTGAAGGTGCCGCTGAGCGGGATGTCTTCGTCGGTGACCAGGTTGAAGGTGGTGATCGGCGCGCCGGAGCCGTCGGTGAACTCGGGGGCGACGTTCTGCAGCGGGTCCTGGGTGTCGCCATCGGCGGCGGCCTGGAAGGCCAGGCCCTGGGTCTCGAAGCCGACGTTGGGGTCGACGCGCTCGCCGGTGGCATCGAGCAGGACGAAGCTGTGGCTGCCGCCGGCGGCACCGCCACCTGCCGCCCCGCCAGCGGCGGGGGCACCGGCAGCGGTGGCTTCGAAGGCTTGGGTCGGGTCGACGCCGGCGGCGATGGCCTTTTGCAGTTCGTCGGCGCTGGGCGCCTGGCTGGCCGGCTTCTCGTCGGTGCCCTGGGGCGCGATGTCGGCGCTGCTCCACTGGGTGTCGCGACCCAGGTCGACCAGCTTGCCGTCAGGCAGTTCCAGGGTGACCATGCCGGCCGCGCCGGTGACCAGCTGCTCGCCCTGGAAGATGCGATCACCTTCTATGAGCTGGCGCTGCACACCCTCCGGGGAGACTGCAACAACTTGGCCGACAACGCTCTTGACGATTGCAACGACACTGCTCATGGGGGTGACTCTCCTGGTTTGGCTCTAGCTTCGGCGTGCTGCTTCGGTGCTCTACGAAGAGCCGTTTCGATGCAGGCATTCCCTTGTTTAGAAGTGGTATTTTTTTGTCGTCAATTATTTGGCTTATCGCGTTTTGCTATTAAGTTTATGCCAATGTATTGACCAATTGGCATCCATCCTAAACAATCGTTTTCGTAATGTCACTTTGATATTCGATGGCCGTCCGGATTTTTTCAATGAGACTTGGATCACGGTTTTATGCTCCGTCCGAGCGAGGTTGATGCCAATTTCATGACGGTGATTTCGGCCTTCCAAATACTGTCTTCAACACTCTGATAAGGATGCCAACCCATGCGTCTGCGTTTTGCTTGTGTCGTGCCTTTCGCCCTTGCTGCAAGTCTCCCTGTTCATGCCCAGACGCTTTCCGAAGCCATGCAGCGCGCATTGGATGTCCATCCCGAAGTCCAGGCCGGAATCAACAGCCGCATGTCCGCCGACTACCAGTTGAAGGCCGCCAAGGGCGGTTACCTGCCCAGGGTCGACCTGCTGGGCGGCTACGGCCGTGAAGGCTCCGACAACACCACCACCCGCGGCCAGGGCGACCACTGGAAGACCATGACCCGTGGCGAATCGTCGCTGCGCCTGCAACAGATGGTCTTCGACGGCTTCGCCACCTCCAACGAGGTCGCCCGCCAGCAAGCCACAGTCAATTCCCGTGCCTACTCGCTGCTCGGTACGTCGGAAAGAACCGCGCTGGACGTCGCGCAGGTCTACATCGATGTGCTGCAGCGCGAGGAGATGGTCCGTCTCGCCGAAGCCAACCTGAAGAGCCACCAGCGCATCTATGACCAGATCAGCCTGCGCAGCAGCCGTGGCGTCGGTCGCCTGGCCGACCAGGACCAGGCCGAAGCGCGCCTGGCCCAGGCCCGCAACAACCTGATCACCGAGCAGACCAACCTGGCCGACGCCCGCACCAACTTCTACAGCGTGGTCGGCATCGATCCGGTCGACCTGAGCGAGCCGGCTGGCCTCGCCGGCCAACTCCCCGCCGACATCGCCGAAGCCCGCCAGACCCTGCTGGCCAACAGCCCGATCCTGCGTTCCGCCGAGTCCGACGTGGCGGCTGCCGAGAAGCAGTACGACGCGGCCAAGTCCTTCTTCTACCCGCGTTTCGACGCCGAGCTGTCCCGTGGCGCCGACAACGACCTGGACGGCCAGGACGGCCATGTCAACGAATGGCAGGCCATGCTGCGCATGCGCTACAACCTGTTCGCCGGCGGCAGCAACAAGGCCGACCTGGAATCCAAGGCCTACCAGATCAACCAGGCCCTGGACATCCGCAACAACGCCCTGCGCGTGCTCAACGAAGACCTGGGGCTGTCCATGAACGCCCTGGCCAACGCCCGTGAACAAATCCCGATCGCCCAGCAATACGTCGACTACAGTACCCGTGTGCGCGAGTCCTACCAGAAGCAGTTCAGCATCGGCGAACGCACCCTGCTGGACCTGCTGGACAGCGAGAACGAACTGTTCACCGCCTCCCGCCGTCTGGTGGAAATTCGCCACCTCGAACTGTTTACTCAGTACCGGATCAAGGCGACCATTGGCGAGCTGCTCAAGAGCCAGGGCGTCGTCGCGCCGATGGCTTCCGTCGTCCAGTCCGAACTCAAGCCCGAGGCGACCCTGCCGGGCCTGAACTGAGACTTCACCCGTCCCTGAAGAGAAAGAGTGTCCAAGCGTGGATCCAGAAGTCAGCCGAGCCCCCTTCAACAACGATCCACGCGGTCAGCTAGATGATCCACTCCTGGACAGCCTGCTTTCCCTCTGCCTGCAACACCAGCGGCCGGCCAGCCGGGCCATGCTCACTGCCGGCCTGCCGCTGCCCGGCCAACGCCTGACCCCCGAGCTGCTGCCCCGTGCGGCGGCCCGGGCGGGCCTGCAGGGGCGCCTGCTGCAACGCAAGCTGGAACAGATCCCGGCGATCGCGCTGCCGGCGCTGCTGCTGCTCAAGGAAGGGCGCTGCGCCCTGTTGCTGGCCTGGGAGGAGAACGGCGACGCGCGCCTGCTGCTCAGCGAAAGCGATGGCGGCGAAGTGCGGGTCAAGCGCGAACTGCTGGCCCAGGACTATGCCGGCCAGTCCTTCTTCGCCCAGCCGCAGCACAAGTTCGACATCAACCACGGCAGCCTGATACCCCGGGCGCGCCACTGGTTCCGAGACACCCTCAAGCGTTCGCGCTGGCTCTATGTAGATGCCGTGGCCGCCAGCCTGCTGATCAACCTGATCGGCCTCGGTGCGCCGTTGTTCGTCATGAACGTCTACGACCGCGTGGTGCCCAACCAGGCCGCCGCCACCCTCTGGGTGCTGGCCATCGGCATCTCCGGCGCCTACCTGTTCGACCTGCTGCTCAAGACCATGCGCGGGCTGTGCCTCGATCTCGCCGGCAAGAAGACCGACATGATCATCTCGGCCACCCTGTTCGAGCGCATCGTCGGCATGGCCATGAAGCACCGCCCCGCGCGGGTCGGCAGCTTTGCCCAGAACATCCACGAGTTCCAGTCGCTGCGGGACTTCCTCGCCTCGCTGACCATGACCAGCGTGATCGACCTGCCGTTCACCCTGCTGATCCTCCTGGTGATCGGCATCCTCGGCGGCCACCTGGTGTGGATCCCCGTGGTCGCCTTCGCCCTCGCGCTGACCATCGGCTGGCTGCTGCAGAAGCCCCTGGTGGAGACCATGGACCGCACCATGGCGCTCTCCGCCGAGCGCCAGTCCAGCCTGATCGAGACCCTGGCCGGCCTCGACGCGGTCAAGGTCAACAACGCCGAGAGCGAGCGCCAGTACCTCTGGGAGCAGACCATCGGCACCCTCGGCCGCCTTGAGCTGCGGGTGAAGATGCTGTCCAGCCTGTCGCTCAACATCACCCTGCTGATCCAGCAGCTGGCCGGTGTGGTGATGATCGTCGCCGGCGTCTACCTGATCATCGCCGGCGACCTCAGCATGGGCGGCCTGATCGCCTGCTACATGCTCAACGGCCGCGCCCTCGGTCCGATGACCCAGCTTTCCGGGCTGATCACGCGCTACCAGCAGGCGCGCCTGACCATGCACTCGGTCAACCACATGATGGAACTGCCGCAGGAGCGCCACGAGGACGAGCGTCCGCTGACGCGCCAGACCCTGCAGGGCGCCATCGAGATGCGCCAGCTCGAATTCACCTACCCGAACCAGCAGGCCCCGGCGCTCAGCAACATCAACCTGATCGTCCGCCCCGGCGAGAAGATCGGCATCGTCGGCCGCAGCGGTTCGGGCAAGAGCTCCCTGGCCAAGCTCATCGTCGGCCTCTACCAGCCCGATTCCGGCAGCCTGCTGATCGACGGCGTCGACGTGCGCCAGCTCGATGTCAGCGACCTGCGCCACAACATCGGCTACGTGCCCCAGGACATCCAGCTGCTGGCCGGCACCCTGCGCGACAATCTGGTTTCCGGCGCCCGCTACGTCGAGGACGAACTGGTGCTGCAGGCGGCCGAGCTGTCCGGCGTCCACGAATTCGTGCGCCTGCACCCGCAGGGCTACGAGCTGCAGGTCGGCGAGCGCGGGCAGAACCTGTCCGGCGGCCAGCGGCAGAACGTCGCCCTGGCCCGCGCACTGCTGCTCGACCCGCCCATCCTGTTGCTGGACGAGCCCACCAGCTCCATGGACAACACCGGCGAGGAACGCCTCAAGCAGCGCCTCAACGCGGTGATCGCCAACAAGACCGTGCTGCTGGTCACCCACCGTGCCTCCATGCTTTCGCTGGTGGACCGCCTGCTGATCGTCGACAAGGGACAGATCATCGCCGACGGCCCGAAGGATGCCGTGATGGAAGCGCTGAAGAAGGGGCAGATCAGTGTCGCGTAAGTCTCCGCTCCACTCGCTGCTGGACTATTTCAAGGGGCGCGAAGACCTGTCCGGCCAGCCCCTGCCGGAAGTCAGCAAGGCGCTGGTCGAAGACGCGCCCCGCGTGGTGCGCCTGACCATCTGGACGCTGATCGGCTTCACCCTGTTCCTCGGCTTCTGGGCCCACTTCGCCGAGATCGACGAAGTCACCCGGGGCGAAGGCAAGGCCATTCCCTCGTCCAAGCTGCAGAAGATCTCCAACCTCGAAGGCGGCATCGTCTCCGAGATGTTCGTGCACGAAGGGCAGGTGGTCGAAGTGGGTGACCCGCTGTTGCGCCTGGACGCCACGCGCTTCCAGTCCAACGTCGGCGAGACCGATGCCGACCGCGTCGCCATGGCCCTGCGCGTCGAGCGCCTGAGCGCCGAAGTGGAGGGCCGCGAGCTGGCCATCGACGACACCCTGCGCGCCAAGGCCCCCGGCCAGGCGCAGAGCGAGGAAGCGCTGTTCCGCAGCCGCCAGCAACAGCTGCGCGACGAGGTCGCCGGCCTCGAGGAACAACTGGTACAGAAGCAGCAGGAACTGCGCGAGTTCGCCTCCAAGCAGGGCCAGTACCGCAACAGCCTGGAGCTGCTGCGCCAGGAGATCGCCATCTCCGAACCCCTGGTGGCCGACGGCGCGATCTCCAAGGTCGAAGTGCTGCGCCTGCGTCGCGCCGAGGTGGAGAACCGTGGCCAGCTCGAAGCCACCAACCTGGCCATTCCCCGCGCCGAGTCGGCGATCAAGGAAGTGGAGCAGAAGATCGCCGAGACCCGCTCGCGCTTCCGCAGCGAGGCGCTCACCCAGCTCAACGAGGCACGCACCGACCTGAGCAAGGCCGAGGCCACCGGCAAGGCACTGGAGGACCGGGTCAACCGCACCCTGGTCACCTCCCCGGTGCGCGGCATCGTAAAGCAACTGCTGGTCAACACCATCGGCGGGGTGATCCAGCCGGGCAGCGACCTGGTGGAAATCGTGCCGCTGGACGACACCCTGCTGGTGGAGGCGCGCATCCGGCCCCAGGACATCGCCTTCCTCCACCCCGGGCAGAAGGCCATGGTCAAGTTCACCGCCTACGACTACACCATCTACGGCGGCCTGCAGGCCGACCTGGAGCAGATCGGCGCGGACACCATCACCGACGAGGACGGCAACAGCTTCTACCTGATCAAGCTGCGCACCCGCAAAAGCCACCTGGGCAGCGACGATAAACCGTTGCTGATCATCCCCGGCATGGTCGCCTCGGTGGACATCATGACCGGCAAGAAGAGCATCCTCAGCTACCTGCTCAAGCCCATCATCCGCGCCCGCGCCGAGGCCCTGCGCGAGCGCTGATGCCCGCACGCCGTGCCGATTCCGGCACGGCGCACCCGGCCTCGCCACATCCCGTCACGCGCCAGTGGACAGCCCGCCGGCCATCTCGTAGCGTTCGCTCCATCGCCGCAATCGCGCAAGGAGCATCACCATGGACGCATTCATGCAGGCCGCCATCGACGAAGCCCGCCAGGGGCTTGCCGAGGGCGGCATCCCCATCGGCTCGGTCATCGTCCACAAGGGCCGCATCATCGGTCGCGGCCACAACCGCCGGGTCCAGGAAGGCAGCGCCATCCGCCATGGCGAGATGGACGCCTTCGAGAACGCCGGCCGCCAACCCGCCAGCGTCTACCGCGAGTCGGTGCTCTACACCACGCTGTCGCCGTGCTCCATGTGCAGCGGCGCGATCCTCCTCTACGGCATCCCGCGCATCATCGTCGGCGAGAACCGCACCTTCCTCGGCGAGGAAGAACTGCTGCGCTCCCGCGGCGTCGAGGTCGAGGTGCTGCAGGACGAAACCTGTATCGCCCTGATGGAGGACTTCATCGAGGCCCGCCCGGAACTCTGGAACGAAGACATCGGCGAATAGCCCCGCCCGTTACAAGGACGTACGCATGCCACCCACGCCCCTCCCGGCCAGCCGTCGGTGCCGGCCATGAGTGCTTCCCGATGCTCCGTCCTCGTTGCGTTGCGCACGATCTGCTACCTGGTGTTCGGGGTGCTCACGGCCCTGCCGCTGGCGCTGCTCTCCCTGCTGTTGCCCTGGCAGGGGCACCTGCTCTCGGCGTTTCTGCTGCTGGGCGCCTGGGCCGGTACCGCCGGCCTGGTGCGTGCGCTGGTGATCGAGCCGGCCAGGGCCTCGCTGCCGGGCAACCTGATCACCTGCGCGCTGCTGCTGATCGGCATACGCACCCTGTTGTTCGGGCTGCTGCTCGACCCGGGCCAGGAAAGCCTGCGCCAGGGCGACCCGGAGCCGACGTTCGACCTGCGCATGCTGGGCCTGCTGGCGATGTTCTACGGGCCGATACTGGTCGCCCTGCATTACCTGGCACGCGTGGCCAGGGCCTTCTACCGCAACGCCGATTGCCAGGGCCTGCGCCTGCTCGCCGGCCTGGCTTTCTTCATCGTGCTCCTCCCGCAACTGCTCAAGCTCGCCTGGCCGACGCTGCTCCCCGTGATCATGCAGGCCACCGGACTCCCCACACTCCTGCCAACCGGGGATTGACCATGAAGCCCGCATCGCTCGCCCTGCTGCTCGCCACGCTGCTGCTCGCCGCCAACGCCAGCGCCGCCGATTACCGACTCGACGACCTCTACGGCCCCTGGTGCCTCAAGGGCCTGGCCCCGATCCAGGATGGCGAACGCGAACCCGACAACTCCACCTATGACTTCACACGCGAGGGCACCCTCGACTACAGCATGGGCGGCTTCACCCAGAGCGGTGCCTATCGCGTAGAGGGCGACACCATCAGCACCGAGGGCATGGGCAACTACAGCATCGTCTCCATCGGCGAACGGGACATGGTGTTGCGCTACATGGGCTACTTCTTCTTCCAGCGCGGGGCGTGCGAGTAAGGCATGGACGAGATTTTGGGTGGGGTGATACGGGTTATCGGCTGGCTTCTCCGTGCAGTCCTCGAAGTGCTGGTGGAGGGGGTGCTGGATGGGTTGGCCTTTCGTGAAAGCCTTCACGCTCGGCCGCTACCCACGGGGGCGCTTCCTGGATGACATGTCCGAATCCGCCTGGGTCTCTGCCGTCGGGCTGCTGGTCTGCGTACTCGCCCTGCTGCTGGCAATGTGGCTGTTGTAGGTCGGGTGTAACCCGATAGCCCCAGCACGGAGTCATGCCGGGCGTAGATACCGTCTTGATTCCTAGTGAGCAAGGGCCAGTTTTGCGTCAAATGGCCGGCCCGATTTCAAGACGCCATAGGCGATGTTCAGCAGCTTGCGCATCGCTGCGCAGA
>NZ_JBBCKP010000006.1:0-431818 GCF_037153275.1 Pseudomonas sp. USHLN015
TGTTCCTGGTCAGCCTGATCAAGCAGGGCCTGACCGGCAAGGACGCCGACGCCGCCCTGGGCCGCGCCGGCATCACCGTGAACAAGAACGCCGTGCCCAACGACCCGCAATCGCCCTTCGTCACCTCCGCGTGCGCATCGGCACCCCGGCCATCACCACCCGTGGCTTCAAGGAAGAGCAGAGCGTCGCGCTGGCCGGCTGGATCTGCGACATCCTCGACCACCTCGGCGACGCCGATGTCGAGGCCCAGGTCGCCAGGCAGGTGGCGGGCCTCTGCGCCGATTTCCCCGTCTATCGCGGCTGATCCCGGCCCGGACGCAAGGCGGCCCCAGGGCCGCCTTTTTCATGCCCCGTGCGCAACGCCGGGCACCTCTCGACAGCCGCGCATCCATGAGGGAGACTCAACTTCCTTCCGCCCGCCACGAATTTCATTCATAGAGCCGCCATCATGCTGGAACTGCGCCATCTCAAGACCCTGCACGCCCTGCGCGAAGCCGACAGCCTGGTGGAGGCCGCCGAGCGCCTGCACCTCACCCAGTCGGCCCTCTCCCACCAGTTCAAGGAGCTGGAGGAGCGCCTCGGCATGCAGCTGTTCGTGCGCAAGACCAAGCCGGTGCGCTTCACCAGCGCCGGCCTGCGCCTGCTGCAACTGGCCGACTCGCTGCTGCCACAGCTGCGTGCCGCCGAGCGCGACATCGCGCGGCTGGCCGGCGGCACTGCCGGTCGCCTGCACATGGCCATCGAATGCCACAGCTGCTTCCAGTGGCTGATGCCGACCATCGACCAGTTCCGCGACGCCTGGCCGGAAGTGGAGCTGGACCTGGCCTCGGGCTTCTCCTTCGCCCCGCTGCCGGCCCTGGCCCGGGGCGACCTCGACCTGGTGGTGACCGCCGACCCCATCGACCTGCCCGGCATCACCTACGTGCCGTTGTTCACCTATGAGGCCCTGCTGGCCGTGGCCAACCAGCACCCTCTCGCGAGCAGGCCCCACGTGGTGCCCGAGGACCTGGAGACGGAAACCCTGATCACCTACCCGGTGGAACGCGACCGCCTGGACATCTTCACCCGCTTCCTCGAACCCGCCGACATCGAACCCGCCCAGGTGCGCACCTCGGAACTCACGGTGATGATGATGCAGCTGGTCGCCAGCGGCCGTGGCGTGTGCTGCCTGCCCAACTGGGCCCTGCACGAATACAGCTCGCGCGGCTACGTCACCGCCAAGCGCCTCGGCGAGAAATCCCTCTACGCCACCCTCCATGCCGCCATCCGCTCGGACATGCTCGACGCCCCCTTCATGCGCGACTTCCTCCTCACCGCCAAGGACACCTCCTTCGCCACCCTCGAAGGCGTCAGCGCCGCACGCTAAAGCCCCCGTTGGGCGAGCTCATTCGCCCAACGTTGCGGCACCTACCCACCCAACCTGTGGGAGCGAATTCATTCGCGAAGGAGCCGCAGGCTTCACCCGCCCCTCCCCCACAAGCACAACCCTGTAGGGGCGACTTCAGTCGCCAAGCGGTGCACAGCACCGCCACAAGCTTCGCGAGCAGAGCTCGCTCCTACCAAGTGGCACTTGCCAGTCCTGTGGGAGCGAATTCATTCGCGAAGGAGCCGTAGGCTTCACCCGCCCCACCCCCACAAGCACAACCCTGTAGGGGCGACTTCAGTCGCCAAGCGGTGCACAGCACCGCCACAAGCTTCGCGAGCAGAGCTCGCTCCTACCAAGTGGCACTTGCCAGTCCTGTGGGAGCGAATTCATTCGCGATGGCCCTCTCCAGCGCCAAGAACCGACAGGCAATCCTCCGGCCTGCTTTCGCGAATGAATTCGCTCCCACGACATCCCCGGCCTGCCCGTAGCCCGGGCTTCAGCCCGGGGAGGCAACAGCCGCTCAGAACAACGCCAGGCTGTAGCTCAGGATCACCCGATTCTCGTCCACGCCCCGGCCCACGCTGGTGCGGTAGACGGAATTGCGCCAGGTCAGCCCCAGATCCTTGAGCGGGCCGCTCTGCACCACATACTTGATGTCGGTGTCGCGCTCCCATCCGTCCACCGAGCGACCGTCACCCAGTTCACCATCCCGGGCCTTGAAATAGCGGGTCATCAGCGACAGGCCCGGCACGCCAAGGGCAGCGAAGTCGCAGTCGTAGCGCAGTTGCCAGGAGCGCTCGCCACGCTCGGCGAAGTCGTAGTACTGGCCGAAGTTCACCAGGTAGGCATCAGCCCCCTGTACATAGGGGAAGGCGGTACGGCCACTCATGCGCTGCAGACCCAGGCCCAGTGCATGGCCATCGTGGCGACGGTAGGTGATCAGGCCACCGACCGAGCGGTTGTCGATCTCGCGGCGCCAGCCGGTGCCGGCATCGCGGCTGTCGAACAGGCGCAGGTCCAGCTCCAGGCGGTCCTCGCCCAGGGGCACGCGGCCCTTGAGGCCGAAGAAGTCCTGGCGGTAGATGTCCTCCAGTTCGGCATGGTGGTAGCTCAGCGTCCAGCCGGGGCGTGCCTCCCAATCGAAGCCGGCCAGATCCAGATGCCCGGCACGGGGCCCGGCGGTGAAGCGCTTGTTGCGGTTGTACAGGGCCAGGTCGCTGCGCCCGCCCTCGTTGCGCTGGCTCACCTCGTCCAGCCGCGCCAGGGTGAAGCCCAGGCCCTCCCATTCGCGGGATTCCACCAGGCCGCCATGGAAGGTCTGCGGGAACAGCCGGCCATTGTTCGGCTGCAGGGTGGGCAGCCTGGGCACCAGGGCGCCGAGTTTCAGTTCGCTGCGCGAGACCCGGGCCTTGAGGGTGCCGTCGATCCGGCCGTAGTCATCGGCGGCGCGGCCATCGTCCTGCACCGCCAGCAACCCGGTGCCGGCGCGGCCCTTGCCGGAATCCAGCTTCAGCCCCAGGCGCCCCATGGCGTCGAGGCCGAAACCGACGGTGCCTGTGGTGTAGCCGGAGCGGTAGTCGAGGAGGAAGCCCTGGGCCCATTCCTCGTGCAGCGAGTCGCCCGCGCCCTCACGGAAATCGCGGTTCATATAGAAGTTGCGCATCTGCAGAGTGGCGCTGGAGCCCTCGATGAAACCATCGGCGGCCAGGGCCCAGGGGGCCGCGCCGCCCAGCAGCAGGGCAATAAGTGCAGCGGGGTGTTTCTTGTTGTTATGCATGGTGCTCTCCAAGGCTCGGGCGCGCCGGCTGGCGCGCCCTCCATCACGAAGCGCTCAGGTGCGCTCCAGGACCACGGCCACGCCCTGGCCCCGCCCCACACAGAGGCTGACCACGGCGTAGCGCAGGTTCTTGCGTTGCAGGGTGCGGCAGGCGGTCAGCGCCAGGCGCGCGCGAAGCAGTCATCACCGGCATCAGCAGGCCGCCGGCCAGGTCATCCGGGCGGACCTGGGCCAGGGCACCGCCGTGGCGGCCGAAAGGCGTGCGCAGGCCGCCATAGATATAGGCATCGAGCATCAGCGTTCTCCCTGGAAAGATGCATCGGTATGCAGGAGGGACAGGCCCAGCCGCGCGCGACGGCGCAGCCAGGGGCTGGGGCGGTAGCGCGGATCACCGCTGAGGGCATGCAGGCGCTGGAGGATCGACAGCACCCGCGCCGGCCCCAAGTGGTCGCCCCAGGCCAGCGGGCCCTGTGGATAACCGAGGCCCAGGCGCACGGCCAGGTCGATATCGGTGGGTGCGGCGATGCCTTGCTGGGCGATGTCGCAGGCCAGGTTGACGATGCCGGCCAGGGTGCGCTGGACCACGAAGCCCGCGCTGTCGCGGATCACCGTGACCCTGGCGCCATCGGCCGCGAACAACGCCCGCGCGGCTCCAAGGCAGTCCGCCCGGGTGGCGGGCGTTGGCATCAGGCAGCGGTGCGAGGCCAGCTCCGCCAGGGCGTCGAAGGCCACCACGCGCGTGGGGTCGAGCTCGAAGCGCAGCGCCGCCTCGGTGGCATCCAGGCCCAGGGGCGCGAGCAGGCAGAGCGCTTCGGCGGAAGGCCGCGCGCCCTCCTCCAGCTCCGCGCCCAGTCCGCTCAGCCAGGGGCGCAATATCGCGGCGTCGAAGCCCTCGTCCAGCCCCAGCCACACCGGCATCCGCGGGCCGATGGCGCACGGTTGCGGAACCGGCTCGGCAACCGCCGGATAGCGATGGAAACCATGCCCGCTCTTGCGTCCCAGATAGCCGGCGGCCAGGCGCTGGCGCAGCAGCGGGTGCGGGCGGTAGCGCGGTTCCTCGTAGAACTGCCGGTAGATGGATTCCATCACCGGCACGCCGACATCCAGCCCCACCAGGTCCATCAGCTCGAAAGGCCCCATGGGGAAACCCGCGCCATCGCGCAACAAGGCGTCCACCTCGGCGGGCCCCGTCACGCCCTCGGCGAGGATGCGCAACGCTTCGGTGCCATAGGCACGGCCCGCGTGGTTGACCAGGAAGCCCGGCGAGTCCTGCGCCCGCACCGGCTCGTGCCCCAGCTGCCGCACCAGCGCCAGCAGGCGTTCGACGACGGTCCCACGGGTCGCCAGGCCGGGGATGACCTCCACCAGGCGCATGCGCGGCACGGGGTTGAAGAAGTGCAGCCCGGCGACCCGCCCGGGGTCGTCGCAGGCCGAGGCGATGGCGGTGATCGACAGCGACGAAGTGTTGCTGGCGAGAATCGCCTCGCCCTCCAGCAGCGCCTCCAACTGGCGGAACAGCGCCTGCTTGGCGGCCAGGTCCTCGACTATCGCCTCGACCACCAACTGGCAGCCGACCAGGCCCTGCAGCGTTTCCACCGGCCGCAGTGCCGCCCTGGACTGCTCCAGCTGCGTGTCGCTGACCCGGCCCTTGTCCCGCTGTTTCTCCAGCGCGGCGACGATGCGCTCCCGGGCCTGTGCCGAGGCGCCAGGGCGTGCGTCATGCAGGCGCACCTGCAAGCCCGCGCTGGCCGCCAGCTGGGCGATGCCCTGGCCCATGGCGCCGCAGCCGACCACACCGAGCCGGGTGATCTCGAACCCGTTCATCGGCCCCGGTACTCCGGCTCGCGCTTCTCGAGAAAGGCGCGCATGCCCTCCTTCTGGTCATGGCTGTCGAACAGCAACTGGAACGCCTGGCGCTCGAGCAGCAACGCGCTTTCCAGGGGCAGGTCGGCGCCATCACGGACCACCGCCTTGATCTGCGCCACGGCCAGCGCCGGCAGGCGGGCGATCTCCCCGGCCAGCGCCAGCGCGCGGGGCAGTGCGTCCTCCTCCGCCACCTCGCTGGCCAGGCCCATCGCCAGGGCCTCCTCGGCCCCCACCAGGCAGCCGGTCAGCAGCAGGCGCAGGGCCTGGTACTTGCCCACCGCGCGCACCAGGCGCTGGGTGCCGCCGGCGCCGGGCATGATGCCCAGGCGCACCTCGGGCTGGCCGAAGCGCGCCGTGGCGCCGGCGACGATCAGGTCGGCATGCAGGGCCAGCTCGCAGCCGCCACCCAGGGCCAGGCCGTTGACCGCCGCGATGATCGGCTTGCGGCATTGCGCCAGGGCCTGCCAGTAGCGCTCCACGCGCCGTTGCTGGACCTGCAGCGGGCCGGCTTCCACCAGTTCGCCGAGGTCCGCTCCGGCGGCGAACACGGTGGGGCCGCCGCTGATGACGATGACCCGCACCGACGGGTCCTCGTCCAGCCCCTGCACCGTCTCGGCCAGGGTGCGACGCAACGCCAGGTCCAGGGCATTGCGCAGCGCCGGTCGATCGAGGGTGAGCAGGACGATGCCGGCGCCGGGGTGTTCGAGCCGCAGCGGCGGCTCCGGGCAAAAGCGTTCTTCATGGACCGTCATGACGATCTCCGTTGTGTCCTGTCTGCGGGGAAGCGGGAGGTGCGTCAGCCGCGCACGATCCCGCGTTGGATCAGGTCGTCGACCTGACCGGCGTCCAGGCCGAGGCCCTCGAGCAGCTCGCGGCTGTGCTGGCCCAGGCCCGGTGGCGGGCTGCGGTACTGCGCCGGGGTGCGCGAAAGCTTCACCGGCGAGGCGACACCGCGGTAATCACCCAGCTCCACCAGCATTTCCCGGTGGCGGGTGTGCGGATGGGCGATGGCCTGGTCCACAGTCACCACCGCGCCGCAAGGCACGCCCAGGCGGATCAGCGCCTCGGTCAGGGACGGGCCGTCGTGGCTGGCGAGATGGCCTTCGAGTGCCGTCTTCAGCGCCTGGCGGTGCACCGAGCGACTGCCGTTGTCGGCGAAGCGCGGGTCGTCCAGCAGGGCCTCGGCGCCCAGGTGCTCGCAGAGCCGGGCGAACTGGCGGTCGTTGCCCACGGCGAGGAAGATCGGCTCGCCGCCGGTGCGGTAGCTGTCGTAGGGGGCGATGTTGGGGTGGGCGTTGCCGCTGCGCGGGGTCACCCGGCCCGAGCCGAAGTAGTTGGGCAGGTGCGGGTGCAGGAGCGACAGGCCGCAGTCGTAGAGGGTGATGTCCACGGACTGCCCGCGCCCGCTGCGCTGCCGCTCGTGCAGCGCGAGGAGGATGCCGGCCAGGGCGTTGAGCCCGGTGGCCATGTCCACCACCGGCAGGCCGACCCGCAGCGGCCCGCCGTCGGCCTCGCCGTTCACGCTCATCAGGCCGGCCATGGCCTGGATCGCCGCGTCGTAGCCGGGCAGCCCGCCGAGCGGGCCGTCGGCGCCGAAGCCGGAGACCGCGCAGTGGATCAGCCGGGGAAAGCGCTCGGCCAGCACCTCGGCATAGCCGATGCCCCAGCGCTCCAGGGTGCCGGGCTTGAAGTTCTCCAGCAGCACGTCGGCGCCTTCCAGCAGGCGCAGCAGCAGCTGGCGGCCCTCGGGCTGGGCGAGGTCCACCACCAGTCCCTTCTTGTTGCGGTTGATGCCACGGAAATAGGAAGCCGTGTCGCCCTCGAAGGGCGGGCCCCAGCCCCGGGTCTCGTCACCGGCCGGGGGTTCCAGCTTGATCACCTCGGCGCCGTGGTCGGCCAGGGCCTGGGAGCAGTAGGGGCCACCCAGGACGCGGCTGAGGTCGAGAACGCGGATGCCGTGCAAGGCGCCCCGAGGGGCTGTCGTTGTGGTCATGGTCAGGGCTCCGCGATCAGTGGGGCAGCAGGCGCAGGGCGTCGTCCAGGCTAAGCGGGCCTTCGGCCAGCAGGGCCGGCAGCAGCGCATCGCCGGCATCCGCCTCGGCCGCCAGGGGGTCGCGGGGCAGCACGCGGTGGCGCAGCACCAGCAAGGCCAGGGCCAGGCGCCGGTGGTTGGGGGCCAGGCGCGCGCCCTCCCAGGCCAGGGCGATGGCCGTGGCGATGTGATAGAGCGCGCTGCCGGCCTGGCGCACCTGCTGGTGGCGGCGGGCCTCGGCGACCTCGGCCATCAGCGCGACGGCCTTGTCCAGGCTGCTGCGCAGCAGCGCATCGGCGGCGGCAGGCAGGGCCGCCTCATCGAGCAGGCCGCGCAGGTGGCGGGCCAGGGGCTCCAGGGCGCCTTCGCGGGTCACGGCGCGGGCGATGTCCAGCGCCACGATGTTGCTGGTGCCCTCCCAGATCGAGCCCAGGTGGGCGTCGCGCACCAGGCGGGCGTCGCTCCATTCCTCGATGTAGCCGACGCCACCGCGCACCTCCATGGCGTCGCCGGTGGCACGGCGGGCATCACGGCAGGCGCGGAACTTGATCAGCGGGGTGAGGATGCGCACGCACTGCTGCGCCTCGCGGTCGCCGGCATCGGCACGGGGCAGCAGGGTGGCGATCTGCATGAACAGGGAACGCGCCTGCTCGGCGGGCAGCATCAGCTTGAGCAACTGGCGCTGCATCAGCGGCATGTCCACCAGGCGCTTGCCGAAGGCCTGGCGCTGGCGGGCGACGAACAGCGCCTCGTTGAGCCCCCGGCGCATCAGCCCGGCGGCCCGCACGCCGTTGGACAGGCGCGACATGTTGACCATGTCGGCCATCTGCTGGAAGCCGCGTCCGACCTCGCCGATCAGGTAGGCGGTGGCGCCTTCCAGGGTGATCTCGCCGCTGGCCATGGAGCGGGTGCCGAGCTTGTCCTTCAGGCGCACGATGCGGTACGCGTTGCGGCTGCCATCGGGCCGGTGCCTGGGCAGCAGGAACAGGCTGACGCCTGCCATGCCCTCGGGGGCGTCCTCGGGCCGGGCGAGCACCATGGCGAGGTCGGCGTCGGGGTTGGAGCAGAACCACTTGTCGCCGTGCAGGGTCCAGGCCCCGTCCTTCTGCCGCGCCACGGTGCGGATGCGCGCCACGTCGGAGCCGGCGGCCTGCTCGGTCATGAACATGGCGCCCTGGTAGAGGCTGTCGAAGTCCCGCGAGGTGAGGCTCGGCAGGTAGCGCTCCACCAGCTCCGGTGCGCCGTACTTGCGCAGGGTGCGAGTGAGGGAGTCGGTCATGCTCACCGGGCAGCAGAGGCCGAACTCGGCCTGCACGAACAGGTAGGTCAGCGCGTACTTGACCAGCGGCGGCGGGCCGTCGGCCACGTGGCTCATGGAGGCCAGGCCCAGCTCGGCGTAGGCCACCCGCTCCAGGGCCACGTAGTCAGGGTGCTTGAGGATGCGCTGGCGGTCCTCGCCGCGCCGGGTGCGGCTGGCCAGCACCGGCGGGTTCTTGTCCGCCGAGAGCGCCAGGGTGTCCAGCTCGCCGCCGGCGCGTGCGCCAAGCGCCTGCAGGCGCGGCAGCCAGGGCGCCAGGACCGCCGGCGGCAGGTAGAGGGACAGCAGGCGGGCGAGCTCGGGGTCGACGTCGAACAGGTTCATCCCACTGCTGTCGGGGATGTTCAGTTCATCGATGACGGGGCGTTCGATCAGGGCGTTCATGGCGTCACTCCTTCGTGTCGTGCGCCGAGACTAAGAAGCCCTACGATAAGTATCCAATAGAATAAAAAGCCCATACGATAAGAAAATCATATCGTTGAAGGGAGCACCGGATGGACCTCAAGCAGCTTCGCTACTTCATCGCCGTCGCCGAGGAACTGCACTTCGGCCGCGCCGCCGCGCGCCTGTTCATCTCCCAGCCGGCGCTCTCCTTCGACATCAAGAAGCTGGAGGAGCAGTTGGGCGTGCAACTGCTGGCGCGCACCAACAAATCGGTGAAGCTCACCGCCCCCGGCCAGGTGCTGCTGGAGGAGGCCCGCAGCCTGCTGCAACAGGCCGAGCAGGCTCGGCGCCTGACGTTGCGCTCGGCCCAGGGTGCGCTGGGCCGGCTGCGCGTGGGGTTCGTCAGCTCGATGCTCTATCGCGGCCTGCCGGCGGCGGTGAGCGGCTTCGAGGCGGAGCACCCGGGCATGGAGGTGGTGCTGCAGGAGATGAACAGCGCCGAGCAGGCCCTGGCGCTGCAGCGCGGGCAGATCGACATCGGCTTCATCCATCGCGGCCCCCTGGCGGCAGGGCTGCGCTCCGAGGCCCTGCTGGCCGAACCCTTCCTCTGCTGCCTGCCGCCCGGGCATCCCCTGGCGGGTGCTGAGCGCATCGACCTGGCCGAACTGCGCGACGATCCGTTCATCCTCTTCCCGCGACCGGCGGCGCCGCACTACCACGACCTGATCATCGCCTGCTGCGTGGGGGCCGGCTTCAGCCCGCAGATCCGCCACGAGGCCCGGCTGTGGCAGACCATCGTCGCCATGGTGGCGCAGGGCATGGGCGTCGCGCTGTTGCCGGCGTCCCTGTGCCGCGCCTGGCCGGGTGTCGTCGGCGTCCCCCTGCAGCAGGAAGGCGCACTGTCGGAAATCCATGCCCTGCTCGGCGAGGAGAACGCCCCCGAGGCGGCACACGCCTTCCTCGCACGCCTGCAACGGCAACTGGCAGGCGACGATACGGATTCCGTTATCGCGCCATAAGAACAAACGACTATTGATTTGCCGCCCGCGCTCCTAGACTCCGGCTCGACTCGAGTCTCAAGCCATGCGCCAGCCCGCCCCGCCACGCCCCTTGCCTCTGTCGGCGGGGTGGCCGCTGGTTCGCCAGATAAAAACAACAAGAGAGGTGGAGTCCATGAACCACGCCCTGCACCCGGACGAACGGGAACAGCATCGCAAGGCCCGCAAGGCGGGCATCGCTTCCTTCATCGGCACCACCATCGAGTGGTACGACTTCTACATCTACGGCCTGGCCGCCGCACTGGTCTTCGGCAAGGTGTTCTTCCCCGCCGACATGGACCCGGGCGTCGCCACCCTGCTGTCCTTCGCCACGCTCTGGTCCGGCTTCATCGCCCGGCCCCTGGGCGGCATCATCTTCGGCCACCTGGGCGACCGCATCGGCCGCAAGACCACCCTGGTGATCACCCTGGTGATGATGGGCCTGGCCACCACCGGCATCGGCCTGCTGCCCACCTATGCGCAGATCGGCGTCTGGGCGCCGGTGACGCTGGTGTGCCTGCGGGTGCTGCAGGGCATCGCCGTCGGCGGCGAGTGGGGTGGCGCCATCCTCATCGCCAGCGAGAGCGCGCCCAAGGGCAAGGGCATCCTCTACGCCGCCTTCGCCCAGCAGGGCTCGCCCACCGGCAACCTGCTGGCGACCCTGGCCTTCTTCGCCCTGAGCAGCCTGCCGATGCCGGACTTCCTGCAATGGGGCTGGCGCATTCCCTTCCTGCTTTCGGCGGCGCTGGTGATCGTCGGCATGGTGATCCGCCTGACCCTGGAAGAGTCGGCGGACATGCAGCGGCTGATGCGCGAGAAGAAGACCGCCAAGCTGCCGATCCTCGAAGTGCTGCGCAAGCACTGGCTGGTGGTGCTGCTGGGCGCGGGGACGCTGCCGGTGATCCACGTCACCTACTTCAAGAGCACCTTCGCCCTGTCCTGGGCCACCAAGACCCTGGGCTACAGCCAGAGCACCTTCCTCAGCATCATCGTCATCGCGCTGGTGGTGCAGTTCATCAGCCAGCCCATCGGCGCGCTGCTGACCACCCGCATCGACATGCGCAAGGCGGTGGCGATCATGGTGCTGCCGGAGTTCATCCTGATGCCGGCGATGTTCTTCGCCGTGGAGACCAACGTGTACTGGATCGCCGCCGTCGGCATGTGCCTGGCGACCATCCCCCACGCCATGTTCTACGGCGCCATCGGCGGCATCCTGGCCCGCGCCTTCCCCACCCGGGTGCGCTACTCCGGCCTGTCGCTGGCCTACCAGCTGTGCTCCCTGCTGGTGGGCGGCGGCACCCCGCTGCTGGCCCAGTGGATCCTCAATTCCACCGGCAGCATCGTCGGCGTGGCCATCGCCTCGGCGTTCTATGCGGTGGTGTCGCTGGTCTGCACCCTGGCCCTGCTGCGCATCACCGGCCACCACGCCAGCGAACTCTCCACCGCCGAGCGGGACAATGGCGAACCGGATGCCCAGGCCGAGCCCCGCAGCACCATCGGCCAGACCAACCCGGCCTGACTCTCCCCCCAAACCCGCGTGCACGCCACGCGGGTTGCACCCGCCCTGCAGCGGCACAGACCCGTGTAGGGGCGAATTCATTCGCCCAGCAGTGCGCAGCACTGCCAGAAGCTTCGCGAGCAGAGCTCGCTCCTACAACAACCCGCACGCCCCTACAACGATCCCCGGCCGCCCACCCGTAGCCCGGGCTTCAGCCCGGGACCGCGCGGCCCATGCGCCGCTCGTGCTCGATCAGCCAGCGCTTGCGCCACAGCCCACCGCCGTAGCCGGTGAGGGAGCCGTCGGAGCCGATGATGCGGTGGCAGGGGATGACGATGGCGATCTGGTTGGTGCCGTTGGCACGGGCGACGGCGCGTACCGACGAGGGCGAGCCGATGGCGCGGGCCAGGTCGGCGTAGCTGCAGGTGACGCCGAAGGGAATCTCGCGCAGGGCCTGCCACACACTGCGGGTGAAGGCCGAGGCGCCCATGGCCAGCGGCGTGGCGAAGACCACCGGCTCGCCGGCGAAGTAGCGCGAGAGCTCCGCCTCGATCTGGTCGATGGGGGCGAAGCGGCCGAAGCCGATGCGGGTGCCGGTGAGCTTCTGCAGGTTCTTCAGCTCGTTGGCCAGCGCCGGCCGGTCGAAGAACTCCAGCAGGTGCAGGGACTGCGCATCCGCCACGGCCAGCATCACGCCAAGGGGCGTTTCCAGCCAGTCGGCCTTGAGCAGCTCACGCCCGCGCAGGTGCGACGGCGGTTCGCCCAGCAGGCGGGTGAAGGCGCTGCGGAAGCCGCTGTCGGAGTCGAAGCTGGCGGTCACCTGGGCGTCCACCACCCGTGCCCCGGCGGACAGCTGCGCCAGGCCCTGGCCGATGCGGCGCAGGCGGGCCATTTCCAGGAAGGTCACGCCGAAATGGCGCTTGAAGGCACGGCGCACCGTGGAGGGGTCGTGGCCGAGGGCGACGAGGTCGCCTTCCAGCCAGCGCCTCTCCTGGTCCTGCTCCAGCAGCGCGACCAGCTCCTTGACCAGCGGCTCCCGGGCGCCCACCTGGTCCAGCGGGCGGCAGCGCAGGCAGGGCCGGAAACCCGCCTCGACACAGGCCTTGATGCTGCCGAAGAACACCGAGTTCTCCCGCTTGGGCTTGCGCGCGGCGCAGGTCAGGCGGCAGAACACCCCGGTGCTCTTGACCCCGACGAAGGCAAAGCCCTCATAGGCCGGGTCGCGCTCCAGCAGCGCCTGGTAGAGGGTCTCGTCATCGGGTAGCGAATCGAACAGCGGGGCATCCATGGCCGGCTCCGGAACCGTGGGAAAAAGAGCGCCCACTTTATGCCAGGAAACCGTCCTTTGCCGCCTCGGATCGGGCGTCCATTCCACGGGGCGAGCGAGCAGGATACCCGCCCTCCCCGACGCGGCCGTCAGGCCTCTTCGAAGTGCAACTCCGGCGGCTGGCGACGGAAGCCGCCGGTGAGCCAGGCGAGGTAGATCACCCCCAGGGCCAGCCAGGACAGGCCGAGGATGATCGCCAGGTGGTCGAGGCTGATCATCAGCCACAGGGTGGAGACCATGCCGATCAGCGGGCAGACCACGAACAGCAGCGCCTCGCGCGGGCCGCGCCGATCGCTGCGCAGCCAGTAGTGGAAGATCACCGAGAGGTTCACCAGGCTGAAGGCCAGGAAGGCGCCGAAGTTGATGAAGGAGGTGGAGGTGGTCACGTCCATCTTCAGCGCCAGCAGGGCCACCACGCCGCACAGCACGATGCTGCCCACCGGGGTGCCGAAGCGTTCGCTGAGGCGGCCGAACAGGGATTGCGGCAGCACGCCGTCGCGGCCCATGGCGAACAGCAGGCGCGAGGCGCTGGCCTGGGCGGAGAGGCCCGAGGTGAACTGGCCGACGATCAGGCCGATGAGGAACACCGAGACGAACACATCGCCGCCGATGTTGCGGGCGATCTCGTAGGCCGCCGAGTCCGCGCTCTGGAACTCGATGGACGGGTGCGCCAGCTGCACGAAGTAGGAGGTGGCGATGAAGATCAGCCCGCCGATCAGGGTGATCAGCAGGATCGCTTTGGGAATGGTCCGGCGCGGGTCACGGGTCTCTTCGGTGAGGGTGCTCACCGCATCGAAGCCGAGGAAGGAGTAGCAGGCGATGGCCGCGCCACTCATCACCAGCGGCAGGTTCAGGCCCTCGCCGACGAAGGGCGCCAGGGACCACAGCGGCTTGCTCGCATCGCCCAGCACGTAGTGCACGCAGAGCGCGACGAAGGCCAGCAGCACCAGGAACTGCACCAGCATCAGCGCGCCGTTGACGGTCTTGGCCAGCTTGAGCCCGACCACGTTGATGGCCGTGGTGACGCCGATGAAGGCCAGCACCCAGAGCGCCTGGGGCACGTCGGGGAAGGCCGAGTGCAGGTAGGCCGCGCCGATCAGCCAGATGGCCATGGGCAGGAACAGGTAGTCCAGCAGCACCGCCCAGCCGGCGAGGAAGCCCAGCTTGGGGCTGATGGATTTGCGCACGTAGGTGTAGGCCGAGCCGGCCACCGGGAAGGCGGCGGCCATCCGCGCGTAGCTCAGCGCGGTGAACAGCATGGCCAGGGACGCGGCCACGTAGGCGGCGGGCACCAGGCCCTGGGTGACGTCGGCGAGGATGCCGAAGGTGCCGAGGACGATGATCGGGGTCATGTACGCGATGCCGAACAGCACCACGGACCCCAGCGACAGGGTGCGCTGAAGACGAGCCATTACTGCTACTCCGAATTGTTGATTGTTATGGCAGAGCCGAAGTCGGCGAAGGTGGAGCGACCGCGTCCCTGGGGATGCGGCTACGCGGGCGCCTCGGGGGCGCCCGTCGAATCGGGATCAGGGGATCAGCAGCTCGCGGCGGCCGTCGGCGTGCTCGCGCATCTCGCCCGGCAGCACCATGCGGCGGTCGTCGAGGTAGCGGTAGTCGCTGCGGGCGGCGGCGATCTGGCCGAGGTCCAGCTCGATGATCTGCCGGCACTCCTCGCGCCCGGCCTCCAGCAGCAGGCGGCCGAAGGGGTCGACCACGGCGCTGCCACCGGCGAATACCAGGTCGCCATCCCCCTCGCCCACGCGGTTCACCATCACGGCGAAGGCCTGGTTCTCCATGGCGCGGCCCATGATGGCGGTGCGGTGGGTGGGGCCGTAGGGGTCCATGTTGCCGTTGGTGACGATGATCAGCTCGGCGCCGAGCTGACCGAGGGCGCGGGCGCTCTCGGGGAACTCGATGTCGAAGCAGATCAGCAGGCCCACGCGCACGCCCTTGTACAGGCAGGTGGCGTAGCGGTCGCCGGGGGTGAAGATGCCGCGGTCGGAGGCCCACAGGTGGGTCTTGCGGTACGTCAGGGCGATGCCTTCGGGGGTGATCAGCAGCGTGGTGTTGTAGTAGGTGCCGGCGTCGTTCTCGGCGATGCCGATGGCCACGGCGACGTCGCGCTCGCGGACGGCGCGCTGCACGGCCTGGACGGTGGGGCCATCCAGCGGTTCGGCGACGGCGGCGATGTTCTCGGCGGTGGGGAAGCCCATCAGGTGGGTCTCCGGGAACACCACCAGGTCGGTGTCGGTGGCGCAGGCGGCGATGGCTTCCAGGGCGCGGGCGAGGTTGTGGGCGGTATCGCCGTCACGACCGGCCAACTGGACGAGTTCGACCTTCATGGGGACTCCTGTTTCTTGTCGTTGCACGAGACCTGCTGGCGCAAACCGGTCAGAATGCGCGCTGCGTCGGTCCCGGTGTTCGCGCAGTATGGAACCGCCGGCGCCTTCGGTGAAATCACGCCCGCGTGGTAACCCATCAGGGGTAGAAGCATGACGTTGAGCCTGCAGGACATCGCCTGGCACCGCTCGGTGGGGCAACTGATCGAGTCGCTGGACGCCCCGGGTTTCTGGGTGGCGCTGGTGCGCACCCTCGGCCAGTACGTGCCCCATGACAGTTGGGTGGCGCTGCTGTTCAGCGAAGGCCGGCCCCTGGTGTGCGCCGAATGCCCCGGCGAGGACGGCGAGCCGGACCTGCTGTTCCAGGACTACCTGGACGGCCTCTACCTGCTGGACCCCTTCTACATCCACAGCCGCGAAAGCAACCGTGGCGGCCTGCTGCGCCTGGCCGACGTGGCGCCGGAATGCTTCGAGCAGACCGACTACTACCAGCGCTACCACCGACTCAACGTGGTGACCGACGAGTTGCAGTTCAACGTGCCGCTAGAGGGCGGGCGCACCCTGTGCCTGTCCCTCGGCTCGCGCCAGGCCTTCACCCCCGAGCAGATCGCCCTGCTGAGCCTGGTGGAACCCTGGGTGGTGGGGCTGATGCGCCAGCGCCTGGCCTTCGAGGCCGAACGCCTGGCCAGCACCCCGCAACCGGCGCCGAACTGGGAGGTGCAGCTGGACCAGGTGGGCCAGCAGGTGGAAAGCGCCCTCACCGCCCGCGAGCTGGAGGTCGCCCGGCTGATGCTCAGCGGCTGCTCCAGCAAGGAAGTGGCGCGCAAGCTGGCCATCTCGGCGGAGACGGTGAAGGTCCACCGCAAGCACATCTACGCCAAGCTTGGGATCAAGTCGCAGTCGGAGCTGTTCTCGCTGTTCCTCAAGGCGCAGCGGGGGTAAACCGCAGGAGCGAGGGGAGCGCTGCGCGCTCCTTGGCGAATGAATTCGCCCCTACAGATACCGTGCCCCGTGGGAGCGAATTCATTCGCGATCAAGCCAGGCGCCACCAAGCTTCGCGGTTGAAACCGCTCCCACAAACAGCGTCGGCGGCCCTTGCCGGGCGTAGGGTGGACCGCGCTTCATCGGTCCACCGTCGGGGCCAACCGCAACACGGATGGTGGACGTAAAAGCGACGTCCACCCAACCCGGCTACAGACATCGTGCCCTGTGGGAGCGACTTCATTCGCGGCCAAGCCAGGCGCCACCAAACTTCGCGGTTGAAACCGCTCCCACAGGGAGCAGGCACAGTCCCCGTAGGATGGGATGAGCTCGGCGAATCCCATGCGGCCAGCACGGGCTACCCGGGCTGAAGCCCGGGCTACGGGGCCTTAGCGGAGTTTTTCCAGCATCTGGTAGTACCACATGCCCACGGCGAGCATCGGGTTGCCGAACACGTCGCCCATGGGGACCTTGATGTGCGAGCAGTCGGCGAAGGTGTCGTAGTGGCCGAGGCTGCCGGTCATGGCCTGGGCCATGATCTCGCCCATGATGTGGGTGGTGGCGATGCCGTGGCCGGAATAGCCCTGGCAGTACCAGACGTTGGGCGAGAGCTTGCCCAGCTGCGGGATGCGGTTGATGACGATGCCCATGGCGCAGCTCCACTGGTAATCGATCTCGATGCCCTTGAGCGCGGGGAAGGTGCGTTCGATGGCCGGGCGCAGCTCGCCGGCGATGTCCCGCGAGTCACGCCCGGAGTAGTTGGCGCCACCGCCCAGCAGCAGGCGCTTGTCGGCGGTGAGGCGGTAGTAGTCGAGCACGAAGCGGCAGTCGTAGACGGCCAGGTCCTGGGGGTTGATGCGCTCCGCCAGCTCGCCCAGCGGGCGGGTGGTGACGATGCCGCCCATGGCCGGGAATATCATGCCCTTGAGCTTCTTCGGTTCCAGCTTGTGGTAGACGTCGCCGGCCAGCAGCACCTGGCGGGCGTTGATGCGGCCCTGGGCGGTGACCACCGCCGGGCGCTCGCCGTGGATGATCTCCAGCACCTCGGAGTGCTCGAAGATCATCGCCCCCAGGCTCTCGGCCGCGCGGGCCTCGCCGATGCACAGGTTGAGCGGGTGCAGGTGCATGTTGCGGGTGTTCTTCAGCGCGCCCAGGTACAGGTCGCTCTCCAGGTGCTGGCGCACGCCGGCGGCGTCGAGCAGGGTCACGTCGTCGCCCATGCCCCGGCGCTGGGCCTCCTCGAAGGATTCGCGCAGCTCGTCGATATGGGCGGGCTTCATCGCCGCATGCAGGTGGCCGTGCTTGAGGTCGCAGGCGATGCCGTACTTCTCCACCCGGCTCTTGATGATCGCGTGGCCGCGCCAGCGCAGGTGCCAGATGAAGTCGTCCACCTCCGCCCCCAGGCGCTTGCGCATCTGCTTGCGCATGGCGCCGTCGCCCGAGAGGCTGCCGGTGACCTGGCCGCCGTTGCGGCCGGTGGCGCCCCAGCCGATCTTCTTCGCTTCCACCAGGGCGACCTTGAGGCCGCGCTCGGCCAGCTCGACGGCGGTGGCGACACCGGTGAAGCCGCCGCCGATGATCACCACGTCGGCCTCCACCGTGCCCTGCAGGGTGGGGTAGTCGGTTTCGGCATTGAGGGTGGCGGTGTAGTAGGAGGCGCAGCGCTCGGCGCTGGGCGTGGTCTTCAGTGCGACGTTCATCTTGGTTTCCTGCGAGGCCCTCGGGGGCCCTCTCCGTACGAATCTGTTTACCGGGCCCCTGCACTCGCAGGGACGACGGGCCGGGCGCTGCCGCGGGATCAGGCCTGGTTCAGGTACCAGCGCCAGTCCTGCTCGCCGACCTCGGCCATGAACTGGCGGTACTCGGCGCGCTTCACCGCGAGGTAGACGCCGAGGAACTCCGCGCCCAGGGCCTCGCGGGCCCAGCCGGAGTTCTCCAGGGCCTGCAGCGCGGTCAGCCAGTCGGTCGGCAGCAGCTCCTTGGCCTGTGCATAACCGTTGCCCTCGATCGGTTCGCCCGGGTCGATCTCGTCGCGGATGCCGCGATGGATGGCGGCGAGGATGGCGGCCGCCGCGAGGTAGGGGTTGGCGTCGGCACCGCAGATGCGGTGTTCGATGTGGCGGGTATAGGCCGGGCCACCGGGCACGCGCAGGCTGACGGTGCGGTTGTCCACACCCCAGGTCGGCGCCAGGGGCGCGTAGCTGTTGGCCTGGAAGCGGCGGTAGGAGTTGGCGTTGGGGCAGAACAGCAGCAGCGAATCGAGCAGCGAGGCAAGCATGCCGCCCACGGCCAGGCGCAGTTGCGGGGTGCCGGCCGGGTCTTCGCTGGCGAACAGGTTGCGGCCCTCGGCGTCGGCCAGGCTGACATGCATGTGCATGCCGGTGCCGGCCAGGTGATCGAAGGGCTTGGCCATGAAGCAGGCCTGCATGCCATGGGCATTGGCCACGCCCTTGACCAGGCGCTTGTAGCGCACGGCCTGGTCCATGGCCTCCAGCGCGTCACCGTGTTCCAGGGTGATCTCCACCTGGCCGGGCGCGTATTCGGAAATGGCGGTGCGGGCGGGAATGCCCTGGGCCTTGCAGGCGGCATAGAGGTCGGCGAGGAAAGGCTCGATCTGTTCCAGCTCGCGCAGGCCGTAGACCTGGGTGGTGCGCGGGCGACGACCGTCGCCGTCCAGCGCCGGTTGCGGGCGGCCCTGGGCATCGGGCTTCTGGTCCAGCAGGTAGAACTCCAGCTCACAGGCCATCACGGGGTGGAAGCCGTCGGCCTTGAGGCGCTCGATCACCTCGATCAGCACGTGGCGCGGGTCGGCGATGGCGGCGGGCATGCCTTCGCTCGGGTGCATGCTGACCTGCACGGCGGCGGTGGGCATGCGACGCCAGGGCAGGCGCACCAGGCTGCCGGCCAGCGGGTAGGCGCGGCAGTCGATGTCGCCCACGTCCCAGACCAGGCCGGAGTTCTCCACATCGTCGCCATTGAGGGTGAGGCCGAGAATGGTGCTCGGCAGCGGCCGGCCGCTCTTGTACACGGCGAGCAGCTCGTCACGGTGCAGCAGCTTGCCCCGTGGCACGCCATTGGCGTCGAGGATGAACAGCTCGAAGGCGTCGATATCGGGGTTCTGGTCGAGAAAGTCTCGGGCTTCCTGCTCTGTGGCGAATTTCATCTGGCTCTCTTCAGCGCCGCATCGGGCGCACGTGATGATCCCGGGCAAGGCCATGCAAACACTGTGCAGGCGTGCGTTCGGGAGCGGGTCGTCGCGTGACGGACGGCGGCCAGGGGAGTGGCCGGTCCGGAATCAGAAGGGAGCAGCGTCCGGCGGGCGCGCGTGGCGGCAGTGCCAGAGGGCCCAGAAGGCCAGTTCGAGGGGAAGGGAGACGCTGGGCTGGCCCGGCCACCGACGCTCGCACCCAATACCGTGCCCCGCCGGTGCGGCGAGGGGCTCGGAGGGTGCGATCAGCGACGGGGGAAAACCCATTGAAAGAGGCCTGGATATGGAATGGCACGAGCCTCGCACGCCACGATGGGTGCTTAAAATCCAGTTTTTTCTATCTTTGGTTAATCAGGTGCTAAACAAATGAACGGCGGGATTCGCGGAGGCCCGGTGCACGTGTGGGAGCGGTTGCAACCGCGAAAACCCAGGCACCGAGCCCGATCGCGAATGAATTCGCCCCCACGAAAGAGCAGGCGGGACTCAGTCGTCGTCCTGCGCGCCCTTCATGGATTCGTAGACCTCCACGGCGTCGATCTGCAGCTCGTCAGCCAGCTCCAGCACGCGGGCCACGTCCTGCTTGTAGACCAGCACGGCCTGGAGGACGTCGTCTTCCATCGGGTCGCTGAAGCCCACCAGAACGTAGCCGCCCTTTTCCGGGTAGAGAGCGCTGAGCTGGACCTGGATGCGGTGCATGGCACGCAGCGGGTCGACCTTCTTCAGCTGCTTGGGCTGGATGTTGAAGCTCACCTCGGGACCGAAGGAGGCGATGATCTGCGCCAGCAGGTCCGGGTAGTCGTCGGCATGGAAGAGCACGGTCTCCGGCAGGCTGCCGACCACCACCCATTCGCCCAGGGGGATGGTGAAGCTGTCGTCGTAGTTGATGTCCGGGTTGGCGGCGAGGAAGGCCTCGGGATCGGCATAGGCCTGGGCGGCTTCGTCGGCGATCTTGTCGATTTCCTCATCCGACATGCAGCCCGAGCTGATTTTGGTGATGAGTTCGATCAGCTGCGTTTTCATCTGGAAAGGGTCCTGCGGGTGGGAAACAAGGCGTGAAGGATATAGGCAAGTCACCTTGCCGGCCATGCGAGCCCGGCTCGTCGCGCCCACAAAAAAGCCCGTCGCGAGGACGGGCTCTTGTGCAGCGGTCGCGGATCAGGCGCGCAGCTTGCCGCGCCAGTCCATCAGGCTGCGCCACAGGCAGACGCCGACGAAGTAGGCCGAGGACAGGCCCCAGAGGGCGACCATCATGGACTTCAGGTCAGGGTACTGGATGATCAGGAACATGCTGCTGAGCATCCACACGAAGGTCACGGTGATGTTCAGCGGCATCAGCTTGCGCACGCGGAAGGGGTGCAGGAACTTCAGCTTGGTCAGCGTCAGCGCGGCCAGCACGCAGATGATCGCGAAGCTCGCCACCGGCGGCAGGTCGATCAAGTACAGGTACAGCGCCACCACGTTCCAGGCGGCCGGGAAGCCGACGAAGTAGTTGTCGCTGCTCTTCATGTTCAGGTTGCAGAAGCAGAACAGCGACGACACCAGGATCAGGCTCACGGTGGGCAGCACGGTGTAGTCGGGCAGCGGCACGTAGCGGTAGATGAAGAGCGCGGGGATGAATACGTAGGTCAGGTAGTCGATGACCAGGTCGAGGGTGGAACCATCGAAGTTCGGCAGCATGGTGCTGGTCTGGACCTTGCGCGCGAAGCTGCCGTCCAGGCCGTCCACCAGCAGGGCGGCGCCGAGCCAGAGCAGGCAGTCGCGGGGCTGGTTGTCGAACAGAGCGAGGATGGCCATCAGGGCCAGTACCACGCCGGTGGCGGTCACGCCATGAGCGGACCAGGCCTTGGCCTTGTTGACCGTATTGATTTGAGTGGACACGTGCGTCTCTATTCCGCTGAGTGGGTGACGATAATCCGTAGACAACTGGATTTTCTTACGCGTTCATCAGATAACACTGACGAAGATGCGCACAATGCCGAAAATTCTACTCGTTGCGCTACTAATTCGCTGCTAGGCCATTCACAAGCGACGGCGATTTCCTCTGCCAAGCGCCCCGTTCCTTCCAGCCGCACGGCTCTGCAATGGGCTTCGGGCCCGGTGGCACCGCTTATCGTATCGGTCCACGTCCGTCCCCGTCGGCTTGCATCGGCCGCCGACGCGCTGCACCCTAGCGACCTTTCCCACAGCCCCCGCTACCGGCATGAACCAGGCCCCCGACCCTTCGCGCTGCCCGCTCTGCGGCCTGACCAACGACTGCGCCGAATCATCCGCCAGCGGCCAGCCCTGCTGGTGCTTGCACACCCCGATCGACCCCGAGGCGTTGCGCCGCATCCCGCTGGACGCCCAGGGCAAGGCCTGCCTCTGCCCCCGCTGCGCCGGCCTGCTGACGCCCGAAGAGCCGACCTGATGCGCCTCGACCGCCTGCTCGGCAACCTTCCCGACCTCAACCGCCAGGCCGCGCGCCTGCAACTGGCCACCGGGCACGTGCGGGTCAACGGCGTCGTGGCCACCGACGGCAGCCTCGAAGTGCGGGTGTTCGACCGCGTCACCCTCGACGAACGCGAAGTGCAGCCCGGCAAGCCGGCGCGCTACTTCATGCTGCACAAGCCCGCCGGCTGGGTCAGTGCCACCGAGCACCCCGAACACCCCACGGTGCTCGACCTGCTCGAGGAGCCCGACAAGCACGAGCTGCACCTGGGCGGGCGCCTCGACCTCACCACAACCGGGCTGCTGCTGATCACCAACGATGGCCTCTGGTCGCGCCGCCTCACCCTGCCGCAGACCAAGCAGCCCAAGGTCTACTACGTGGAAACCGAGCAGGAGATCGACCCGGCCTGCATCGACGCCTTCGCCCAGGGCCTCTACTTCGCCTACGAGGACCTCACCACCCGCCCCGCGCAGCTGGAGATCCTCGCCCCCCGCGCAGCGCGGCTGACCTTGCACGAAGGCCGCTACCACCAGGTCAAGCGCATGTTCGGCCACTTCCGGAACAAGGTGCTGCGCCTGCACCGCGAGAGCATGGGCGCCCTGCCCCTCGACCCGGCCCTGCAACCCGGGCAGTACCGCGCCCTGACGACGGAAGAGATCGCCCTCTTCTGAGCGCACACGGCCGGCCGCCAGCGAACTGCAACGCCCACCGCGCCAACGGCTCGGAACGTGACCGGAAACGGTGCTCCGGCGGCCGGGCGCGTAACAGAGCGGCAGCCTTTTCTTCGCAACCCGACGGGCTGCACGGAAAAAGTGCCGATTCGTGCTTGCGGGGGTCATGGGTGTCTGCTTGAATTCAAACCGTAGGTCAGAGTGTGACCAATGAGTCATTCCAGCCTTCCAAGCGATCCGCAACACCCCGGCCTCACCCGCCGACATAGGTTTCCTGCCTGGTCAAAGTGCACTTCCGGCCCCTGCAAAGGGCGCTGGCAGCCCCGCTCTTTTTCGACCTAAGTTATTGAAAAATAAATAATTCCAAAAAAACCGCCTGACATTCTCTTGTCATCTCCAGGCGTTTATCTGACTGCCCGAATGCTCCGCGAACGAAGCTCCTCGCCTCGTCCGCACGACCCACTTGCGCCAGGAGGAAACGACATGAGGGCACAGACCCAGGTCGTCACGATCGACAGGAAGTACAAGGTACACACGGAGTTCTACGGCAACCCTCAAGCCAGCCGCACGATCATTCTGGTCAACGGCTCGCTGGCCACCACAGCCTCGTTCGCGCAAACGGTGAAGTACCTGCAACCGCAGTTCAACGTGGTGCTCTACGACCAGCCCTACGCCGGCCGCTCCAAGCCCCACAACGACCACAGCCGGCCGATCACCAAGGAAACCGAGGCGGAGATCCTCCTCGAACTCATCGAGCACTACCAGGCGGACTACCTCTCGTCCTTCTCCTGGGGCGGCGTCGCCACCCTGCTCGCCCTCGGCCAGAGCCCAGCGCGGATCAAGAAGGCGGTGATCAACTCCTTCTCGCCGATCCTCAACGAGCCGATGCTCGACTACATGAAGAACGGCATGAACTACCTGCAGGCCGTGGATCGCGAGAACGTCGGCGCCCTGGTCAACGACACCATCGGCCGCTACCTGCCGACGCTGTTCAAGCGTTTCAACCACAAGCACGTCGCCAGCCTCGACGAGCACGAATACCGCCAGATGCACTTCCACATCCGCCAGGTGCTGTCGCTGGACGCCAACTGCTACGTCGATTGCCTCAAGGCGGTGGATATCCCGCTGCTGTTCATCAACGGCGAGCACGATGTCTACACATCCCCCAAGGACGCCAGGCTGTTCGCCGAGCACGTGCGTGATTGCCAGTTCGCCACCATCCGCAACGCCGGCCACTTCATCGACATCGAACACAAGGCCGGCTGGCTGCAGACCCAGCAGGTGTTGCTGGGCTTCCTCAACGCCCCCGCCAGCACCCAGCAACCACGTCACCTGCAACCGCAGCCCACCCAGGCGATGGCCGTCTGACCGCCCCGCGCAGGCCCCCGCAACGGGGGCTTCCACCACCCGTCGTCGAGAAGAGGCGTGCATCAAGTGCATGACCGGGCTTCATTTCGGCCAAGGCTTCTGGTAAAAAGGCGGCCTTGAAAGCGGGCGTCGTATAATGGCATTACCTGAGCTTCCCAAGCTCATGACGAGGGTTCGATTCCCTTCGCCCGCTCCAGACATAGAAAGGCCCGCAGTCTCATCGAGATGCGGGCCTTTTGCTTTCCAGCTCCCGTAGGTTGGCGCCGAGCGCAGCGAGGCCCAACGGCTCATTGGCATAATCTGCCAATCCTCCATACAGTGGCCCACTCCCCCTCTTGGAGTCGATGCCATGCCTACCCGAAACGTGGTGCTCAGCGACCACCAGCACGAATTTGTCGAACGCCTGGTGCAATCCGGTCGCTATCAGAACGCGAGCGAGGTGGTGCGCGAAGGGCTGCGCCTTATCGAGGAGCGTGAGCGCCTGGAAGCAGCCAAGCTCGATGTGCTCCAGCAGGCGGCCCGTAAAGGTCGGGAAGATATCGCGGCGGGTCGTTACCTGGATGTGGAAGATGCCCAGCTCGAAGACATCATCGGCCAGCTTGGCCAGCAGGCCGCTCGACGCAAGCAAGACTGATGGCCCGGTACCGTTTATCCAAAGCCGCGCAAGCCGACATCCTCGACATTTTGGCCTGGACGGACGAGCAGTTCGGCGAGATTGCACGCCAGCGCTATCAGGCCCTGATCGTTGCCGGCCTGCGTGATGTCGCATCAGCCCCGAACCAGGCCGGCAGCGCGGAACGACCGGAGCTCGGCGACGGCGTTCGCTCCTGGCATCTACGACTGAGTCGCGAACGGGGCCGCACAGCGTCGGGCATCGTGCGCAATCCCCGGCACTTCCTTATCTACCGGCAAGAGGCGGACAGGATCGTGATCGACCGGGTTCTACACGATGTGATGGAGCTCTCGCGTCACCTGCCTGTCGAGTAGGCTGGCTGATATCCCCATGTTGGGCTTCGCACGCTCAGCACCAACCTACGGTGATCACCGTGCGCAGCCCGCCCTTCACTCCGGCGCCGCCCCCGCCCTCGCCTTCCGCCCTTCCAGCTTGGTCCGGTACATCGCGTTGTCCGCATGCAGCATCAGCGCCTCGGCGGTGGTGCCGTCCTGGGGGTAGATGCTCAGGCCGATGCTGGCGCCGATCTCCAGGGGGCGGCCCTTGATGGCTACGGGGTCGGCCAGGGCGATGAGGATCTTGTGCACGATGGCGCTGGCGGCCGCGGCGATGTCCGGGCCCTGGATCAGTACCACGAATTCGTCGCCGCCCAGCCGGGCGACCAAGTCGCCACTGCGTACGGCGCCGCGCAGGCGCCGGGCGACGACGATCAGCACTTCATCGCCCACCGAGTGGCCCATGTCGTCGTTGATCTTCTTGAAGTCGTCGAGGTCGATGAACAGCACCGCCAGCTCGTCGCCGCCTTCGCCCACGGTGCAGATGGCGCGCTGCAACTGCTGGAAGAACTGCCGCCGGTTGGGCAGGTCGGTGAGCGAGTCGTGGTCGGCCAGGTGCCGCAGCTCCTGCTGGTTGCGGCTCATCATTTCCATGTGCGACTTCAGTTCGCGCCGCATCAGGTCGAAGCCGCGGGCCAGCACGCCGATCTCGTCCTTGCGGGCGATGGGCAGCGCGACGTCGTGCATGTGCTCGGTCTGGAAGCTGCGCGCCGCGTGGCTGAGCATCTGCAGCGGCCGGGTCAGGGCGCGGGAGAAGAGCACCGCCAGCACCAGGGCCAGCACGCTGAACACCAGCACCATCTGGATGATGCTGCGCCCCAGTGAGCGCCCGCTGCCGAGCACGTCCTCCAGCGGGCGCGACAGGCCGAGCACGACGAACTGCTCCTCCCCGTTGAGGCCGAACGGCTTGCGCACGAAGGCCATGATCTTGCCCTCGGCCCGGGTCGGCGCATCCAGGCCGTTGACCAGCACGCTGGGTGCCTGGCGGCTCAGCAGCTGCTGGGTATCGGCAAAGCTGTCCTGGATGAGGATGCGCCGCCCCTTGTCGAATCCGAAGGCCATCGCCGGTACGGGGTGCACGAGGAAGTCGCCCCACTGGTTGGCCAGGTACAGCTGGTGCCCCTGCGGCAGGTCCGCCTCCAGCTGTTCGAGGAAGCGCTTGAGGTCGACGTTGATGACCACCACCCCCTGCACCACCCCGTCCTTTCCGGCCACGGGCGTGGCCACGCGCAGGGTCGGGGCGCCGTCGGCCGAATGGGCGCCGCGCTCGTGGTTGACCGTGATGGGCGCGAGGTACACCTGCCCCGGCTTGAGCAGCAGCGTTTCGAACACGTAGGGGAAATGGCCCTTCTCCTGCAGCAGCAAGCCGTCCACCTCGATCATTCGCTGGCCGTCGCGATCGAAGCGGATCACCTCGATGCCATGGTCCTGGCGGCTGATCAGGCGCACCTGGGAATACTGCGGATGCAGGCGCATCACCGTGGCGAAGACACCGGCCAGGTGCGGCTTGGCACCGGTATCGCCCGGTTGCGAACCGAGGCTGGCGACCAACGCGCTGGAAGGCATGTCGGCCAGGGTCAGGGCGTCCGCGTCGATGTCGCTCAGCAACGAGGACAGGCGCTGGCCGAGCAGCTCGGTGGAGGTCAGCAGGTTGCCTTCGGCCTCCTTGACCAGCAGCGCCTGGTTGGCCGAATAGGAGAAATAGCCGGTGATCCCCGAGGAGAGGATGCCGATGCAGGCGAGCAGGATCGACAGCTTGACGGTCAGGCCCATGCGCATGGCTAGAACCTCTCCTCCCGGTCACCGGACACGATGCGGCTCCACAGCGCCTCGCGGCGCCCCACGTCCTCAACCGGCTGCAGCCAGATGAGCCGCGCATCCCCGGCCGGCTCCGTGGGCACCTCACTGGTGTTGGCCAGGCCCTGCCGCTCGCTCAGCAGCCTGCCAACCCGGGGTTCGAGCATGTAGTCGATCCAGGCCAGTGCCAGTTCGCGATTGGTGGCGGTGCGCGTCATGGCCCAGCAGTCCAGCCAGGCGATGGCCCCCTCGTCGGGGATCACATAGCCCACGTCGGCCCCCGCCTGGCGCAGCTGCGTCACCTGCTGCATGCCGTAGTTGGCGAACAGCAGCGCCGCCTTGTGTCGCAGGAAGAGGTCGGTCGCCTCCTCCGGCAGGCTGTAGTACGCCAGCAGGTTGCGGCGCAGGGCCACCAGTTGCCCGGTCACCCGGCGGAAGTCATCGGCCCGCAGGTGGAAGGGGTCGGCCAGCCCCAGCGTCAACGCGGTGAAGGAGAAGTTGTGCTGCGCGCTGTTGAAGGCCAGCACCTTGCCCTGGTAGCGCGGGTTCCACATCTCCGCCATCGAGCGCGGCGGCACCGGCACCTGCTGGCGGTCGTAGATCAGCCCCATCGCCGCGTAGGTGAAAGGGACCGCATACACCTGCCCTTCGCGGATCAGCCCTTCGATGGATTCAAGGTCCTGGAAGCGCGGCAACTGATGGCGGGTGTTGGGCAGGCGGGCGAGGTCCAGCGGTTGCAGCATGCCGTTGTGGTAGTAGCGCTGGATCTCGGCGGTGTTGGCGGCGAGCACGTCGAACAGCTCGCCGTCCTGCGCGTGCAGCTTGTCCCAGAGCGATTCGTCGGAATCCACCAGGGTCACCACCACCTTCACCTGGTGCTGCTGCTCGAACGTCTTCACCACATCCGCATCGGCGTAGCCCGGCCAGGCCAGCACGTGCAATACCTCACCGTCCGCCGCCGAGGCCGGCAACGTGGTGCACAAGGCACAAAGAACCCAGAACCAACAGAGTCCGCGCATATCCCCGCCCTGGACGGAATTCGAAGGATGAAACGATTCCGAAGCATGAATCGACAGCACCCGCCCAGGCGTCCTCGCACCGGAACGGGAGTTGCCCCTCGAACCTGACAAAACCGGGCGACCGGCCTGCTCGCCCTGGCCGGATTGGAACCGTCGCTTCGGATTACTCCACAGCATAGCGATGGCGCATGGCGTTTTGCTGGGAGATATGGCCAAAAGCCGCCATCGGCACGGAGGATCGGACAAACGGAGAGCAACGACACCCCAGCAGCACCGTGCAGGTCGCATCCCGGCCCTGTGATCGCCATGACGGGGCACGAGGATCGGGCAACGATGGGACGTCCGTACCCGCTTCATGCCCGGCGGCACAGGCGCACAGGCTGGCGATTCCTCTGCCACCGACTTGGTGGCTAAATAGGCCCCCTGTGAACGCCACCGACCAGGCCGCGCGTCCAACCCGTCGCACACGCATTGAAACGAGGACCGTCATGAAAACCGGTTTTGCACGCCTCATCTCCTCCCAGCCCCAGCAGCGCCCGGGGGTGGACGCATGATCGAAGTCACCGAAGTCCCCATTGCCGAGCTGCGCGCCGCGCTCGAATCCGGCCGTACCACAGCCGTCGAACTGGTCCAGGCCTACTTCGCCCGCATCGACGCCTACGACGGGCAGGACACCGCCACCGCCCTCAACGCCGTGGTCGTGCGCAACCCCGAGGCCCTGGAAGAGGCGCGCGCCTCCGACGCCCGTCGTGCCAAGGGCGAAACCCTCGGCCCGCTGGACGGCATCCCCTACACCGCCAAGGACAGCTACCTGGTGAAAGGCCTCACCGCCGCCTCCGGCAGCCCGGCCTTCGCCGAACTGGTCGCCCAGCGCGACGCCTTCACCATCGAACGCCTGCGCGCCGCCGGAGCCATCTGCCTGGGCAAGACCAACATGCCGCCCATGGCCAATGGCGGCATGCAGCGTGGGGTCTACGGCCGGGCGGAAAGCCCCTATAACGCCGCCTACCTCACCGCGCCCTTCGCCTCCGGCTCCTCCAACGGCGCCGGCACCGCCACGGCCGCGAGCTTCGCCGCCTTCGGCCTGGCCGAGGAGACCTGGTCGAGCGGCCGCGGCCCCGCCTCCAACAACGGCCTGTGCGCCTACACGCCGTCTCGCGGGGTGATCTCCGTGCGCGGCAACTGGCCGCTGACGCCGACCATGGACGTCGTCGTGCCCTACGCCCGCACCATGGCGGACCTGCTCGAAGTGCTCGACGTGGTGGTCGCCGATGATGCCGACACCCGTGGCGACCTGTGGCGCCTGCAGCCCTGGGTGCCGATCCCCGCCGCCTCCAGCGTGCGCCCCGCCTCCTACCTGGAGCTGGCGGCGAAGCCCGAGGCGCTGGCCGGCAAGCGCCTCGGCGTGCCGCGCATGTTCATCAACGCCGACCCGGAGGCGGGCACCAGCGAAGCCCCCGGCATCGGCGGCCCGACCGGCCAGCGCATCAACACCCGCGCCTCGGTGATCGACCTGTGGAACGCCGCCCGCCAGGCCCTCGAAGCCGCCGGCGCCGAGGTGATCGAGGTCGACTTCCCCCTGGTCTCCAACTGCGAGGGCGACCGCCCCGGCGCACCCACCGTGTTCAACCGCGGGCTGGTGTCCAGGGAGTTCCTCCACCACGAGCTCTGGGACCTCTCCGCCTGGGCCTTCGACGACTTCCTCCGCGCCAACGGCGACCCCAGGCTCAACCGCCTGGTGGACGTCGACGGGCCGAAGATCTTCCCCCACGACCCTGGCACCCTGCCCAACCGCGAGGGCGACCTGGCGGCGGGCATGGACGAATACGTGAAGATGGCCGAGCGCGGCATCACGCCGTGGGACCAGATCCCCACCCTGCCCGACGGCCTGCGCGGCCTGGAGCAGACCCGCCGCATCGACCTCGAAGAATGGATGGACCGCCTGGGGCTCGACGCCGTGCTGTTCCCCACCGTCGCCGATGTGGGCCCGGCCGACGCCGACGTGAACCCTGACTCCGCCGACATCGCCTGGAGCAACGGCGTCTGGGTCGCCAACGGCAACCTCGCCATCCGCCACCTGGGCGTGCCCACGGTCACCGTACCCATGGGCGTGATGGCCGACATCGGCATGCCCGTCGGCCTGACCTTCGCCGGTCGCGCCTACGACGACTCGACGCTGCTGCGCCTCGCCTCGGCCTACGAGGCCACCGGCAGCAAACGCCTGGTTCCGCCGCGCACCCCGCCGCTGGCCCGCAACTGATGGAACGGCGGGATCGGGCTGCACGCACCGATCCCGCCCCTCATCGCGAAGGCACTTGCCCCAGGCCCGGCCCTGGAGTACCAATCAGGTCCGCCACGGGGATACGCACATGGACTTACTGGATCGCTACAAGGGATGCCTGCTCGGCCTGGCCAGCGGTGACGCCGTCGGCACCACCCTCGAATTCTTCCCGCCCGGCACCTTCAAGCCCATCGCCGACATGAACGGCGGTGGCCCCTTCGCCCTGGCGCCGGGCCAATGGACCGACGACACCTCGATGGCCCTCTGCCTCGCCGAAAGCCTGCTGGAGAAGAACGGCTTCGACGCCGCCGACCAGATGACCCGCTACCTCAACTGGTGGCAATGGGGCTACTGGAGCTCCACCGGGCAATGCTTCGACATCGGCACCACCATCCGCGAGGCGCTGACCCGCTTCCAGCAAACCGGCGATCCCCTCGCCGGCTCCAGCGAACCGGACACCGCCGGCAACGGCTCGCTGATGCGCCTCGCCCCGGTGGTGATGTACTACTTCCCCCGCCAGGAGGACGTCGCCCACTTCGCCCAGCAGAGTTCGCGCACCACCCACGGCGCCGCCGAAGCCATCGAAGCCTGCAAGCTCCTGGCCCAGGTCATCGCCAATGCCCTGGCCGGCAAGTCCCGCGACCAACTGCTCGACGCCTCCCCCGTCCTCTACCTGCAACCGGCCATCCGCGACCTGGCCGAGGGCAGCTTCATCGGCAAGCCTCGCGAGCAGATACGCGGCACGGGCTATTGCGTCGCCTCGCTGGAAGCCGCGCTCTGGTGCTTCTGGTCCACCGACTCCTTCGAAGCCGCCGTGCTCGAAGCCGCCAACCTGGGTGACGACGCCGACACCACCGCCGCCATCGTCGGCCAGGTCGCCGGCGCCTATTACGGCAAGCCCGGCATCCCGGCCAGGTGGCTCGGCAAGCTGCACCAGGGGGATGAGATCGAGAAGATTGCAGAAGGGTTGTATCGGGCGGCGATCAGCCGCGCTTAGGAGCGCTCAGCGTCCAGCCGACCATGGCTGTGGTAGTTGATGAAGTCGTACATGGCCGGGCTGAGTTCTTCCTGCGCAACGACACGCCAGAACCGCTTCTCTCCCAGCACAGGTACAAGCCGCTTGATGAGTTCCTGCGCAGCGTTGTGGTTGCCTTTGTGCAACCAGTGCACGAGAAGGCTTTCGCTTTCCTGCCTGGAAAGCCTCGCCCCCTGAACCAACAGGAGCGTAAAGCGGAAATTCAACGGCCAAAGCTGTTTGAGGAATTCCAGTTTTTCCGTACTGGGCAGCTCCGCCAACCAGCGCCGGACATGCTTGTCCGTCGCTGCATTTCTTTTCGCCACCTGTTCCGGTGTGTAAAGAGGCTCGTTCAAATGCATCTCCTTGGGCACAACGGAGTGAGGCTGTCCTATTTCCTGGACTCAGGGCAAGCCATGGAATCCCCCGGCTTGAGCACGAACGTCGGATAGGCCTCGAAATCATCGCCATTGCTGAAGGTGGTGGTCTGGGTCTCGTAGCCCCGGCTCTTCACGCACCAGTTCCAGAAGAACTCCTGCGCGCCGTGGATCACGAAGAACTCGAGGCGGAAATCCTTCACCTTGTAGAAGGTCGCGAGGCCCGCCGGGTCGGTCATCGCCGTCGCCCTGAACTGCTCACGGCCGTATGGATAGGCGCTGCTGATCAACACCACCTCCGCCGACTCCAGCGGCTGGCCCTGCTCGTTGTGCACCTGTGCCTCGGCATAGGGCTGGAGGGTCTTGTAGACGGGGACGCAGGCGCAGAGGGTGGTGAAAGCGATGGCTGTAAGCAGGCTTTTCATCCACTTAAGATCCATTCGAAGGCGTACCTTTGACACAGCGTTCCAAAGTAATAACAGTCGTCCGACGAGAAAAATGAGCTAGCGATGTACTTAGTAGAAATAAACCAAAACCGCCCCGACTTCAGGGTATTCATCGACCTGCTCTACGGTGCGAGGCGCAATGTCGATACGGATGGCGACGCCAACCCCGTCTACAGCCGAACCTGGACGCATCTCTACCTGGCGGATCGCGAGAGCGACGCCCCTCCAGTGGATATCTCTGAACTGGAAGGGCGACCCGGCGTCTACGTGGTGGAGTCTGAGTCCGAGCGCCTCATGCAGCTATGTGCGCTTTACCTGTTCATGAAATGCGGTAGCTCGCTGGTCCAGAACTCACACGCGCTTACGGTTGATGAAATCTCGGCACTCAAGGCTCGGTATAGCTTGGAGTTATCCCGAGCGGACGCAGCGTTGTGGCATGCCTCATCTGCTGATCTCCCATACCCAAACAGTAGATAACCATGCGCTGGCTCACGATTCCGGCATCGGCCCTTTTCGGCATCAGTTGTCTACAAGGCTCTGACTTTCTTCAGTAAGGCGAAACTGCGTGCACAGTTCGTCCGCTCCCTTGGCGAGACTTGGAGCTGCTGTGGTGGGCTCAAGCCCACCCTACGGCTGTGTCATCACGACGCCGCTTCCTTCGTCCCCTTCCCGTTGCGCTCCCGCCATTGATCCATCACGCGCTTGGCATTTTCCGCGCAGTCCATGCCTTCGGGCTTGCCCTCGATGCTGGCGATGGTCTGCAAGAGGCGTTCGCGGCTTTGCGCCAGGCGCTGCTGGACGATCTCTATCTCCGTGACCTTGGCCCGCAGGCCTGCCAGCAGGCGGTCATGGTCACCGATGCGCAGGTCGGCGCCGGGCATCAGGCTGCGCATCTCCTCCAGGCTGAAGCCCGCCTGTTGGCCGCAGCCGATGATTTCCAGCACGTGCAGGGTCTCTTCCGGGTAGTCGCGGTAGCCATTGCCCAGGCGCTGGGCGCGGATCAGCCCGCTGGCCTCGTAGAAGCGGATGCGCGAGGCGGCGAGGCCGCTGCGCTTGGCGAGTTCGCCGATTTTCATTTTCCGGGTGCTCCTCTATTGACCTTGAAGTTGACTTTAACCTTAGCCTTTGCGACGACACAGCCCCCGCCGCGCGCCGCTCAAACCCGAGCCGACGACCGGCCCCCACCCGGAGAGCCCCATGTCGCCCTTCCAGCCCCTGCAACTGCCCAATGGCACCGCCATCCCCAACCGCATCGCCAAGGCGGCGATGGAGGAAAACCTCGCCCACCCGGACCAGACCCCATCCGACGAGCTGCTGCGTCTCTACCGCGCCTGGGCGGAGGGCGGCGCCGGCCTGCTGCTGACCGGCAACGTGATGGTGGACGCCCGCGCCATGACCGGCCCCGGCGGCGTGGTGCTGGAGGAAGGCCAGAAGCTGGAGCGCTTCCGCGAATGGGCGCGCATCGGCCGTGCCCAGGGCGCGCAGTTCTGGATGCAGATCAACCACCCCGGCCGGCAGATGCAGGCCAACCTCGGCCAGCCCACGGTCGCCCCCTCCGCCGTGGCGCTGGAGATGGGCGGACTGTCGAAGATGTTCCCGGTGCCCAAGCCGCTGGACGAGGCGGAGATCGCCGCGCTGATCCAGCGCTTCGCCCGCACCGCGGTGCTCGCCGAGCAGGCCGGCTTCACCGGCGTGCAGGTCCACGCCGCCCACGGTTACCTGCTGAGCCAGTTCCTCTCGCCCCTGAGCAACCGCCGCGAAGACCGCTGGGGCGGCTCGCTGGAGAACCGCGCGCGCTTCCTGCTGGAGGTGGTGAAGGCGGTGCGTGCCCAGGTTTCGCCCGGTTTCTGCGTGACGGTGAAACTCAACTCGGCTGACTTCCAGCGCGGCGGCTTCGAGCCGAGCGACGCGCGCCAGGTGGTGCTCTGGCTCAATGAACTGGACGTCGACCTGGTGGAGCTTTCCGGCGGCAGCTACGAGGCGCCGGCCATGCAGGGCGACGCCCGTGACGGCCGCACCCTCGCCCGTGAAGCCTATTTCCTCGAGTTCGCCCAGGAGATCGCCGCCATCGCGCGCATGCCGGTGATGGTCACCGGCGGCATCCGCCGGCTGCCGGTGGTGGAACAGGTGCTCGCCAGCGGCGTGGCCATGGCCGGCATCGGCACCGCCCTGGCCGTCGACCCCGCCCTGCCCCGCCGCTGGCGCAACGGCGAGACGAGGGCCAGCGCCGAACTGCCGCCGATCCGCTGGAAGCGCAAGGCCCTGGCCGCGCTGGCCTACATGGCCCTGGTGAAACTCCAGATGCGCCGGCTGGCCGCCGGCAGCCAGCCGGACCCGAACGCATCGCCACTCAAGGCGCTGCTGAACGAGCAATGGAAAACCCTGGGCCGCACGCGCCAGTACAAGAAGCAGATGAGCAAGCGCGCCTGATCGCCGGTCAGTGGGCCCCCGCGTTCGCGAGGGTGACGGAGCGAGTGAGGAAGTTTGCAGAACCTGTCATTCCTGCGAACGCGAGGGTCCACTGAATGATTCGTGGCGCGGGCAGTGCGTAGGGTGGAGGTCGCTTGCGACCTCCACCGGCGCTGCCACGTCGGGCCTTGCGGGTGGGCGGGTTGCGGCGAGAAAGGTGCGGAAGCCGAGTTCGACGCCGGTGCGCAGCGCCTCGGGGTCCAGTTGGCCGTGCCGTTCTTCCAGGCGCCGCAGGAAGCCGGGCCAGAGTGGCAGGCCGTCACCGTGGCCCAGGTAGCACAGTGCGGTGGCGGCGCCCGGCCAGCCGGCCTGGCGGACTCGGCTGGCGAGCAGGCGGGAGCCGAGGCGCGAGCCTTCGAGCACATAGGCCAGGCCCCAGAGCGTGCCGGCGTCCGCCGTCAGCACCACGGCGGCGGTTTCCGGGATGGGCAGGTGCAAGGCTTGCAGGTCGCGGCACAGGGCTTCGCGGCGGCGGCGTTGCGGCCAGTCGTCCAGCAGCCGCTCGATGCCCGCCGCCTCCATGGCCGGTTCCAGCGCCAGGAGGGCGCGGGCGTGGGCCTGGAGAAAATCGCCATAGCCGCTGCGGCTTTCCAGGCAGAAGGCCGAATAGGCGCAATCGACCCGCGCGTGCCAATGGGCGCCCGCGTCCCGCAGGAACTGGCGAAGGCTCATGCGACGTGACGCTTCAGGGCGGCGCTGAGCTTGGTGGCCAGCTCGTCGTCACGGAAGGGCTTTTGCACGATCACGCTGTCGCTCACGTCCAGGTCGTCCAGTTCGGCGTAGCCGGTGATGTACAGCACCGGCAGCGCCGGGTAGCGCTGCCGGGCCTGGCGCGCGAGCTCGGCACCGTTGAGGCTGGGCATGGCGAAGTCGGTCAGCAGCAGGTCGACGCCCTCGTCGAGCAGTTCCAGCGCGCGGGCACCGCTTTGCGCTTCGCGCACCCGGTAGCCGAGCGCATCGAGCAGGGAGGCGGTCACTTCGCGCACGTTGTCATCGTCGTCCACGAGCAGGATGGTGCGCTGCGGCCCCTCCAGCGGCGGCTCGGCAGGCAGATGCAGCTCGGCCGGCGCCTCGCCGGCATCCGTCTGGATGCAGGGCAGGAAGACCTTGACCGTGGTGCCCTGCCCCTCGCAGGTCTCGATGCTGACGCCGCCGCCGGACTGCTTGGCGAAGCCGAACACCTGGGCCAGGCCGAGCCCGGAACCCTTGCCCACCTCCTTGGTGGTGAAGAACGGCTCGAAGGCCTTGGCCAGCACCTCATCGCCCATGCCACTGCCCGTATCGGTGATCGCCAGCACCACGTAGGGGCCGGGCTCAGGATCTTCCGGGCGTTGCGGCGCCTGGCTGACGACCTGGTTGGAGGTGCTCAGGCGCAGGGTGCCGCCGGCGGGCATCGCATCGCGTGCGTTGATCGCCAGGTTGAGGATGATCATCTCGGTCTGGGTCGGGTCGACCAGCGCGCGCCACAGGTCGGGCGCGGTATCGGTGTCGATCCAGATGGAGCCGCCGAGGGTGCGCTGCAGCATGTCGAGCAGGCCGCGCACCGTGTCGTTGAGGTTCACCTCCACCGGTTCCAGACGCTGGCGCCGGGCGAAAGCGAGCAACTGGCCGGTGAGCTTGGCACCCCGCTCGCCGGCCTCCTTGATGTTCTGCAGGCGGCCCTGGGAGCGCTCGAAGTTGCCGCGCGCCAGGTCACGTTCGAGGAAGGTAGTGCTGGCCAGGATCACCGTCAGCAGGTTGTTGAAGTCATGGGCCACGCCGGCGGTGAGCTGGCCGACCGCTTCCAGGCGCTGCAGCTGCTGCAGCGCCGCCTCGACGCGCTCGCGCTCGCGGATCTGCTCGCGAAGCTGGGCGTTGGCGCTGGCCAGCTCGTCCATCACCGCGCGCTCGCTGGTGATGTCGCGCACGGCGGCGTACATCAGCCCTTCGTCGGGAACGATGGTCCAGGACAGCCAGCGGTACTCCCCGTCCTTGTGGCGCATGCGGTTGACGAAACGCGTGGAGACGTTGCCGTTGGCGATGCTCTCGGCCTCGCGCAGGGTGGCGTCGATGTCGTCCGGGTGGATCAGTTGCCAGAGCTGCACGCGGGTCAGCTGCTGGCGGGTGAGCCCGAGGGTTTCCTCCCAGGCCGGGTTGAGGGCGATGGGCGTCATGTCGAAGCGCAGCACCGCCAGCAGCTCGCGGGACAGCTCCCAGGTGCGGTCGCGCTCGCGGGTGCGCCGCTCGACACGCTCGCCGAGCATCTCGTTGAGGCGTTGCAGGGCTTCGGTGGCGTACTTCTGCTCGCTGATGTCCTGCAGCACGCCGATGAAGCGCACGCAGCGGCCTTCCTCGAAGAAGGCGCGGCCGCTGGTCTGCACCCAGCGCTCGCGGCCGCCGGGCAGCTGCAGGCGGTATTCGGCCTGGTAGTCGTTGCCGCTGTCGTTGGACAGCGCCTCGTTCATCCGGCGCTCCAGCAGCGGCCGGTCCTTCGGGTGGCAGCGATCGAGGAAGGTGCGCAGGCTGATCTCGGCATCCTGCGGCAGTTCGTAGAGCGCCTTGCAGCGCTCGTCCCAGATCACCCGGTCATCCTCGGGCTGGTAGTCCCACATGCCCATGCGTGCCGAGTCGATGGCCAGGCGCGCACGCACCTCGACCTCCATCAGCGCCTCTTCGGCCATGAGCCGGCGCTTGCGCTCGTGCACCTCGGCGAGCGCGCGGGTCACCGCCTTGGGCAGCAGGCTGAGGTTCTGCTTGAGCACATAGTCGATGGCGCCCTGGCGCATCATCTCCACCGCGTGCTCTTCGCCGAAGACGCCGGAGAGGAAGATGAATGGCGTTTTCGGGGCCAGGCGCCGCGCCACTTCCAGGGCCTGGGCGCCCGAGGAACCGGGGAGGATGAAGTCGCAGAGGATCAGGTCGTACTGGGTGCGCAGCAGCGCTTCCTCGACGCCCCGATGGTTGTAGACCAGGGTGGACTCCACCAGCAGGCCGCTACGCTCCAGGGTCAGCAGGGCCAACTCGGCATCGCGCGAACTGTCTTCGACTAACAGCAGGTTCAAAGGCTTTTGCGGCATGGACAGTCGTCGTCATTCCCTGTTGCCCGGCGATCGGCGGCCGGGGCGTGGCTGTGGTCGCGGCTCAGGAGCCCGGGCGGCGCTGGAGGCGCAGCGAGCCGGGCGGCGGTTCGTTGAGCACGGCCCAGAAGATGCCCAGGTCGGAGATCGCCGCGACGAATTCCTTGAATTCGACCGGCTTCACCACATAGGCGTTCACTCCCAGCTCGTAGGCGCGCTGCAGGTCGGGCTCCTCCCGCGAGGAGGTGAGCATGACGATGGGGATGCTGCGCAGCTCAGGGGTGTCGCGCACGGCCTTGAGAACCTCCAGGCCGTCGATCTTCGGCAGCTTGAGGTCCAGCAGCATCACCGCCGGGTTGCCGTCGGCGCGCTGGGCGTGCTCGTTGCGGCGGAACAGGTAATCCAGCGCCTCGGCACCGTCGCGCAGGACGATCACGTCGTTGGCCAGCTGGCTGCGTTCCAGGGCCACGAGGGTCAGCTCAAGGTCCCGGGGGTTGTCTTCGATCAGCAGGATGGGTTTGAGCATCATCGATCCTCATGCATTCCTTGACGGTACTTCCAGCCCACGCAGGGGCAGTGAGAAAAAGAAAGTGGCGCCTTCGTCGACCCGGCCTTCGGCCCACACACGGCCATCGTGGCGCTCGATGATGCGACGCACGCTGGCCAGGCCGATGCCGGTGCCTTCGAACTCCTCCATGCGGTGCAGGCGCTGGAACACACCGAACAGCTTGCCGGCGTATTCCATGTCGAAGCCCACGCCGTTGTCGCTCACGGCGACAATCACCTCGTCGCCCTCGAACCGCGCGCTCACCTCGATGATCGCGGGGTTGCGGTCGCGGCTGTACTTGACGGCGTTGGCCAGCAGGTTGCGCATCGCCAGGTGAAGGAATGCGGCGTCGGCGATTATCACCGGCAGGCCGTCCATTCGCCATTCGATTCGGCGCCCTTCCACGTCCGGTGCCATCTCGTTGCGGATGGCTTCCACCAGCGCCTGCAGGTCGACATCGGAGAAGCGCAGCGCCGCACGGCCCATCTGCGAGAAGCTCAGCAGGTTGTCCACCAGGGTGCCGGCGAAACGCGCCGACTCGCCGATGTGATCGAGAAAACGCAGGCCACGTTCCGACAGCCGCCCGCCCTCGAACTCCCCCAGCAGCTCGGCGTAGCCGGCGATGTGCCGCAGCGGGGCGCGCAGGTCGTGGGAAACGCTGTAGGAGAAGGCTTCCAGCTCCTTGTTGGATTTCTTCAGCTCGCCCGCCAGCTGCGCCATCTCCTCGGCCTTGCGCAGGACGATGCCGAGCACCGCCGAACGCAGTTCGGTCACACCCTCGATCTCCAGCGGATCCCAGGGCGCGCAGAAGCCCTTCACCGTTTCCTGCCAACGCTCGAAGCTGTTGCGGGGGTTGAGCGCGCCCCCCGGGCCGATGCTTTTCTCCGGCCTGCCCGCCCATTCGACGGTGCGCACCTGCTCGGGGCGGAACCACAGCAGGTAGTGGGAATGGATCTTCGAGATGGCCACCGCCAGCACGCCACCTGCGTGCGCGGCCAGCTCGGGGAGCTCGTCGATGTCGCGGCCGACGTTGTCGGTGTGGAACACCTCCGGTCCGCCGCGCTTGGCCAGCCAGTGCACCAGGGCGTTGACCTGCGCACGAGGCGGTGTCTGCCCCACCAGGTCGCAGTCGGCCGCGGAAATGATCGCCGCGCCACTGGCCCGGGCGAAGTCGAGCAGGGCATCGGGCAGGGCCAGCAGGCCGGCGGCAACGCTGTCGCGATCAGCCATGGCCGAAAGCAGGCGCACGATGTGCTGGCGCAGGCCGAGCAGGCGCTGGGTCTGGCCGTGTGCCTCGCGGGTCTCGATCTGCAGCGACAGCACGCTGCCCAGCAGCTCGCAGGCGGTGCGCGTCTGGAAGCCTACCGCGCGAGGCCGCTCGTCATGGCAGGAGATCAGGCCCCAGAGCTGGCCGCGCACGACGATGGAAATCGACATCGACGCCAGGGTGCCCATGTTGCGCATGTACTGCAGGTGCACCGGGGAGACGCTGCGCAGGGCCGAGAAGCTGAGATCAAGCGGCTTGCCGCTCAGCGGGTTGTCCTGGGGTCGCAGGGGCGAAGGCCGGTAGTTGGCGTCCTCGATCACGCGGATGCGGTTGGCGCAATAGAGCGCACGGGCCTGCTGGGGGATGTCCGAGGCGGGGAAGCACAGGCCGAGGTAGCGCGGGTAGCCGGGGTCGGCCTCCTCCGCCAGCACCAGGCCGTTGCCTTCGGCGTCGAAGGAATAGGCCTTGACCCGGCCGAAACCGGTGACGCGCTTGACCTCCTCCACCGCGCGCCGGCAGAGCGCCTCGACGCTGTCGGACTCCTGCAGGCGGCTGATGAAGCTGCGCACCAGCGGGTAGAAATTGCCGTAGGCGGTGACTATGTCGCTGACCGGCTCGAACTCCGCGATCAACACGCCGTCCCAGCGGTGCGCCATCATCGCGATCGGCTGGCCCGCACGGCTGCCGATGGCGAAATGCACGTCGCCGACATGGAAGGGATTGGTCTCGTCGTCCGCCAGGGTGGCCAGGCGTGCCAGCAACGGCGGCACATCCGCCAGCAACTCATCGAGGTGGCGGCCGAGCAGGTCCTCGACCGCCAGCCCCAACCACTCGCGCACATTCTCGCTGGCCTGCACGACGCGGCCAGCGGCCTCGTCGAACACCAGCATGAAGCCGTGCGGCTGGATGCTGCCGGGGATGTGGATGGGCTCCCGGGCGCAGTTCTCGCTCGCGTTGGCCAAGGCCTCGTCGCTGTCGCTGGTTATCAAGAACGATCTCCTTCGATGCACCACTGCCGACCCTCGCAAGGGTGAGCGCCGAATATTCGGCACCCTGCAGCCACGCATTCCATTGATGTCAGGGAGGCGAAACCGCCGGTGTCTGCCATCGACCAGGTCGACGGCCAGCGGGATTGATCGCCTCGCTTATCATGAAGGATTGAACGCCTGGAACGTGAAAAATTCCCAAAAACTCATTCGCTTCCAGCGACGGAAGGTCAGCGGTACCGCCGATCACCGGGGACCGGCGGCCGCTGCAATCAGCCTGCGACGGCGCGACGGCCAGCCATGCGCTCCAGCTTGCGACGCTCGACCAGGGTCTTGGCGGCGGTCATCTGGATCGGGCCGCCGGTGAAGGTCGGCAGGTCACGGCTCAGCCAGATGTTGCCTTCGCCTTTCCAGGTCACCTCGCCGGAGGCCAGCTTCATCTCGCGCATCACATCGCGAATCAGCCCGCGCACGCGCTCCTTGCAGAACACGGCATCGCTCTGGATGGCCTTGCTCATGGTCGTCTCGCCCTGCTTGCCGAGGGTGAGCAGCAGCATGCCGTCGGGCCGGGGGCGGATGGAAACCTCGTAGCCGGGGAATGCGTCGAAGAATTCTTTGATGGCGATCTGCATTGTTCTGCTCCCTGATATTTTTCTTTGAGCTCTTCCCATTGCACCCGCTGTGCCAGTTGAGCCATACGAAAAAAATCATACAAATCAGATAGTTGAATCTTATAGCCATCAAAGTGCTACTTGCATATTGCACGATGCCACCGACCGAGCCTTGCAATCTGCACTGAACTTTTGGAGGGGCAGCCACGTTTCGCTCGAACCAGCGGCCGAGAACGCGGTCGTCCCTTGCGCTGGCAGGAGGGGGAAGCGGTGCCCAGGTGAGCGCCGCCGTTGCGTCATTCGACGGGGTACAGCCTTCTCGCCGCACCGGGCGAATGGCCGAACCAGCGGCGGAAGGCGCGGTGGAACGTGCTCACATCCTTGAAACCCAAGGCCTCGCTGATCGCCTGCAGCGGCACGCCGTCACGCACCTGCTGCAGGGCCAGGCGACTGCGCTCCTGCTCCAGCAGCGCGGTGAAGCTGGTGCCCTGCTCGCGCAGACGCCGGTAGAGTGTCGGCCGGCTGAGGTGCAGGGCGGCGCAGAGCGCCTCGATGCCCGGGCCGCTGACGAGATCGGCGCGGATCATCAGGCGTACGCGCTCGGCCAGGTCGCCCTCGGCCCGCAGCTGCTCCAGGGCCGCCTGCGCACGCGCCTCCAGCAACGCCTTGAGGTAGGGGTTGGCGCTGCGGACCGGGCTGGCCACCTGCTCGCGCGACAGGTACACGCGGTTCGCCACGCAGCCGAACTGCACGGCGGTGCCGAACGCCTCGGCGAAGTGCGCGGCATGGGCCGGACGCGGACAGGCGAATTCGACCCGCTGCGGCACGAAGTCCTCCCCGGCCAGCTCCCGCCCCCAGCGCACCAGCGCCGCCAGGCTGCGCTCCACCGCCGCCTGTGGATAACCGCGCCCGGCGACGAACTCCAGTTCGAGGCACAGGCCGCCCTGTGCATCGCGTGCGCTCCAGCGTTCGGACGGGTTCATCAGCACGCCATGGCGCAGGAAGGTCGACAGCGCCTCGCCCACCGATGCGCACTGGAACAGCAGGCTGGCCAGCAGGCCACGCCGCTCGGGGTTGAAGGCCTGCCCGATCAGCAGGCCGACCTGCGGCAACGCCGAGGTGCTCGCCGCCAACTGCCACAACCCCAGCAACAGGCCCTCGTCCAGGCGCTGCTCCTGCAACGGCGCGGCAGGATCGCAACGCTCCAGCAGCACCTCGCGGGACAGGCCGGCCACCACCAGCTGCGCCGCCTTGACGGCGCCCAGTTGCAGCAGCAGGTCATGCAGGTCGAGCACCGCCAGGGCGGAGACGCGGGTTGGGCTCATGGCAGGCATTCCTTTTTCCTGAACGGACAGTAACCGCTCAACCGCAGGCACCGCCAGCGGCTGCGGTCGAGCGCCTCACGCCGCCTCGGCACGTATCGCGGCCTGCACCCGGGGCCGCTCTGAGATGCGCGCACGGAAGGCCGCGAGCGCCGGCCAGTGCGCCAGGTCGATGGCGAAGAAATCCACCCAGCCGAGCACGGTGAACAGGTAGGCGTCGGCCACGCCGAAGCGGTTGCCCAGCAGGTAGTCGGCCTGGCCCAGCGTGGCTTCCAGGTAGTCGAAGCGCTTGAACAGACGCGCGCGGAAGATCGCCTTCACCTCCTCCGGGATCGCCGCGTTGAACAGCGGGCTCATGCCGGCGTGGATTTCCCCGGAGATGAAGTTCAGCCACTCCTGCAGGCGCACCCGCTGCAGCGTGCCGTTGGCCGGCGCGAGCCCCGCCTCCGGGCGCAGGTCGGCCAGGTACTGGACGATGGCGGTGCCTTCGGTGAGCACCTCGCCATTGTCCAGCTCCAGCGCGGCGACATAGCCCTTGGGGTTGATGGCGAGGAAGTCGTCGCCGTGCTCGGTGAGCTTGGTGCGGTTATCCACACGGACCGCCTCGAACGGCAGGCCCAGCTCCAGCAGCACGATATGCGGCGACAGCGAACAGGTACGGGGGGCGTAGTACAGCTTCATGGCGACTCCTTGCTCAGGCCACCTCCACGATGGAGGCGCGGCAGGAGTATCGACGCAGCGGTTCTCTTTTTGAAGAAGGGAGAAATCTGTAGCTTAGGTACACAAAATATACCTGGAGCCCCCATGAAGAAGAACGTATCCGGCTGCTCGGTCGAGGAAGCCATGCACCTGCTCGGCGGGCGCTGGCGCCTGCTGCTGGTGTCCTACCTGCTGGATGGCCCCAAGCGCTTCAACGACCTGCGCCGCGACATCCCGCACATCTCCCAGCGCATGCTCACCCTCGACCTTCGCGCCCTCGAAGAAGCCGGCATGGTGCTGCGCACCGTCTACCCGGAAGTGCCGGTGCGGGTGCAATACCAGCTCACCGAAGACGGCCAGCGCCTGCGCAAGGTGGTGGAGGTGATCAAGGAATTCGGCCTCTGGCTCAAGGCCCGGCACACGACCGACGCCCCCCAACCGTAGGGTGGACGACGCTTCACCCGTCCACCATTCGCGCCCTCATGCTGCACAGGTTGTAGCCCGGCTTCAGCCCGGGGATGCAGGCAACTCTGCTCCCGGGCTGAAGCCCGGGCTACGCGGCCACAAGCATTCGTACCCACATGAAGCACCGCTGGTGGAGGTGAAGAGCGACCTCCACCCTACACACAGACCAGTTCCGTGCGGGGGATCAGTTCTTCACCCAGTTCTCGAAGCGCTGCTCCAGCTCGCCGTGGGCGGCCCAGAACTTCACGCTCATCGGCAGGGCGCCGCTGATGTTCTGCGGGGCGGTGGGCAGGGTGGCGGCGATGGCGGGGTCGATCATGGCGATCGCCTTGTTGTTCACCGGGGCGTAGGAGATGCCCTCGGCGAAGGCCTTCTGCCGCTCCGGCTGGGTGGTGAAGGTGACGAAGGTCCTGGCCAGGTCGCCCTTCCACGAGCCCTTGGGCAGGGCCCAGTAGTCGAAGTCGTAGATGCTGCCGGTCCAGACCATGGCCAGGGAGCGGGTTTCCTTCTGCGCGGTGGCGATACGGCCGTTGTAGGCGGCGCTCATGGCCACCTTGCCGTCCTGCAGGGCGCGCACCGGTTCGGCGCCGGCCTTCCACCAGAGGACGCTGGACTTGATCTCGTCGAGCTTGCGGAAGGCGCGTTCGACCCCGGCCGGGGTGTCCAGCACCTGGTAGACGTCCTGCGGTGCGACGCCGTCGGCCATCAGGGCGAACTCCAGGTTGTACTTGGCGCCATGGCGCAGGCCGCGCTTGCCCGGGTACTTGCGCAGGTCCCAGAAATCGCCCCAGCCGGTGGGTGCGTTCTTGATCTTCGCCGAATCGTAGGCGAGCACCGTGGACCAGACGAAGATACCGACGCCGCAGGGCTGGAGCGTGCCGGGCACGAAGTCGGCGGGGTTGCCAAGCAGGGCCGGGTCGAGCTTCTCGAACAGCCCCTCCTCGCAGCCGCGGGCCAGTTCCGGTGCTTCCATCTCCACCACGTCCCAGGTCACGTGGCTGAGTTCGACCATGTGCTTGAGCTTGTCGAGGTCGCCGTTGTACGAGCCGTGCACCACGGCGTTGCCGGTGCTCGCCTTGAAGGGCTTGAAGAAGGCCTCCTTCTGCACATCCTTGTTGGCGCCACCGAAGGTGATCACGGTGACGAAGTCCGCCGAGGCGGGCAGGCTGGCGCAGGCCAGGAGAAGACCGAGGGCACGTCGTACAGCAACATCCATGGAGCATTCCTTATTGTCGATTGGCGGTGTGGCCACGGGTCGACCGTGGCGCTGCCCGGATTCTCACAGTGCCCCTTGGTTGCCAGGTGCGCGGCAGCGACATGACGCTGCCTCCCACCGCCCCTGGCAGGCACCGGGTCCGGATCTGCCGCACAGTCTGAACGCAACGCGCGTCACACATATTGCTTTCCGTCACAGTGGCGATCGCTTCACAGGCTCTGGGACGAGCGTTTCAGGTTATCGGGGACGGCCGTTTCACCCGCGCGGACGATTGCAACCGAACGCCATGTCGATTGAAACCAGGCGCCATGCCCTCCCGGCCCGGGCGGCCCTAGCATCGGGTCATCACCCCATGAGGAGTTGCCGCATGTCCCGCCACCGCATCGAATCCCTCGGCGCCCTGCGCACGCTGATCGCCGAACCGCCCGCCCTGATGAAGAAGCGCCTGCAACCGGTGATCGACCCCCACTGCCTGACGCTCATCCGCAACGCCAGTGTCTGCGCCGTCGGCCTGGCCGGTGCCGACAGCGACATCGCCTTCCTCGACCTGCAGAGTACGCCGGTGATCCTGGCCGAAGGCAAGCGCATCCGGCTGGCCTGGCCCGCCGCCCTGCCCCTGAAGGAGTACGGGGCCTCCAGGGCCTGCAGCCTGCTCTTCATCCTGCCGGGCATCGGCTTCGCCCTGCGTGCCAACGGTCGCGGCCAGCCGCTGCGGGAAAAGGCCGGCACCTGCCTGGAGTTCGAGGCCGACGCCCTGTTCCTGCATTGCTCGCGGGCCATGGTGCGCGCGGACTTCTGGACCGCGCGGGAAGACCCGGGCGGCTGGCCGGCGGAACGCGGCGAAGGGGCGTTGTCACAGGCCGCGCGGGCCTTCCTCGCCCGCTCGCCCTACCTGCTGATGCTGACCCGCAACGCCGAGGGGGCCACCGAGCTCTCGCCCCGGGGCGACCCGGAAGGCTTCATCGGGCTCATCGACCCGCAGCGGCTGCTGATCCCCGAACGCCCGGGCAACAAGGTGGCGGTGTCGCTCAGCAACATCCTCGCCTGCGACGAACTGAAGCTGGCCTTCCTGCTGCCGGGCTCGGCAACGGTGCTCAGCGTCACCGGCCGCGCGCAGGTGAGCGCCGACCCGCAGCTGCTCGGCCCGCTCTCGGTGAACGGCAAGGCCCCGGTGCTGGGCACCCTGGTGGAGGTGGAGCGCTTCGCCTTCGTCGAGGCGCCCGAGCTGGTCGACGCCGGCCTGTGGCGCGCGGAAACCCACCTGGCGCCGACGGCCATCCCCTCCTTCCCGAAGATGCTCGCCGAGCACATGAACGGCACCGGCCTGCTGGGCAAGGCCACCACCCTGGTGGTGGATGCGGTGGTCAGGCACGACCTCAAGCACCTCTATTGACGGGCCTTCCAGCCGCCCGACGCGTCATGTCGCCTTATTGGACATATCCATGCACCTGACCTATACCCAAGGCTCCCTCCCGTCAGGTGCATCGCCATGAAGCGCTCCATCGACCACGTCCGCTGGGACCTCGCCCAGCGCTACCGGCTCATCGAAACCGTGGCCTGGTGGGAAGGCCGGCTGACCACCAACCACCTGATGCAGAGCTTCGGCATCAGCCGCCAGCAGGCCTCCAAGGACATCAACGCCTACCTCAACGAGCACGCGCCGAAGAACCTGGTCTACGACAAGCACCTCAAGGGCTACAAACCCGGCAAGGGCTTCCGCCCGCTGTTCATCGACGGCAGCGCCAGCGCCTATTTGCACCTGCTGGACCAGAACCGCGAGCGCTCGCCGCACATCGAGGGCCTGGCCCTGGCCTACGCCCACACCGAGGTGCTGCGGGTGCCGGACCGCAGCATCCGCCCCGAGGTGTTGCGCCCCATCCTCCAGGCCTGCCGCGAAGGCCTGCGCCTGGAAACCGAGTACGTATCCCTGGCCCACCCGGAATCGGAGATCCGCGTCATCGCCCCGCACACCCTGGTGTTCACCGGCATGCGTTGGCATGTGCGCGCCTACTGCGAGAAGAACCGCGACTACCGCGACTTCGTGCTCAGCCGCTTCCGTGGCGAGCCGGACCTGATGGACGAGTCCGCCCAGGGCCGCGACGCGGACGAAGGCTGGATGACGGCGGTGGAGGTGATCCTCGCCCCCGATGGACGGCTGAAGCCCGCGCAGCAGGCGATCATCGAGGCGGACTACGGCATGCAGGACGGCCAGTTGGTCATCCACAGCCGCGGCGCCCTGGTGCAATACGTGCTGCAGCGCTACCAGATCGATCCGAACAAGGTGCAGGCCAAGCCGGTGGCGCAACAGATCGTGGTCGCCAACCTGGAAGAACTCGGCCGCTGGCTCTACAGCTGAGCATTCTTTCCCGGGCTGAAGCCCGGGGGGCACCCTCTAGCCTGGGCTTCAGCCCAGGGCCTTCCCCTGCACAGCCAACAGCCCGGAATAAAGCTCAGGCCGCCGGTCGCCATGCACATCGTTGCGGGCGCTGATGCGCTTGTCCCGCGCAGCGCCCAGGTCCAGCTCCGCCAGCAGCAGTTGCTCGCCCCCCTCGCCCGCCGGCCCGGCTTGTGGATAACCGTCGGCATCGACGATCACCGAGCCCTCCACCCAGTCCACGCCCCGCTCATGGCCGTGGCGATCGCAGGCGGCGATGGTCATCCGGTTCACCGCCGCATCGGCCTGCACCCGCACCACTTCCCCAGGGCGCTCGGCGACCGGGCGCGGGCCCCGTGGCCAGTTCACCGGCGCACAGAGCAACTGGGCACCGGCCAGCGCGGGCAGGCGCACCCATTCGGGGAACTCGAGGTCGTAGCAGATCATCACCGCGAGGCGCCCGAAGGCCGTGTCCACCACCGGGGGCGGGGCATCGCCGGGCGTGAAGATCGCCTTCTCGCCATCCCACAGGTGCGCCTTGCGGTACACCGCGCGCACCCCGCTGGCATCCACCAGCGCCGCGCTGTTGGCCAGGGTGCCGTCATCGCGCAATTCGCAGAAGCCGCCCACCAGCACGATGCCCAGCTCGGCGGCCAGGGCCGTCCACAGCGTGATGCCGGGGCCGTCCAGCGGCTCGGCCAGGGCCCGGGCCTCGGCAGGGTCGCGGAACAGGTAACCGCTCTGCACCAGCTCCGGCAGCACCACCACCTGCGCGCCCAGGCTCGCCGCCCGGCGGGTGACGCGCTCGACGAGCGCACGGTTGAACGCCAGCTCGCCAATGCGCGGGGCGACCTGGCAGCAGGCCACGTTAACCTTCATCGTCGTCATGCCAGCGGCCCTCCTCGCTCCAGTTGTTGCTGATCCGCTTCCGCCAACCGGCGCTCGGCGGCCAGGTCCAGCTTCCGGGCCAGCAGCCAGTAGCTCAGGCCGGACACCGGCAGGCCCACCGCGAAGGCGATGTCCGCACCGCCCAGGGCGGCCGTGGCGGGGCCGGTCCAGAAACCCAGCGCCATGAACGGCACCATCGCCAGCAGCCCGAGCCCATAGGCCAGCAGCCCGGCGACCGACCAGCCGCGATAGAGGCCCTGCGGGTTGAAGATCTCGCTGATCGCGTAGTGCCCGCGCCGCACCAGGTAGAAGTCCACCAGGTTGACCGCCGTCCAGGGCACCAGGAAGTACAGCATCAGCAGGACGAAGGTGTTGAAGCTGCCCAGGTAGCTCTCGGGGATCAGCCGCGCCACCACCAGCACGATGAGGGCGATCACGCCGATGCCGGCCACCCGCAGGCGCAAGGTCGGCTTCACCCGGGCGAAGGCGTCGATGGCGCTGAGGCTGGTGAGCATCGCGCCATAGCAGTTCACCGCCATGATGCCCACCAGTGCCGGCACGGCGATGAGCACGGTGAAGGTGCCGAAGCCCGCGAACAGCCGGTTGCCGATCTCGCGGATGCTGCCGATGGCGTCCGGCGCCGGCAGGGCCGAGGCGATGAAGGCCCCCAGGGACATCAGCCACAGCGCCGAGCCGCCGGCGCCGAGATAGGTCCAGAAGATCACCCGGCGCGGCGGCGTATCGTGGGGCAGGTAGCGCGAATAGTCCGAGACGTACACCGAGTAGCTGATCTGGTAGCCGGCCGCCGCCGAGAGCTGCACCAGGAACGCGCTCCAGGAGAACCCCGCCGGCGCCAGGGCCGCATCGGCCTGCAGCTCGGTGACGGCGAAGAGGGTGAGCACGCCGAACACCGCGATCATCAGGTAGGTCAGCCAGCGCTGCACGGTGTGCAGCAGGTCGTGCCCGACGATCGCCAGCAGCACCGCCAGGCCCACCAGCAGCACGTACCAGGGCATGCGCGCGCCGAGCAGCACGGTGTTGATCGCATCGGTGGCGAGGATGACGTTGAACACGTTGAAACCGATGTACACGCCGACCACCGCGATGAAGGGCACCACCGCGCCGCGCAGGCCGAACTGCGCCCGCGACTGGATCATCTGCGGCAGCCCCATGCGCGGCCCCTGGTTGGCGTGGAAGGCCATGAAGAAGGTGCCGATAGCTACGCCTATGAGGATCGCCAGCATCGACGGCAAGGCCCCCAGCCCCAGGGCCGGCCCGGTGAAACCGGTGACCAGGGTGGTGAGCACGAAATTGCCGGTGAACCAGAACGGCCCCTGGTGCCAGACCTTGCCGTGGCGCTCGCTGCGCGGCACGTAGTCGATGGAGCGCACCTCGATCTTAGGGCGCGGTGCTTGGGTGTGCGGGGTGTTGTCCATGTGAATGCCTCATCCGGAACGTGAAGGCGCAACGCCGGGTGGCGCGCGGTGAAGGTCACGGGTTGCGGATCAGGCAGGCGGGATGTCGCAGGAGATGGGCAGGTGGTCCATGGGGTGCCTCGGCTTGTTGTAGTCGTTATGGCGCCGACTCTAGCCAAGGGTGACGCGGGGAAACATATGACAAATCAAATACTTGGTTGATGAATCTGGCAACTATCGTGGTGGCCGGCCCGGAGCGCCACGGCGGCGCCCCGGGCCTGCGTTCAGCCTTGCTGGCTTTCCATGTAGCGGATCAGCAACGCCTCCAGCGCCTCGTCCATCTGCTGCCTGTAAGCGTCGAAGCCATCACGGGCGAAGTCATCCAGCTTGCGGCTCAGCCCCAGCGCTTCCTCCTTGCTGGCGAACTGTGTCTCCACGGCCCGGTAGATGGCGAAGGTGAAGTTGCCGGCCAGGTCCTCCAGGTCGCCATTGGCGATGTTCATGCCCATGCGCCGGCAAGTGAGCTGGAAGTCCTTCATCTGTTCGGATTCGGCGACCTGCTCCATGGGTCGGGCCACGCTGCGCAGGGTCTTGCGTCCACCTTCCACGCCCTGCTGCACATAAGGAACGATCAGCGCGCTGAGCAGAGGGTAGAGCAGCTCGGCGGTCTGGTCCTCGTCGAAGCCGGCCTGCTCGCGCAGCATGTGGCTCATCGAGGCAATGGCGTAGCCTAGCCCCAACAGCGTGGTTTCGTCACTGGCCAGTGCCGCCTGCTCGTTGCCGCTCAACGCCTCGCCCAGGGCACGGGCGACGAAGCGCGGCACCTGCATGGCGCCGGCCAGCACGCCCATGCCGAACTGAATGGTATGGAACTGCTCCAGCCCTTGCTGGAATTCCTCGCTGTCGCGTTGCCGGGCGCTGGCGCTGCGGGCGTGGGCCTGGAACTGCTCGAGGTACTGCTGCCCCTCCTCCAGCTTCTGGTTGAACAGCGAAGAGCGCTGGATCGGTGTCGGTTCGCTGCGCCTGGCGAAGCTGGACAGGCTCTTCGCCGAGCCGGGGCTCGCCGGCTCCGGCGCCTCCAGCAGTTCGCCCTGCAGTTCCGGGCCAATGACGCGGTCGATGATCTTGTCGCGGTTGCTGATCATGAACTGCACGAACACCTGCTCCCTCAGCGCCAGGCGCACCACGCTCGGCAGGAAGGCATAGAGGTACACCGCGAACTTCTCAATGTTCTCGTCGTTGCGCAGGGCGGCGAGGGAAGCTTCGCCGGTCTTTTCCTTGAGTAGCGGGATGATCTTCGATTTGTTCTGCTCGATGGCGTTGGCGATGAAGCCGAACAACTTCTCGCTGGCCCTGGAGTCCTTGCCCTTGGCGTCCTCCGCCACGACCTCCGGCTGCGCCTCGGCCAGGGCCTGCACCGCCGGCACCGACATGCTCTGCTCCACCTCGCTGGACAGCTGCACCTGCTGCTCGACGGCGGGCGCGGCCACGCTCACCGGTGCCGCAACCGCCTTGGCCGCCGGCGCGGGCTGATCGGCAAGCTGGCCCTGCAAGTCCTGCAGGCAGTCGTTGATGGTGTCGAAGAAGTCCCCCAGCTCGGCCTCGCCCAGTTGGGTCAGTTGGGCGATCTCGCGCTGGTTGACGAAGACCTTGCGCTTGCTGATGGCGATGCCGGTGAGGAATTTCCAGAAGAACAGGCGCGGCGAATCCATCATCATCTTCATGGCGATCCGCGTATCGCCGATCAGCATCCCCTCCTTGGCGCCACCGAACAGGGTGTCGTCGACCAGCACGATCACCTCGTCCGCCGTCATGCCGTTGCCATAGGACGCCAGGGCCGCCTGCAGCTTCTTCGGCGGAATGTTCGGCGCTACGAAGACCTTGTCGGACTCGATACGCAAGGCGCACTCGCGCACGTAACCGATCAGCACCGCCAACTGCTCGGCCGGCAATTCCCCGGTGGCCTTCGGCGCTGCCTCCACCGGCGCGGCAAGCGGCTTGCCGGGCGCATCGGCCTGCCCGCCCAGCCACTCGGCCAGCACCTCGAAGCAAGCGGTCAGGTCACGCTTGTCGGGCATGTTGAATTTCAGCACGTCACGGCCGTTGACGAAGGCGCGCTGGTCGCGGGACTGGACCAGCTTGATCTCGATGAACAGGTACTCGGTGGGCTCCGCGAAGGGCTCGCGGAAGAGGAGACGGTCGGAACAGATCAGGCAGCCATCCTTGCCGCTGCCGAACATGGTGTTGTCGATCAGGGCCACGACCTCACGCGGATCACCCCTGAACTTGAATGCCTCGATGGCGTTGCTCAGCAGCTTGGGAGGAATCCCCGGGGCCAGGTGGATGCGGCTGCAACTGCTGAAATTCTTCTGCCGGTAGAACTCGACCAACGACATACAACGTCTCCTTCAGGTCCTTGAAGCCCACGTTTCCCGTGGGCATCGACAACGCCCGCCAGGCACTCGCCATCCCGTAAAGCCCGAGATAGAGCGCCCGAAATCTTGATTCAGAAATGCACAAGAACATCAGACTGCCTGGATGGCCATCATCGCGACATTATCCGTTAGTCCCCTGGCGGGTAAAGCATTGTCAGGTTTGGCTGATGACACTCCATAGCGACATGTAGCCAGCCGCGAGTCTTTTCTTACATGTCCATTTCGTTGTCATATGGCCTCATCACCACACCACCGACGCAAAGGGAATTGCCATGAGCGTGATCATCGAGAGCCAGCCATTGCAGCCCCTGGAGCCCGTGCTCCGCACCTGGGTCGAATGCGTCAGGCAGTACGTCGCCGTCTGGGGCGGTGAGGACCTGCCCTACTGGTACAACGAGCAGTCCAACGTCAGCGTGCTCTGTGGCGCTGCCTGGCGCGCGGGCTGGACCGCGCTGGAGGAATACCAGGTGGGCAGGATCGGTGACGAGGCCGAATACGGCGCGGGGCGCAACGACCTGTATATCGCCAACGACGAGCACGGTTTCTGCATCGAAGCCAAGGTGGCCTACCTGGAAATCACCGACCTGACCGCTGCGGGCACCTTGCTGGCGGCCCGCTGCGCACTGGCGACAGCCGATGCGCGCTCGGCGGATATCGAGGGCCACAAGGTCGGTGCGGTTTTCGCCATCCCCTATCGCCAGGGCGCGCAGGCGAGCCAGGAAGAACAGCAGGCCTTCATCGACTGGCTGGAGGAAAAGCACTTCGCCGCGCTTGCCTGGGTGCAGCCGGACACGGAGCCGAACCTGCGCAGTCACGACGACAGGCACTACCCACTGGCGGCCCTGGTGCTGCTGAACGCCTGATCCAGCGTCGGTGGAGCGGGATGCGGAGGGCCGCAACGGCGCAGCCCTCCGCGAAGCCGTCAGTAGCCTTCCATGAACAGCACGGCTTCCAGTTCACGCAGGGTGTACTTGCCGTCCTCACCGTTGAGCGCGGAGAGAATCCGCTTCGACAGCAGGTTGGCGTCCAGCTGCGCCTGCCAGGAGGTGTAGGCGTTCTTCCAGTAGCTGCGGGTAGCGCGCGGGCGGGAGCCACCCCGGCCGGCCACGGTACCCAGGGCCGGGTACTGCTGCTTGAAGTCGGCCAGCTCGCCGTCGTCCAGCACCGCTTCGGCAATGGACACCAGGGCGGTGGCGACCCGCGAATCGAAGATCACGAAGTCGTCCGGGTAGAAGATCGCGTAGAGCTTGGTCCAGGCGCTGTTCATCGCTGCGGGGCTGGAAGGCTTTTGCTTCCGGGCTTCACCGAGGTTATGCACAACCACGGCGGCGTCCTGGGTGGGTAGCTTCACCCCGCCCCAGTCGCAGATGTCCTGGAACAGCGCCAACACAGCGGCAGCGTTGCCGGCGAGGTTGACGCTCAGGGCGCGGGCACGGCCGACGAAGGCATTCAGGGTCGTCGCGGTGGCGAGGTAATCGACGCTTGGGCTCGGCCAGAAGTAGCTGCCAAGCCGCGCAGCGAAACCTTCTACCGGCTGGGCAGGGTGCAACGCGCGGCGACGGCGGTCGAAGATCTGGAACGGCACCTGCGCCAGGTAATCGGCGAAGCGGGCTTCGGCAGGGCCACCTGCGGCAACGACCGGAGTCGGGGCCGAAGCCTGCTCCTCATGCCTCAGCAGCTCCTCGCCCTCCTCCAGCGCCAGCACGCGGTACAGCCCACGGGCGACCTTGCGATAACGCGGCGTCTCGCCGCGCTTGACCCAGTAGCCGCTGTCCTCGGCTCGGTTGGCCATCTCGGTGGTGATGTGGCTTTCGCTGAAGAACTCGAAGCCGACGCGGAAGCGCTCCACCTTCTCCTCGCCATCGAGCACCTCGACACGGCGCTCGTCTCCCAGCAGGTCGGTCGCCCGCAGTTCCATGGCCAGGCGGCCGTTGACGATCTCCAGAACGATCGAATCATGCAGCGTCATATTCCCTCCCCTTGCTCCATCGAAAACCGCACCCGACACCGGGCACGAAAGAATTCCAGCCTCCCGCTCACCCCACCCACAACCCGGCATTCTCGTCCGCGTCGTCCAGCGTCTTCATCTCGCGGGCCAGGCTGCTGCCCATGCGCAGGGCGTGGTCGCGCCAGAGGCGGTAAAGATATCGCTGCGGGTCGTGAAACCTGAAGCCACCGGCGAAGAAATGCGCCAGTCGCTCGGCCGCCACCATGCAGCCCTGTGCGGCGGCCACCTGCAGCCACCAGGTGCCCTGCATCGCGTCCACGCAGCCGACCTCCTCGTCCAGCAACAGGCAGCCCAGGGCGAGCGCCGCCTCACCATCTCCCCCGCTGGCCGCGCGCCGGTACCACTCGGCAGCGCGGACCGGGTCGGCGCAGCCCTCCCGCGCCCGCTCTTCCAGCAGGCCGCCCAGCGCCCGCGCCGCCTGGATCACGCCGCGCTCCCAGGCCAGTTCGTAGTAATCGGCCGCCAGCGCCAGGCCGACCGTCACGCCCTTGCCGTAGCAGTACTGCTCGCCCAGGTTGAACAGCGCCTGGTCCGAGCCCAGGGCCACGGCGAGCTTGAACAGGCGATGGGCCTTGCCCGGGTCGGCCGGCAACCAGCGCCCGTTCAGCCAGAGCCAGCCGAGGTCGTTGAGCGCGTCCGCGTCCTCGGCCAGCGCCTGTTGCCTCAGTCGGGCGTAGTGGCTGCGCGCGGCGTCGACACCCTCGCAGTCGCTCAGCAGGTCGTTCACCCCCGAGGCCGCCAGGCCGATGCCGGCATAGAAGCGCAGCAGGCCGTCCGGCGTCTCGATCGCCAGGCGCCCGGCCGGGGGCAGCAGGTATTCCAGCAGGCTGATGACGCGGGCGGAGCTCGACATGCTCGGTTCCTGATTCGGTTTCATCGTCCGTGCCACTAGGCAGCACGTTTTCCATGGCGCTAGTATCCACGGCCGAACGACAACCTATGTCGCACGAGGACGCCACCGATGCCCGCCCGATCCCCACGCCCGAACGCCGTCGTCACCCTGGAGCGCCGCAACCGGGTGCTGGCCGAAATCGCCGCCACCGAAAAGCCGGGCCTCGATGCGGCGACCCTGCACGAGCGGCTGCAACAGCAGTGCGCCGTCAGCCTGCGCACCGTGCAACGTGACCTGGAGCTGCTGGCGGCCGACGGCGCCATCGCCTCCGACAACAACCATGCGCAGCCACGCTGGAGCCTGGCCAAGGGCGCGCGCCTGCCCGCCGCCAGGGTGCAGGCCAAGCCGCTGGACAGCCACGAGCTGAAGTCCGCGCGGGTGGCGCTGAGCATCGTCACCCTCTACGAACAGGCCAGCCACCTGCTGCACCGCGCCGCACTGGACGACCTGCACGAGCAGTACCTGCGCTCGCGGGAGGTGCTCGACAAGTTCCAGCGCCACGAGGGGCGCTGGCTGGGCAAGGTGGTGAGCGGCTCGCAACAACTGCAGTTGCGCCAGGCGCCGATCGACGAAACCGTGCTGCGGGAAATCCAGCTGGCGCTGCTGGAGGGCTACCCGCTGGAGGCGCTCTACTACTCGCGGCGTAGCGCCAGCGAACAGCACATGCAGCTCAATCCCCTTGGCCTGTCCTACCGGGATTCGAGCATCTACCTGATCTGCACCAAGGTCGGCGAGACCAGGGTGCGCACTCTGCCACTGCAGCGCTTTCGCAGCGTCACGCCGAAGAAATCCCGCAGCGTCCAGATACCGCCAGGCTTCGATCTGCAAGCCCACGCACGCCAGGAAACCCTGCTCGAGCCCGAGCCGATCCTTCTGAAGCTGCGCATCAACGCTGCGCTGCGGGAGCGCCTGGACGCCACCGAGACCCCACTGGCCGATGATCAGCGCCTCTCGCCCCTGGAGAATGGGTGGTGGCTGCTGGAATGCGAGATGGCCCATACCCGCGAGTTGCAATGGTGGATCCTCGCCCACGGCGCCACGGTGGAGGTGCTGGAACCGGCCGCGCTGCGCCAGGCCATCGCCCAGTGCGCGCGGGAGATGGCAGGCTTCTACGCCGACACCTGACGACACAGGCTGTCGCGCGGTCCCCCTAGGCTGGGCTCCTCATCACCGAGGAGATCGCTTCCATGCACAGCTATTCCGCCTTCCTGCAACGCGTCCAGCCGGGCGCCGGCCCGCGCGCCAACTTCAGCCTCATCGTCCAGGCGGTGAGTTCGGACATGGCGCGCATCACCGCCGAGGCCCAGTACCCGGGCTACAAGTGCATCAACGCGCCGACGCGACAGCGCTGAGCCCCCTCGTGGCCGGAGACTATCTCTACCACTGCTACAACAGCGATTGCGCCGTGCCGGCCCAGGCCTGCGGCGTGATCGCCCGCCACCACTACAGCGACTGTTTCGATATCGCCCGCCATGCCCTGCGCATGAGCCGTGGTGCGTACCTGGAACAAGCGCTGGCGGGGCTGGATGGCGCGCTGTGCTGGCACGGGCACCGCCCGGTGGTGCTGTTGGTGGAGGCGGGGGCGCAGATGACCCTGGGCGACTACCGCCGGGCCTGGTGCTGGCTGGAGGAGCGCCTGGTGGCGCAGGTGCAGCGGCGCGTGGCGCTGAGGCTGGAGAGCATGCACAGGGAATTCAGACTGTGGCTGTTCGAGCCCGGATACCCGCCTTACGGTGGCGAGACGACGGCAGGCCGAGAGTTGCAAGGCCCCGCCGTGATATCGTTGCGCCTTTCGCTTTACCAGTTCCGGAGCGGTACATGAAGTTCATCCACCAGCGCGAACACCTCAACGAAGGCGACATCGTGGTCATCGAGTGCTCGCAGGTCTGCAATATCCGCCTGATGAGCGACGCGAACTTTCGCAGTTTCAAGAATGGTGGGCGCCACACCTACCACGGCGGCGCCTTCGACAAGTTCCCGGCGCGCATCACCGTGCCCAGCACCGGCTACTGGAACATCACCCTCGATGCGGTGACGCGCCGGGCCATCAGCGTGACGCGCAAGCCGACCTTCACCCACAAGATCAAGTTCGTGCGCCGCTCGCCTTCCGACATGGCCTGACGGCCGCCTCAACCGCGCAGGCCGCGCTCGGCCGGGCCGTAGGCCAGCCAGGCGAGGCCCAGCATGGCGCCCAGCACCAGGGCGCTGCTGGCGAGGTTTTCCACAATCAGTTCGATCGACAACATGTCCGGGCTCCCCAGAAGTTGATTCGGCATCTGGGGTGTCACGCTATGTCGTGTTTGTTTACATGTCCATGTGTCAACTTTTCGCACGTAAACAAATGGAGCGGGTGCGAGGGAAGCCAGGCGTAAAAGCGGGCGAATGAATTCGCCCCAACAGGCACCACACACGGACCGTAGGATGGCGTAGAGCGCAGCGAAACCCATCACCGGCCTTGCACCCGCCCCGTAGGGGCGACTTCAGTCGCCAAGCAGCCCGCAGGGCTGCCACAGCGGTGCCCCCCGGCGGCCTCGCACGGTGGATGAAAAGAGCGTCATCCGCCCTAACCCCTGCTCAGATACGTAGCCCGGGAGCCCATCAAGACCGCCACCGCCGGCCTACACCTTCGGCTGGTGGCAGGTGACGCAATGGATGCCGCCACCGCCCGCGGCGACCGCGTCGATGTTGATCTGCACCACCTTGCGCCCCGGGTAGAGCCGGGTGAGCAGGTCGCGGCAGAAGGCATCGGCGCTGGCATCACCGAACTGCGGGGCGATCACCGCGCCGTTGACCGGGTAGTAGTTGATGTAGCCGGGGGCGAAGTCCGGGTTGTCGCGGGTGAAGCGGTTGTTGCGCAGGGTGCGGGGTGGCGGCAGGGTGTGGACCTGCAGCTTGCGCCCGTCGGCGTCGGTGGCCTTGTTGAGGATCTCCAGGTGCTTGCGGGTCACCGCGTAGTCGTAGGACTGCGGGTCGTTGTCGAGGTTGGCGATCACCACCCCGGGCTTGACGAAGCGCGCGTAGAAGTCGACGTGGGCGTCGGTGATGTCCTTGCCCTTGATGCCGGGCAGCCAGATGATCTTGCGCAGGCCGAGGTTGCTCATAAGCTCGGCCTCCACCTGCGCCTTGCTCATGCCGGGGTTGCGGTTGCCGTTGATCCAGCAGCTCTCGGTCATGATGCCGGTGCCGGCGCCATCCACCTCGATGCCGCCGCCCTCGCCGGTGAGCTGGCTGGCGATGTAGCTGGCGTCGGCGTCGTAGCTCACTTCCCCCGCCACCTCGCCGTCCTTGGCGTGCTGCTGCTTGTTGCCCCAGCCGTTGAAGTTGAAGTCCACCAGGCCCAGGCCGCCCTGCCCGTCCACCACGAAGGTGCCGCCGATGTCGCGCATCCACACGTCGTCCAGGGGCATCTCGACGAAGCGGGTGTTGCGCGTGCCGCACTTCTGCCTGGCCAGGCTCGCCTGGCCGGGGCGGTGCAGCACCACCACCGGCTCGTAGGTGGCGATGGTGCGGGCGATCAGGCCGATGCAGTCCTGCACGTCGGCGGTGAAGTCCTCCCAGATGGCGGCCTGGGCGCCGAAGCTGACGTAGCTGCAGGCGTGCACGCCGTTCTCGTCCGGCATGCGCCAGGCGCCGCCCCGCAGGGCCGCCTGGGCGCGCACCGGCGAGATTCCGAGCCCGAGGCTGGTGACCGCGCCGAGGCCGGCGATGGCGGTGAGTTGCTTGATGAAGTCACGACGCGAAGGCATGGCAGTGCTCCAGGGCGCGGGGCGCCGGTTCAGTGGGTGGAGGTCTTGAACTTGGTCCAGGCACGCATGCGGGCCCGCATGTCGCGCTGGGGGATGTCGCGCCCGGGGATCAGCCGTGCATAGGCGGCATCGTCGACGTAGATGTCCGGGTTGCCGCGCATGTCGGCATCCACCATCGGCCGCGCCTTGGCGCTGGAGGTGGGGTAGCCGGTGAAGTTGCTGATGGCGGCCATGTTTTCCGGGCGCATCACGAAGTTGATGAAGGCATAGGCGTACTCCGGGTGCCGCGCATCCACGGGGATGGCCATGGTGTCCATCCACACCGTGGTGCCCTCGCGGGGGATGCGGTACTGGAAGTCCACCGGCTTGCCCGCCGCTGCCGCCGCGCGCTGCGACTGGGTGACGTCGCCGCTGTAGCCCAGGGACAGGCAGAGGTTGCCGTTGACCAGGTCGGTGACCGGCTGCGACTGGAACTTGCGGATGTACGGCTTGATCGCGCTTAGCAGCCCGGTGGCGGCCGCCAGGTCCTCGGCCTTGGCGCTGCGCGGGTCGCGGCCGAGGTAGTTGAGGACCACGGCGAGTACCTCGTCGGGCGAGTCGATCACCGAGATGCCGCAGTCGGCGAAGCGCGCGGCCAGCTCCGGCTTGAACAGCAGGTCGAGGCTGTTCACCGGCGCGTCGGCCTGGCGCTGGGCGATCATCGCGGCGTTGTAGGTGATGCCGATGGTGCCCCAGGTGTAGGGCACCACGGCGTGGCGCGAGTAGGGGTAGCGGATCTGCAGGCGCTTGAGGCCGGGCTCGATGTCATCCAGGCCGGTGAGCTTGTTCTCGTCGAGCTTCTGCAGGGCGCCGGCACGCATCAGCCGCTCGGCCACGGTGTCGCCGGGGAAGACCAGGTCATAGCCGCTGTTGCCGGCCATCAGCTTGGCTTCCAGGGTCTCGCTGCCGTCCATCACGTCGTAGACGACCTGGATGCCGGTCTCGGCGGTGAAGCGGCTGAGGGTGTCCTCGGCGAAGTAGTCCGCCCAGTTGTACAGGCGCAGGATCTTCTCCTCGGCCTGGGCACTGCCGGCCAGGCAGGCCAGGGCGGCGGCGGTGACCAACAGCGATCGGAAGGCACGCATGCTCAGGCTCCTCGGGTGTTCTGCCAGGTGACGTGGGTGCGCAGGCCGTCGAGGCCGAGCATCGGGCCGTACATCTCCGGGCGGCGGTCGCGGTAGATGCCCCAGGCGAGGCGTTCCTCGGCCATGGCGTCGAGGTCCAGCGTCTGCAACAGCACCGTGGTGCCTTCGCGGTCGGCGTCGGCCAGCAACGTGCCCTTGTGGTCGCAGATGAAGGAGGAGCCGTAGAAGCTCATCTGCAATTCCGGGTCCGTGGTCGCCACCTCGCGGCCGACGCGGTTGGCCGCCACCACCGGGAGGAGGTTGGCGGCGGCGTGGCCGCGCATGGTCATCTGCCAGTGGTCGCGCGAATCCAGGCCCTGGGCGCCGGGTTCGGAGCCGATGGCGGTGGGGAACAACAGCACCTCGGCACCCTGCAAGGCCAGGCAGCGCGCGGTCTCGGGGAACCACTGGTCCCAGCATATCCCCACGCCGAGGCGGCCGTGGGCGGTGTCCCAGACGCGGAAACCGGTGTCGCCGGGGCTGAAGTATTCCTTCTCCTGGTAGCCGATGGCGTTGGGGATGTGGGTCTTGCGGTAGACGCCCAGCAGGCGTCCGTCGGCATCGGCCATGGCCAGGGAATTGAAGAAGGCGTTGCCGGCACGCTCGAACCAGCTCAGCGGCAGGACCACGCCCAGCTCCCCGGCGAGGTCGGCGAAGCGCGCCAGCACCTGGCTCTGCGCGTATTCCTCGGCCAGCGCCAGGTGCCGGTGGTTCTGCTCGATGCAGAAGTAGGGGGTGGCGAACAGCTCCTGCAGCAGGATCACCTGGGCGCCCCGGGCGGCGGCCTCGCGGACCAGGCGCTCGGCCTGGTCGAGGTTGCGCGCGAGGTTCCAGCTGCAGGGCATCTGGGTGGTGGCGACGGTCAGCTTGGCCATCTCACACCCCCTTGAGCGGCCAGGCCGGCTGCTGCTGGGTGATGCAGTGCACCCCGCCGCCGCCGTGGGCCAGCTGGTTGATGCGCACCGGCACCACGTCGCGGCCGGGGAAGGCCAGGCGCAGGGTGGCGGCGGCCTCGTCGTCGGCGTCGATGCCGTAGGCCGGCATGATGATGGCGCCGTTGGCGATGTAGAAGTTGGTGTAGGAGGCGCAGAACACTTCGGCCTCGGTGTCCACCGCGTCGCTGGCCTCGAACAGTTCGAGCATCTCGAAATGGCGGCCACGGGCGTCGGTGGCCAGCTCCAGGGCACGGCGGTTCTCCCGCACCACCTCGGCGTAGACCGAGCCCAGGTCACGGGTGGCATCCACCAGCAACGCGCCGGGGCGGGCGAAAGCGCAAACGCCGTCGACGTGGCCGTCGGTCATGTCGCCGGTGACGTGGTCCGGGTCGCCCGGCAGCCAGATGGTCTTCTGCACCCCCAGCAGGCGGGTGAAGATCGCCTCCACCTCGGCCTTGCTGATGCCCGCGTTGCGGTTGGCGTTGAGCAGCACCGACTCGGTGGTGATCAGGGTGCCGTCGCCGTCGACGTGGATGGCGCCGCCCTCGTTGCTCAACGCGGTGCCGAAGCACTCCAGCCCCAGGTGGTTGAGCACGCGGCGCGCCAGGCCTTCATCCAGGTCATGGGCCGACTTGCCGCCCCAGGCGTTGAAGCGCCAGCTGACGCCCGCCACGCCCAGTTGCGGGTGGCAGACGAAGCTCGGGCCGGAATCGCGGCACCAGCTGTCGTCGACCGCCAGCGGCAGCAGCTCGACGCCCGGGCCGCAGAGGGCGCGGGCACGCTCCACGGCGCTCGGGTCCACCACCATCTTCACCGGCTCGAAGCGGGCGATGGCGTTGGCGACGCGGGCGAAGTCCTCCTGCACCGCAGCCAGGGTCACGCCCCAGCCGGCTTCCCAGAGCGGCTGGTTGTGCGGCCAGACCATCCAGGTGGCGGCGTGGTGGGACCATTCGGCGGGCATGACCCAGCCGCTCTGCTGCGCGTGTTGCTGCTGCATGACGATTGCCTTCAGTTAAGTTTTAGTTATCACTGAAAACCGCGACCGCGGTAATGGAAGCCATGCTAGGCCTGTGAAATAGGCGCAACAAACGATAGATTTTCCACATTTATGATCAGACAGGCTTATCAGAAATGCTCAAGCACTGGCCCCCGCTGAACGCCCTGCGCGGCTTCGAAGCCGCTGCCCGCCTCGGCAGCTTCCACAAGGCCGCCGAAGAGCTGCACCTCACCCAGTCGGCCATCAGCCAGCAGATCCGCAGCCTCGAAGGCTTCCTCGAGCAGCCGCTGTTCCACCGCAACGGCCGCAGCGTCGCCCTCACCGATGCCGGGCACGACCTGCTCGGCACCACCCAGGCGCTGCTGCAGCAACTGGCCGTGGGCATCCGTCGGCTGGACCAGTACCGCAAGCCCAACCAACTGGTGGTCAACACCAGCCCGGCCTTCGCCCGCCACTGGCTGGTGCCGCGCCTGGGCGGCTTCCGCCAGCAGCACCCGGAAGTGGACCTGTGGCTGTTCACCACCGACGAGCCACCGGATATGGCCACCCAGACCATCGACATCGCCGTGCGCGACGACATCACCGCCCAGGCCGAATGCAGCTTCCGCGTGCTCCACGCCGATCGCCTCTACCCCGCCTGCCACCCGGCGCTGCTGGCCACCCCGGCGGCGCAGCGCACCACCCTGCACGGCGAGCGGGAGATGGACTGGAGCCACTGGGCGCTGGAAGCGGGTATCGACGTCGGCCAGCAGAGCAGCGGGCTCAACTTCTCCGACCCCGGCCTACTGCTGGACGCCGCCTGCGACGGCCTCGGCATCGCCCTGGTCAGCCGCCTGCTGGCGCGCAAGGCGCGCGCCGAGAAGCGCCTGCAACCCTTGGTGGAGCAGACCATCCGCGGCCCCAACTGGGCCTGGCTGATCCACCGCGACAGCGAACCCAGCCCGCTGACCCGCAGCTTCGGCGACTGGCTGCTGGAACAGCTGGAGGACGATGTGGAATCGATGGGCTAGACGACCCTCCGTCGGACGGAAACATTTTCTTGCATCTGCAGTTGCGGGTTTTGCCCCTCTCGTCCGTCCTGAATGTAACGCCCCCTCGATTTCGAGATGCCGTTTCCCTGGTTGCACCCGCCAGCCCCCTTGGGCCGGTGGGTGCCTTTCCATGGGCCGGGCGTGACCGTACCCGTGACCGGCCGAGGCCGGAGCCCCTGATTCCGCTACCCAGATCGTTGCCCAATGTCGAAGAAGTCCCGTTCGAAAACCTGGTTCCTGGTCCACAGCTGGCTGGCGTTGCCCATCTGGTTCTTCGTGTTCCTGGTATGCATCACCGGCACCCTCGCGGTGCTCAGCGAGGAGATCGTCTGGCTCGCCAATCCCGATGTGCGCGCCACCGCGCCCACGGATGACGCCCGGCCGCTGGGCTACGACCAGATACTTGCCGCCATCGAGAAGCAGGACCCCAGCGCCGATGTGGAATGGCTGGCCATGCCGGAGGAGCGTCACTTCGCCCTGACCGCCGCGGTGACCTACCCCGACACCCGCACCGCGACCCTGTACGTGAACCCCTACACGGGCCAGGTCCAGGGCAGCAGCCCGCTGTTCGACTTCCGCCAGTTCACCCGCGCCCTGCACGGCTGGTGGCTGGTGCCCTTCACCAACGGTTACAGCTGGGGCTGGTACCTGGTGTCGCTGCTGGGCCTGCCGATGCTCGCCTCGCTGGTCACCGGGCTGGTGGTCTACAAGCGCTTCTGGCGCGGCTTCCTCAAGCCGACGCTGCGCTTCAACCAGGGCGCCAGGATTTTCTGGGGCGACTTCCATCGCCTGTCGGGCATCTGGTCGATCTGGTTCATCGCGGTGATCTCCATCACCGGCGTGTGGTTCCTGATCCGCGCCATCCTCGCCGACACGCATGTCTCCATCTCCAGCGCCGGGCTGCCTACGCTGATCCCGCGTGACGAAGTCCCCCTGGTGCAACCCGGCCAGCCGGTGCCGCGCGTGAGCATGGACCAGGCGGTGGCCACCGCCACGCGGACCATTCCCGGCTTCGAGGTGAGCTTCGTGATGTTCTCCCCGGACGCCTACACGCCGATGGAAGTGGGCGGCCGGGGCTGGTACCCGCTGATGTACCAGACCGCCGAGCTCAACCCCTATACGGGTGAACTGGTGGGCTCGCGCCTGCTCGCCGACCGCACGCCGCTGGAGTTCGTCACTGAATCCATGCGCCCGCTGCACACCGGTGACTTCGGCGGCATCTGGGTGAAGATGATCTGGTTCGTCTTCGGCCTGCTGCTGAGCATGATGGTGCTCAGCGGCCTGCTCATCTGGAGCAAGCGCACGGTGATCGCCACCGCCAAGGCGATGAAACGCCACCCCCGCCCGACACCCGTCACCCCCGCCCTGGAAGCGACCGAATGAGCAACGCAGCCCTGATTCCCGAGTCCCGCCTCAAGCGCCAGTGGCTGAAGTGGCGCTTCCACCTCAGCGCGCTGCTGGTGCTGGTGCCCCTGGGCTTCATGCCCGCCTACTTCCATGACGTCAGCCTCGACCGTGGCCTGCAGGGCCTGGGCGAGCGGGTGATCGGCCAGTACCCGGTCGGCCCCTGGACCGCGCGCATCGCCGAATGGGAGTTGCACGACCCGCAGCGCGACGGTAAGGCCGGCTACATGAAGGAGATCACCCTCGCCTTCTGCGCCGACTGCATCGACCAGGTGAAAGCCGCCTACCTGCGCATCGGCAAGCCACGCAGCCTGCGCGCCGCCGGCGCGCTGCTCTCCGGCAGCCCCTACCGCCTGTTCGCCGAGGTGCGCATCCCGCCGGGCACCACCGCCGACGATGCCCTGTGGCTGACGGTGGAGGGCTGGGACGGCAGCGTCCACCAGGCCTCCATCCCCCTGAAGGACGTCTCGCCGTCGATGATCGAATGGCTGACCCGCAATGGAGACAAGCTGTGAAGCCCCTTTTCCCCGCCCTGCTGGCGAGCGCCCTGGCACTCGCCGCCCCCGTCGCCCTCGCCCACAACGCCTTCGTCGAGTGCGAGGCCGTCGATGACGGCCTGATCCGCTGCACCGGCGGCCTCTCCGACGGCAGCGCCGCCCCGGGCGTGACCCTGGACGTGATCGGCTACGACGAGCGCGTGCTGGTCAACGGCCAGCTCGGCGACGACTCGCGCTTCACCTTCCCCCGCCCGAACGGCGAGTTCTACGTCCTCCTCGACCTCGGCGCCGGCCACACCGCCGAGCTGGACTACAAGCAGATCAAGAGGCTCTGAGGCCGCGTAAACGCTGGGCTGAAGCGGAGCGCCGCCCGGCCGACTCGGTGCCCACCGGCGGCACCGCTGGTGGATGAAAAGAGCGCCATCCACCCTACCCACGGCCCAACTCAGCACGCGCCAGCCGTAAGGGGGACGACGCTTCACCCGTCCACCAAGCGTGCCCACCGGCGACACCGCTGGTGGATGAAAAGAGCGCCATCCTCCCTACCCACGGACCAACTCCGTGCGCGCCAGCCGTAGGGTGGACGACGCTCCACCCGTCCACCAAGCGAACTCACCGGCGGCACCGCTGGTGGAGGTAAAGAGCGACCTCCACCCTACGCACAGCGTCACGCCGTAGCCCGGGCTCCGCCCCGGGGCCTGGTCGGCTGTGATCAATACTCCCAGCGCAACGAAGCGGTCAGGCTGCGCGGCTCGCCGTAGAGGTCGCTGTAGACGCTGGTGCTCGCGTAGTACGCCTTGTCGAACAGGTTGTCGACGTTGAGCGTGCCGGTGAAGTGCTCGTCGAAGCGGTAGCGCGCCAGCAGGTCCACCAGGGCGTAGCTGCCCTGCTTGGCTTGCAGGGTGGTGCCGGGGATCACCTGGGTATTGCCGTAGCGGGTCGCGCTTTCCCAGCGCACGCCACCGCCGAGGGTGAGGCGGTTCAGGTCCCCGGTCAGGTCGTAGGTGCTGAACAGCTTCACGTTGTTCCGGGGGAAACCGACGTTCACGTCCACGCCCTGCGGGTAGTAGGTGTTCACGTGGCTGTATGCCGCCTGCACCTGCCAGCCCGGCAGCAGCTCGCCGGCGACTTCCAGCTCCAGCCCCTTGATCTTGATGTTCGCGGGGCGCACCAGCTCGTTGTCGAAAGCGTCGTACAGCCCGGTGCCGACGGCGTAGTTGCTCAGCTTGGACTCGAACAGCGCGGCGCTGAGATTGAGCCGGCCGTCGTAATACTCGCCCTTGGCCCCGACCTCGTAGCTCTCGCCCTCGGTGGGGTCCATGAAGGTGCCTTCGAGGGTCCGGCTCGATTGCGGCTTGTAGATGCTGGTGTAGCTGGCATAGACCGAGTGGTTGTCGTCCAGGTCGTAGACCAGGCCGGCATAGGGAGTGACTTCGCCGTGCTCGCGCTTCTTCAGGGAGGTCGGATCGTAGCCGTAGTAGGCGGAGCTCTGGTCGACCTTGAAGTAGCTCAGGCGGCTGCCGAGGATCAGCGACAGGCCATCGGTGAGCGTGAAGCGGGCCGTGCTGTACGCCGCATACTGGCGCTGGCTGTACTCCAGATCGCCAATGCGGTTGAACGGCGGCTTGGAGATGTCGCCACGCCATTGGTAGACGTCGGGAATGGCCGGGTTCCAGCCGCTGCCACTGCGATCCACCCACAGCGGGTAGGCTCCGGTGTTGCTGCGGTAGCGCATGGCGCTGGCACCGACCACCAGCTCGTGCTCGCGGCCGAACAGGCTGAAGGGGCCGGATGCGTATGCGTCCACCGAGTTCTGCTCGGGCTTGCTCGGCCACTTGGCGAAATACAGGTTGGTGCCCGCGCCGGTCTGCTGGTCGGGGTAACCGTTGCTGCTGAACCAGCCGTACTCGACGTCGTTGTCGTCACGGACGTTGGTGACGGCGACCTTGGCCATCCAGGCGTTGTCGAAGCGATGCTCGTAGGTGCCGAAGATCGAGGTGCGCTGGCGATCCGCGTGGCTCCAGTCGGCGGCCGAGTTGAAGGAGCGCTTGAAGTCGGTGCGCTGGCCATTGCTGTAGAACGCCGGGAAGCCGAAGTAGCCGCAGGCATCGCAGTTGCGCACCTGGTAGTCGATGCCGAAGCTGACGGTATCGCGCTCGCCGAGGTCCGCCTCGACGACGCCATAGGCCACCCGACGCTCGGTGCTGAGGCGATCGGTGAAGGAATTGGCGGTCTGGTAGGCGGCCACCAACCGGCCGCGCAACGTGCCCTCCTGATTCATCGGGCCCGACACGTCGAACTCGGAGCGGTAGTTGTCCCAGGAGCCGGCGCTGCCCTGGATCGAGGCCGCGAACTCGCGGGTCGGGCGCTTGCGCACCATGTTGATGGTGGCGGACGGCTGGCCGATGCCGCTGAGCAGGCCCGTTGCGCCGCGCACGATCTCGACCCGGTCATACACCGCCATGTCGTTGGACTGGCTGCTCATCGAGGGCTCGAACACCGTCGGGATGCCATCGACCTGGAAGTTCTCGATCTTCATGCCACGGGAAAAGATGCCCACCTCCTCGTCGGAGGAGTTGCTCTTTTTCTTGTAGAGCACGCCCGGGGCCTGGGTGAGGACGTCTTCCAGGCTGACCATCTTCTGGTCGCGGATGCGCTGGCTGGTGATCACGCTGACCGACTGCGGCGTCTCGCGCAGGGACAGCGGCAGCTTGGTCGCGGTGCGGGTCGAACCGGTGGTGTAGGAGCCGGTGCCCTCGGTGGTATCGCCCAGCAACGAGGAGGAGATGGTCGTCGCCCCCAGCTCCAGGGCGCCTTCGGCTGGCGCCGGGATCAATGACAGCGTGCCGCTGGCGGTCACCACCAGCGACAACCCACTCCCCGCCAGCGCCTGCTGCACCGCCTGCTCCGCCGTGAACTGCCCGTGCACCGCCGGGGCCCGCTTGCCGCTGATCAGCGCCGGGTCGGCCGAGAGGGTGCGGCCGCTCTCGCGGGAGATGCGCGCCAGGGTCTCGCCCAGCGGGCCGGTGGGAATGTCATAGCTGCGCACGGCAACCTGGCTGCTGCCGGATTCGGCCTGGGCCACGAGTGGCTGGCCAGCGCTGGCGAACGCGATCGCCAGGGCCAGCAGGCCAGGGCGCAGAAGGGGGGACGACATGTGGGGCTCCTTGTTCCGTGTGTCGGGTTTGCCCTATCCATGTCCAACGAGCCGGGGAAACCCCTCATCGTTCCTGAGAATTTTTTCCATTTGTTGGCGAGGCGGTTTCAGTGGGTCCCCGCGTTCGCGGGGATGACGGTGCCTGCGTGCACACAGGCGGCACTGCCGGTGGATGAAAAGAGCGCCATCCACGCTACGCACGGCGCCAATCCGTGAACGCGGGCACGATGCGCGATCAGGCGCGGTCGATCAGCGTCAGCCAGGGCCCGAAGCGACGCACACGCACCGGCATGGTCTCGGCCAGGGATTGCAGGGTGGCGCCGCTGTCGTCCAGAGGGAACACACCGAACACCCGCACCTGCGCGGCCTCCGGGCTGATGCGCAGCAGGCCGCGATGGTAGGGGCGCAGCGCCTCGACCAGGTGCCCCAGGGGCTCGTCATCGACTTCCACGCGCCCGTCCACCCAGGCCGCTCGGGTCAGCAGGCTGGCGCTGGCGGGCTGGATGCCGGCGGCCCCGAACCAGGCCGCGTGGCCTTCACCCAGCTCGCCCTGGCGCCCGTCGAGGCAGTCGATGCGCACGCTGTGCTCCTGCACGCAGACCAGGCTGCGCGCCTCTTCCTGGCGGACCAGGAAGCGCGTGCCCAACGCCCGTACTTCGCCCTGGGCGGTGGCGATGATGAAGGGCCGCGCAGCATCGGCGGCTACCGTCACCAGCACCTCGCCCTCACGCAGGCGCAGCAACCGGCGCGAGCCATCGAAGCGGATATCCACCGCGCTGCGGGCATTGAGGACCAGGCGGCTGCCGTCAGCCAGTCGCAGCGTGCGGCGCTCGCCGGTGGCGGTGTGCACATCGGCGGTGAGGCCGGTCAACGGGGTCACGCGGTTGACCAGCGCAGCACTGCCAGCCCCCAGCACCAGCAACGCCAGGCCGCCGCGCAGGAGCTTGCGCCGCTGCGGCGAATCAGGGGCGGAGAGCGCACGGCTGGCGGCCTGCAACTGCCCCGGGCTGCGCCCTTCGGCGCCCTGCAGGTCGGCCAGCGGCTGTTGCAGCAGGCCGCTGACCCGTTGCCAGGCGAGCAGGTGGGCCGGGTCGTCGGCCAGCCAGCGCTTGAAGTCCTGGCGGTCGTGGTTGGTCACGCGGCCGGGGTCCAGGCGCAGCATCCAGTCGATCGCGGTGCGGGTGTGCGGGTCGAGTTCGGCGTGGCTCATGGCAGCTCCGGGTGGGCGCTGAGGCAATGCACGAAGGCACGGCGCAGGTCGCGTTCGACCGTGGCCAGGGACACCCCCAGGAGGTCGGCTATCGCCTGCTGCGGCAAGCCTTCGAGACGGTTGAGCAGGAAGGCGCGGCGCACCCGCTGCGGCAAGCCGTCGAGCAGCCGGTCGATGGTGTCGAGGGCCTCGCTCACCAGGGCGATGTCCTCCTCCGAGGGGGCGAAGCGCTCGGGCAACTCCGCGAGGGCCTCCAGGTACGCGCGCTCCACCTTGCGCCGCCGCCAGAAGCTGGACAGCAGGCGCCGGGCCAGTGTGCCGAGGAAGGCGCGCGGCTCCTCCAACTGCCCCAGCTGGCGCGAGGCCATGGCCCGCATGAAGGTGTCCTGGGTCAGGTCGGCGGCATCCTGCGGGCAGCGCAGCTGGCGATACAGCCAGGCGCGCAGCCAGCGGTGGTTCTCGCTGTAGAGCGTCGCCAGGGAAGCGTTGAGGTCCGGAGATGTGGCCACGTGGGAAGATCCCGGGATCAAATAAGAATAAGTCGCATTATTGTTGATTGCCGCCCCAACTGGCAATGCCCACGAATGGACAGAAGCCGCAATCATCCTGCGCCTTGTCGACCGTACGAATTGCCAGCGGGGACCTGTAAGACTAATATGCGAATCCTTCTCATCTGCATTCATCCCGCCCTGCCCTGACGGTACCCAACAGATGTCGACCTTCGACGAGTCCTACCAACGCCAGGTGCAGCACTATTACGTCGAGCACCACGGCTGGATACGCGCCTGGCTGCAACGCAAGCTGGGCAATGCCTGCGACGCCGCCGACCTCGCCCACGATGTGTTCCTGCGCCTGCTGAGCAGGCCGCGCCGGTTCGACAGCGACACCCACGCCCGCGCCTACCTCAGCGCCATGTCCCGCCATGTGTGTGTGGACTTCTGGCGGCGCCAGCAGGTGGAACGTGCCTGGGCGGAGGTACTGGCCGGCCAGCCCGAAGCGGTGGCACCTTCCGAGGAGCACCGCGCTCTGGTGCTGGAGGCGCTGCAGCAGGTACACAGCATGCTCGCCAGCCTGCCGCCAAAGGTCGCCGAGGCCTTTCTCCTGGCCCAGGTCCAGGGCCTGGGCTACCGCGCCATCGCCGAGCGGCTGGGGGTTTCCGAGCGCACCGTCACCAGCTACATGGCCCAGGCGATGCTGCAGTGCCTGCTGCTGGAAGCCGAGCTCGACGAGGTACTGGCCCCGTGACCCCGCTCAAACCCGACCACGCCATCCTGCAGCAGGCCGCCCACTGGTACGCCGAGCTCAGCGCCGAGGCGGCCGACGAAGGCACCCGCGCCGCCTGGCTGCAATGGCATGGGCAGAGCGAGATGCATCGCCAGGCCTGGCTCTACGTCGAGCGCATCAGCCAGCGCTTCGCCCCGCTGCAAGGCGACGGCGAGCTGACCCTGCAAACGCTCAAGGGCGCCCGCCGCGCCCAGCAGTCGCGGCGCCAGGCACTGCGCACCCTGGCCGTCCTCTGCGGCGGCAGCCTGCTCGGCTGGGCCGGCTGGCGCGGCACCCCGCTGCCGGGACTGGTGGCGAGCTGGCGCGCCGACTACCGCAGCGCCACCGGCGAGGTGCGCGAATTCACCCTGGACGACGGCAGCCGCGTCTGGCTCAACAGCGCCAGTGCCCTGGGCGTCGACCTGCAAGCCGACCTGCGTCTGCTGCGCCTGGTGGCCGGCGAGGTACTGATCGACACCCATCACGACAGCCGCCCCTTCGTCATCACCACCGCCGAAGGCCGCCTGCGCGCACTGGGTACGCGCTTCAGCGTGCAACAGCAGGAAGGCCGCACGCGCCTCAACGTCTTCGAGGGCGCGGTGGAAGTGCGCAACGCCTCCGGCGAGCTGCGCGTCGCCCAGGCTGGCGAGCAACTGGCCTTCGACGCCCAGGCCATCGGCACCCTGCAACCCGCCAGCCAGGGCCGGCAGAGCTGGAGCCAGGGCATCCTGCTGGCCAGCGACATGCCGCTGTCGGCCTTCGTCGAAGAACTGGCCAGCCACCGTCACGGCCACCTCGGCGTGGCCCCGTCGGTCGCCCACCTGCGGGTGACCGGCACCTTCCCCCTGCATGACGGCGACCAGGCCCTGGCGATGCTCGAGGACGTCCTGCCGATCCGCATCCGCCGCACCCTGCCCTGGTGGCAGTCCGTGGAAGCGCGCTGACCGCAGGATTCGAAAAAATTTCGCATTCGCGTTTCCGGTTTTTCCTTCTCATCCGAATTAGCTGGTGACAACGGCTTTGTGCCCCCTCCAACGACAAGGAAAAGACATGTCACCGCGCCTCTCCCGTTTCCCGCTGCGCCCCCTCTCGCTGGCCACTGCGCTGGCCCTCGCCGCCGCCCTCCCCACCACGCCGGTGATCGCCTCCGAGCAGGTGCAGGACCAGCAGTTCGACATTCCCGCCGGCCCCCTGGCCGACCAGCTCAACCACTTCGCCGTGCAGGCCGGCATCTACCTGGCCGCCGACGGCGCCCTCACTGCGGGCAAGCAGAGCCCGGCACTGCGAGGGCGCTACAGCGTGGAGCAGGCACTGGGCATCCTCCTCCGCGACAGCGACCTGCAGGCCCTGCGCACCGGTGCCGGCCGCTACCAGTTGCAGCCGCGCAGCGAAGACGGCGGCCTGCAACTGGACGCCACGCGCATCCAGGGCAGCAGCTACCAGGAAAACGCCTGGGGACCGGTGCAGGGCTACGTCGCCACCCGTAGCGGCACCGGCACCAAGACCGACACGCCGCTGCTGGAAATCCCCCAGACCATCAACGTCATCACCGCCGACGAAATCAAGGCGCGCGGTGCGCAGAGCGTCACCGAAGCCCTGCGCTATACCGCCGGCATGACCGGCGGCGGCTTCTCCGACCGGGTGAAGATCTTCGACGAGCCCACCTCGCGCGGTTACCTGCCGACCCCGCTCTACCTCGACGGCCTGCACCTGCCCTACGGCGGCGGCAGCACTGGCGGAGCCCTGCAGATCGAGCCCTACTCGCTGGAACGCATCGAAGTGATGAAGGGCCCCTCCTCGGTGCTCTACGGCCAGAACCAGCCCGGTGGCATGATCAACATGGTCAGCAAGCGCCCCACCGCCACGCCGTTGCACCAGATCCAGCTCGGCACCGGCAGCTACGACCGCAAGAGCGCGGCCTTCGACCTGGGCGGCCCGCTGGACGAACAGGGCCGGTTCCTCTATCGCCTCACCGGCCTGGCCAACCACGCCAACTCGGAGATCGACTACGTCGAGCAGAAGCGCCTGTTCATCGCCCCGAGCCTGACCTGGCTGGCCAGCGACGACACCACCCTGACGCTTTACGCACAACTGCAGAAGGACAAGGGCGTGCCCGAGGCCCAGGGCCTGCCCAGCGAAGGCACGGTGTTCGCCAACCCCAACGGGCGCATCGACCGCGACCGTTTTCTCGGCGAGCCCGCCGTCAACGACTACCACCGCACGCAATACGCCCTGGGCTACGAGCTGAGCCACCGCCTCGACGACGTCTGGACGCTCAGGCAGAACACCCGCTACGCCTACGTCGACGACCACTACACCGCGCCGCTGCACGGCTACCGCTTCGTCGCCAACCCGGTCACCGGCGCCAACGACAAGCGCTACCAGACTCGCTACGGCGTCGACTGGGCGCAGAAGAACAAGGTCCTCGGCGTGGATAACATCGCCCAGGCACAGTTCGACACCGGCGCCGCCGGCCACACCCTGCTCATCGGCCTGGACTACTACCACTTCAACTCGAAGTTCGACGGCCAGTACGACTACAACCCGCCGATCATCGATCTGTTCGACCCGGTCTACGGCCAGCCGCTGAGGTTCGGCAACCGCTACACCTGGGACAACACCATCACCCAGACCGGCCTCTACATGCAGGACCAGATCAAGCTGGACCAGTGGATCCTCACACTCGGCGGGCGCTACGACTGGGCCGAGACCGACAACCGCGCACCGCTGCGAGGCACCCACAGCAACGTCAAGGACGAAGCCTTCACCGGTCGCGCCGGCCTCACCTACCTGTTCGACAATGGCCTGGCGCCCTATGTCAGCTACTCGGAATCCTTCCTCCCGCAGACCGGCACCGACGCCACCAGCAAGCCTTTCGAGCCCTCCACCGGCAAGCAGTACGAAGCGGGCGTGAAGTACCAGCCCAGCGGGCAGGAAAGTTTCATCCAGCTCTCGGTCTACGAGCTGGAGCAGGAAAACATCCTCACCACCGACCTCGCCAACCCCGGCTTCAACGCCCAGACCGGAGCCATCCGTTCCCAGGGCATCGAGCTGGAAGGCAAGGCCGCGCTCACCGAAAACCTCAACCTGATCGCCTCGGTCTCGCGCAACGACATCGAGTACACCAAGGACAACGACGGCCGCAAAGGCCGCCACCCGGCCAGCAACCCGCCGCTGACCGCCTCGCTCTGGAGCGACTACCGCTACATAGGCGACGGCCCGCTGTCAGGCCTCGGCGCCGGACTCGGGGCCCGCTACGTGCGCGGCAGCTATGGCGACGACTACGAAGGCTCGTTCCAGATCCCGTCCTACACCGTCTACGACGCGGCCGTGACCTATGACTTCGAGCACTCGGCGCTGCGCCTGAAGGGCGTGAAGCTCGCGGTGAACGTCGAGAACCTCACCGACAAGACCTACGTGGCCAGCTGCCGCAGCATCTGGGACTGCTACTACGGCCAGGGCCGTACCGTGGTCTCCAGCCTCAGCTACGACTGGTAAACGCCCGGCACACAACGTGACCGGCGCCACAGCCGGCCACCTGACAAGCGCACGGCGGCGTGATTTCATAGGCGCCCGCCCTCCCCGGGCGGCGCCTATCGACTCTCCAAGGGACTGGAACCGCCATGCCATTGCTCGCCCTGCTCGTCATCGCCTGCCAGGTCACCTGCGGCCTTCATGTCGTCCGCAGCGGGCAGGAGCGCTACTGGCTGTACCTGATCATCGCGCTGCCGGGCCTGGGCTGCCTGATCTACTTCCTCGGCATCATGCTCCCCGACCTGCTCGGCAGCCGCACCGGGCGGCGCACCGTCAACCGCCTGCACGACAAGCTCGACCCCGAGCGCCACCTGCGCACCCTGCGTGACGAACTGGACCTGCGCGACACTCGCGAAACCCGCGTGCAACTGGCCGAAGAACTGCTGCGCCTGGGCCAGGCCGCAGACGCCGCCAGCCACTACCAGGCCGCCCTGCGCGGCATCCACGCGCACGCGCCGGACATCCTCCTCGGCCTCGCCCAGGCGCAGTTCGCCGAGGGCGACGCGCAGGCCTGCCGCGACACCCTCGACCGGTTGATCGAACACAACCCCGACTACCGCTCCGCCGACGGCCACCTGCTCTACGCCCGCGCCCTGGAAGCCCTGGGCGACACCATGAAGGCGGAAGAGGAATACCGCGCGCTGTCGAGCTACTACGCCGGCCCCGAGGCCAACTACCGCTACGCCCTGATGCTGCGCCAGCTGGGCCGCCAGCGCGAAGCGCGCGAGCTGCTGGAACAGATCCAGAACTACGCCCGCCGCTCCCCCAGGCACTACCGCAACCTGCACGGCGAATGGCTCGACCTGAGCCGCGATGCGCTGCGCGAGATGCAGTCCTGAGGGTCACGCAACAGCGTTTCACCCCGCGATCCCCATCGCCCGCTCATCCCCGCTTTTGATTACCATGCGGTGCTTTGCGCATCCCACCGCCCTTTGACCCGTCGAGGCACCGCATGAAATTCACCCCCATGTCCGTGGCGCGGAAGCTCAAGTTCTACCAACTGGTGGTGTTCGACCAGGTGCTGCAGAGCGGCTCGCTGCTGCGCGCGGCCCAGGCGCTGAACCTGACCCAGCCGGCGGTGACCAAGATCATCCACGAGCTGGAGTCCTACTTCGACGCGCCACTGCTGATTCGTGGAAACCGTGGGGTCACCGCCACCGAACTGGGCGAGCTGGTGGTGCGCCGAGCCAAATCGCTTCTGGCCGAACTGCGCTCGCTGACCGACGAGGTCAACGCCTTCCAGGAGGGCACCTCCGGGCATGTCATGGTCGGCACCCTGATCTCCGCATCCAGCTCGTTGCTGCCGCGCGCCATGCAACTGCTCAAGCAACGCGCCCCCAGCGTGCTGGTGTCCCTGCGCGTGGGGCAGATGGACCAGTTGTTCCCGGCCCTGGCGGTGGGCGAGGTGGACCTGGTAGTGGGCCGCGTCCCGGACGACTGGGGCTGGCGCAACGAGTCGCCGATGCTGGAAGTGGAAGTGCTCTACGGCGAAGCCCTGTGCGTGGTCGCCGGCGCCCAGCACCCGCTGCTGGGGCGCTCGCCGGTGAGCCTGGCGGACCTGCACGACTACCCCTGGGTGCTGCCGACCCGCGACTCGCTGCTGCGCCGCACCGCTGACCGACTGTTCGCCGAAGCGGACCTGAACACCCCGGCCAACGTGGTCGAATCCCTGTCGATCCTCACCAACATCAGCCTCATGCAGGATCAGCAAACCGTCGCCCTGATGCCCTTCGAGGCCACCCGCCAATTCGCCGACGCCGGCATGCTGCGCGCCTTCGACCTGGGCACCCCGCTGCAATTCGGCGACATCGGCTACTTCCATGCCGCCAACCGCGACCTCGGCCCCGCTGCCCGCCTGTTCCGCGAATGCCTGGAACAGGCCAGCCGCGAGCATGACCAGGGTGCGCCGGCCTGATCGTGGCGGCGGCTTTCGTAGGATGGCGTAGAGCGAAGCGAAACCCATGGGATGGGGTGCACCGGACTCCATCGATGGCACCGAGCCAGGGCAGCCCTGCGGGCTGCTGGGCGAATGAATTCGCCCCTACGGTCCTGCCGCACCGGTGTGCCGTGATCGGGGCTGGCCAGCTATTCCAAAGCAGAATAGTCAACCTCAAGGCTTTCATTATTCCCTTATAGGCGCCTTCCCTAGACTCCTCCGAAATCCAAGAATCGGAGGCTGTCGTGTCCACTCCCCTGCCCTTGCTGCGCCATTTCATCGCGGGCGAATTCGTCGCCAGTGACAAGACCTTCCCCAATGTTTCGCCCATCGACGGGCGCGTCCTGAGCCAGGTCTGCGAAGCCGACGCCTGCCAGGTGGAACGCGCCGTCGCTGCCGCCAAGGCCGCGCAGGAAGGGCCCTGGGCCGACTTCAGCCCGAGCCAGCGTGCCGACATGCTGATGCGCATCGCCGATGGCATCGAACGCCGCTTCGAGGAATTCGTCGCCGCCGAAGTGGCCGACACCGGGCGCCCGGTGCAGCAGGCGCGCACCCTGGACATCGCCCGGGGTGTGCACAACTTCCGCACCTTCGCCGAACTGGTGCGCCAGGCCGGCAGCGAGTTCTTCGAGATGCGCGCCGCCGACGGCAGCGAGGTGTTCAGCTACACCGTGCGCAAGCCCCACGGCGTGGTGGCGATCATCTCGCCGTGGAACCTGCCGATGCTGCTGCTCACCTGGAAGGTCGCCCCGGCCCTGGCCTGCGGCAACTCGGTGGTGGTCAAGCCGTCGGAAGATTCGCCCTCCAGCGCCAGCCTGCTGGCCGAGGTGATGCAGGAAGCCGGGCTGCCCGCCGGCGTGTTCAACCTGGTGCACGGCTTCGGCCCGAACTCCGCCGGGGAATTCCTCACCCGCAACCCGGACGTCGACGCCATCACCTTCACCGGTGAATCGCGCACCGGCGCCACCATCATGAAAGCCGCCGCCGAGGGCGTGCGCGACGTGTCCTTCGAGCTGGGCGGCAAGAACGCCGCGGTGGTCTTCGCCGACTGCGATTTCGACGCGGCGGTGGCCGGCGTGCTGCGCTCCAGCTTCACCAATTCCGGCCAGGTCTGCCTGTGCTCGGAGCGGGTCTATGTCGAGCGGCCGATCTACGAGCGCTTCGTCGCCGCCATGAAGGACGGCGCCGAGAAGCTGAAGATCGGCTACCCCGACGAAGACGGCGTCAACATGGGCTCGCTGATCTCCCACAAGCACCGCGACAAGGTGCTGGGCTACTTCGAACTGGCTCGCAGCGAAGGCGCCGTCGAAGTCACCGGTGGCGGCGTGCCGGTGTTCGGCGACGAGCGCGACAACGGCGCCTACGTGCAGCCGACCATCTGGACCGGCCTCGGCGACGACGCCCGCTGCGTACGTGAAGAGGTGTTCGGCCCGGTCTGCCACATCGCCCCCTTCGACAGCGAGGACGAGGTGGTGCGCCGCGTCAACGACTCCGCCTACGGCCTGGCCACCGCGCTGTGGACCCGTGACCTGAAGCGCGCGCACAAGGTGTCGCGGCGCTTCCGCGTGGGCATGGTGTGGGTCAACACCTGGTTTCTCCGCGACCTGCGCACGCCCTTCGGCGGCGCGCGGCTGTCCGGCCTAGGCCGCGAGGGCGGCCGCCACTCCCTGGATTTCTACTCCGAGATCACCACCATCTGCGTCAACGCCTGAGCGGGAGCCCCACCATGCATGCAGCACTCATCGAAGCAGCCAGCCGCCTGCGCCAGGCGGAACGCAGCGGTAAGCCCTGCGCCCCGGTGCGCGACCTGATCGCCAGCACCCTGGCCGACGACCCGACCCAGGACCCGGTCGCCCTCGCCTACGCCGTCCAGCGCTACAACACCCTGGCCGCCATCGACGCCGGCCTGCGCCCGGTGGGCCACAAGATCGGCCTGACCTCCCACGCCGTGCAGAAGCAGCTGGGTGTCGACCAGCCGGACTTCGGCCTGCTGTTCGCCGAGCGGGCCCGTGGCGACGGCCAGCCCATCGCCTGGGACGATACCCTGCAACCCAAGGTTGAAGCGGAGATCGCCCTGGTGCTGGAACACGACCTGTGCTTCGAGCGCCACACCGTGGCCGACCTGATCCGCGCCACCGCCTTCGCCTTGCCGGCCATCGAAGTGGTCGGCAGCCGCATCGCAAACTGGGACATCCGCCTGGTGGACACCATCGCCGACAACGCCTCCTCCGGCCTGTTCGTGCTCGGCAGCCGCCCGGTGACCCTGGACAAGCTGGACCTGGTGCGCTGCGGCATGAGCATGACCCTGCGCGGCGAACCGGTGTCGGTGGGCGCCGGTGCGGCGTGCATGGACAACCCGCTGAACGCCGCGCTATGGCTGGCCGACACCATGGTCCGCCACGGTGCACCGCTGCGTGCCGGCGACATCCTCCTCACCGGTGCGCTGGGGCCGATGGTCGCCGTGCAGCCGGGCGACAGCTTCACCGCGCACATCCAGGGCCTGGGCAGCGTCACCGCCGCCTTCGCTGCCGCGCACTGACCGGAGCCCCCATGAACAGACAGAAACTCAAGGCCGCGATCATCGGCTCGGGCAACATCGGCACCGACCTGATGATCAAGATCCTGCGCAACGCCCAGCACCTGGAAATCGCCGCCATGGTCGGCATCGATCCGGCCTCCGACGGCCTGGCCCGTGCCGCCCGACTGGGCGTCGCCACCACCCACGAGGGCGTCGAGGGCCTGACCCGCCTGCCGCAATTCGCCGAGATCGACTTCGTCTTCGACGCCACCAGCGCCACCGCCCATGTGCAGAACGACGCCTACCTGCGCCACGTGAAGCCCGGCATCCGCCTGATCGACCTGACCCCGGCGGCCATCGGCCCCTACTGCGTGCCGGTGGTCAACCTGGAGCAGAACCTCCAGCAAGCCAACGTCAACATGGTCACCTGCGGTGGCCAGGCCACCATCCCGATGGTCGCCGCGGTGTCCCGCGTGGCCCGCGTGCACTACGCCGAGATCATCGCCTCCATCGCCAGCAAATCTGCCGGCCCCGGCACCCGCGCCAACATCGACGAGTTCACCGAGACCACCTCCAAGGCCATCGAAGTGATAGGCGGCGCGGCCAAGGGCAAGGCGATCATCATCATGAACCCGGCCGAGCCGCCGCTGATCATGCGCGACACCGTCTACGTGCTCAGCGAAGCCGTGGACCCGGAGCACGTCGCCGCCTCAATCGAAGAAATGGTCGCCGCCGTGCAGGCCTATGTGCCGGGCTACCGCCTCAAGCAGCGGGTGCAGTTCGAGGTGATCCCCGAGTCGGCACCGCTGACCATCCCCGGCCACGGCCGCTTCAGCGGGTTGAAGACCTCGGTGTTCCTCGAAGTGGAGGGCGCCGCCCATTACCTGCCGAGCTACGCCGGCAACCTCGACATCATGACCTCCGCCGCGCTGGCCACCGCCGAACGCATGGCGCAGTCGCTGCTGAACCGCTGAGGAGCCCGCCATGACCGCCACCTCCGGCAACAAGCTGTACATCTCCGACGTGACCCTGCGCGACGGCATGCACGCCATCCGCCACCAGTACTCGCTGGAGCAGGTGCAGACCATCGCCCGCGCCCTGGACCAGGCCCGCGTCGACTCCATCGAGATCGCCCACGGCGACGGCCTGCAGGGCTCGTCCTTCAACTACGGCTTCGGCGCCCACACCGACCTGGAGTGGATCGAAGCCGCCGCCGACGTGTTGCAGCACGCGCGCATCGCCACCCTGCTGCTGCCCGGCATCGGCACGGTTCATGACCTCAAGGCCGCCCACGCCGCCGGCGCCCGGGTCGTCCGCGTGGCCACCCACTGCACCGAGGCGGATGTCTCGCGCCAGCACATCGAATACGCCCGCCAGCTGGGCATGGACACCGTCGGCTTCCTGATGATGAGCCACATGCAGACGCCCGACGGCCTCGCCCGCCAGGCCAAGCTCATGGAAAGCTACGGCGCCACCTGCATCTACGTGGTCGACTCCGGCGGCGCCATGGGCATGCAGGACATCCGCGAGCGCTTCCGCGCACTGAAGGCCGTGCTCGACCCGGCCACCGCCACCGGCATCCACGCCCACCACAACCTCTCCCTCGGCGTGGCCAACTCCATCGCCGCCGTCGAGGAGGGCTGCAACCGCATCGACGCCAGCCTGGCCGGCATGGGCGCCGGCGCCGGCAACGCGCCGCTGGAGGTGTTCATCGCCGCCGCCGAGCGCCTGGGCTGGAACCACGGCACCGACCTGCTGGCGCTGATGGACGCCGCCGACGACATCGTCCGCCCGCTGCAGGACCGCCCCGTGCGCGTGGACCGCGAAACCCTCGCCCTGGGCTATGCCGGCGTGTACTCCAGCTTCCTGCGCCACGCCGAGGTGGCCGCCGCCCGCTACGGGCTGAAGACAGTGGACATCCTCGTCGAGCTGGGCCAGCGCCGCATGGTCGGCGGCCAGGAAGACATGATCGTCGACGTCGCCCTCGACCTTCTCGCCCGCCGCCAGGAGCCGCGCCCATGAGCACCGATATCGCCCGCATCGCCACCGCCCTCGACCGCGCCGCCCGCCAGGCCGAGCCGCTTGCGCAGTTCAGCACCAGCAGCCCGTTCAGCCTCGACGAGGCCTACCTGATCCAGCGCGCCTCCATGGCCCGCCGCTACGCCGATGGCGAACGCATGGTCGGGGTGAAGCTGGGCTTCACCAGCCGCGCCAAGATGATCCAGATGGGCGTCGACAGCCTGATCTGGGGTTGGCTCACCGACGCCATGCTGGAAGAGGACGGCGGCGTGGTGGACCTGGCCCGCTTCATCCATCCGCGCGCCGAGCCGGAGGTGTGCTTCGTCACCCGCCGCGCGATCGAGCGCCCGCTGACCCAGCTGGAGGCGGCCGACTACCTGGAGGCCGTGGCCCCGGCCATCGAGATCATCGATTCGCGCTACCAGGCCTTCAAGTTCAGCCTGGAGGACGTGGTGGCCGACAACTGCTCCTCGTCCGGCCTGGTGGTCGGCGCCTGGTCGCGAGACTTCGCCGGGCTTGCCAACGCCGGCGTGCTGATGCGCATCGACGGCCGCTTGGTGCAGGCCGGCTCCACCGCCTCGATCCTCGGCCACCCGCTGCGCAGCCTGGTGCAGGCCTCGCAACTGCTGGCCCGCGCCGAGATCGTCCTGCCCGCCGGCAGCCTGATCATGGCCGGCGCCGCCACTGCCGCCGAGGCCCTGGCCCCCGGCGCCCACATCAGCGTGGAAATCGCCGGCTACGGCGAATGCGGCTTCACCTGCGGCACCGCCCGCGACTCGCAACAAGGAACCCGAGCATGAGCGACAACCGATCCACAGTCGTGGCCGGCAAGGCCACCCCGCGCGGGCGCTTCCCGCACATCAAGCGCGCCGGCGACTTCCTCTACGTATCCGGCACCAGCTCGCGGCGCCCGGACAACAGCTTCGAGGGCGTGGAGGTGGACGCCATGGGCACCACCAACCTGGATATCCGCGCCCAGACGCGCGCGGTGATCGAGAACATCCGCGACATCCTCGCCAGCGAAAATGCGACCTTGCAGAACCTGGTGGAGATCAGCACCTTCCTGGTCGACATGAACGACTTCGGCCCATACAACCAGGTCTACGCCGAGTACTTCGACGAGAGCGGCCCGACCCGCACCACCGTTGCCGTGCACCAGTTGCCGCACCCGCACCTGCGCATCGAAATCAAGGCCGTGGCCTACGCCCCGCTCAATCGCTGAGAACAACAAGATGGACAAACACCACTTCAGCCCGCCGCTCAACTTCAACCGCTGGATCGACGAGCACGCGCACCTGCTCAAACCGCCCGTGGGCAACCAGCAGGTGTGGCAGGACGCCGACTTCATGATCACGGTGGTCGGTGGCCCGAACCAGCGCACCGACTTCCACGACGACCCGGTGGAAGAGTTCTTCTACCAGTTCAAGGGCAACGCCTACCTGAACATCTGGGACCGTGGCCGCTACGAGCGCATCGACCTGCGCGAGGGCGACATCTACCTGATGGCGCCCCACGTCATCCATTCCCCGCAGCGCCCCGAGCCCGGCAGCCTGTGCCTGGTGATCGAGCGCCAGCGCCCCGCCGGCCTGCACGACGCACTGCAATGGTCCTGCGCCCACTGCGGCACGCTGATCAAACGCTACGAGATGCAGTTGCAAAGCATCGTCAACGACCTGCCCCCGGTGTACGAGCAGTTCTACGCCACCAGCGACGCCGAGCGCCGCTGCGGCGAATGCGGCGAGATCCACCCCGGCCGTGACTGGCAGACCTGGCACCGGACCCTGGAGGCGGCAGCCCGAGCATGAAAATCGATATCCACTCGCACTTCTTCCCCGCCATCACCCGCGAGGAAGCCGCGCGCCTCAACCCCGAGCGTGCGCCCTGGCTGCACAGCGAAGGCCGCAGCGGCCAGATCATGGTCGGCGACAAGCCCTTCCGCCCGGTGCACGACGTGCTCTGGGACCCGGCCCGGCGCATCGAGCACCTCGACGAGCAGGGCCTGGACATCCAGGTCATGTGCGCCACCCCGGTGATGTTCGCCTACGACGCGCCCATCGAACGCGCCCTGCCCTGGGCCCAGTTGATGAACGACCGCGCGCTGGAAATGACCGCCCGCGCGCCGGACCGCCTCAAGGTGCTGGCCCAGGTGCCGCTGCAGGACATCGACGCCGCCTGCCGCGAGGCCAGCCGCGCCAAGGCCGCCGGCCACGTGGGCGTGCAGATCGGCAACCACGTGGGCAACCACGACCTGGACCACGACAACCTGGTGACCTTCCTCAGCCATTGCGCCCACGACAACATCCCGGTGCTGGTGCACCCCTGGGACATGATGGGCGGCGAGCGCATGCGCAAATGGATGCTGCCCTGGCTGGTGGCGATGCCGGCGGAAACCCAGCTGGGCATCCTCTCGCTGATCCTCTCCGGCGCCTTCGAGCGCATCCCCGAGTCGCTGCGCATCTGCTTCGCCCATGGCGGCGGCGGTTTCGCCTTCCTCCTCGGCCGCGTCGACAACGCCTGGCGCCACCGCGACATCGTCCGCGAGGACTGCCCGCAACTGCCCTCGAGCTACGTGAAGCGCTTCTTCGTCGACTCCGCCGTGTTCGACCCGCGCGCCCTGCAACTGCTGGTGGACGTGATGGGCCCGGACCGGGTGATGCTCGGCTCCGACTCGCCCTTCCCCCTGGGCGAACAGCGCATCGGCTCCGGTGTGCTCGAACACCCCGGCCTCGACGCCAGCGACAAGGCACGCATCTGCGCCGGCAACGCCCGGGAGTTCTTCGGCATCTGACCGCAACACCTCATCACGCCTCCTTCTCAGGCCCTGGTCCGCATAGTCGGACCGGGGCTTTTTTGTGAGCGTGGTTTCCGTAGGGCGGGTGAAACCCGCGACACCCCGCACCGCCTGTGCAGCATGGGTTTCGCTTCGCTCTACCCATCCTACGAACTGCATCCCGATCAGCCCCGGGGTTGAACCGGACGCGAACTCGAACCGTAGGATGGCGTAGAGCGCAGCGAAACCCATCACCACCAAGCCCCAACCACGGCCCCTCGGCTCGGCCCCGCGTACCACCAATCGGCCTTGCCGGCGGGCATCGTGCGTCCACAGGCATCGCATGGTTTCGCTCCGCTCGCGGAACACCATCCGGCCCATCCTGCAAACAGGTGAGGTCCGATCGCGAATGAATTCGCTCCCACAGGAGCGGCGGCGCTGCGCGTCGCTTGGCGACTGAAGTCGCCCCTACGAAAACCGCCCAGCATCACCGTCATTCCCGCGAACGCGGGGTTCCATTCGGCGGGCCCGACGCCCGGGCAATAAAAAACCCGCGACAGCGTCCTGTCGCGGGTGGGGGTGTATCGAGCCGGGGCTAGAACTTGAAGCGCACGCCGAGTTGCATGCCTTCGGGGTTTTCGTCGGCGAGCGGGCTTTCCAGGTTCCAGCTGATGGGGTAACGCACATCCGAGTCGCGCTTGTGGTGGATGTAGGCGTAGACGCCGTAGAGGTCGATGTTCTCGTCGTAGTTGTAGATGTAGCCGAGGTTGACGCCGGCGGCGTCGCTGAGGGCTTCGTCCTTGCGGTCGTCCTTGTAGATCAGGCTGACGGCGACGTTGTGCTTGTTGCCGAAGTTGTGCCGCAGGCCGAGCTGCAGGTCGCTGCCGTTGGATTCGAAATCCACCCAGGGCGCATAGGCGTAGTAGCCGGTGTAGCGGTGGTAGACGGCGGTGAGGTCGGTCTTGCCCATGCTGTACACCGCCGTCAGGTAGAGGTCGGTGGCGTACTCCATGCTGTCCTTGTCCCAGAGGTTGCGCTGGTACTTGCGGTCCAGGGCGCCGGAGAAGTACCAGGGGCTGTCGGCCCAGTAGTCCAGCGCCACGCTGTAGACGCGGCCGTCGCGGCTGCCGTCCTTCTCGCCCTGGGTGGCCATGCCGCGGAACTCGAAGCCCTCGATGCGCGGGCTGATGTACATCAGCGAGCGGTCTTCACGCCAGGGCGCATAGAACACGCTGACGTTGTTGATCAGGCTGTATTCGTTGCCGAACAGCGGGTCGGCGTAGCCGTAGGCGTTGGCCGAGGGCGTGTCCTGCCGCCCGGCGCTGAGGGTGCCCCAGCGCTTGGAGATGATCTGGGCGTAGGCTTCGCGCTTGCCCATGTCGTCATCGGAATGGGGGTTGTACATCGCCTCGTAGACGCCCTTCACCGAGAGGTCGTCGGTGAGTGCCTGGTCCGCCTTGAACTGGATGCGGTTGGCGCTGAGACCGGCACCGGTGACCCGCTCCACGGTATCCCCCCCTGAGGTGGCCACCTCGTAGGTGACGTCGATGATCCCGGATATCTCGATTCCCGCGAAGGCGTGCCCGCTCACAAGCGGAAGTGCGAGTAGAAGTTTGCGCATGGGTTGCTCCGATCGAACAGGGTGAGCACGCGGCGGCCATCTCCCCGCCGCCGCGCGCTCCATTTTTCTTATTGGGTTTTGTTGTTATGGAGCCGCAGGTTCAGTCCCTGGACGGCCAGGGTTTCTTCGGTGCATCGAAGCTCGGCGTGCCCAGCAGCGGCGTCGACAATGCGTAGAAGCCGTGGTTGGTGAAGACCCAGATCAGGTTGCGGTCGTACTCGGTGTAGGCGCTGTGGGTCAGGTTGCCGACGGCGTAGCTGGCCACGTTCCTGGTGTCGAAGGGCGGCACGAAGTAGGCGCCGATGGTGGGCTTGGCCGGGTCACGCACGTCGAACACCTGCACGCCGGCGTTGTAGAACGCGTACGGCAGGATGCCCTCGCGGGAGACGCCGGGCTGGGTGTAGTAGCCGGTGCGCTTGGGCCCGAAGCTGCCCTTGCGCTGGCAGAAGTCGGTGAAGGCGGCATCGGCCGGCGGCGTCGGGCGTGGCAGCACGTGCTTGATGGCGGGCTTGGCCGGGTTGCTCACGTCCACCGCGTAGATGTCCTTGTAGGCCTCGTAGCAGTCCTCGGACAGCGGGTAGCCGCTGAAGTACACGAGCCCGGTCTTCTCCACCTGGGAGACGTCGATGTTGTCGCCCTCGGTGCCGGCCACGCTGACCGGGAAGTCCACGTGCCCGACCACCTTCATCGCCTTCGAGTCGGTGATGTCGACGACGTAGAGGCCCATGCCGCCCATGGCCGCGTAGCCGTACTTGCCGCCCTGCTCCACCGGCCTGGGAATGAACAGCGACATGCGCGCGCCCATCCAGGAGGCGCGGTTGCCGGCGCGCGGGTTGGCCTTGAACACGGCTTCGTGCTCGGGGTCGCCGACGATCTGGCCGGGCACGGTGAGCACGTCCAGCAGCTTGGGATCGGCGGGGTTGGACATGTCCCAGGACTGGTAGCCGGCGTTGTACAGGTCGTTGGGGTATTCGGTGAGGGCGTACTTGTCGCTGGGCGCGGCCGCCACGTACATCACGTCGCCGCCGAAGTAGGCCGGGATGTCACGCACGCCGGAGCCTTCCTGCTCGCCGATGGGCGCGTTGGGGTGCTCGATGTCGGTGGTGCGGGTGGCGATCAGCTTCCAGTCCGCCGGCAGCGGGCCGTTCATCTCGTAGACCTTGAAGCCCTTGAGGTGCTTGGACTTGCGGATGGCCTCGACCTTGTCCGGCTCGCGGTACTTGTCTTCCAGCACGCCGAAGCGACGCACCTCGAAGGACTGCACCATGATGTTCTTGCCCAGCTTCTTGTTCCACTGGATGGAGGCCGCGCCGAACATGTCGTCCGCCGGGTAGGGGTTCTGCTCCTCGCCCGGGCCGTTCGGGCCCCAGGTCTCGCCCCGGGTGAGCAGCAGCTTCACGTCCTTGGGATGGGTGATGTCGAAGATCTTCAGGCTGCGGCGCACGTACTGGTACAGGTAACGCTTGCCGTCGAAGTCGACGATGTTCTGCCAGGTGTGGAAGGGCTCGACCACGATGGGGTAATAGGCCTCCACCTTCATGTTCTTGATGTAGGACTTGCTGTCCCAGTAGTCGAGCTGGCCGGCGAAGGGCTGGCCGCCGTGGGAGAAGGGCGTGGCCGCCGGGTGGGTGAAGACGCCCGTCTTCTTGTCCAGGCCGTAGCTGCCCGGCGCCGGTTCCGGCGGGGTCCTGTCCGGCGAGAGCTCGGTCTGCCGCTTCACATAGGGGTCGACGATGTTGATCGGGCCGTGTTCCTCGGCACGGGCATAGCCGCCCAGCAATATGCCGACGATCACGGACGCCGCCACGCCAGTCTGGATGAATGGAACGCGAGCCTTGGTAGGGAGCAGCCTTGTTTTCATTGTTCACTCCGTCAGTTGTGCCCAGGTGGGCAGTGCTTGCCATTGCAGAAATCGCTGTATGTGAAGCGCCCGGCCAGGTAGGGCGGCCGGTCAGAACAGGTCGATGGGGTAGTCGGTGATCAGGCGGAAGTCATCGAGATCGCCCGAGCCCTGGTCGCGGTCGGCGCGGTGCCAGGCCTGGCGCGCGCGCAGGCTCAGGCCCTTGGCCGGCCCGGCCTGGACCACGTAGCGCAGCTCCAGGTTGGTTTCGCGGTGCTCGCCGTTGGCGCCGTAGCGACCGGCGTAGGGGCTGCCGGCGGGAATGTGGCTGCCATCGATGCCCCAGCCGCGCACATGGCGGGCCATCAGCGACAGGCCGGGCACGCCGTAGCGCTCCAGCGCCAGGTCGTAGCGCACTTGCCAGGAGCGCTCATTGGGGCCGTTGAAGTCGGCGAACTGGGCGGCGTTGGGCAGGTAGATCGAAGCCCCCTGGTCACGCCCGTTGCGGCCATTGCGGTCGTTGTCGCCAACACCCAGGTAGTCGAACGGCGTATCGCCGCCCACCCGTTGCAGCCCCAGCAGCCAGCGGTGCGCGCCACAGTGCAGCCAGGCGGCGGCGCCCAGGGTGGTGTTGTCGATCTCGCCGGCCCGTGCCTGGCCGCTGTCGGTGGTGCGGTAGAGGGTCAGCGCCAGGCCCAATTCGCGGTCGCCGGGCAATGCGTGGCGGCCGTCGAGGTTGGCGTAGTACTGGTTCCAGATGTCCTTGAAGCGCGCGCCATAGAGGCTGACGCCCAGGCCCGGGCCCACCTGGTAGCGGCCGCCGAGGTAGTCGGCGCTGGGGGTGGTGACGCCCGCCATCACCGCCCAGAGGTCGCCGTCGCCATTGGTGGTCACCGGGCTGGTGGACGAGGTGAAGTGCCCGGCCTGCAGGTCGAGCCCCTCGATCTCCTGGCTGACCAGGGAAATGCCGGTGGCGGTCTGCGGCACGATGCGGAAGTGGCTGACGCCGAACACCGGGGTGTCGGGGCGCTGCTCGCCGAGCTTCAGCACGCTGCGCGAGTAGCGCAGCTTCAGTGCGGCGCCGGCCTTGGCGTATTCGTCGGCGGGCTGGCCGTCGTCATGCACCGGCAGGTTGCCGGTGCCGGTCTTGTCCGCCGGCGCATCGAGCTTCAGCCCGAGGTAGGCGAAGCCGTCGAGGCCGACTCCGACCGTGCCTTCGGTGAAGCCGGAGGCGTACTGGGCGACGAAGCCCTGGGTCCAGTCGCGGGCGTCGCGGCGGCCATCTTCCTTGCTGCGGTTGAAGTAGGAGTTGCGCAGCAACAGGGTCGCCTGGCTGCCGGCGACGAAGCCCGGCGCCGGCTCGCTCGCGGCAAGGGCGGGCGGGCAGGCACAGGCGGCCAGCAGGAATGCCGGGAGGGTTCTGCGCAACATGGTTCGAGCCTCGTGAATTCTTGTTGTTCTTCGCGGCACGCCCTATCCCGGGGCGCGCGCAGGCACCGACCCACGGCGGGTGGGCGCTGTTGCCATCAGGGGGTGCGGGCCGTCCCTGGCCCGGGGATCAACGCTGGATCGGCAGCGGCTTGGGCGCGTCGCCTTCGAGCGGCGCCCGTTGCCGGAAGCGCAGGGCGTAGATCAGCAGGATCACCGCGAGGAACGGCAGGCCGCACAGCAGGGTGGGCGCGAACGCCTCGGTGAACAGCGTGGTGACCATCAGCGCCAGCATCAACAGCAGGCCGGCGAGGCTGGTCCAGGGGTAGCCCCAGAGCTTGAACGCCAGGGGCTGACCGCCCTGGCGGCGACGGAAGAACAGGTGGGTGAGGAAGATGCCCGCCCAGGTGAACATCGCGCCGAACATGGCGATCGACATCATCAGGGTGAAGGCCTTCTCCGGGTACGCCAGGTACAGCAGGGTGGCCAGGGCGATGCCCACCGAGGACAGCAGCAGCGCCGGCAGCGGTACGCCCTTGCCGCTCAGGGTGCCGAACACCTTGGGTGCCTGGCCGGCCCGGGACAGGCTGAACATCAGGCGGGTGGTGATGTACAGCTGGCTGTTCATCGCCGACAGCGCCGCGATCAGGATCACCGCGTTGAACACCGCGCCCGCATAGGGCACGCCGGTGGCCTCCATCACCGTGACGAAGGGGCTCTGGCCGCCGTTGTTCTGACCCCAGGGCACGATGGCCAGGACCAGGGCGATGGTCAGCAGGTAGAACACCACCAGGCGTACCACGGTGATGCGGAAGGCACGGGTCACCGCGCTTTGCGGGTCCTTCGCCTCACCGGCGGCGACAGCGATCATCTCGATGCTGAGGTAGCTGAAGAAGGCCACGATCACCGCCACCCAGGTGCCCCACAGGCCGTTGGGGAAGAAGCCGCGGTCGTTGCTGTAGTTGGCGAAGCCGATGGCGGAATCCGCCGGCGCGCCGTAGACCACCCAGGCGCCGAGCAGGATGAAGACCACGATGGCGCACAGCTTGAGCAGCGAGAACACGTACTCGATGGCGCCGAACACCTTGACGCTGAAGGCGTTGGCCAGGATCAGCGCCACCGAGAAGGCCACCATCCAGTAGCCGCCCGGCACTTCGGGGTACCAGTACTTCATGTACATCGCCGCAGCGGTGATCTCGGTGCCCACCGCAAACACGATGGACGACCAGTAGGCGTAGCGGATGGCGAAGCCGAAGCCGGGTGACACGTAGAACTCGGCGAAGGAACCGAACGAGCCCGAAGTGGGGTGGCGCACGGTCATTTCCGCCAGGCAGCCCATCAGCAGCAGGGCGATCAGCGCGCCGATGCCATAGCTGACCAGCACGCTGGGCCCGGCGAAGCCGATGGCGAAACCACTGCCGAGGAACAGGCCGGTGCCAATGGCGCCACCGATGGCGATCATCGACAGCTGCCCGCTGGTGAGGCTCTGCCTGAGGCCTTTTTCCCGGTCTACCAATTGTTCGAATGAGCTTGTTGTTTTTGTCATCGCATTCTTGCTCCAGGGTTTGGCGGGAAGTCAGGTCACCGATTTACGGGCCAGGAACTCCGGGCGGTCCCATTCTTTTCGTTCGAGGATTTCACGCAGTGCCGCCACGCATTCCCAGACGTCCTGGTAACGCGTGTAGAGGGGGGTGAAGCCGAAGCGCAGGATGTCCGGCGCGCGGAAGTCGCCGACGATGCCGCGGGCGATCAGCGCCTGCATCACCGGGTAGGCGTCGGCGTGGGCCAGGGACACCTGGCTGCCGCGCTGCTCGGCGTCGCGCGGGGTGCGCAGTTCGATGCCCAGGCCTTGCAGCTCCTGGTCGCAGAGCCGGATGAACAGGTCGCACAGGGCCACGCTCTTGGTGCGCAGGGCCTGCATGTCGACGTCTTCGAACACCTCCAGCGCCGCCTCCAGGGCCAGCACGCCGAGCTGCGGGGCGGTGCCCACCAGCATGCGGTCGATGGTGGCGTGGGGCGCGTAGTCGTGGCTGAAGTCGAAGGGTTTGGCGTGGCCGTGCCAGCCGGTCAGCGGCTGGCGCACCTGGGCGATGTGGCGCTCGGCAACGAACACGAAGGCCGGCGCACCGGGGCCGCCATTGAGGTACTTGTAGCCGCAGCCCACGGCGAAGTCGGCGTTGGCGCCGTTCAGCTCGATGGGCATGGCGCCGGCCGAGTGGCACAGGTCCCACACCACCAGGGCGCCGACTTCATGGGCGCGGGCGGTGATGGCGGCCATGTCGTAGCGGCGGCCGGATTTGAAGTTCACGTGGGTCAGGGACAGGATCGCCACGCTCTCGTCGAGGGCGTCGAGCACCGCGTCCGGCTCGACGCAGCGGAGCTCGCAGCCGGTCAGCTCGGCCACGCCATCGGCGATGTAGACGTCGGTGGGGAAGTTGCCGCGCTCGGCCAGGATCACCTTGCGCGAGGGCTGCATGCGGGTGGCGGCGACCAGCACCTTGAACAGGTTGATGGAGGTGGAGTCGGCCACTATCACCTCATGGGCCTGGGCACCGATCAGCCGGGCGATCTTGCCGCCGGTGCGCTGCGGGGCCGGGTACCAGTCGGCGTCGTTCCAGGAGCGGATCAGGCCATGGGCCCATTCCTCGCGCATCACCCGGTCGATGCGCGCCGGCACATGGGCCGGCATCGCGCCCAGGGAGTTGCCGTCGAGGTAGATCTCATTGGGCGGGAGGTCGAAACGGGCGCGGAATTCACTCATTCCGTCCTCGTTGTCGAGGCGCACGAAATCATCGCGGGTTAGGGGGGCGCTGCTGGACATGGCGATTCCTTGACTGCTTGTTCTTATCGGTTGCCACAGGTGCCGGCGCGGGTCCGGGGCACCTGTTCGCATTGGAGTGAGCGGATGCTACCCCTCAGTGGCCATTACCCGAAAATAGAAATGCCCGAAGCAACTATTCCGAGCCGTTATAGCCAAAGGCTACGGCTGGCACGCTGGAAAACACCCTCGACTGCACCTGTTCAAAGCCCATCCGGGCAGCTAGCGTGGAGCGCTCGCCTCACTGCCCCGGGGAACTCATGGATCCGGAGTCGCTGCACATCCTGCTCGTCGTAATGGCCGCGATCGGCGTCCATCTCGGCGTGCGCTGGTACATCGTCCGCGCACTGGCGCCGGAGGAAGAGCCCGGCAGCGAGGACGACTGGCTGGCCTGACGCGCCGCCTGCTCCGTATTTCAGGTCCGTATCTGGCGCTGTTTCCTGCGTCGCGCCGCTCCCATAGTGACCAGCCCTCGACTCGTCACTCGGAAGGCGTCGCCATGCTGCGCGGGATGTTCCACCTGCTTTCGTTCCTGCTCCTGGGCTCGGCCCTCAATCACTTCCTCTTCCCGCTGTTGCCGGGGCCGGTGCTCGGCCTGCTCCTGTTGCTGGTGTTCCTGGTGATCCGTGGCGAAGTGCCGGCGGCACTGGGGGATGCCAGCGGCCATCTGCTCAAGTACTTGCCGTTGCTGCTGGTGCCGCCGGCGGTGGGGATCATGCTGCACGTCGAGACCATCGGCCGGGACTTCCGGGCCATCGCCGCCGCGTTGGTGGGCTCCCTGCTGGTGGGCATCCCGCTGACCGGCTGGCTGATGCAGGCGTTGGTCCGCCGCAGCCGCGAGGGTCACCCGTCATGAGCGCCGCGCTGCTGCCCGGCGTCAGCGACCACCCGCTGTTCCACCTCGCCCTGACCCTGGGCGCCTACCAGCTGGCGCTGCTGCTGTTCGAGAAGACCCGCTCGGTACTGGCACAGCCGGTGCTGGTGGCGACCCTGCTGGTGGTCGCCGCCCTGCTCGCCTGCGGCATCGACTACGCCACCTACCGCAGCGCCTCGAGCATGCTCTGGCTGCTGCTGGGCCCGGCGACCGTCGCCCTGGCGGTGCCGCTGTACCTGAACCTGCCGCGCATCCGCCAGCTGTTCTGGCCGGTGCTCATCGCGCTGGCCGTGGGCGGCACGGTGACGCTGGCGCTGACCCTGCTGCTGGCCCACCTGCTCGGCGCCGGCCACGCGATGCTGATGACCCTGGCGCCGAAGTCGGTGACCTCGCCCATCGCCATCCTGGTGGCCGAGCAACTGGGCGGCAGCGCCTCCCTCACAGCCGTCTTCGTGATGATCACCGGCGTGCTCGGCGCGGCCCTGGGCCCGGCCCTGTTGCGCCTGGCGCGGGTCACCCACCCCGCCGCGCGCGGTCTCGCCCTCGGCCTCAGCGCCCACGCCGTGGGCACCGCCCAGGCGCTGCAGGAAAGCAGCGAGACGGGCGCCTTCGCGGCCCTCGCCATGAGCCTGGCGGGCGTGGCGACCGCGGTGCTGTTGCCGGTGTTGTTGGGGTGAGGTGCCGGGCTGCACAGGCCAGGATCAATAGGCGCAGAAATCCGCGTTCGTAGAACGTGGATCTACTTTTGGCTCCACGGGAAGCACAGCCAGACCTCGGAGCATGCAGCCGCTGCTCACTCCACACGTAGGGTGTGCTGCGCGCACCTAGGCTTCACCGGAGGCACCGAGCGGCGGTGCGCACGGCACACCTTACGGCACGAGTTCGTCCTTCAGAGACAGAGCCGATGACTCATGACCACGCCCTAAGGACGTGGTTGCCCAAGCCCAATGGAAGACGACGCGCCGGATCAGTTCGGCGTGGCGACCATCTGCTGCTTGCGCGCGCTGTCCTTCTGCTGGCGGTAGGCCTTGGCCGCGACGGGGATGGGGCCGCTCTTGCCGGTTTCCACCCAGCGGCGCATGCGCGTGGCATCGGCGAAGTGGGTGTACTTGCCGAAGGCGTCGAGCAGCACCATGGCCACCTGCTGGTTGCCCATGCGGGTGCGCATCACCAGGCAATGGCCGGCCTCGTCGGTGAAGCCGGTCTTGGTCAGCTCGATGTTCCAGTCGGCCTTGCGGGTCAGGTGGTTGGTATTGCTGAAGCCCAGGCTGTAGCGCGGCTTGACGAAGGTGATGGTCTTTTCCTTGGTGGTGCTGAGCTCGCTGAGCAGCGGGTACTTGCGGCTCTCGACCAGCAGTTGCACCAGGTCGCGGGCGGTGGAGACGTTGTTCAGCGACAGGCCGGTGGGCTCCACGTAGCGGGTGTGCTTCATGCCCAGGGCGCGGGCCTTGGCGTTCATCGCGGCGATGAAGGCGCCATAGCCGCCCGGGTAGTGGTGGGCCAGGGTAGCGGCGGCGCGGTTCTCGGAGGACATCAGCGTCATCAGCAGCATGTCGTGGCGGGTGGCCTGGCTACCCAGGCGCACGCGCGAGTACACGCCCTTCATTTCCCTGGTCTGGCTGATGTCCACGTCGATGACTTCGCTCATCGACTGCTTGGCATCGAGCACCACCAGGGCGGTCATCAGCTTGGTGACCGAGGCGATGGGCACCACCAGGTCGGGGTTGTTGGAATAGATGACCTTGTTGGTCTTCAGGTCCAGCAGCATGGCGCTGCCGGAAGCGAGTTGCAGCTGCGCCGGGTCGCGCAGGGGCGAGGGGTTCTGGGCGTTGGCGGGGCTGGCCAGCGCCAGGCTGGTGCAGAGGAACAGGGCCTTGAAAAGCGAGGTTCGGATTTTCACGTGACGGACTACCGGATGAAGATTGGAATGAAGATCGCCGTTGCGAACTGGTCGACATTATAGAGAACAAAAAGCCCGCCAATTCAGCCCCCGGCGCTCGCCCGCAGGCTTTTTTTCGCAGCCTGTTCGCGTCGAGAGGGGCAAGCGAAACGGGGGGTCGGGGCAGAGGTGCCACCGGGAGAAAACGATCGCGAATGGATTCGCTCCCACAGGAGCGGCAGGGACATGACCAATGTGTAGGGTGGATGGCGCTTTTTTCATCCACCAGCGACGCCCGGCATGACTCGGTTGGTGGACCGATGACGCGGGTTGCGGGTACATCCGCGACAGGCCGGCGGCCCGGCATCGCGAATGAATTCGCTCCCAGGGACAACGACGGATCACTCCCGCCGGTAGTACTGCGTGGTGCCCTGCCCCGGCACCCGCTCGATGATCAGGCCGTTGGGGTATTCGGTGGTCTGGCGGATGCCGCCCCGCTGCTGGATGTCCTGGCTGCTGTAGCCGGAGCTGCTGCGGGTGGAGTTGATGTCGCTGGGCACGCGCTGACCGCCGTACACGTCGTAGCTCTGGCTGCGCTGGTAGGTGTCGACGCTGCCGCTGGCGCCGGGGCTGACGTAGGTCTTGGGGATGACGCGGATGGTCTGCTGCCCGTTCGGTTCGGCGGCCAGCGCGGATATCGCTCCGCTCGCCACCAGGGCAAGCAGCGCACAACGGAAGAGCTTCATGGCCTTACCTCGCAGAGGGTTGTGTGCCGATGATACGTCCGTTGGGCAACCGCTCCAGGGCTTGGGTTCGGGGCCATGGCGGGTTTCGGATCAATGGTGGGAAAGGCACGCTGGCCGGAATCCTTGGCCAAGGCTGAAGCCCAAGCTACGCCCTGGCTCCAGTCACCCCATTGGACTAGAGCCTTTCATAGACCACTTCAAAGCCAGCCCCCAGCTCCTCTTGGATAACCGCGAGCAGAGCCTCGGCGGCATCGTCAAATTCCCTGGACTCGACCGCGTCCCAAGGGCTTGGATCTGTTGGAGAGCCCCAGGCCAGAGCTGTGTCGTGCCAGCGTGTCATCTCGCCTAGACGCTCAAGGGTAGCGGCGCTCAATGGAAGCCTCTCTTCGATTGATCCCACCGAAAATTCTGCTAACGCAGCCTCATTCCCGCACCACAATGCGCCGCCTCCCCACTCAAACATCAAACGTATGCGAAACCGTTCGGCCATATGTCTTCCGGACATCCAGTGAAAAAGCCATATCGGGGGTTAGCTACTCAGAAACTCATTATTGTCTTTTTGACTATCTGCTTTGAGCCTGACGGGCAACTTGGAGCCAATAGTCATTGACCCTGAATCACGGCTGCTGGCCGATAACTGCCAGTCGCGAGCAGCAGAGTCATCAGCTGTTGGTTTGATTCACCCGCGCGATCCATCCGGCGAACCACTGCCACACCCTTGCCCTCCCACTCCCTCCTCCCTATCCTCCCCCAGCCACGGTAAAACCCGTGGCCGGGTTTGACAGCCCGATGCAAAGGCGCGATTGCGCCGCAAGGTGCATGCGAAGAACGGCGAACGTTCTTTGCAGGCTCTTGCTCGCATGCAGTTTTCCACTGCATGGCTCTATGGCAGATCGCGTGGGGAGACCCTCGGGTCTGCCGGCTCCTTTGCCCGGTCTGTCAACCCTGCGCGATCTGCCACCCTTCGAATGACAGCGAATGGTGGCAGCTGATGAACTCAGCAAAGGACTATTCGCCATGAAAAACGCTTTCACCCCCCTCGTTTTCTATCACCACCACCAACGCCTGCGCGCCGTGATGGTCGACAACCAGCCCTGGTTCGTCGCCCATGATTTCGCGCAGTTGATCGGCCTCGCCGATGCCCTCCCCTTGCTCCCGGCCCTGGAGCCTCACCAGCAGCAAACCCTCGCCCTCTGCTACACCGACGGCTTCCATGAAGAGGTGGTGGTGATCAGCGATATCGGCGCCTATCGGGCGCTGTTCCAGTTCGGCACGCCCAGGCACGGCAATGTGGGCCGCTGGGTGAACGAGGTGCTGGTGCCGACGCTGCATGACTATCACCGCACGCCCGATGCGGCACCCATTCGCGAAACGCTGATCTACGAGGGCCGGCAGTTGGGTGTAGTGCGCTGGCAAGGTGAGTTGTGGGTGGCCTGGCGGGATTTGCCGCTGTTCATGGCCGGCGGCCAGGAGGTGTCGGTATGAGCCAGGAGGTGGCAGAACGCCGGCTGCGGCAGTGGGTGGATCGGATGGAGTCTCGGTTGAACACCGTGCATGTGATCGCCGAGATCATCCGGGACAACGCAGGCCTGCGCGAGGGCATCCCAGGGCCCTACCTGGATGAGGTCGGCGAAGGCGCCTTGATGGATGCGATGGTGGACCTGTGCCGCAGCAACCAGCAGGAGTTCTGGCAATTGATGAAGCTGGAGCAGCTGGCGCTGTGGAAGAGCTGACCTGAGCCGGGCCCCTCCCGGCGTCGGGAGGGGCCTTTGGGGCAACGGGGTTGCCCCTGGGCGATTGAAATCGCCCCTAGGGTTTATGCCGGGTGGATCGTGAGGGTGGGAGGTCTCTCGCAAATGAACTCGCTCAGGCGGTGGGCAGCCCAAGTCCAGCAGGCCTTTAGCGAGGAGCGCCCTGGCGATGCGTTGAACGCATGCGCCTGGCACGGCCAAGGTCGTCGAGCCGCTTGACCGTCGAAGGCCGCGAAGCCCTGTAGCGCCCCCGACAGCTCATGGCGATGGACGACTCGAACTGCGCCTTGCCGGCCATTTCCCGGCCGCAGGCAGCAACGTCGTCGCCATCCGCACGCTCCAGCCGGTTGCGGTAGGCGCGTTCAAGGCACCGCCGTTCGACCGTGCCCTCCCCCAGTCTGCCGAAGCTCCAGGCCGTCCCGCCGATGCTGGAGCACGCCATGGACAGCGCTCCGGCTGTCCTCCCGCCAGGCGGCCCGCAGGCCTAGGCCATCACCCTCGACCCGCCGCTCGCGCCACCCGCCACGGCCTCCTTGCACCTGCTCCTGAAATGCCCTCCCCTGTCGCCCGGCCCGATCAGCCCGCCGGCTAGAAACCGCTTCACAAACCCGGGCACGCCTTCGTCCTGCTTGCTTCGACCGGTCTGGCAAGGACTGCCAGTGCAGCACCTCCGCCCCCGGCGTTTAGAAGGATCACGGAATGATTATGGCGAGCAACCTGGACGCGAGCCTGGAGCAAGGCACGCAGAGGACACTGCTATGGAAATTTCTCATCGACCACGAACCGCTGATGCGCAAGCGCTGCCAGCAATTGACGCGCAACCCGCAGGACGCCGAGGACGCGCTCAGCGAGTTGCGCCTGCGCCTGTTCACCCTGCTCTTGCGCGAACCGGGGCGGCTGGACGGCATCGACAATGTGCCGGCCTGGCTGCGCCGGGTGGCCAGCAACCATTGCATCGACCGGCTGCGCAGCACGCCGCTCACCTGCAACCTGGACTGGCTCGACCAGCAACTGCACGACAACGCGGCCTGGCAGCCGCACCAGTTGGGCCCGGAGCGCCAGGCCTGCCTGCAGGAGGCGGTGGAGGTGCTGGACAAGGCGCTGAACCGGCTGCCGCCCAACCTCGGCCAGGCCCTGGAACAGCACTGCATCTGCGGTGTGGAGTACGTGGAACTGGCGAGCCTGCTGCACGTCAGCGAACCCAACCTGCGCAAGCGCGTGCAACTGGCACGCCGGCAATTGCGCGATTGGCTTGGCGCCCTGTGCGAGGCGGGTAACGAAGGCTGAGCCGCTGGACGGGAGGCCCGCCCCAAGGGGCGGGCCGAACGATCAGAAGTTGCCGATCGGGTAGGCGGTATTGAGGAACCAGAGGCCACCGATCTGGTTGACGTAGCCGCCGATGGTGAAGGGAGTGCCCGCCTCACCGACGCAGTAGCCCGCCGCCGCCACCGAGGGAGCCGAAGGGCCGGTAAAGAAGTTGGCGCCGGCGCCCGGGCCGATGGCCTGGAACGGGTGGGTGTAGGCGTAGCGGATCGATTCGATCACCTCCTGCTGGCTGCAGCTGTCGGGGTAGAAGGTCGAGGCACCGGGCGGGGGCGCCTTCAAGACCATGGCCCCGGCGCCATTGACGATCTGCACCCCCAGCCCGCGATAGCGATAGGGAGCGGGATGCGCCGCGCCGGGCTGCACGAAGAACTGCTGCCCGGCGGTGATCTGCGCGGCGAAGGGCGCCATCGGCCCCACGCCCACCCGTGGGTCGTGGCTGTTGGGCCGCGAGTGGAAGCCCACCGCGTTCCCCGCGCCGTTGATCTCGCCGCAGAAGATGTGGCGCTGGTTGATCTGCGGGTTCATCCGGCTGTTGGCGAGCCCCGCGCCCATCTGCACCGGCAGCGGGTTGACCCCGGGAGCACCGGGCGCGCAGTTGATCTGGGCGAGCGCCGGCACGCTGCAGCAGGCGGCCAGCAACCCCAGGGGCAGGGTGTTCTTGAAGCATTCCATGGCGAATCTCCTTCATCTGTCTGGGCGGTAGGTGCCCAGCAGCAATGACGGGAGGCCGCCGCATCCGTGACGCCGGACCGCCGCACGGCGCCAGCGCAATGCAGCGTTCACAGGCCGGCGGATGGGCCGTCATGGAAACAGGCCCGGACAGGTGTCGGGGCCGTAACGGAACCAAGGAGAAAGGAACCATGACCACTTTCAACGTGAACTTCGCCGTGGACGACATGGAGGGCAAGACCGTGCTGGTCTTCCTCAAGCCGCAGAACCCGCAGCGCGACTACCGGGTCCACGCCTGGCAGGTGCTCACCGGGTCGGCCGGCGCCACGGAGTCCTTCGACTACGAGGCGGAGATCGAGACGGACGTGACCAGTCTCGGCGAGAAGGCCGGCAACCAGATCATCTCCGGGCGCCGCGCCATCCTGCCCGGCCAACTGCTGCAGGCAGTCAGCCCCAGCGGCCTGTCGCCGCAGCTGGAACCGGCGTCCACTTCGCTGGCGCTGGAGAAGCTGACGCCCCAGCAGTGCGGCGTGATCAACAAGACCAACCCGTACACCCAGTTCGACAGCAACTGGTACGTCAACGGCCGCCCGGTGGTGACCATGCCCAAGGTGGACTCGCGCATGACCGTGAGCTTCGAGTACGAGCCCAACTTCTACTTCATGGTCGCCACCCCGCCCATGATCGGGCAGACCTACATCGTGCAGAACTTCTCGGACATGACCCGCTACGTGGCACCCATCACCGCCACCGAGGTGGACGTGACCCTGACCCGCCCGAACGGCCTGTGGACCTTCGACTTCCTCGCCCGCTGACCCGCGCGCAATCCGCAGCAAAGGAGCCCCCGGCGAGCGATCGCCGGGGGCTTTTGGTTAAAACGGCTTCCGGGCTGAAGCCCGGGCTACGGCGCTCACAATTACTCGGCAAAACGGTTATTCCTGTTCCATTATCAACGCCTGCAACGGCATTCGCTGGGGCATCCAGGGAACCAAGGAGACAGGGACCATGACCAGATTCAACGTGAATTTCGCCGTCGATGACATGGAGGGCAAGGCCGTGCTGGTCTTCCTCAAGCCGCAGAACCCGCAGCGCGACTACCGCATCCACGCCTGGCAGGTGCTCGACGGCGCGGCCGGGTCGACCGAGTCGTTCGACTACGAGCCACAGATCGAAACCGACGTTTCCAGCTATGGAGAGAGGGCCAGCAGCCTGATCGTTTCCGAGCGCAGGGCCGTCATGCCGGGTAACTTGTTGCAGGCCGTCTGCCCGAGCAACCTGTCGCCGCATCTGGAACCCGCTCCCCGTTCGTTGGCCGAGGAAAAGCTCACCCCTCAGCAGTGCGGCGTGATCAACAAGACCAACCCCTTCATCCAGTTCGACAGCAACTGGTACGTCAACGGCCGCCCGGTGGTAACGATGCCCAAGGTGGACTCGCGCATGACCGTAACTTTCGAGTACGAACCCAACTTCTACTTCCTGGTGGCCCCGCCGCCTATGATGGGGCAGACCTACATCGTTCAGAACTTCTCGGACATGACCCAATACGTGGTGCCCATCCCTGCCACCGAAGTGGACGTTACCCTCATCCGCCCGAACGGGCTGTGGACCTTCGACTTCCTCGCCCGCTGACCCGCGCGCAATCCGCAGCAAAGGAGCCCCCGGCGAGCGATCGCCGGGGGCTTTTTCGTCGGGCAGGCTCCCGGGCTGAAGCCCGGGCTACGATGCGCACAATTACTCGGCAAAGTGGCCGTTCCTGCTCCATCATCAACGCCAGCCCAGGCAGGGGCCGGGGCGACGACGGAACCAAGGAGACAGGGACCATGATCAATTTCAACGTGCATTTCGATGTAGAGGACATGGAGGGGAAAACCGTTCTGGTCTTCCTCAAGCCGCAGAACCCTCAGCGCGACTACGACATCCATGCCTGGCGGGTGCTGACCGGTTCGGCGGGGTCCACGGAGCAATTCAGCTACGAGGACCAGATCGAGACCGATCTCTCCAGCTCGGGCGATACCCCGGATGAGCAGATCATCTCCGCACGCGTGGCCGTCCAGCCCGGCCAGTTGCTGCAGGCGGTCAGCCCCGGCGGGCTTTCTCCGCGCCTGCAACCGGCACCGACATCGCTGGCGCAGCAAAAGCTCACCCCGCAGCAGTGCGGCGTGATCAACCAGACCAACCCCTTCATCCAGTTCACCTGCAACTGGTATGTCGGCGGCCATCCGGTGGTGAGCATGCCCAAGGTGGACCTGAACATGACGGTGAGCTTCGAGATGGTGCCGGGCCAGTTCTACTTCATGGTGGCCTCCGCACCGCTGGCGGGGCAGACCTATATCGTTCAGAACTTCTCGGACATGACCCAGTACGTGGCGCCCATCACCGCCACCGAAGTGGACGTGAACCTCACCCGCCCTGGCGGCTTGTGGACCTTCGAATTCAGCGCCAGCTGAAGCGGCCCGGCGAGCGATCGCGGGGCTTGCCGGTTGCATCTGTGAACGGCCATCAATCGGCAATGGGGCGGGGACTGGCCCATGATCAGTGCCCGCCCCGTGAAGGGGCTCGATGGACATGGGAAGCAGGGATATGAAATACCAAATCGAGATCCGCAATGAGAGCCCGCTGGACAAGGATTTTATGTTCTTCCAGAAAATCCCCCACGGGCAGAACGACCCTCTGAGCACCGCCTGGAAGGTGATCAACGAAACGCGGCCCACCCTCAGGGAGATCGACTACCGTATCGACTTCAATATCCATCCGTCCTACAACCCCGGCAAAGTGCCTGTGCTCGCACCGGTGGACGGGACACCGTGGGTGATCTCGTTCCAGCCGGAGAACGGTATGCCGACGTTGCCGGAACAGGACGCGGAGGGGAAAGAGAGCAGCGACTGACCCGGGCGGGAGAAACGAAAAAGCCCCTGGCGATCACTCGCCAGGGGCTTTTCATTGCCGCTTAGGTCAGAGCGGCTTGCCGCGGTTGCCGTGGGCGGCGACGAAGCCCTGGATGGTCTTCAGGTCGTTGGCCAGGACGGTGCAGCGTTCCTCGCGCTGGAACAGGTCGGCGAGGTGCGGCGGCAGGGCCGGGACCGCTTCGATGCCGGCCTTCTCCACCGCTTCCGGGAACTTGACCGGGTGCGCGGTGCCGAGGGTGACCATGGGGATGGACGGGCTGCGGCGGCATTCACGCGCGGCGCGGACGCCGATGGCGGTGTGCGGGTCCAGCAGCTCGCCACATTCCGCGTAGACCTCGGCGATGGTTTCGCAGGTCTGCTCGTCGGTGACGGCGAGGGAGTCGAACAGCTTGCGCGCTTCGGTCCAGCGGTCTTGCTCGACGCTGAAGCCGCCGCCCTGGCGGAAGGTGTCCATCAGGCCGGCGATGGCGGCGCCGTTGCGGCCGTGCAGGTCGAACAGCAGGCGCTCGAAGTTGGACGAGACCATGATGTCCATGGAGGGCGACAGGGTCGGGTGCAGGGTGTCCTTGACGTACTGGTTGCCGCTCATGAAGCGGTGCAGGATGTCGTTGCGGTTGGTGGCGACGATCAGTTGGCTGATCGGCAGGCCCATGTTGCGCGCCAGGTAGCCGGCGAAGATGTCGCCGAAGTTGCCGGTGGGCACGGAGAAGGCCACGGAGCGGGCCGGGCCACCGAGCTGCAGGGCCGCGTGGAAGTAGTAGACGATCTGGGCCATGATCCGCGCCCAGTTGATCGAGTTGACCGCGACCAGGCGGGTGCCCTTGAGGAAGCCCTGGTCGGCGAAGCTCGCCTTGACCATCTCCTGGCAGTCGTCGAAGTTGCCTTCCACGGCGATGTTGTGGATGTTCTCGCCGAGGATGGTGGTCATCTGCCGGCGCTGCACCTCGGACACACGGTTGTGCGGGTGCATGATGAAGATGTCGACGTGCTCGCAGGCCTTGCAGCCTTCGATGGCGGCCGAACCGGTGTCACCGGAGGTGGCGCCCATGATCACGACGCGCTCGCCGCGCTTGGACAGCACGTGGTCGAGCAGGCGGCCCAGCAGCTGCAGGGCGAAATCCTTGAAGGCCAGGGTCGGGCCGTGGAACAGCTCCAGCACCCATTCGTTGCCGTTCAGCTGGCGCAGCGGCGCCACGGCATTGTGGGCGAAGACGCCGTAGGTCTCCTCGAGGATCTTCTTGAAGTCGGCGTCATTGATGCTGCCGGCAACGAACGGGCGCATCACGCGGAAGGCCAGCTCGTGGTACGGCAGGCCGGACCAGGAGGCGATCTCCTCGACGGTGAAGCGCGGCAGGTTTTCCGGTACGTAGAGGCCGCCGTCGGTGGCGAGGCCGGCCAGCAGCACGTCTTCGAAGTTCAGGGCCGGGGCCTGGCCGCGGGTACTGATATAGCGCATGGGTACAAACCTTCGGTTTGAGCGGCAAGCTGCAAGTTTCAAGCTGCAAGCGGTACGCCCACTTGCGGCTTATGGCTTGGAGCTTCCCGCTCCAAATTAATTGAGCTGTTCGACGCGGATGCGGACTACGCTGCCGGCCACGTCGTCGAGGGCTTCCAGTGCGGCGATGGCGTCGTTAACGCGCGCTTCGACGACCCGGTGGGTAACCAGGATCATCGGCACCAGTCCGTCCTGCTCTTCGACTTCCTTCTGCATGATGGATTCGATGTTGATGCCGCGCTCGGACAGGATGGTGGCCACCTGGGCCAGTACGCCCGGGTGGTCCTTGGCCTGGATGCGCAGGTAGTAGGCGCTCTCGCAGGCGTCGATCGGGAGGATCGGGTGGTCGGACAGCGAATCCGGCTGGAAGGCCAGGTGCGGTACGTGGTTCTCCGGGTCGGCGGTCAGCGCGCGGACCACGTCGACCACGTCGGCGACCACGGCGGAGGCGGTGGGCTCCATGCCGGCGCCGGGGCCGTAGTAGAGGGTGCTGCCGGCGGCGTCGCCGTTGACCATGACGGCGTTCATCACGCCGTTGACGTTGGCGATGAGGCGGTCGGCCGGGATCAGGGTCGGGTGCACGCGCAGCTCGATGCCCTTGTCGGTACGACGGGCCACGCCCAGGTGCTTGATGCGGTAGCCCAGGGCCTCGGCGTAGTTGACGTCGGCGCTGGTGAGCCTGGAGATGCCTTCGGTGTAGGCCTTGTCGAACTGCAGCGGGATGCCGAAGGCGATGGAGGCGAGGATGGTCAGCTTGTGGGCGGCATCGATGCCTTCGACGTCGAAGGTCGGGTCGGCTTCGGCGTAGCCCAGCGCTTGCGCTTCCTTGAGCACGTCGTCGAAGGCACGGCCCTTCTCGCGCATCTCGGTGAGGATGAAGTTGCCGGTGCCGTTGATGATGCCGGCCAGCCAGTTGATGCGGTTGGCGGACAGGCCCTCGCGGATCGCCTTGATCACCGGGATGCCACCGGCGACAGCGGCCTCGAAGGCGACGATGACGCCCTTCTCACGGGCCTTGGCGAAGATCTCGTTGCCGTGCACGGCGATCAGCGCCTTGTTGGCGGTGACCACGTGCTTGCCGTTGTCGATGGCCTTGAGCACCAGGTCGCGGGCCAGGGTGTAGCCACCGATCAGTTCGATGACGATGTCGATTTCCGGGTTGTCGACCAGCTCGAAGATGTCTGCGGTGATGGGGGTGGTACCGGTTTCACACTTCGGATTGGGGCGACGGGCGGCAATCTGGGCAACCTCGATTCCGCGCCCGGCACGGCGGGCGATCTCCTCGGCGTTGCGTTTGAGTACGTTGAAGGTGCCGCCACCGACGGTCCCCAGGCCACAGATGCCTACTTTTACCGGCTTCACGCTGAACTCCCCATCTTCACTGCGAAAAACGGCCGGGCATGGTCCCGGCCGTGGAAAAGAGCCGCACTTTACGAAGCGGCTGATTTTTGGTCAATCGATGTGATGCGCGCCGGGAGCCCGAGTTACTTGGCTTCCAGGGCGATCTTGGCCAGCTGCGGAGCCGGTTGGTAGCCCGGGATCATCTGGCCGTTGCCGAGGACGATGGCCGGCGTGCCGTTGACGCCGATCATCTGGCCCAGCTCGAACTGCTTGGCCACCGGGTTGTTGCAGGTGGCGGCAGGGAGTTCCTCGCGGGACTTGGCCTTGTTCATCGCGGCCTGGCGGTCCTTGCTGCACCAGACGCTGACCAGGCTGTTGTAGCCGTGGCTGCCGATGCCCTGGCGCGGGAAGGCGACGTAGCGCACCTCGATGCCGCGGCGGTTGAGCTCGGGCACTTCGCTGTGCAGTTTCTGGCAGTAGCCGCAATCGGTGTCGGTGAACACGGTGATGTGCGCCTTGGCCGGCTCCTTGGGCGCGAAGACCACCATCTCGCTCTCGGGGATGGCGTTGATCTCCTTGGCGATGGAGCGGCTTTCGGACTGCTCGGTGAGGTTCACCGGCTTGCCGTCCTTCACATGATAGAGGTAGCCCTGCATCAGGTACTGGCCGTCGGCGCTGGTGTAGAGCATGCGACCGCCCTTGAGTTGCACCTGGTAGATGCCGCTCATGGGGCTTTCACCGATGGATTCGATGGGCAGGCCCAGCTCGAGGCCGTCGAGGGTCTTGCGGATGGCCTGGTCCGGATCGTCGGCAAGGCTGAAGGTGCTGACCAGGCCAAGGGCCATGGCTGCGAAAAGTCGGGTCACGCGCATGGTTACTCCTGTGGAGCGGCGACATTCGGGCGGATGCCGAAGATTATCACAGAAGCCCCGCGGCACCGCGCCAGAGAGCCGAACGGAGGTACGGCGGGGATGTCCGGTGCGCGCAGGGGGCCAATCGGGCGGGACGCGCGGCTCAGCCACGAGGATGGTGCTGGGCGTGCAGGTCCTTGAGCCGCGCCTGGGCGATGTGGGTGTAGATCTGCGTGGTGGACAGGTCGGTGTGCCCCAGCAGCATCTGCACCACGCGCAGGTCGGCGCCGTGGTTGAGCAGGTGGGTGGCGAAGGCGTGGCGCAGGGTGTGGGGCGACAGCGACTTGGCGATACCGGCGACCTTGGCCTGGTGCTTGATGCGGTACCAGAAGGTCTGCCGGGTCATCTGCTCGCCACGCTGGCTGGGGAAGAGCACGTCGCTGGGCTTGCCGTCGAGCAGGAAGGGCCGCGACTCGCGGACGTAGCGCTCGATCCAGGCGATGGCTTCCTCGCCCAGCGGGACCAGGCGTTCCTTGCTGCCCTTGCCGAAGACCTTGACCACGCCCTGGCGCAGGTTGACCTGCTCCAGGGTCAGCCCCACCAGCTCGCTGACCCGCAGGCCGCAGGCATAGAGGACCTCGAGCATGGCGCGATCGCGCAGGCCGATGGGGTCGTCCAGCTCCGGGGCATCCAGCAGCGCTTCGACGTCGGCCTCGGACAGCGACTTGGGCAGCGGCCGCCCGAGCAGCGGCAGGTCCACCTGCAGGGTTGGGTCCTCGGCTATCAGGCCCTCGGCCAGGAGAAAACGATAGAAGCCACGCGCACCGGAGAGGAAGCGTGCGGTGGAGCGCGCCTTGTAGCCCTGTTCGAGGCGCCAGGCCAGGTGGTCGAGGATCAGGTCGCGACCGGCGTGCTGCAGGCTGGCTCCGCGCTCCACCGCCCAGGCGTTGAAGTGCGCCAGGTCGCTGCGGTAGGCGGAACGGGTATGGGGCGAGAGGCCTTTTTCCAGCCACAGGGCGTCGAGGAAACGGTCGATCAGGGGGTGGTCGAGGGCAGGCATGGCGGAACGCTGACGGGATGAACGGCGTCTAGTCTTCCACAAGCGTCCCGCCCTTCACCAGCGACAAGGAGTCCTGATGGACGAAACCGCAATCCTCCTCGCCCTCGGCGGCATCGGCCTGGCCGCCCTCGGCAGCCAGTGGCTGGCCTGGCGCCTGCGCCTGCCGGCCATTCTCTTCCTGCTGCTTTCGGGCATTCTCGCCGGGCCGGTGCTGGGGGTGCTGGACCCGCAGGCGCTGTTCGGCCCGCTGCTGTTCCCCCTCACCTCCCTGGCAGTGGCGCTGATCCTCTTCGAAGGCAGCCTGACGCTGCACCTCTCCGAGTGGAAGGAAATCGGCACCGTGGTGCGCCGCATGGTCACCCTGGGCGCGCTGGTGACCTGGGCGGTGATCGCGCTGGCAACGCACCTGCTGCTGGGCTTCGCCTGGGACCTGGCGCTGCTGTTCGGCTCGCTGACGCTGGTCACCGGGCCGACGGTGATCGTGCCGATGCTTCGCGTGGTGCGCCCGCGCAGCTCCATCGCCAACATCCTGCGCTGGGAAGGCATCGTCATCGACCCCATCGGCGCGCTGCTGGCGGTGGTGGTGTTCAGCTTCATCGTCAGCCGCGACCAGGGCGGCTGGAGCCAGAGCCTGGCGACCTTCGCCAGCGTGATCGCCTGCGGCTGCCTGCTCGGTGCATTCGGCGGCTGGGCCTTCGGTACGGTGCTGCGGCGCCACTGGCTGCCCGAGTACCTGCAGAACCTCGCGGCCCTGGCCGCAGTGCTGGGCGTGTTCATCGGCGCCAACCTGCTGGTGCACGAATCCGGCCTGCTGGCGGTGACGGTGATGGGCATGGGCCTGGCCAACATGCGCGGAGTGGATATCAAGCCGATCCTGCACTTCAAGGAGAACCTCAGCGTGCTGCTGATCTCCGGGCTGTTCATCCTCCTCGCCGCGCGCCTCGACCTGGCGGCGCTGATCGCCCTGGGGCCGGCGACGCTGGTGCTGCTGGCGGTGATCCAGTTCATCGCGCGGCCGCTGAACGTGGCGCTCTGCACCCTCGGCTCGCCCCTGGGCTGGCGCGAGCGCGCGCTGCTGGCCTGGATCGCGCCGCGGGGAATCGTCGCCGCGGCGGTGTCGGCGATCTTCGCCCTGCGCCTGCAGCAGCACGGCAATGACCAGGCCCACCTGCTGGTGCCGCTGACCTTCCTGGTGATCATCGGCACCGTGGTGCTGCAGAGCGCCACGGCCCGCCCGCTGGCGCGCCTGCTGAAGGTCGCGGAGCCGGCCCCGGCGGGCTTCCTCATCATCGGCGCCAACCCCGTGGCACGGGAGATCGGCAAGGCGCTGCAGCAACTGGGCAGCCGCGTGCTGCTCACCGATTCCAGCTGGGAGAACATCCGCGCCGCACGCATGGACAACCTGCCCACCTATTTCGGCAACCCCACCTCGCAGCACGCCGACGCGCACCTCGACCTGGTCGGGCTTGGCCACCTGCTGGCGCTCTCCCCTTCCAGCGAGATGAACGCCCTGGCCTGCATGCGCTTCCGTCACGACTTCCCCGCCCTGCGCCGCTTCACGCTGCCCAGCGGCGCGGAGAGCCGGCGCACCGACAAGCACCGGGCCAGCGACCAGGTGCGCGGGCGGCCGCTGGGCTCGCCGGCACTGAGCTACCCGCAGTTCGCCAGCAAGCTCAGCCGGGGCGCGGAGATCCGCACGACCACCCTGACCACGAGCTTCGACTGGAACGCCTACCGGGCCCTGAACGGCGACCAGGCGGTGCTGCTGCTGGCCCGTGACCCGCGCGGCTGGGTGCACCTGGCGAGCGCGGAGGCGCCCCTGAAACCGGAGGCCGGCTGGAGCCTGGTGGCGCTGGTCGAGAAAGACGGCCAGGCGGCTGCGAGGCACGGCGAGGAGGCTACGTCCTAGGCACATGGACAGGCGGTCATGTAAGCCTATCCTTTGTTTGGTGACAGCCTCTTCCTACGGGAGGATGATTTCACCTTGCCACCACTCCCCCACCGGTCACACCCATGTCGAATCAGCAGAAATCACGCCTTGGCCAGATCCTGGTCAACAAGGGACTGATCACCAGCCAGCAGTTGGACGCTGCCATCAAACTCCAGCTGACCAGCAACAAGCGTCTCGGCGAGGTGCTGATCGAACAGGGCCTGCTGAGCCGCCGGCAACTCGACCGGGCCTTGAAGAAACAGAGCAATCTGCGCCTCGCCGCGACCCTGGTAGCAGCGCTGATGAGCCCCTTCCAGATGGCCAGCGCCGACATCCAGCAGACACCCAGCGCCATCAGCCAGCAGCACACACCCAAGGGCCTGCGCCCGCTGAGCGACGCCGAGATGAGCGATGTGAGCGCCCAGGGCCTGGATGAGGTGCTGCAGGGTCTGTTCGTGCAGGCCGAAGGCGGTGACGGCATCGCCACGGTGAAGGCCTTGAGCCGCCTGGTGATGCCGGTGCTCGACAGCCTGGAAGCCGAAACCTCGATGAAGGACGTGGTCTACGACACCCGCCACATGCGCTCGACCGTCAACCCCGACGGCTCGATCAACGTGCGCCTGCCCAGCTCCATCGGCGAGCTGCGCTTCGACAATGTGCGGGTCGCCGGCGCACCTCAGGGCCAGAGCTTCGGCAGCCTGACCCTGAGCAACATCGACCTCTCCCAGGCCTCGCTGAAGATCGCCCTGCGGCACTGATGGCCAGGCCCGCGACCCGGCGGGCAGGGCCTGCACCGGGTCAGGCGGCGGCTTCGGCGGCTGATGCCACCTCCGGCAGTACCGGCACCGGGCGCTTCTGGTCGTCGATGGCGACGAAGCTGAACACGCCGGTGATGGCTTTCTCGCGGCCGTTCTCGTACATGCTCTCGACGAACACCTCGACCTCCACCTTGAGGCTGGTGTTGCCCACCTTCACCACGCGCCCGACCAGCTCGACGATGGAGCCGGCGGGAATGGGGTGCTTGAAATCGATGCGATCGGTGGAAACCGTCACCAGCGGCAGGCGGCAGAAGCGCGTCGCGCAGATGAAGGACACCTCGTCCATCCAGGCCAGCGCCGTGCCGCCGAACAGGGTGTTGTGGTGGTTGGTGGTCGGCGGGAACACCGCCTTGGTCACGCGGCTTTCGGACAAGGCTGTGCGCCGGGCGATTTCTTGCTCTCTCGGGGTCATGCCACTACTACCTGAATGAAACCCAATGTGGCTGCCACCCGTGCGGTGTCTGTTGTCGTTGTTGTGCGCGGTCGGACGGGCAGATCGGTTCCCGATGGCCGCAGTTGACGGTCATTTCGTGGGAAAAGCCGTGGGTCGTGCCCCTGCGGCGGCGCGATTATTCCACAGCCCGCTCCACCCCGCAGCCTCACCTCTCGTACTCCGCGCCAGGGCGAAAGGGCCTTTCGCGCCTCGCTCACCGCTCCCTTACCGGAAAGGCAACGCCCCTGGATGCCGGCGACCCCAGAGCCCTGCCCATCGGCCTTCAGAGCATCCCTTGTAGGAACCATGCGCAACCACCTGGGGACATTTCCCAAGCAGCATTTGCGGTGGCTCCAGCGTGAGCGGAATGGGCTATTTTCCGCTGCCACCGCAGTTCGACCCGGCGGTTCCCGCAACCCCGCCAATAAGGAAGCCCCATGCACAGAACGCGACTCGCCCGCACGCTGCCAGGCGTCCTCGTCGGCGTGCTCCTCGCCGGGCTGACAGCGAACCTCCCGGCCGGGGAACAACTCCCCCTCCTCGGCCGCCCCCTGGCCACCGATGCCAAGGCCGAACTGGATCTCGAGGACTGGCGCTGGTTGCGGGACAAGCGCGAGCTGCGCCTGGGCATCGGCAACGACCTGCCGCCGTTCGACATCACCACCAGCGGGCGGGATTTCGAGGGCCTCACCGCCGATGTCGCCGGGGTCATCGCCGACAAGCTCGGCATCGACATCAAGGTATTGCGCTACTCCAGCCGGGAAGAGGCACTGCGGGCCCTGGAAGAGGGCCGTGTCGACCTGCTCAGCGCCTCCAACTCGTTCGAGACGAACAACCGCCAGTTGCTGCTCAGCGACACCTACGCACCCGACCAGCCGGTGCTGGTCAGCCGCGACGACGAGCGCCGGCCGCTGTCACCGGGATTGGTGGGCATGCACCTGGTGATGTCCGCCGACTACCAGCCGGTGGAGCGGATCCGCGCCCACTATCCGCTGGCGCGGGTCAGCACCGCGGTCGACCCCCGCTCCGCCCTGCGCGCGGTGGCCCTGGGCCGCGCCGATCTGTACCTGGGCGACCTGGTGGTGGCGAACTACCTGCTCAACCAGAGCCAGGCCGGCCCCCTGCGACTCGCCGGCTATAGCAAGATGCCCAGCGGCGGGTTCGGCTTCGCCATGCGCAATGACCAGCCGGAACTGCGCAAGGTGGTGAACGCCGCGCTGGCCAGCATCCCGCCGGAACGCCAGAGCGAACTGCTCAAGCGCTGGAGCGGTGGCAACGGCCCGCTGCTGTCGGACGCAAGCCTGGTGTTCACCCAGCAGGAGCAGCGCTGGCTGCTGCAGCATCCGGTGCTGCGCATCGCCACCTTCGGCAACCTGTCGCCCGTGAGCTTCTTCGACAGCGATGGCAACTACCACGGCATCACCGCCGACGTGCTGGACCAGGTGCGCATGCGCACCGGGCTGCGCTTCGAGATCATCCGCACCAGCAGCCAGAAGGAGATGATCGAGAAGCTCAGGTCCGGCGAGGCCGACCTGATAGGCGCACTGAACCCGGCGATCGAGAACGTGCAGGGGCTGGCCTTCACACGTCCCTACATGAACGCGGGACTGGTCATCGTGAGCCGCCGCGACAACGTCGATTCGGCGGAGCTGGAATCGCTGGACGGCAAGCGCATCGCAACGCCCCGCGACCCGCGACTGCACCAATGGCTCCACGAGCACTACCCCCGTGCCGTACCCGTGGAGCTGGACTCGATGCATGAGGCGCTGACGCTAACGGCCGAGGGCAAAGTCGATGCCAGCATCATTCCGGGCACCGTGGCCGAGCATCTGGTGCAGCGCTTCTTCGACGAGCAGCTGTGGATATCCGACGTGGTGCCGCAGTTGCTCGAAGCCACCGCCTTCGCGCTCAGGCGCGGTGACCTGGAGCTGCTGTCGGTACTGGACAAGACGCTGGTCAACATCCCACCGGACGAACTGGGGGTACTGGTCAACCAGCGCTGGCGCTCCACGGTGGAGGTGGCCAGGCCGACCTGGCGCGACTACGAGCGGCTCATCTACCAGGTGGGGGGCGTGGTCGGGCTGCTGCTGAGTGTGTCGCTGGTCTGGAACATCTACCTGCGTCGCCAGATGCAGCTGAGGGCGGCCGCCGAGCATGCGCTGAACGACCAGTTGCAGTTGATGGAGACCCTGATCAACGGGACCCCGCACCCCATCTATGTACGCGATCGCGACAACCGCCTCCTGTTGTGCAACGACAACTACCTGGCAGCACTCTCCATCGACCGCGAAAAGGCGATCGGAGCGCTGCCGCTGGAGGGCATCTTCGACGACGACGGTTGCACCCCGCATCTGCTGGAGGACTACCGTCGCGTGATGGAAAGCGGAGAAAGCCTGCAAGCCGACCGCCGGCTGAAGCATCCAGACGGGCCATTCAGCATCTTTCACTGGATCGAGCCCTTCCGCGACTCCCGGGGCATCATCCGGGGCGTGGTCGCCGGCTGGATCGACATAACCGAACGCCTGCGCCTGGTGGCCGACCTGCAGGAGGCGAAGGAACGTGCCGATGAAGCCAGCCGCGCCAAGAGCACGTTCCTCGCGACCATGAGCCATGAGATTCGCACGCCGATGAACGCGGTGATCGGCATGCTCGAACTGGCCTTGCAGCGCGCCGACCAGGGGCAGTTGGACCGCCCGGCCATCGAGATCGCCCACGACTCGGCCAATGGCCTGCTGGAGCTGATCGGCAACATCCTCGACATCGCCCGCATCGAATCCGGTCGCCTGACACTCAGCCCAGTTCGCTGCAACCTGCGCGAACAGGTGGAGGACGTGGTACGCGTCTTCGACGGCCTGGCTCGGCAGAAGAACCTCTCCCTGGAACTGGAGTTCGACCCGAGGGCTTGCGTCGAGGTACTGCTGGACCCGGTGCGTTTCAAGCAGGTGCTCTCCAACCTGGTGAGCAACGCCATCAAGTTCACCGAGCGCGGCCGGGTAGGCCTGCGGATATCCGGACAGCCCTGCCAGGACAAACGCCTGGAGCTGACCGTGCAGGTTGAGGACAGCGGCCCGGGCATCGAGCCGGATGAGCTTGCTCAGCTGTTCCAGCCCTTCAGCCAGGGGCGCCACCAGGGCACCAATACATTGGGCGGAACCGGACTGGGGCTGGTCATCAGCCGGACACTCTGCGAAATGATGGGCGGCAGCATCGACATGTCCAGCAAGCCCGGCAAAGGCACCTGCGTGACGGTGCAACTGACCCTGCAGGTGCTCACCCCCCTGCCCCGCATCGACATGCCATCGGTTGCACGGATCACCGCTCCCGAGCGACGCCTCGACATCCTGGTGGTGGACGATCACCCGGCCAACCGCGAGTTGCTCAAGCAGCAATTGCTCTTTCTCGGCCACCGGGTCTGCGACGCCCAGGATGGCGCCGGCGGGCTGGAGCTCTGGCAACGGCAGCGCTTCGACCTTGTGATCAGCGATTGCAACATGCCGGTCATGAACGGCTACGACCTGGCCCGCGCGGTGCGCCAGCAGGAACGGCGCGACGCGCTGGCACCCTGCCGCTTCATCGGCTACACCGCCAACGCACAGAACGAGGAACACGAGCGATGCCGCCAGGCGGGCATGGATGCCTGCCTGTTCAAGCCCATCAGCCTGGCTGACCTGGCCGCCCTGCTGGCCGGCATGGAGCCGCAGGCCAAGGTTCCCGAACCCTTGCCCTCTCCCTGCGACCTGCGGGAGTTCGAGTACCTGGCCGGCCGCGACCCGGCGCTGCGCACCCGCCTGCTGGACACGCTGCTGCGCAGCAACCAGAGCGATCTGGCGTTGATGCGGGACTTCATCGACAAGGGCGACAGGCCGGCGATCGCAGAGGTGGCGCACAAGATCAAGGGGGCCGCGAAGATCGTCCAGGCACATCCCCTGATCAGCCATTGCGAGGCACTGGAAGCCTTGTGCGAAAACCACGCGAGCGATGACGCGCTGGCCGCGCAGTTCACCGAGCTGCAATTCGAGCTGGAACGCCTGGAATGCTGCCTGGCGGAAGTCATGGACAACGCTTGAGCCCCGAACCGCAACCCAGGGCAGGCGTGATCGGGCGCAGGCTCGGACGGCACGCCTGGCTGCCCTCGCACAGCAGAGGCTCGACGGGCGAGCCGACTTTCCCGCGCCCAATGAAAAGCCCGCCGCGGTTTCCCGGGGCGGGCTTCTGAGGGAAGCGGTACTTAGACCAGCTTCTCCTTGATGCGAGCTGCCTTGCCGGACAGGTCGCGGAGGTAGTACAGCTTGGCCTTGCGCACGTCACCGCGGCGCTTGACGCTCAGGCTGTCGACCAGCGGGGAGTAGGTCTGGAAGGTACGCTCTACGCCAACGCCGTTGGAGATCTTGCGCACGGTGAAAGCACTGTTCAGGCCGCGGTTGCGCTTGGCGATGACAACACCTTCGAAGGCCTGCAGACGCTGACGGTCGCCTTCCTTCACTTTCACTTGCACGATCACGGTGTCGCCGGGGGCGAAAGCCGGGATCTCTTTGTTCATTTGTTCAGCTTCGAGTTGCTGAATGATCTTGTTGGTCATCGCTGCGCTCCTAAGACAAGCCGCCGGCCTGCCATCGATACGTTAACTATCGTCCCGCTGGCGGATGTATTCCGCCAACAGCTTCTTCTCTTCTCCAGAAAGCGAGCGGCTATCCAGAAGATCGGCACGACGTTCCCAGGTCCGACCAAGGGACTGCTGCAAACGCCAACGCCGGATGTGTTCGTGGTTGCCACTGAGCAACACATCGGGAACACGTTTGTCCGCATACACCTCGGGTCGGGTGTAGTGCGGGCAATCGAGGAGACCGTCCGTGAAGGAGTCTTCCTCTGCGGAGTCCGCATGGCCCAGCGCGCCGGGCAACAACCGCGTCACCGCGTCGATCAGCACCATTGCCGGCAGCTCACCGCCGGACAATACGTAGTCGCCGATCGACCATTCCTCGTCGACGTGCTCTTCGATGAAGCGCTCGTCGATACCTTCGTAGCGACCGGCGATCAGAATCAGGGATTCCGACTGGACCAGTTCGCGCACGGCCTCCTGCTTGAGCTGCCGGCCCTGCGGCGAAAGGTAGATCACCTTCGCCTGCTCCCCTGCCGATGCCTTGGCTGCTGCCAGGGCCCGCTCGAGGGGCTGTATCTTCATCACCATCCCCGGGCCACCGCCGAAGGGCCGGTCGTCCACCGTCTGGTGGCGGTCCTCGGTGAAGGTCCGCGGGTTCCAGCAGGTCAGCTTGAGCAGACCCTGCTTTACCGCTCGGCTGGTGATGCCGTATTCGCTGATGGCGGCGAACATCTCCGGAAAGATGCTGATGACCTCGACCTGCATGCTTTTCATGTCATGCAGCTCAGAAGTCAGCGTCCCAGTCCACCCGCATCTCGCCTGTTTCCAGGTCGATCGCCAGCACGCATTGCTCCGTATAGGGCAACAGGCGCTCACGGTCATCGAGGCTGCCGGTGCAGGGCTTGACCACCATCACATCGTTGGCGCCGGTCTCCAGCAGATGATCGACCTTGCCGAGCAGTTGCCCTTGCTGGTCGATGACCTTGAGACCTTCCAACTGATGCCAGTAGTACTCGTCATCGCTGAGTTCCGGCAGCTCGCTACGGGGCACGCAAATGTCGAAGCCCGCGTAAGTACGAGCGACTTCGCGATCATCGAGACCCTTCAGCTTTGCCACCAGGACCTTGCCATGCAAGCGTCCACTGGCCAATTCGACCTGCTTTACCTCGTTGTCACGCCTGAGCGTCCAACGGCGGTAATCGAGCACGTTATCCAGCGGGTCGGTAAAGGAATACACCTTCACCTCGCCACGTACGCCATGCACCGAGAAAATCTTGCCGAGAACAATAAGATCCTCGGCCTGTGCCGGCGTCGTGCTCATAAAGTTGCTTAGGCAGCAGCCTTGGCAGCTTCCTTCAGCAGCTGAGCAACGCGCTCAGACGGCTGGGCGCCCTGGCTCAGCCAGTAGGTGGCGCGCTCCTGGTTCACGGAGAGCTTCACTTCAGCACCCGAGGCGACCGGGTTGAAGAAGCCGATACGCTCTACGAAGCGACCGTCGCGCGCATTGCGGCTGTTGGTCACGGTCAGGTGGTAGAAGGGGCGCTTCTTGGAGCCGCCACGAGCAAGACGGATGGTTACCATTGAACTTCGTTCCTATAGTCGGTGCTTTTCAAGCTGTGCACACACATGGGCCATGGGCCCGAAAGGCCGCATATTCTAAGGATTATCCGGCCGATTGCAAATCTCTTTTGCGAGCCACCTGTCGGTGGCCGCTGCAAGCCACAGGTTTCAGGCCACCAGGCGCTCATGAGCTGCCCGTCGGCCATCGCCTGGCGCGCCTTTCAATCACATCTTCGGCATGCCGCCGCCGGGGAACATGCCGCCCATGCCGCGCATCATCTTGGCCATGCCGCCCTTGGCGGTGACCTTCTTCATCATCTTCTGCATCTGCTTGTGCTGCTTGATGAGGCGGCCGACATCCTGCACCTGGGTGCCGGAGCCGAGCGCGATGCGGCGCTTGCGCGAGCCACTGATGACTTCCGGGTCGCGGCGCTCGGCGGGGGTCATCGAGTTGATGATGGCCTCCATCTGCTTGAACTGCTTCTCCGCCGCGCCCTGGGCGTTGCCCATCTGCGCCAGGTTGACGCCCCCGAGCATCGGCAGCTTGTCCATGAGGCCGCCCAGGCCGCCCATGTTCTTCATCTGCTGCAGCTGGTCACGGAAGTCCTCGAGGTCGAAGCCCTTGCCCTTCTTGATCTTCTTCGCGAGCTTCTCGGCCTTGTCGCGATCCATGTTCTGCTCGGCCTGCTCGATCAGGCTGAGCACGTCACCCATGCCGAGGATGCGCGAGGCGATGCGGTCCGGATGGAAGGGATCGAGCGCTTCGCTCTTCTCGCCCATGCCGAGGAACTTGATCGGCTTGCCGGTGATAGCGCGCACCGACAGCGCGGCACCGCCACGGGCGTCACCGTCGACCTTGGTCAGCACGACACCGGTCAGCGGCAGCGCCTCGCCGAAGGCCTTGGCGGTGTTGGCGGCGTCCTGGCCGGTCATGGCGTCGACCACGAACAGCGTCTCGACGGGCTTGATCGCGGCATGCAGCGCCTGGATCTCGGCCATCATCTCGCCGTCGATGTGCAGGCGACCGGCGGTGTCCACCAGCACCACGTCGATGAATTTCAGCTTGGCCTCGCGGATCGCCGCCTCGGCGATGTCCACCGGCTTCTGGCTGATGTCGGAGGGGAAGAAGGTCACGCCGATATCGGCGGCCAGGGTTTCCAGCTGTTTGATCGCCGCGGGACGGTAGACGTCGGCCGAGACCACCAGCACGGACTTCTTCTTGCGCTCCTTGAGGAAGCGCGCCAGCTTGCCGACGGTGGTGGTCTTGCCCGCGCCCTGCAGGCCGGCCATGAGCACGACGGCGGGCGGCGCGGCGGCCAGGGACAGGTCCTCGTTGGCCGCGCCCATCAGCTCGATCAGCTCGGCCTGGACGATCTTCACGAAAGCCTGGCCCGGCGTCAGGCTCTTCGACACCTCGGTGCCGACGGCGCGCTCCTTGACCTTGTTGACGAAGTCCTTGACCACCGGCAGGGCGACGTCGGCCTCGAGCAGGGCCATGCGGACTTCGCGCAGGGTGTCCTTGATGTTGTCCTCGGTCAGCTTGGCCTTGCCGGTGACATGGCGCAGCGTCTGTGAGAGGCGGTCTGTAAGATTTTCGAACATGCACGTTCCTTTCAGGTTCGTCCGAACCGAGGGTGAGCTTGCGGCAAGCGGCGGATTATAGCGAAGTGCGGGCTGCGCCGACACCGCCTGCGGTCTTTCGTGAGCGCCCCCATCTGTGCCACACTCAGCGCCTTTCGGGCTTGCCTTACAAGGACTTATGCACCCTCTGCTGCCCAGCCTCCTGGCTGCCTTCCTCTACGCGGGCGCCACCACCTACCAGGGCCTGCGCCTTCGCCAGCGCGCCGCGCCGGACAAACGCCTGCTCGTGTCGCTCGGCGCCCTGGCACTCGTCGCCCACGCGTTCAGCCTATATATCCAGCTGATCACACCGGTGGGCCTGACCCTCGACTTCTTCAACGCCGCCAGCCTGATCGCCGCCGCCGTGATCCTCCTCACACTGCTGGCCATCTCGCGGATACCGGTGGAGAACCTGCTCCTGCTGCTTCTACCACTGGGGCTGCTGACGGTGCTCCTGGCCGCCTTCGCCCCCTCCGGGACGGTGCAGGCGATCGATGAGGAGCCCGGCATCCTGGCGCACATCCTGCTGTCGATCCTGGCCTACGGCATGCTCACCATCGCCGTGTTCCAGTCGCTGCTGCTGCTGCTCCAGGACCACCAGCTCAAGCACAAGCATCCCTCCGGGCTGATCCGCAACTTCCCGGCGCTGCAGACGATGGAGAGCCTGCTGTTCGGCTTCCTCTGGGCCGGCTGGGCCCTGCTGTCGCTGTCGCTGATCTCCGGCTGGCTGTTCGTCGAGAACCTGTTCGCCCAGCACCTGGCCCACAAGACCATCCTGTCGTGCATCGCCTGGGTGGTATTCGCCGTGCTGCTGTGGGGCCGCCACCAGTTGGGCTGGCGCGGACACAAGGCCATCCGCTGGACCCTGGCGGGCTTCTGCCTGCTGATGCTCGCCTACTTCGGCAGCAAGCTGGTCCGCGAATTCATCCTGCACATCTGAGATGCCCATCGACGGATTCACCGCCGGCCTGCTGCTCGGGCTGTTGCTCGCCTGCCTCGCCGGCTCGGTGCTGGCCTGGAGCCTGTCGCGCCGGCGCCGCCAGCCGGTGCAGGTCGACCCCGAAGCAACGCCACGCCTGCCCTCCACGCTGACCGAGGCCCTGCAACGCGTCACCATCGCCGCGATCATGGTCCCGCGCAGCGAGATCCAGGGCGTCGACATCAGCCAGCCGCCGGAGCGCATCCTCGAGCAGTTGCGCACCGCCACCCACACGCGCCTGCCGGTGTACCGCGAGGACATCAATCAGATCGAGGGCATCCTGCATATCCGCCAGGTCGCCCGCCTGCTGCCCCAGGACGGTGTCAGCGCCGAAGACCTGCTGGCGGCCTGCCGCGAGACCTACTTCGTGCCGGAAAGCACCCCGCTGCTCACGCAGCTGGTGAACTTCCAGAAGGAACAACGCCGCGTCGGCATCGTGGTCGACGAATACGGCGACGTGATCGGCCTGGTCAGCCTGGAGGACATCTTCCAGGAGCTGATCGGCGAGTTCGGCAGCCTCGACGACCTCGCGCCCAACCCGGCGATCCACCCCCAGGAGGACGGCCGCTTCGAGCTGGACGGCTCCCTGCACCTGCGCGAGCTCAACCGCGTGCTCGGCTGGCACCTGCCCTGCGAGGGGCCCAAGACCCTCAATGGCCTGATCACCGAAGCCCTGGAGCAGATTCCCGACGCCAGCGTGTGCCTGAAGATCGGCCCCTACCGCCTGGAGATCCTGCAGTCCGGCGAGAACCGCGTGCAGCGCGTGCTGGCCTGGCGCGCCTGAGCCTCCCACGGCCCTGGCCGAGGCCCCTTGCCGTGGTTTTCCAGCGCTTTCTATAATCCGCCCGGGCCCACCCCGCCCATCCGGCCGCCGCGGCTACCCGCCCACGCGCCACCGGCCAGCCAGCCTGGCCGCCTGAGAACCACCTGCCACGGCCCCACAGGCCCGTCCGCAGCCCGCAAGGCCCCTGATCCGGCGACCCGCCGTATCACCCCCTTCCCTCAGCACAACACGACAGCCACGAGATTACGTCGGGCCGTGATGGCCGCGACGACCGACAGGGGACCAACAGATGACCACCGCCACCTTGAGCGACAGCGCAGGCGCGCCAGCGGCCAATTCGCCAGCCCGCGTCGCCACCGCCAGCTTCATCGGCACCGCCATCGAGTTCTACGACTTCTATATCTACGCCACGGCTGCGGCCCTGGTGATCGGCCCGGTGTTCTTCCCGCAGACATCCGGCACCGCACAGATGCTCTCGGCCTTCCTCGCCCGGCCACTGGGTTCGGCGCTGTTCGGCCACTTCGGCGACCGTATCGGGCGCAAGTCGACGCTGGTGGCCTCGCTGCTGCTGATGGGCGCCTCCACCACGCTGATCGGCGTACTGCCGGGCTACGACGCCATCGGTGCCTGGGCACCGATCCTGCTGTGCCTGTTGCGCTTCGGCCAGGGCCTGGGCCTGGGCGGTGAATGGGGCGGCGCAGCCCTGCTGGCCACCGAGAACGCCCCGCCCGGCAAGCGCGCCTGGTTCGGCATGTTCCCGCAACTCGGCCCGTCGATCGGCTTCCTCGCCGCCAATGGCCTGTTCCTCACCCTGGCCCTGAGCCTGAGCGACGAGCAGTTCCGCGCCTGGGGCTGGCGCATCCCCTTCCTGCTCAGCGCCGTATTGGTGCTGGTCGGCCTCTACGTGCGCCTGAAGCTGGCGGAGACGCCCGTCTTCGCCAAGGCCATGGCCCAGCAGGAGCGGGTGAAGATGCCGGTGATCGAAGCCTTCGGCAGCCACTGGCGCCCGATCGTCCTCGGCGCCCTGGCGATGGTGGTGTGCTACGCGCTGTTCTACATCTCCACCGTGTTCTCCCTCAGCCACGGCGTCGCCAGCCTCGGCTACAGCCGCGAAAGCTTCCTCGGCATGCTCTGCTTCGCGGTGCTGTTCATGGCGGCGGCCACCCCGCTCTCGGCCTGGCTGAGCGACCGCTTCGGGCGCAGGCCGGTGCTGATCGTGGGCTGCTCGCTGGCGATCCTCTCCGGCTTCGCCATGCAGCCACTGCTGACCCAGGGCTCGACCTTCTCGGTCACCCTGTTCCTCAGCATCGAACTGTTCCTGATGGGCGTGACCTTCGCCCCGATGGGGGCGCTGCTGCCGGAGCTGTTCCCCACCCACGTGCGCTACACCGGTGCCTCGGCGGCGTACAACCTCGGCGGCATCGTCGGGGCGTCGGTCGCGCCCTTCTTCGCCCAGAAGCTGGTGGCCATGGGCGGGCTCTCCTGGGTCGGCGGCTATGTATCGGCTGCGGCGGCGCTCAGCCTGCTGGCGGTGCTGTGCCTCAAGGAAACCCGCGACGGCGACCTCGGCGCGGTGCGCTGAAACCTCAGGCTCCTGCCGCTTCCTCGAGGAGTCGGCAGTCGGCCCGCCCCACCCTCCCCGCCCGCACGATCCACTCTGCCAGCAAACCGCCCCAGACACGACAGCCCAGCTGCGAGGGGTGGTAGCCGTCCATGGCCAGGAAATCCGCCTGCATGGCGATGGACGCGGCACAATGCTCGGCGTCCAGTTCCTCGGCCAGCGTGCGCACCTGCTCATCGAGCAGCCGCGCGCGCCAGCCCAGCAGGCGACGCAGCAGCCAGGGCAAGGCGCTGAAGTGCTGCAGCGGCGGGACGGCTGCGAACACCACCTGGGTGCCGCGCTCGATGAAGGGTGACGCCAGCCGCCGCAGGGACTCGCGCCAGTCGCGGGTGGAGCTGAAGTGGGTGGTGTCGTTGACGCCGAAGACCAGCAGCAGCAGGTCCACGGGCTCGTTCCGCACCTGCGGCAGCAGGCGCTCGCAGGCCTCGCCCGCAGTAATGCCGTTCTCGCCACAGGCACGCCAGGCGACGGGGCGCTGCAACTGCTGTGAAAGAGCGGTCGCCAGTTGCCCCGGCAATGCCAGTTGCAGGCAGGAGACACCGACACCAGCAACCGTGGATTCGCCGATCAGCAAAACGCGCAGGGGCTCGCCCGGATAGTCCGCGCCCGCCAGCCCGTGGTCAGGACCGGCGGCGGGAGACAGGCGCAGGGCGGTGCGCCTGGTATACAGGGCCTGGGGCAGTACCAGGGGCATCAGCGCCAGCGCCGATGCCCACCAGAGCAACCCGGCCCCTCGGCTCACAGCTTGACGTCGACGGCCTGGGCCGCGCGGGTCGCCTTGGCGCGGGCCAGGTCGGTGGACTCGTCTCGGGCCAGGGCCACGCCGAGGCGGCGCTGACCATCCACCGCCGGTTTGCCGAACAGGCGCAGAGCGGTGTCAGGCTCGGCGAGGGCGGCCGAGAGGTTGCCGAAGCTCATCTCGGTGGACTTGCCTTCCACCAGGATCACCGCCGAGGCGGACGGGCCCGACTGGCGGATCACCGGGATCGGCAGGCCGAGGATGGCACGGGCGTGCAGGGCGAACTCGGAGAGTTCCTGGGAGATCAGGGTGACCAGGCCGGTGTCGTGCGGGCGCGGCGACACTTCGCTGAACCATACCTGGTCCCCCTTGATGAACAGCTCCACGCCGAACAGCCCGCGACCACCGAGTGCCTCGGTCACGGCCTTGGCCACGCGCTCGGACTCGGCCAGGGCCTTGGGGCTCATCGCCTGGGGCTGCCAGGACTCGTGGTAGTCGCCCTTCACCTGGCGGTGGCCGATGGGTGCGCAGAAGGTGGTACCCCCGACGTGGCGCACGGTGAGCAGGGTGATTTCGTATTCGAAGTCGATGAAGCCCTCGACTATCACGCGGCCCTTGCCGGCACGGCCGCCTTCCTGGGCGTAGTCCCAGGCGTACTGCAGGTCGTCGTCGCTCTTGAGCACCGACTGGCCCTTGCCGGAGGAACTCATGATCGGCTTGACCACGCAGGGGTAGCCGACGCTGGCGACGGCGGCGCGGTAGTCCTCGAAGGTGTCGGCGAAGTGGTAGGGCGAGGTCGGCAGGCCCAGTTCCTCGGCCGCCAGGCGGCGGATGCCCTCGCGGTTCATGGTCAGCTGCGCGGCGCGGGCGGTGGGGATCACGGTGTAGCCTTCGGCCTCCAGCTCCACCAGGGTCGCGGTGGCGATGGCCTCGATCTCCGGCACGATGTAGTGCGGCTTCTCCAGCTCGATGACCCGGCGCAGGGCCTCGCCGTCGAGCATGCTGATGACGTGGCTGCGATGGGCGACCTGCATGGCCGGCGCGTTCTCGTAGCGATCGACGGCGATCACCTCGACGCCCAGGCGCTGCAGCTCGATCACCACTTCCTTGCCCAGCTCGCCAGAGCCGCAAAGCAGTACACGGGTCGCGCTCGGCGACAGCGGGGTTCCAATACGGGGCATCGGTGTTTCCTCGAAAGATGAAAGGTATTCACGCGGCCGGCGACCGAGGGCCGACGGCTTCTTCAATGGGGCTGGATCAGGAACTGGCCACCGGCCCGCGCGCGCTCCATGCAGCGCACCAGCACCTCGCGGCGCTCGGTGTTGTCCATGCGGCCCCAGCGGGTGATCTCCTCGACGCTGCGTTGGCAGCCGGTGCAGATGTCGTCATCGTCCAGCGCGCAGACATGCACGCAGGGCGAGGCGACGGGGCGTTCGCGTTCCATCAGTCTTCCTGTTCGACCAGTTCCCGTGCATAACGCTGGGCGTTGTGCACGTAGTGAGCGGCGCTGCCCTCGAGCATCTTCTTCTGCTGCTCGGTCAGCTCGCGGACTATTTTACCGGGCGAGCCCATCACCAGCGAGCCGTCTGGGATTTCCTTGCCCTCGGGGATCAGGGCGTTGGCGCCGATGATGCAGTACTTGCCGATCCTGGCACCGTTGAGGATCACCGCGTTGATGCCGATGAGGCTGTAGTCGCCGACGGTGCAGCCGTGGAGCATGGCGTTGTGGCCGATGGTGACGCCTTTGCCGATGTTCAGCGGGAAGCCCATGTCGGTGTGCATGACGGTGCCGTCCTGCACGTTGCTGTTCTCGCCGATATGGATGAGTTCGTTATCACCACGCAGCACGGCGCCGAACCAGACACTGGCTCCGGCATCCAGGCGGACCTTGCCGATCACCGCTGCGTCGGGGGCGATCCAGCTCTCGGGATGGGTTTCGACACGGGCATTGCCCAGGCGGTATTTCATCAGGCGCTCCTCGAAACGGGGCTCAGTTGAGTTTGACGAAGGTAGCCGGCGGCTCGCGCATCTCGATGCCGGCATCGAAGACCAGGTTGACCAGCTCCACCACCATGATCGCGGTGAGGCCCCAGATCTTGTACTGGCCGAACTGGTAGCTGGGCACGTACCAGCTCTGGCCGAGGTAGTCGATGCGGTGGGTCATCTCGCGCGGGTCGCTGCGGAAGAACTCCAGGGGCACGCTGAAGACCGAGTCGATCTCGCCGTCGTTGGCCTTGTACTCCACGTAGTCGGGCACGAAGCCGACGTAGGGCGTGACCTGGATGCCATGGCGCGAGACCAGGGTACTGAGCGGGCCGATGACCTCGACCAGGCCGGGCGGCAGGCCGATCTCCTCCTCCGCCTCGCGCAGGGCGGTGTGGATCAGGTCGCGGTCCTCGGGGTCGCGACGGCCACCTGGGAAGGCCACCTCGCCACCGTGGGTGGACAGGCCGCTGGCGCGCAGGGTGAGCACCAGCTCGGGTTCGGCGCTGCGGGTGATGGGCACCAGCACCGCCGCCTCGGGGAAGGAGCGGTCGGTCACCAGCGTCTTCGGGGAATAGCTCCGCACGCGGCGGTGCAGGTCATCCAACATGGATATTCTCGGCTTTTATTCTGCCGGGCATCATGGCACGAACCCGCAGGCCACCCAACCCCCGAGCCGACGTTCGCAGCCCCCGTCCCGCTTGCCGTGGGGCCCCCAGCCGCGCCAAGATTGCGCCCTCGACCCCGAGGATTCCCGATGAAGTTCTGCAGCCAGTGCGGCGGCCCCGTGATCCAGCGCATCCCCGAAGGCGACAACCGCCTGCGCCATGTCTGCGAGCTATGCCACACCATTCATTACCTGAACCCGCGCATCGTCGCCGGCTGCGTGCCGGTCTGGGGCGAGCAGGTGCTGCTGTGCCGCCGCGCCATCGAGCCGCGCAAGGGCTACTGGACCCTGCCCGCCGGCTTCATGGAGAACGGCGAGACCATGGAACAGGCCGCCGCGCGTGAAACCGCCGAGGAAGCCTGCGCACGGGTACGCGACCTGCAGCTGTACACCCTGTTCGACCTGCCGCACATCAGCCAGGTCTACACCTTCTTCCTCGCCCAGCTGGTCGACCTGGACTTCGCCGCCGGCGAGGAAAGCCTCGAAGTGAAGCTGTTCCACGAACGTGACATCCCTTGGTCCGAGCTGGCTTTTCCGACTGTCGGACGTACCTTAGAATGCTACTTCGCCGACCGTATCGAGCAGGTCTATCCGGTCCGCAACGAGCCGTTGGCACCCTTGCTGGCCTACTACAAGAAAGCCTGAACGCACTGCCGAATTCGAACACTCTGGGGATGCTGTAGAAATGCGCTGGTTGCTCCTTGCCTTCATCTTTTGCTTTACCTCCCTGTCCCACGCCAGCGCCGCCCCCAGCCTCGAAGGCAAGGGCATCGACAAGGTGCTGGTGGTCAAATCCGAGCGCAAGTTGTTGCTGATGAACCGCGGCAACATCCTCAAGAGCTACCGCATCTCCCTGGGCAAGCAGCCCAAGGGGCCGAAATTGCGCGAAGGCGACCAGCGCACGCCCGAGGGCTTCTACTGGATCGACTGGCGCAAGACCAGCGACAAGTACAACCTGGCGATGCACATCTCCTACCCCAATGCCCGCGACTCCCTGCAGGCGCGCCAGAAGGGTGTGCCGGCCGGGGGCATGATCATGATCCACGGCACCCCGCTGGACGAGGAATACCCCGAGTGGTACTTCCACACCCTGGACTGGACCGAGGGCTGCATCGCCATGAAGAACGCCGACATGCGCGAGATATGGAACCTGGTGAAGGACGGCACGCTGATCGAGATCCGCCCCTGAGGGACCGAACGGCAGGCATGAAAAGGCGCCCCAGGGCGCCTTTTTTCATTCAGTGGTTCCCCGCGTGGGAGGATGGCGGGGAACAGCCCCGCACGCCGCGAGGGTGGGCGACTCAGAACACCAGGTCGGACAGGCGCCAGACCTCATAGGCCGGCGTCTCGTAGGGATGCGCCTGCTTGAGGGCGCGCACGGCATCGTGGATCAGCTCGTCGGCGACGACCATCTCCACCTTCCACTCGGACACATGCTCCACCCGGCCCACCTCGCCGATGAAGGGGTCGGCTTCGGCCAGGGGACGGAACTGGCCCTGGCCCAGGCTCTGCCAGCAGCAACTGTCATAGGCACCGATTCGGCCACCACCCGCCGCGAAGACCGCTTTCTTGACCGGCTCGAGATGGGACTCCGGAACGTAGAAGCACAGCTTGTACATCAATCACTCCACAGGCAATTACAGGCTGGACGCTAGTGGCCAGATGATGCCATCGGAAGATGGCACTTCGCCAATACTTTGTCGCGACCAGCGTCACGATACCGGCATTCGACTGGCTACCGGTCGAAGTGTTCAGCGCCGCCATAGAGCAGTTGGCCATAAGCGGGGCCGGCCTGAGCGCCCCGAGCGGAGCGCGATGGAGCCGGGACGAGCCAGGCTTGCGGTCAGCCGCCCTGCCAGAACCGACGCCACTTGTCCTTCAGCGAAGGCGCGGCGCGGGCGTGGCTGCCGTCGCAATACGGCAAGCGTTGCGACAGGCCGCAGCGGCAGAGGATGAGCAGTTGCTGGCGTTCGATGTGAAGCGAGAGGCCCTGCCGGCAGTCGCCTGGGCAATCGGGAAGCCGGGGCGAGTGCCCGCAGCGGCAAAGCAGGAGGGTGGCGCCGGGTTCGACCCGGCGCACCTCCGGTAGCGAAGCGCCCTCCCCCGTATCCGGAAGCGGGCGCTCGCCGGCGTCGTCAGTCGACCCAGACGCGGGCATTGCGGAACATGCGCAGCCAGCCGCCGTCTTCCTGCCACTCGTCAGGGCGCCAGGAGTTCTGCACGGCACGGAACACGCGTTCCGGGTGCGGCATTATGATGGTCACGCGACCATCGCGGCTGGTGAGGCCGGTGATGCCACGGGGCGAGCCGTTCGGGTTGGCCGGATAGCTCTCGGTGACCTTGCCGTGGTTGTCGACGAAGCGCATGGCCACGCAACCGGACAGGTCGGCTTCCAGCAGGGCTTCCTCGCTCTCGAACTCGGCATGGCCTTCGCCGTGGGCGATGGCGATGGGCATGCGCGAGCCGGCCATGCCGCGCAGGAAGATCGACGCCGACTCCTGCACCTGGACCATGGCCACGCGGGCCTCGAACTGCTCGGAGCGGTTGCGCACGAAGTGCGGCCAGAACTCGCTGCCCGGGATCAGCTCGTGCAGGTTGGACATCATCTGGCAACCGTTGCACACGCCGAGGGCGAAGCTGTCCTTGCGCTCGAAGAAGGCCTGGAAGCCGTCACGGGCACGGGCGTTGAACAGCACCGACTTGGCCCAGCCCTCACCGGCACCGAGCACGTCGCCGTAGGAGAAGCCGCCGCAGGCCACCAGGCCCTTGAACTCTTCCAGGCTGACGCGGCCGGCGAGGATGTCGCTCATGTGCACATCGATGGCGGCGAAGCCGGCACGGTCGAAGGCGGCCGCCATCTCGACCTGGCCGTTGACGCCCTGCTCACGCAGCACGGCGACCTTGGGACGCGCGCCCTTCTTTATATAGGGAGCGGCGATGTCCTGGTTGACATCGAAGCTGAGCTTCACCGACAGGCCGGGGTTGTCTTCGTCCAGCAGGACGTCGAACTCCTGGTCGGCACAGGCGGCGTTGTCGCGCAGGCGCTGGATCTGGTAGCTGGTCTCGGTCCACTGGCGCTGCAGCATGCGGCGCTCACCGGCGAACACCGGCTCGCCGTTGAAGGCGATGGCGACATCGGCACCATTGACCGGCTGGCCGATGACGGCCACGCAGTCGCCCAGGCCGGCGGCGCTGAACTGGGCCAGCACTTCCGCGGTGGCGCCCTGCTGGACCTGGATGACCGCACCCAGCTCTTCGTTGAACAGCACGGCCGCCAGCTCGTCGGCGGAATCGGCCAGGGCATCGAGTTGCAGGTCGAGACCGCAATGACCGGCGAAGGCCATTTCCAGCACGGTGGTCAGCAGGCCGCCGTCGGAACGGTCGTGGTAGGCCAGCAGCAGGCCGTCCTGGTTCAGGCCCTGGATCACGGCGAAGAAGGCCTTGAGGTCTTCGGCATCGTCGACGTCCGGAACGGCCTGGCCGAGCTTGGCGTAGGTCTGGGCGAGGATCGAGCCGCCCATGCGGTTCTGGCCACGGCCAAGGTCGACCAGGATCAGGTCGGTCTCGCCCTTGTCCAGGCGCAGTTGCGGGTTGAGGGTGCGGCGTACGTCCTGCACCGGGGCGAAGCCGGAGATCACCAGGGACAGCGGCGAGGTCACGGACTTGTCCACGCCCTCGTCCTGCCAGCGGGTCTTCATGGACATGGAGTCCTTGCCCACCGGGATGGTGATGCCCAGCGCCGGGCACAGCTCCATGCCCACGGCCTTGACCGTGTCGTACAGGCGCGCGTCCTCGCCCGGGTGGCCAGCGGCGGCCATCCAGTTGGCGGACAGGCGGATGTCGGAAATCTTCTCGATGCGTGCCGCCGCCAGGTTGGTGATGGTCTCGCCGACCGCCATGCGGCCCGAGGCCGGGGCGTCCAGCAGGGCCAGCGGGGTGCGCTCGCCCATGGCCATCGCCTCGCCGGTGTAGACGTCGAAGCTGGTGGCGGTGACGGCGCAGTCGGCCACCGGTACCTGCCACGGGCCGACCATCTGGTCGCGAGCCACGAGGCCGGTGATGGTGCGGTCGCCGATGGTGATCAGGAAGCTCTTGCTGGCCACGGCCGGGTGGTGCAGCACACGGCTGACCGCGTCGGCCATGTCGACACGGGCGGCGTCGAAGTCATCGCCCTGCTCGGCTTCGCGGGTCACGCTGCGGTGCATGCGCGGCGGCTTGCCCAGCAGGACGTTGAGCGGCATGTCCACCGGCTTGTTGCCGAAGTGGCTGTCGGCGACGGTCAGGTGCGGCTCCTCGATGGCCTCGCCGACCACCGCGAAGGGGCAGCGCTCGCGTTCGCAGATGGCCTTGAAGCGCTCGAAGTCGGCGGCGTCCACCGACATCACGTAGCGTTCCTGGGACTCGTTGCACCAGATTTCCAGCGGGCTCATGCCCGGCTCGTCGTTGGGCACGGCGCGCAGTTCGAAACGGCCGCCGCGGCCACCGTCGTTGATCAGTTCCGGCAGGGCGTTGGAAATGCCGCCGGCACCCACGTCATGGATGAACTTGATGGGGTTCTCGGCACCCAGCTGCCAGCAGCGGTCGATCACTTCCTGGCAACGGCGCTCCATTTCCGGGTTGTCGCGCTGCACGGAGGCGAAGTCCAGGTCGGCGGAACTGGCACCGGTGGCCATGGAGGAAGCGGCACCACCGCCCAGGCCGATGAGCATGGCCGGGCCACCGAGGACGATCAGCTTGGCGCCGACCGAGATCTCGCCTTTCTGCACGTGCTCGGCGCGGATGTTGCCCATGCCGCCGGCGAGCATGATCGGCTTGTGGTAGCCGCGCACTTCTTCACCGTGGGGGGTGTCGATGGCCTGTTCGAAGGTACGGAAGTAGCCGTTCAGCGCGGGACGGCCGAACTCGTTGTTGAACGCGGCGCCGCCCAGCGGGCCCTCGATCATGATGTCCAGCGCGGTGACGATGCGCTCGGGCTTGCCATAGGGCTTCTCCCAGGGCTGCTCGAATCCGGGGATCTGCAGGTTGGAGACGGTGAAGCCGGTCAGGCCCGCCTTGGGCTTGGCGCCCCGGCCGGTGGCACCTTCGTCGCGGATCTCGCCGCCGGAGCCGGTGGAAGCACCGGGGAAGGGAGCGATGGCGGTCGGGTGGTTGTGGGTCTCCACCTTCATCAGGATGTGCACCGGCTCCTCGGTCGCGCCGTACTGGCGGGTTTCCGGGTTGGGGAAGAAGCGCCCGGCGGTGAAGCCCTCGATGACCGACGCGTTGTCCTTGTAGGCGGACAGCACGCCTTCGCGGTTCATCTCGTAGGTGTTCTTGATCATGCCGAACAGGCTCTTCTCCTGCGCCTGGCCGTCGATGTCCCAGCTGGCGTTGAAGATCTTGTGGCGGCAGTGCTCGGAGTTGGCCTGGGCGAACATCATCAGCTCGACGTCATGGGGGTTGCGCCCCATCTCGTTGAAGCTCTTCACCAGGTAGTCGATCTCGTCGTCGGCCAGGGCCAGGCCCAGCTCGACGTTGGCGCGGGCCAGGGCATCGCGGCCGCCGCCGAGGATGTCGACCACGGTCAGCGCCTTGGGCTGCGCGTGGCTGAACAGGCCCGAGGCCTCTTCCAGGGCGCCCAGCACCAGTTGGGTCATGCGGTCATGCAGCGCGCTGGCGATCAGTTGCGCCTCGGCGTCGGAGAACTGGCCGGCGACGTAGTAGGCGATGCCGCGCTCGATGCGCTCGATCTTGGCCAGGCCGCAGTTGCGGGCGATGTCGGTGGCCTTGCTCGACCAGGGCGAGATGGTGCCCAAGCGCGGCAGCACCAGGAACAGGCGGCCGGACGGCTCCTGCACCGGGACGCTGGGCCCGTACTTGAGCAGGCGCGCCAGGACCTTTTCCTCGTCGGCGGTAAGAACGCCGGTGACTTCGGCAAAGTGGGCGAACTCGGCGTAAAGACCGGTGACGGCGGGAACCTTCTGGGTCAGTTGCTCGAGCAGTTTGCCGTGGCGAAAGGCGGAAAGGGCGGGGGCACCGCGCAGGATCAACATCTTCTGGACAGCCTCTGGGAAGGGGTGTGCTTAGAGGCCGTGCATTCTAGCGCAAAGCGCCTGGTTCCGGCACCCGTGCCGTACCGCTCGAAGCGGCCTTCCGAGGAGCGGCAGGGCGAGCGCGCACCGGCCGCAAACGCCCACCCCCGGGGGCCTGCAGCTAGCAGAGAAGATTTCCACTGTCGAGATATGGCAAGGATCGGGGTTTGCGTATACTGCGCCGATGTTCACCCCACCCGTGTTCCGCAAGCGTCGTGCCTTCTGGCTATTGGCGACCGGAATCCTCCTGCTGCTCGGAGGCTGCAAACAGCCGTCCACCCTCGAGCGCATTCAGGAGGAGGGTGTGCTACGCGTGGTCACCCGCAACAGCCCGGCCACCTATTTCCAGGACCGCAACGGCGAAACCGGCTTCGAGTACGAACTGGTGAAACGCTTCGCCGACGACCTGGGCGTCGAGCTGCAGATCGAGACGGCCGACAACCTCGACGACCTCTTCGCCCGCCTCGGCCAGGCCAATGGCCCGGTGCTCGCCGCCGCCGGCCTCGTCGCCAGCGATGCGCGCCAGCACGAGTCGCGCTTCTCCCACCCGTACCTGGAAGTCACGCCGCAGGTCATCTACCGCAATGGCGAGCGCCGCCCCACCCGCCCGGAAGACCTCGTCGGCCAGCGCATCCTGGTGCTCAAGGGCAGCAGCCATGCCGAGCAACTGGCCGCGCTCAAGGTGCAGTACCCGGAGCTGAAGTACGAGGAATCCGACGAAGTGGAGATCGTCGACCTGCTGCGCATGGTCGACGAAGGGCAGATCGACCTGACCCTGGTGGACTCCAACGAGCTGGCGATGAACCAGGTGTACTTCCCCAACGTGCGCGTCGCCTTCGACCTGGGCGATGCCAGCAACCTGGCCTGGGCCGTCGCGCCCGGCGAGGACGACAGCCTGCTCGACGAGGTCAACGGCTTCCTCGACAAGGCCAAGGAAAACGGCACCCTGCAGCGCCTCAAGGATCGCTACTACGGCCATGTCGACGTGCTCGGCTACGTCGGCGCCTACACCTTCGCCAAGCACCTGCAGCAGCGCCTGCCCAAGTACGAGCAGCACTTCCGCCAGGCCTCCCAGGACAACCAGGTGGACTGGCGCCTGCTGGCCGCCATCGGCTACCAGGAATCCCTCTGGCAACCGACCGCCACCTCCAAGACCGGCGTGCGCGGCCTGATGATGCTGACCCAGGACACCGCCAAGGCCATGGGCGTGGCCAACCGCCTGGACCCCAAGCAGAGCATCGTCGGCGGCAGCAAGTACTTCGGCATGATCAAGCAGGGGCTGGCCGATGAGCTGGTGGAGCCGGACCGCACCTGGTTCGCCCTGGCCGCCTACAACATCGGCATCGCCCACCTGGGGGACGCGCGCAAGCTGGCCGAGGCCGAGGGCCTGAACCCGAACAAGTGGCTGGACGTGAAGCAGATGCTGCCGCGCCTGTCGCAGAAACAGTGGTACCGCAAGACCCGCTACGGCTATGCCCGTGGCGGCGAGACCGTGCACTTCGTGCAGAACATCCGCCGCTACTACGACATCCTCACCTGGGTGACCCAGCCGCAGATGGAAGGCTCGCAGGTGGCCGAGAGCAACCTGCACGTCCCCGGCATCGACAAGCGCAAACCCAGCGAAGACACCCCGCCGCTCTGAAAGCGCACGACCCGTCCTTCAGCCCTTCAGCGAACGCCGCGCCCTGAAGAACTCGCTGAGGATCGCGCCGCACTCCCCCGCCAGCACCCCGCCCTCCACCAGCACCCGGTGGTTGAGGAAGTCCTGGGTGAAGAACTGGCCCCGGCTGATCGCCACGCCCGCCTTGGGCTCGGTGGCGCCATAGACCACGCGCGCCACGCGTGAATGGACGATGAGCCCGGCGCACATGCTGCAGGGCTCCAGGGTCACGTACAGCGTACTGCCCACCAGCCGGTAGTTTTCCAGCGCCAGCGCCGCATCTCGGATGGCGACCATCTCGGCGTGGGCACTGGGGTCGTGCCGTGAGATCGGGCAGTTGAAACCGCGCCCGATCACCCGGCCGTCCTGCACCAGCACCGCGCCGACCGGCACCTCGCCCAGGGCCGCGCCCTCTGCGGCGAGCGCCAGGGCCTCGCGCATGAAGTCCTCGTCACGGCTGCGGTCGACGATCATCGGCTGGCGCATCTCAGGCCACCTCGATCGCGGCCATCAGGCCGGTCTCCATGTGGTCGATGACGTGGCAGTGGAACATCCACACGCCGGGGTTATCGGCCACCAGGGCGATGCGCGCGGTCTCGTTCTTGCCCAGCAGGTAGGTGTCGGTGAAGTAGGGGACGATGTCCTTGCGGTCCGAGCCGATCACCTTGAAAGCCATGCCGTGCAGGTGGATCGGGTGCAGGTACTGGGCCATGTTGCGCAGCTCGAAGATGTAGTGGCCGCCCTTCTTCAACGTGGCGATGGGGCGATCGGCGCAGGTCTTGTCCTGGATGTCCCAGGCCTTGCCGTTGATCTGCCAGTAGTTGCTCGGCCGGCCGGCGGCGCTGGTCAGGGTCGCCGCCCACTCGAACTTGAAGCTGAGGGTCTCGGCCTTCTCCAGGTCCGGCTCCGGCACCGGGTTGGCCGGCAGCGCGGGCGGCCAGTCGCCGGCCGGCTCCTGGCTCGCCACGCTCTTGAGCGTCGCCAGGCGCAGCGGCCCGTTGCGCAGCGGTAGTTCCTGGCCGGCGGCGGGCACCTTGAGCGCCAGCTCGATGCGCATGCCCGGGCCGAGCCAGTACTCCTTGCCCAGCTCGCGCGGTGCGATGGGGTGGCCGTCCAGGGAATAGATGCGCACCTCCGCGCCCGGCATGTTCAGCCGGTAGGTGATGGTGCTGTCGAGGTTCAGCACGCGCAGGCGCACCACCTGCCCGGCGGGCAGCTCCAGGGTCGGTGCCGGCGTGCCGTTGATGGTGGTCAGGCGCCCACGGGTGCCTTCGCGAGCCGCCTCGCGGGGCACGCTGAACTGGGTGAAGGCGCCCTCCTCGTCCACGTGCCAGGTCTTCAGGCTGAGCACGCGCTCGTGACGGAAGCCGCTGGGCTCGCGCTCCTCGACGATCAACGGGCCGACCAGGCCGCGCCCCAGCTGCTCGGCGCTGGACAGGTGCGGGTGGTACCAGAAGCTGCCGGCGTCATCGGTGCGGAAGCGGTAGTCGAAGTATTCGCCCGGCAGCACCGGCAGCTGCGAGACATAGGGCACGCCGTCCATCTCCAGGGGCAGGCGGATGCCGTGCCAGTGGATGGTGGTGGGCTCGTCGAGCTTGTTGATGAAGCGCACGCGCAGCCAGTCGCCCTGGCGTGAACGCAGCTCCACGCCCGGCGCCTGGCCGCCGTAGGCCCAGGCCGGGGTGACGTGGCCGGACACCAGTTCGAGGTCCAGCGGCGCGGCGATCAGCTCGTAGTCGTGGGTCTTGGCATCGAGGTTGCGGCCCAGCCAGTAGCGGGTGCCGCCGGCGCCGAGGCCGACCACGCCGAGGCCGACCAGGCCGCCGAGAATCTGTCTGCGGGTGAATGACACGGAATCCAGGCTCCTGTGAGTAATGCTTCGCGGGGCCATCAGGCGGTGCGTTGTCGCTCTGCGGCGACAGGAAGGGCCGGCCTGCATGGGCCGGCTCACGGGTGGCACATTCTGGCACAGCCCCCTTGCATCAGGGCAGCGCCGGGCCGTGGCCAGATGCCACAGCCGCCTAGCGGTTGCGCCCCAGGTAGGCGCGGGTGGTCAGCAGGTACACCGGCAGCCCGGACACCAGCACGATCAGCGCGGCATAGGGCGCGGCGGCGGCGTACTCCAGGTTGGCGGTGTGCGACCACACGGCGGTGGCCAGGGTGTCCAGGCCGGTGGGGCCGAGGATCAGGGTGGCCGTCAGCTCCTTCATGCAGTCGAGGAACACCAGCACGAAGCCGGCACCGATGGCCGGGAAGATGATCGGCAGGGTCACCCGGAAGAAGGCCCTGAGCGGCGTCTGCCCAAGGGTGCGCGCGGCCTCCTCCAGCTGCGGCGAGGCTTTCTCCAGCGCCACGCGGATCGGCGACTGGGCCATGGGCATGAACAGCAGGGCATAGGCCACCAGCAGCAGCAGCGTGGTCTGGTAGAGCGCCGGCGCATAACCCAGGGCGAAGAACACCAGGGACAGCGCGATCACCAGCCCCGGCAATGCGTGCAACAGGAAAGGCAGGCGCTCGGCCAGGCGCGCGAGGCGCCCGTGGTAGCGCACCACCACCAGCCCCACCGGCAATGCCAGCAGGCAACTGATCAGCGCGCCGCCGAAGGACAGGTAGAGCGACGAACCCAGGGTGCGCAGGATATCCATCAGCGGGAAAGCGGCCGAGCTGCCCTCGTGGATCCAGAAGCCGAGCATGGCCAGCGGCGTGCCCGAGCCGACCACTACCAGCACCACCAGCAGCGCCTGGATCGGCCAGTCCCACAGGCCCAGGCGCACCGGCGCGGTACGCCGCGCCACGCCTTGCCCGGTACGGGCGAAACCGCGCCCGCGCAGGCGCAGCTCCATGCCCATCATCAGCATGCACAGGGCCAGCAGCAGCGCCGAGAGCATCGCCGCGTTGGCGTTGCTGAATTCCAGCTCGAACTGCTGGTAGATGGCCGTGGTGAAGGTCTGGTAGCGCATGATCGACGGCGCGCCGAATTCCACCAGCATGTGCAGCGCCACCAGCAGCCCGGTGCCCATCAGGGTCGGGCGCAACAGCGGCAGGGTGACCCGCCAGAACACCTGGCGCCGGGTGTAGCCGAGCATGCGCGCGGACTCCTCCAGCGCCGGGTCGAGGTTACGCAGGGTCGCCACCACCGGCAGGTAGATCAACGGGTACTTGGACAGGATCATCACCAGCGCCGTGCCGCCGAGGCCTTCGAACACCGGGCTGATGGAAATCCACGAGAAGCCGGCGACGAAGGCCGGGATCGCGAACGGCAGGCACAGCAGCACGTTCCACTGGCGACGCCAGCGCAGGTCGCTGCGTTCCACCAGCCAGGCCAGGGCCAGGCCGAGCAGCACGCAACCGGCGGTCACCAGCACCATCAGTTTCATGGTGTTGGCCAGCAGGTGGAACACGAAGGGGCGCCACAGCAGCTGCCAGGCGGTGTGCCAGCCGGATTCCCAGCTGCGCACGGCGACGTAGAACAGGGGCAGCGCGGCGACCAGCAGCAAAGCCAGGACCGGCACCTGCAGCCAGATGGGCGGGGTGCGGCGACGGCGGCCGAAGGGTTTCGACGTGGAGGCCGCCAGGGCCGGGTCCAGGACTTCGGATTGCATCAGTTCAGCCCGACCTCGCGCTCCAGTTCCAGGGCGTCCTCGGCCAGGCCGATGTCGGCGGCGGTGAGCTTGGGCGGGCGCAGCTGGTCATAGGGCTTGAGCAGCGGGTCGGCCGGCACCTTCTGGTTCACCGGGTACTCGGCGGACTGGCTGAGGATGGCCTTCTGGCCCTCTTCGCTGAGCATGAAGGCGACGAACTGCTGGGCCTCCTTCGGGTGCTTGCTGGCCTTCACCACCGCCACGCCGGACACGCTGGCCAGGCCACCGGCATCGCCGTCGGCGAAGTAGTGCAGCTTGCTCTTGAGCTCGCCCTTCTCCTTCTTCAGGGCCATCCAGTAGTAGCTGTTGATCAGTGCGGCGGCGACTTCGCCATTCTCCACCGCCTTCATGGCGATGACGTTGTTGGTGTAGGTGGAGCCGAAGGCCTTGAGGCCGGTCAACCACTCCTCGGCCTTCTCGCGGCCCTGGAGCTTGATGATCGCGGCCACCTGGCCGAGGAACTCACCGCTGCTGGGCACGAAGGCGATCTTGCCGCTCCACTCAGGGTCGGCCACCTCGAGCACGCTCTGCGGCAGGGGCTGGTCGCCCAGCTCCTCGGGGTTGTAGGCCAGCACGCGCACGCGCGAGGTGACGCCGATCCAGTTGCCGGCGGGGTCGGCGAACTGCGGCTCGACCTGCTTCAGGGCGCTGTCGTCCACCTTGGCCAGCAGGCCCTGGCCCGCCAGCTTGATCAGCGGCGGCGCCTCTTCGGTGTAGATGATGTCGGCGGGCGAGCGCTCGCCTTCCTCGGCGATCTGGTTGGCCAACTGGCCACCACCGCCCTTGCGGATGCGCACCTGGATGCCGGTGGCTTTGGTGAAGGCCTCGGCGACGGCCTTGCCGGTCGCTTCGTGCTGCCCGTTGTACAGAGTCAGGGTCACTGCGTCGTCGGCCCGGGCCACCATGGGCAGCAGCAGGCCGAGGGACAGAACACCCGCGCAGCAGGCGCGGGCCAACGCAGTTACGAGACGTGCCGACATAAGCCACTCCTATCAACTCAGCAATAATCGGAAACGATTATACGGACCAACTGCGCTTCATTCTCAAGAAAAGGCTGCGACAGGTTGCTGCGGCAGATGAGAGGAAGCCGGGGCAGATATGAAAAAGGCGCGGACCGCATGCGGTCCGCGCCTCCGACGCTTGCCTTCAGGCGCGCGCCGTCATTCCCACTCGATGGTCGCCGGTGGCTTGCTCGACACGTCGTAGGTGACGCGGGAGATGCCTTCGATCTCGTTGATGATGCGGTTGGAGACCTTCTCCAGCAGCTCGTAGGGCAGGTGCGCCCAGCGCGCGGTCATGAAGTCGATGGTTTCCACGGCACGCAGGGCGACGACCCAGGCGTAGCGACGGCCGTCACCGACCACGCCGACCGATTTCACCGGCTGGAACACCACGAAGGCCTGGCTGGTCTTGTGGTACCAGTCGAAGGCACGCAGCTCCTCGATGAAGATGTGGTCTGCGCGGCGCAGCAGGTCGGCGTACTCCTTCTTCACCTCGCCGAGGATGCGCACGCCCAGGCCCGGGCCCGGGAACGGGTGGCGGTAGACCATGTCGTAGGGCAGGCCCAGTTCGAGGCCGATCTTGCGCACCTCGTCCTTGAACAGCTCGCGCAGCGGCTCGACCAGCTCGAACTGCATGTCTTCCGGCAGGCCGCCGACGTTGTGGTGGGACTTGATCACGTGGGCCTTGCCGGTCTTGGCGCCAGCCGACTCGATCACGTCGGGGTAGATGGTGCCCTGGGCGAGGAACTTCACGTCCTTGAGCTTGGTGGCTTCCTCGTCGAACACCTGGATGAAGGTGCGACCGATGATCTTGCGCTTCTCTTCCGGGTCGGAGACACCGGCCAGGCGGCCCAGGAACAGTTCCTCGGCGTTGGCGCGGATCACCTTGACGCCCATGTTCTCGGCGAACATGGCCATCACCTGGTCACCCTCGTGCAGGCGCAGCAGGCCGTTGTCGACGAAGACGCAGGTCAGCTGGTCGCCGATGGCCTTGTGCAGCAGGGCCGCGACCACGGAGGAGTCGACACCGCCGGACAGGCCCAGCAGCACCTTGTTGCTGCCCACCTGGGCGCGCACGGTGGCGATGGCGTCGTTGACGATATTGGAGGGGGTCCACAGGGCTTCGCAGCCGCAGATCTCCAGCACGAAGCGGGAGAGGATGCGACCGCCCTGCTTGGTGTGGGTCACTTCCGGGTGGAACTGCACGCCGTAGTAGGCGCGGCTGTCATCGGCCATGGCGGCGATCGGGCAGCTCGGGGTGCTGGCGAGGATGTGGAAACCCTCGGGCATGGCGGTGACCTTGTCGCCGTGGCTCATCCACACATCGAGGCCGAGCACGCCGTCAGCGTCGACGTGATCTTCGATGCCGTCAAGCAGGCGGGCCTTGCCGACCACGTCGACACGGGCGTAGCCGAATTCACGCAGGTCGGAACCCTGGACCTTGCCGCCGAGCTGCTCGGCCATGGTCTGCATGCCGTAGCAGATGCCGAACAGCGGGACGTCGAGATCGAACACCGCCTGCGGGGCGCGCGGGCTGTTGGCCTCGTGCACCGACTCCGGGCCGCCGGCGAGGATGATGCCCTTCGGCGCGAAGGCGCGGATGGCATCGTTTTCCATGTCGAACGGGTGGATCTCGCAATACACGCCGATCTCGCGCACGCGGCGGGCGATCAGCTGGGTGTACTGGGAGCCGAAGTCGAGGATCAGGATGCGGTGGGCGTGGATATCTTGATTAGCCATGAGCTTTCCTTCGGAAAGAGCTTGAAGCTGAAAGCCAGAAGCTGGAAGTGCAGGGCGAAAGTCATGCTTCCGTCCTCCAGCTTCCAGCTTCCAGCACCTGTTACGCGGCCCCTTAACCTACGCGGTAGTTGGGCGCCTCTTTGGTGATCTGCACGTCATGCACATGGGACTCGGCCATGCCGGCACCGGTGATGCGCACGAACTCCGGCTTGGTGCGCATCTCCTCGATGGTGGCGCAGCCGGTGTAGCCCATGGAGGCGCGCAGGCCGCCCATCAGCTGGTGGACGATCGCGGACATGGCGCCCTTGTAGGGCACGCGGCCTTCGATGCCTTCCGGGACGAGCTTCTCGGCACCGGCCGAGGAGTCCTGGAAGTAGCGATCGGAAGAGCCCTGGGCCTGGGCCATCGCACCCAGCGAACCCATGCCGCGGTAGGCCTTGTAGGAACGGCCCTGGAACAGCTCGACCTCGCCCGGTGCCTCTTCGGTACCGGCCAGCATGGAGCCGATCATCACGGCCGAGGCGCCGGCAACGATGGCCTTGGACAGGTCGCCGGAGAAGCGGATGCCGCCGTCGGCGATCAGCGGGACGCCGGTGCCGGCCAGGGCGGCGGCGACGTTGGCGACCGCGGAGATCTGCGGCACGCCGACGCCGGCGACGATGCGGGTGGTGCAGATGGAGCCCGGGCCGATGCCGACCTTGACCGCATCGGCGCCCGCTTCGGCCAGGGCCTTGGCGGCTTCGCCGGTGGCGATGTTGCCGCCGATCACCTGGACTTCGGGGAAGGTCTGCTTGACCCAGCGGACGCGGTCGATCACGCCCTTGGAGTGGCCGTGGGCGGTGTCGACGATGATCACGTCGACGCCGGCGTTGACCAGCGCGGTGACGCGGTCACCGGTATCGGCGCCGGTACCGACGGCAGCGCCGACGCGCAGGCGACCCTGGTCGTCCTTGCTGGCCAGCGGGTAGGCCTTGGCTTTCTCGATGTCCTTGACGGTCATCATGCCCTTCAGGCTGAAGGCGTCGTCGACGATCAGGACCTTCTCGATGCGGTGCTTGTGCAGCAGCTCGCGGACGGTGTTCTTGTCGGCGCCCTCCTTGACGGTGACGAGGCGCTCCTTCGGCGTCATCACCTCGCGGACGCGGGCGTCCAGGCGGTTCTCGAAGCGCACGTCGCGGGAGGTGACGATGCCCACCAGGTCACCGTTGGACAGCACCGGCACGCCGGAGATGTTGTGCTGGCGGGTCAGCTCGAACAGGTCGCGCACGGTGGCGTCGGCCTCGATGGTGATCGGGTCCTTGACCACGCCGGCCTCGAACTTCTTCACCTTGCGGACCTCGGCGGCCTGCTGCTCGATGGTCATGTTCTTGTGGATGATGCCGATGCCGCCTTCCTGCGCCATGGCGATGGCCAGGCGGGCTTCGGTCACGGTGTCCATCGCGGCGGACAGCAGGGGGATGTTCAGTTCGATGCCGCGCGTCAGGCGGGTCTTGAGGCTGACGTCCTTCGGCAGGACCTCGGAATACCCCGGGATCAGGAGTACGTCGTCGAAGGTGAGGGCTTCTTGGCTGATGCGCAGCATGGCGGGGCTCCCAGGCGGGAAAATTGGAAGCGCGGCATTATATCTCAGCTGTGATGGCGCGCTCAATGCGGCTGTAGCACCGTCGAGCGCTGCCCGGGTACTTTTTTTGCAGGGCCTGGTTTTGCCGCGAGCCGGCTCCCCGCAACGGGAGCCGGCGGCGCTCATGCCGCCAGGTAACGCCACACCAGCGCCACGCCGCTGCACAGCACCAACCAGGTGACCAGGCGCACGAAGGCCTCGCGGGAGAGACGCAGGGTCAGGCGCCGCCCTGTCCACAGCCCCAGCGCCATGGCCGGCAACAGGCACAGGGCGAGCAGCAGGATCTGCCGGTCGGCGTAGAGCCCCGCGATGACGAACAACCCCAGGCGCACCAGGGTGCTGCAGCCGATCAACGCGCTCTGGGTGGCCCGGATCTGCTCCTTGGCCTGCAGGCGGCCGCTCAGGTAGAGCGCATAAAGGAAGCCGCCACTGCCGAACAGCGCCCCGAAGGTGCCGCCGAAGACGCCGAAAGGCACCACCCAGAAGGGCTTCATCGGAGCCTGCCGCACCGGCTGCAGGAACAGCGACCAGATGGCATAGGCGCAGACGAACAGGCCGAACAGCAGCATCAGCAGTTCGGCATCCAGGTTCACCAGCCCGTAGGCACCGATGGCGCAGCCCAGCGCCATGCAGGGCAGCAACCGGCGCAGCTCGGTGCCGGCCACCGCGCGCCGGGCCGACAGCCAGCTACCGGCGGAGGCGACGAAATCCAGCAGCACCAGCAGCGGGATGATCCGCGCCATGGGCAGGCTGCCCACCAGCAGCGGCCCGGCCACCAGCGCCGTGCCGAAGCCGGCGATACCGAACACCACGTAGGCCAGGGCGATGGCGCCGGCGATCAACAACCAGTCGGTCGGCGAGAACGGCAGGAGGGCGAACAGGCTTGCGAAACTCATGGAACGGCGCTCGGCAGGGGAAGGCCTCCAATCTAGCGAGCGCAGCGGGCACGGGACCAATACAATCCACGCCCTCACCCCATCTCCAAAAAGCATGGCAGGAGCCTCCGTGATCTCATTACGACAACTGCGCACCTTCATCGCGATCGTCGAGAGCGGCAGCTTCAGCCGTGCCGCAGAACGCCTGTTCATCGCCCAGTCGGCCCTCAGCCGGCAGATGCGCGAGCTGGAGACCCACCTGGCCACCCCCTTGCTGGAGCGCGGCCCCCGCCAGGTCGAGCTGACACCGGCAGGGCGCGCCTTCCACCCATTGGCGCAACGGCTGCTGCAGGACCTGGAAGCCGCCGGCAACCTGGCCCGCCAGGTCGGCCAGGGCCAGCACGGCACCCTGCGCCTCAGCCATTCCAGCTCGGTCCCCCTGGCCGCACCGCTGCAGGCGCCCCTGCGCAGCTACCTGGACCTGCACCCGGGGGTGAACCTGGAAATCGTCCAGCAATCCTCCGAGCAACAGCTGGCCGACCTGCAGGAAGGCCGCCTGGATGTCTGCCTGCTGCGCCTGCCGGTGCTGCGCCAGTACCCCGGCCTCGCCCTGCAGCCGCTGTACCGCGAAGCCCTGCTGATCGCCGTCGCCGCCGACCATCCGCTGGCCGCCGAGGAACGCCCGGTCGCCCTCGCCCGCCTGGCGGACGAACCCTTCGTCTCGGTGCCGCACATGCAGCGCGGCGGCCTGAGCTACCGCGCCGCCGAGCTGTGCCTGCGCCAGGGCTTCTTCCCCCGCGCGGCCCGCGCCGTATCGCGCAAGACCAGCCAGCTGCAGCTGATCGAAGCCGGTATCGGCGTCGCCCTGGTACCGGCCTCGATGCGCGCCATCGCCCCGGCCGGGGTGCGCTTCCTGGCCCTGGCCGAGGCCGATTGCGACAGCGAGGTGGCCCTGGCCTGGCGCCATGGCGATAGCCCCCTGAGCCTGGGCCTGGTGGAACACTTCCGCCTGCAACTGGGCGAAGCCGATCCGTCGCCTCGAGGTTGACGGCGGCAGGCCGACGGTTAAGCTGCGCGGCCCCCGATCCATCGGAGCACCCCGTGGAAACCCGTCAGCTGATCCTCGTCCCGCAGATCTCCAGCGTGCCCGGCCATCACGCCCTGGCAGGCCGCATGCTGCGCTGGCTGGTCCGCCAGGACGTGGTCGAAGCCCTGCCCAGTGCCTTCGCTCGCGGCGGCAACCGCATGGTCCACGCCCTCGCGCCGGGGGCCCGCAAGGTCGCCGAACACCCCGGGCACGTGCCCCTGGGCCAGCCACGCACCGGCCTGGAGATCGTCGACAAGCGCTGCATCTATACCCCTGCGCGCGGTTTTCTCGGCGAGGCCGGCTGCCCGGACTGCCGCCGCGAGATCGGCGAGCCGCTGTTCGAAAGCCTGGAGAACTGGTGGCCGGGCGAGACCGACAACTTCACCTGCCCCGAATGTGGCTTCGAGGACGACATCAACGGCTTCCTCTTCCTCCAGCCCTGTGGCTTCTCCAACCTGGCGTTCATCTTCAATGGCTGCACCGAGGCCGGCTTCGATCGCGCCTTCCTCGCCGCCTTCGCCGATCGCCTCGGCTACCCCGTGCGCGTGGTGCGGGTGGAAGACTGAACCGCGCGCATTGAGCGCGGGCCTTCGCCGCCCGTATCATGCCGCCCATGTTCAAAGACCCCTTCCAACGGCTCGGCCTCGACCGCGAGGTGCTGACCGTCAGCCAGCTCAACCAGCGTGCCCGCCACCTGCTGGAGGACGTGTTCCCCCAGGTCTGGGTGGAAGGCGAGATCTCCAACCTGGCCAAGCCCGCTTCCGGCCACCTCTACTTCACCCTCAAGGACAGCCAGGCCCAGGTGCGCTGCGCGCTGTTCCGGCAGAACGCCGCCAAGGTGCGCCAGGCGCTGCGTGACGGCCTGGCGGTGAAGGTACGCGGCAAGGTCTCGCTGTTCGAGGGCCGTGGCGACTACCAGTTGATCGCCGACGCCGTGGAGCCCGCCGGCGACGGCGCCCTGCGCCTGGCCTTCGAGGCACTGAAGGAAAAGCTCGCCGCCGAGGGCCTGTTCGACGCCGGATCCAAGCGCCCGCTGCCCGTCCACCCGCAACGCATCGGCATCGTCAGCTCGCCCACGGGCGCTGTGATCCGCGACATCATCAGCGTGTTCCGCCGCCGCGCCCCGCAGGTGGAACTGACCCTGGTGCCCACCGCCGTGCAGGGCCGCGAGGCCACCGCGCAGATCGTCCGCGCCATCGAGCGGGCCGATGCCCAGGGCTTCGACGCGCTGATCCTCGCCCGTGGCGGCGGCTCGCTGGAAGACCTCTGGTGCTTCAACGAGGAAGCCGTGGCCCGCGCCGTGGCGGCCTGCCGTACCCCCATCGTCAGCGCCGTGGGTCACGAGACGGACGTCTCCATCGCCGACTTCGTCGCCGACGTCCGCGCGCCCACGCCCTCCGCTGCCGCCGAACTCCTGGCCCCGGACTCCAGCAACCTGCGCCAGCGCCTGGAGAGCCTGCAGCGACGCCTGGTGCTGCGCATGCAGCAACAGATCGCCCATCACCACCTGCGCGTCGATGGCCTGGCCCGTCGCCTGCGCCACCCGGGCGAGCGCCTGCGCCAGCAGGCCCAGCGCCTCGACGACCTGGAAATGCGCCTGCAGCGCGCCCTCGACCGCCAGCTGAGCACCCGTAGGGAACGCTTCGCGCGCCTGGAGACGCGCCTGGCCGCGCAACACCCCGGCCGCGCCCTGAGCCTGTTGCGCCAGCGCCTGGATAGCCTCGCCGCGCGCCTGCCCCGTGCGATGCAGGAAGGCCTCAAGGAACGCCGCCTGCAGCTGCAGAGCCAGGTGCAGACGCTCAATGTGGTCAGCCCGCTGGCGACCCTCGGCCGGGGCTACAGCATCCTGCTCGACGAGCGTGGCCAGGCCATCCGCAACGCCGCCCAGACCCGCCCCGGCCAGCGTCTCAAGGCCTGGCTGGGTGAGGGCGAGCTCGACGTGCGGGTCGAAGACAACCACCTCACCCCGGTCACCCTCTCCCTGCTGGATTGACAGATGCGCCTGCTGCTCGCCCTGCTCCTCGCCGTCACCCTCCCCGCCCAGGCCGAAGGCTTCATCAGCCGCCTGCTGAACAAACCGGTGCCCGGCGGCGTCGCCGTGGTGCAGCTGGGCCAGGGCGCCCAGGCGCCGACGGCGCGCTTCCAGGACAAGCCGGTGCTGGTGGTCAAGGAGGAAGGCCGCGACTGGATCGCCATCGTCGGCATCCCGCTCGGCACCCCGGCCGGCACCCAGCAGGTGAAGGTGAACGATGGCCGCAGCCTGGCCTTCAGCGTCGGCAAGAAGCATTACAAGGAACAGCGCATCACCTTGAAGAACACCCGCCAGGTGAACCCACTGCCCGAGGACCTCAAGCGCATCGACCGCGAACTGGCCGAGCAGACCCGCGCCTACCGCAGCTTCACCCCGGGCACGCCGAGCAACCTGCTGTTCGACAAGCCGGTGAACGGGCCGCTCTCCAGCCCCTTCGGCCTGCGCCGGTTCTTCAATGGCGAGGAACGCAACCCGCATTCGGGCCTGGACTTCGCCGTGGGTGCCGGCACACCGATCAAGGCCCCGGCGGCAGGCAAGGTGGTGCTCATCGGCGACTACTTCTTCAACGGCAAGACGGTGTTCGTCGACCACGGCCAGGGGCTGATCAGCATGTTCTGCCACATGTCGAAGGTGGACGTGAAACTCGGCCAGCAGCTGCCGCGCGGCGGCGTGGTCGGGCGTGTCGGTGCCACCGGCCGGGCCACAGGGCCGCACATGCACTGGAACGTCAGCCTCAACGACGTACGCGTCGACCCGGCCATCTTCATCGGGGCCTTCAAGCCCTGACGACGGGCACGGGGCGACCCGAGCCCGGCGCCGCCATACAACTCCCCTTACAGACGCCGCCTGGGCCGTGCGGCGCATTTTTGCTAAGGTCCGCCAGCTCCGGAGGCCCGCCTCAACGGCCGGCCCGATCACACCGCTGACATGGAGCCGCATATGCCCCACGAGCTGGCAACCTGGATGGACTGGCTGAACGGCCACCCCGAACTCCTCACCCTCTGCGCCTCCACCCTGCTGGTGCTGGGCGCGTGGCTGGCCAACTGGATGGTCAAGCGCATCCTCGTGCGCGGGCTCTATCGCCTGGTCGCCACCGGTCTGAACGGCGGTGCGAAGCTGCAGGACCACGGCCTGATCAAGCGCCTGGCCAACGTCGTGCCGGCCCTGGTGCTGGCCAGCGGGGTCAAGGTCATCCCGGGCCTGCCGACGTCCCTGGTGACGGTGGTCACCAATGTCTGCGCCGCCTTCATCATCCTCACCCTCGCGCTGGCCCTGAGCGCGGTGCTGGATATCGTCAACGGCCTCTACCAGCGCCGCCCCGACGCCCACCTGCGGCCGATCAAGGGCTACCTGCAGGTGCTGAAGATCGCCGTGTTCGCCATCGCCGCCATCCTCATGGTGGCCAGCCTGATCGACCGCTCGCCGCTGATCCTGCTCTCCGGCCTCGGCGCCATGGCCGCGGTGCTGATGCTGATCTTCCAGGACACCCTGCTATCGCTGGTGGCCAGCGTGCAGATCACCTCCAACGACATCATCCGCGTCGGTGACTGGGTGGAGATGCCGCAGCTCAACGCCGATGGTGATGTGATCGACATCGCCCTGCACACGGTGAAGGTGCAGAACTGGGACAAGACCATCACCACCATCCCCACCAAGCGCTTCATCACCGACTCGTTCAAGAACTGGCGCGGCATGCAGGAATCCGGCGGCCGGCGCATCAAGCGCAGCCTGTTCCTCGACCAGAACAGCGTGCACTTCCTCGATGCCGACGACCTGGCCCGGCTGCACCGCTTCCGCCTGCTCGACGGCTACCTCAAGGCCAAGGAGAGCGAGCTGCTCAGCTGGAACGCGCAACTGGACGAGTCCAGCCGCCTGCCGATCAACAGCCGCCAGTTGACCAACATCGGCACCTTCCGCGCCTACGTGGAGAACTACCTGCGCCACAGCGGCGACATCCGCCAGGACATGACCCTGCTGGTGCGGCAGATGGCGCCCACTGCCGACGGCCTGCCGCTGGAGCTCTACTGCTTCACCAGCACCACCGCCTGGGCGCGCTACGAGGCCATCCAGTCGGACATCTTCGACCACCTGCTGGCAATCCTCCCGGAGTTCGGCCTGCGCGTGTTCCAACACCCGAGCGGAGCCGACATGCGCGAGCTGCGGCTGCCCGCACAATCGCCACAGGCCACGCCCGCCGCAGCCTTCGACCACTCGTCGGGCTGAAACCGCAGCGGCATCAAGAAGCCAGTACGCCCGCCGATGCAGTGTCGATACCGGAATTTCCGGTAGTGCGAGCGAGAGACAGGATGCTGACGGTCAATACCAACATCGCCTCCTCGTTCACGCGAAGACAGTTGAGCACCACGGACAATGCACTGGGCAAGACCTTGCAGCGCCTGTCGACCGGCCAGCGCATCAACAGCGCCAAGGACGACGCCGCCGGCCTGCAGATCTCCAATGCCCTGACGTCCCAGGTGCGCGGGCTCAACGTCGCCACGCGGAACGCGAATGACGGCATGTCGATGCTGCAGGTGGGGGAAGGTGCGCTGCAAAGCGTGACGTCCGCGCTGCAGCGCATCCGCACGCTCGGCCTGCAGGCCATGAACGGCTCCAACTCCGAGACCGACCGCGCCGCACTGAACCAGGAGGCGCAGAAGCTCCTGGAGGAGATCAACCGGGTCAACGAGACCACCACCTTCGGTGGCCGCAAGATCTTCAGCCAGGACAGCGGCTCGCAGCTGGGCAAGCTCGACGAGCGCGCGGTGCTCAATTCGCTCAAGGGCTTCTGGATCAGCGAGGGCGAGCAGCGCGTCTTCGACGCCTACGGGATCAAGGCCGACGGCGCCACGCTGAAGATCACCCTGAGCAACGACCCGTCCAGCACCACCCTGGCCTCGGTCGCAGGTTCCCCCGGCGCCGGTGGCAAGTACTACAACCAGGTGCTCGACGTGAACATGGCCTACTTCGATGGGTCGAGCCTGCCCAACGGCGGCAACAACCCCGGCCAGTACACCGACCGCGTCCTCGCCCACGAGATGACCCACGCGGTGATGGGCCGGGCGATGAACTTCAACGCCCTGCCCGGCTGGTTCAAGGAAGGCACGGCGGAGGCGGTGCAGGGTGCCGACGAGCGCCTGCGCAGCGACATCGCCGCCAGCAGCATCGGCGCGGTGGTCGGCGCCTTCGGCGGCATCGGCAGCAGCGCCGGGTATTCCGCCTCCTACGCCGCGGTGCGCTACATGCACGCGGAGATCAAGGCCGCCGGCGGCAACGGCATCAAGGACGTGATGCAGTACCTGGCCGGCCACGCCAACTCCACCCTCGACGACGCCCTGGCCAACGCCAGCCATGGCGCCTTCGCCAGCGCCGCCGACTTCGGCACCCAGTTCTCCGCCAATGGCGCGGCCTTCATCGCCGGGATGGACCTGACCAACGAGGACACCGGCGCCATTGGCGGCTTCGATGCCGACGGCGGCGATGTGCTCACCGCCGAGGACGTGTTGCCCAACCGCGGCACCGGTACGCCCGGCTCCCTGGGCTTCAAGCTGGAAGAGCCCAAGCTGTTCGATGCCAACGCCACCGGTGGAGGCGTGCAGACCTCGCTGCAGGTCGGCGCCAACGCCTGGGAAACCATCGACATCGGCCTCGCCTCCTTCAACACCGGGGCGATGGCGCTGAACAACGTCAACCTGATCAAGACCCCGGGCCTCGCGGTGATGGACATCGACGACGCCCTCGCCTACGTGGACCGCCAGCGTGCGTACATGGGCGCCATCCAGAACCGCCTGGACAACACGGTCAGCAACCTGCAGAACATCTCCGAGAACGCCAGCGCCAGCCGCTCGCGCATCACCGATGCCGACTTCGCCGCCGAATCGGCCACCCTCGCCTCGAAGCAGATCCTCCGGCAGGCAGCGCAGAGCATGCTGGTGCAGGCCAACCAGATGCCCCAGGCCGTACTCTCGCTCCTGGGCTGACGCGCAATTCCCGCTACATTTCGCCGCTACCCGAGCAAAAAACCATCGCTCAGATCCGACCAACGCACGAAATCACCAATTTTCCGACAAGCCTTGCCATATTCAACCCAAGCCAATAGGGTTGTCGGCATGAAAACCGCTCACACCCTCATCCTCCTGCGTCAACACGCCTGCCTACGCCTGGTCAGCCCACGACTGCGTAGCTGAATCGCGACGCCCCGCTCCACCCCGCATTTCATTTGGCCGGCCGCCGTCATCAGGCCCATCAGAACAAGGATTGCCCCATGAGCATGCTCAAAGACCCGTCTCGCAAATACCGCGCCTTCCCCGCCATCAACCTGCCCGACCGCACCTGGCCGTCGAAGACCATCACCGAGGTGCCGATCTGGTGCAGCTCCGACCTGCGCGACGGCAACCAGTCGCTGATCGAGCCGATGGACGCGCAGAAGAAGATGCGTTTCTTCAAGACCCTGGTGCAGGTGGGCCTGAAGGAAATCGAAGTGGCCTTCCCCTCCGCCTCGCAGACCGACTTCGACTTCGTCCGCGAACTGATCGAGAACGGCCATATCCCTGATGACGTGACCATCCAGGTGCTGACCCAGGCCCGCGAAGACCTGATCACCCGCACCTTCGAATCCCTGAAGGGCGCGAAGAAGGCCATCGTCCACGTCTACAACGCCACCGCGCCGTCCTTCCGCCGCATCGTCTTCAACCAGGACCGCCAGGGCGTGATCGACATCGCCACCGGCGCCGCCCGCCTGATCAAGCAGCTCGCCGCCAGGCAGCCCGAAACCCAGTGGACGTTCCAGTACTCGCCGGAAATCTTCAGCTCCACCGAGCAGGACTTCTCCCTGGAGGTGTGCAACGCGGTGATCGACGTCTGGGAACCGACCCCGGCCAACAAGATCATCCTCAACCTGCCCGCCACCGTTGAGTGCGCCACGCCGAACGTCTACGCCGACCAGATCGAATGGTTCGGCCGCCACATCAACAAGCGCGACAGCGTGATCATCAGCCTGCACACCCACAACGACCGTGGCACCGGCGTGGCCGCCACCGAGTTGGGCCTGATGGCTGGCGCCGACCGCGTCGAAGGCTGCCTGTTCGGCAACGGCGAGCGCACCGGCAACGTCGACCTGGTGACCCTGGCGCTGAACATGTACACCCAGGGCCTGCACCCGAAGCTGGACTTCTCCGACATCGACGCCGTGCGCAAGGTGGTCGAGGAGTGCAACCAGCTGCCGGTCCATCCGCGCCACCCCTACGTGGGTGACCTGGTGCACACCGCCTTCTCCGGCTCCCACCAGGACGCCATCCGCAAGGGCTTCGCCCAGCAGCAGGACGGCGCGCTCTGGGAAGTGCCCTACCTGCCGATCGACCCGGCCGATATCGGCCGCAGCTACGAGGCGGTCATCCGCGTCAACAGTCAGTCGGGCAAGGGCGGCATCACCTTCCTCCTGGAGCAGGAGTACGGCATCAGCCTGCCACGCCGCATGCAGATCGAGTTCAGCCAGGTGGTGCAGCGCGAGACCGATCGCCTCGGCCTCGAAATGACCGCCGAGCAGATCTACAAGCTGCTCGACAGCGAGTACCTGCAGGCCACCACGCCCTACACCCTGAAAGGCCATCGCCTGCAGGAAGAGAACGGCACCAGCGCGGTGGACATCGAAGTCCAGGTCAAGGGCGAGACCCAGCACCTGCGCGGCATGGGCAAGGGTCCGCTGGAGGCCCTGGTGGCCAGCCTGCCGGTGAAGGTGGAGATCATGGACTACTCCGAGCACGCCATCGGTGGCGGCGCCAACGCCAAGGCCGCCGCCTATATCGAGCTGCGCCTGGAAGGGGGCCGCGCGCTGCACGGCATCGGCATCGACGAGAACATCACCACCGCCAGCTTCCGGGCCTTGTTCAGCGCCCTCAACCGCGCCCTGAGCCAGACCGAAGCCGAAGCGGCCTGAGGCTCGCTACGAAAAGAAAACCCCGCCTCGGCGGGGTTTTCCTTTTGTGGCAGGACGAGCGTCGGCTACCCCTGCTGCTGCCAGTGGCAGCGGCCCCAGGCGCACATCGCCTCCAGCACCGGCTGCAGGCTCGCGCCGTGCTCGGTGAGGCGGTACTCCACACGCGGCGGCACCTCGGCGAACACGGTGCGCGAGAGCACGCCGTCATGCTCCAGCTCGCGCAGCTGCTGGGTCAGCATCTTCTCGGTGATGCCCGGTACGCGGCGCTTGAGCTCGGAGAAGCGCAGCGCCTCCTTCATCAGGTGATAAACCAGCAGCGACTTCCACTTGCCGCCGATCACGTCCAGCGTCACCTCCACCGGCGTGTTGTAGACCTTGTCGCCCGAAACCAGGCGCTTGGTTTCGGTGGTGATCGGCTCGTGCTCGCTCATATTGCTTACCCATCAGTAAGTGACTGCCGGAATCGTACGTACTTGTCAGCCAGATTGCCACCGGCATAATCGACCGCCACATTCATGCCGAATGCAGCCGATGGAGATCGAACCGATGACCACACGCAACCTGTTCCAGCCCACCCGCCTGGGCAGCCTCGAGCTTCCCAACGCGGTGGTGATGGCGCCCCTCACCCGCCAGCGCAGCCTGCAACCCGGCAACATCCCCAGCGAACTCAACGCCACCTATTACGCCCAGCGCGCCAGCGCCGGCCTGATCATCAGCGAGGCCACCCAGGTCTGCCCCGAAGGCCAGGGCTACGCCTGGACTCCCGGCATCCACAGCGCCGAGCAGGTCGAGGGCTGGAAGAAGGTCACCCGTGCGGTGCACGACGAGGGCGGCCGCATCGTCCTGCAACTCTGGCACGTGGGGCGCATCTCCCACCCACTGCTGCAGCCGGGCGGCGTCGATCCCGTCGCCCCGTCCGCCATCCAGGCCAAGGCCGACTGCTATGTGCAGGAAGCCGATGGCAGCCACCACCGCGAGCCCACCGCCAAGCCGCGCGCCCTGGCGCTCGATGAAATTCCCGGCGTGGTCGCCGCCTACGCCCAGGGTGCGGCCAACGCCCTGCGAGCCGGCTTCGACGGCGTCGAAGTGCACGCGGCCAACGGCTACCTGCTGGACCAGTTCCTCTGCTCCGGCAGCAACCAGCGCACCGATGCCTACGGCGGCTCCGCGGCCAACCGCGCGCGCCTGGTACTGCAGGTGGTCGATGCCGTGATCGCCACCACCGGCGACAGCGGCCGCGTGGGCGTGCGCATCTCGCCGATGGGCACCTTCGGCGACATCAGCGACGCCAACCCGCGCGAGACCTTCGGCTACCTGGTGGAGCAACTGAACAGCCGCAACCTCGCCTACCTGCACATCAACAAGCCGGACTGGCTGGGCGGCACCTTCGAGGGCTTCGACGACCTGCTGCGCGAACTGCGCGACCGCTACCAGGGCAGGATCATCCTCGCCGGCGGCCTGGACAGCGGCAGTGCCGAGCAGGCCCTGGCCAGCGGCCTCGCCGATGCCGTGGCCTTCGGCCGGCCCTACATCGCCAACCCCGACCTGGTCGAGCGCTTGCGCCAGGGCGCCGCTCTCAACCAGCCGGACGCCAACACCTTCTACGGCGGCGCCGAAGCCGGCTATACCGACTACCCGACGCTGGGGTGACGGGCGCAGGAACGAAAACGCCGGGCATCGCCCGGCGTTTTTCATGGCAGCGGCTCAGACGAGCCCGAACAGCAGCAGGATCGGCACCAGGGCGACGATGAACGCCAGCATGAACAGCAGGCCGATCCCCACGCTCCGCCACAACGAGAAGAACGCGCCACTGGCGGCCTTGTGCCGATCCAGTTGCGTGCCGAACAACTGCCGCGCATAGGCGTTCATCGCCATCACCTGGACCACGCCGAAGACGATGGCGGGGACGTTCTCCGGCAACAGTGCACCGGCGACGATTATCGCGATGAAGAAGCCGATCGAGACGGCCCACAGCTTCCCGGTCTCGCCACCCCGGCCCATGGCCTTGAGGTTGGCGGCGGTGACATAGGCCCCGGCCAGTGGCGTGCCGAAGAAGGTGGCCAGGCCGACGCCAGGGATGCTGTAGAGGCGCAGGTGCTCGCTGCCGGTCTTCGGTGCGAGCAACTCGGCGGTGGGGGTCTGGAAGGGGTTTTCGGCTTCCGTGCTCATGTCGGGCTCCTTGAGGCAACGCAGAAGAGAGAGGCAGGACCGCCATGATACGGAGCCGCCCGGCAACCGGCGACCCCGCATGAACGACGGCCAGCAGCAGCCGGCCGCCAGGTCCGTCAGTTGCAGGCGCCCTCGTCGCGCCAGACCTTGCCGCTACCGTCCGCGCCGGTGAACTCGGGCTTGCCCGGCTCGGAGCCGCGGTTCCACCAGCGTGCGGTATAGAGACGGCCCCCGTGGGTCGCCTCGCTACCTTCCCAGTAGGCCTCGCCAGCGCTCCACGGCTTGGCGCAGCTGGTACCCGGCTGCTCGCTGGCCTGGGCGCCGACCTTCACATCGTGGGTGCGCGTGGCCTCTTTCTGCCCGTTGCCCAGGGTCAGGGTGAAGCGGTAGGACACATCCTTGTCCTGCGTCGGCGCCACGAACGTCAGGTTGGCACCGCTCGCCTTGAAGGGAACCTGCGGGCTCACCCCCCAGCGATAGGTCAACGGCAGGCCGGCCGGATCGGTCGAGGCGGCGGCACTCAGGCGGACCTCGCTGCCCGCAACGGCAGTAGAAGGCCCGGAGATGTGCGCCACGGGCGGCAGCACGGCTGGAGGGGTGGAAGGCGTCTCGTTGCTGGCACCACTGCAGGCCCCCAGGTCCCGCCAGACCTTGCCGCTGCCATCCGGCCCGGTAGACGCCGGGTTACCCGGCTCGCTACCCCGGGTCCACCAGCGCGCCTCATAAGCGCGCCCCTTCCTCTGCACCTTGCTGCCCGACACGTAGTCGGAGGTCGCGCTCCACTCGGGATGGCAGGTCGGTGAACTCGCGATGCCGGCCTTCACCAGCACCGGATGGGTCTTGCGCACCGTGTGCTTGCCGTTGCTCACAGCCAGCTCGAAGGTGTAGCGGGTGTCCCTGTCGAGCGCCGGTGCCTTGAAAGAGACCCGTGGGCCGTCATAGGTGAAGTCCAGCCTGGGCGAGGCCGACCAGGTGTAGCTGAGCACGCTGCCTTGCGGGTCGCTGGAGGCGGAGGCATCCAGCCGGACCGTGTCGCCGGCGCTGGCGGATGCCGGGCCGGCGATCTGGGCTACCGGCGGCAAGAAGGTGGCGACCGGTTTCAGGCTGGCCAGCTTGACCAGGTTGTCTGCGCTGAACTGGCCCTCGGCCAACAGGGTCCAGTCGCCGTCGGGCCGGTCGCTGGCATGCACTTCGTAATCCTTGATATTGCCGTGGAGGCCGTTGGCCTGGCGCGGCAGGTAATGCAGCTGGGAAAAGCGCTCGCGCGCGCCAAGATCGATGACGAAGTCGTACGGATAGCGCTCCTTGGACGAGGAATACCAGTAGGTACCGGTCCCCCCGTCGATGGCGTTCTCAGGCTTGTAGCCCTTGGACGAGATCACCCGCCATTGCTCGCGGGGCAACGAGCGCCCATCGGCCCTGGCCAGGTGGAGCTCGGCGATGCTGGCGGCGTTGCCCCCCTCTATCGCCGACTTGGCGACCAGACGCAGGTAACGCGCCTCGACCGTGTCCTGCTGCCTCGCGAACGCATGGCCCTCGAGAACCTGGTCGGTCGCCGTACGGTTGTCCTGCACCCTCATGGCCAGGTACCAGCGCCCGGGCCTTGGGTCCTTGACGCCCAGGGCCACGCCAGCCGCCATGATCGAACGCTCGTCGAACTGCGTGGCGGTCGGCTGCTGGCCATAACGGAGGTAGAGCTGGATGCGACCGTGTATCTCGTGATCCGCACCATGGTTGGCGGTGAACGCCAGGCGCTCGGTACCTGCCGGCACATCGATGGGGAAGTGCCGCCATTCGTTCCTGCCGAGCGTGACGCGCTCTTCCAGGAACCGGGTGGCACGCTCGGTTTCCAGAGGCACCACCGAGGGGCTGTAGGCGGACATGCGCGCGCTGTTCTCACGCCAGAGGCGGGCGACGTCGGCCATTTCCGGATGCCCCAGGGGCACGCCCTGCCGATCCCTCAGATCCGGGTTGGAGAAGTAGTTGACCTGGTTGCCGCACATGATGGTCCCGACACGACCGTTGTGATAGCCGTAGTGGTGGCCATCGCCTTCCGGGCAGTGGTTGGCACCGATGTTGTGCCCGACTTCGTGGCGGAACGTGGTGGGCGAGGTGATCACGTTGATGGAGTAGCGGCCCCGGATGTTGCCCCAACCCAGCATGGTGTCCTCGCCCGGGATGCCTCTGAAGAAGCCGGTGACCAGGTCGGGCCCGTACTGGCGCATGCCGTCGGCGAACAGCGCGTTCAGCTTGTGGAGCGTTTCCCGGGTGATGGCATGTTCGCCGTCGATCACCTGGGTGCCCACGAGGCGGAGGCGCACGCCCTCGACCCTGGAGTTCTTCAGCGCCAGGTTGACCGAGGCGATCTGCGCCAGTGCATAGGCCTCGTGGTCGCCGATGTACTCGACGGCATTGCGCGAGAACCCGGCCAGGACGTCGACGACGACCTCCCCCTCGGCGTTGCGATCGATCAGGAAGCTGCGAGCCCCTGAAAAGGACTCCACTGCCTGGGGCAGGTCGGCGTCCGCATCCTCGACGTAGTCACGCGAGGCAGGGGGATGGGTGTGACTTGCGTCGTGGCGCGTGAGGGTCTGCCTTCCCGACGCGTCACCCCGGATGACGATGTTGGACTCGGGCAGCAGGGCCACGAAACTGCCGTCCTCGCGGGCGACCACGATGACGTCATCGACGGCCTGGAGTGCACGCGCGCCCGAGCCGGAGAATGCCCCACCGGTGTAGACCTTCAGGTCACCGAATGCCTCGGCGCCATCCAGGGCCAGGCCGGACAGGCTGAGCCCCGTGACACTGCGCAGCTGTTCGGTGCCACTGGGCGTAACGGCGCTCAAGGCCCGCACGGACGTGAGGCTGGGAAGTTCGATGAAATGCCCCGTCTGGGTGCCCAGCACGTGAGCGGCGGGAGCGTCGGTCGGGGAATGGCCCGAGTGGGCCTGGGCGGACAGGGGCAATAGAGCCGCCAGGCCAAGGCTGGCGATCCAGGTGCGAGTGGAACGACTGAGTGGATTCAAGCGGAACGTCGGCATGGAAAAATCCTGGTCAGCAGCAAGCCCCTGCGAATGCTTCACAGTGCAGCGAGCCAAGGGATTGATGGAGCGTGTTGTTGCCGGCGCGGCCATGCTAGGGGCAAGGCACGGGGAAAGGAAAAAAACGCAGCGCAATTCAGACGCGTCCTAGGCTCCGGACAAAGAGCAGACGGCGTCGAGGAGAGTTTGGAGCCGATCCATTGGCTGGGCTGCTAGGAGGTGACCCCCACCGGCAGCCGGCAGGGGCGCAGAAGGTTCGGACGCAGGAGCGGAACCCGGTGCCTCCGGGTTCCGGATGAGCGGGGGAATCAGGGGAGCAGTGCGAAGCCGTCCGCATCCAGGTGCGCGGGGAAGCGCTCGCGGTAACCGGCCAGGCCGCCGGCGGCGAGGGAAACCCGGAACACGCCGTCCCGCGCGCCGGCATCGAGCAGCGTCTCGCCCTGGAAGTCCAGGACCTGGCTGTCTCCACTGTAGGGGTGGCCCTTGCCGTCCTCACCCACGCGGTTCACCGCCGCCACGTAGCAGAGGTTCTCGATGGCGCGCGCCGGCAGCAGGCGATTCCAGTGATGGCGACGCGCGGCGGGCCAGTTGGCGGTATAGAGCAACAGGTCGGTGTCGTGGGGATCACGGCTCCAGACCGGGAAGCGCAGGTCGTAGCAGACCAGCGGGCGCACCCGCCAGCCCTTGACCTCGAACAGCGCCTGGGCCTCGCCCGGCGTGTAGTGCTTGTGCTCGCCGGCCATGCGGAACAGATGGCGCTTGTCGTAGTGCAGCATCTCGCCGTCGGGGCGCGCCCAGAGCAGGCGGTTGCGGTGGCTGCCGTCGGCGGCGCGGATGATCACGCTGCCGGTCACCACCGCGTCGAGACGGCGGGCCTGCTCACGCAGCCAGGCGTAGCTGGGGCCCTCCTCCTCTTCGGCGAGGGCGGCCGACTCCATGGAGAAACCGGTGGTGAACATCTCCGGCAGCACGATCAGGTCGGCGCCACGGGCTTGCTCCAGCAGGGTCTCGAAGTGCCTGTGGTTGGCGTCGGCGTCGTGCCAGGCCAGGGTGGTCTGCACCAGGGCCAGCTGCAGGTCGGGCAATGAACTCAGATCGCGCATAGCTTCTCCGCTGCCTGGCGCAGCGTCTCCTCTCGTTTGGCGAAGCAGAAGCGCACCAGGCGCAGGTCGCGCGGGGCGCTCTGGTAGAACACCGACACGGGAATGGCGGCCACGCCGTGTTCACGGGTCAGCCATTGGGCCATGGCCACATCGTCCAGCTCGGGGCGGATGGCGCTGTAGTCGACCAGTTGGAAATAGGTACCGGCGGCGCGGGTGAAACCGAAGCGCGATCCACCCAGCAGGTCGCAGAACAGGTCGCGCTTGGCCTGGTAGAAACCGGGCAGCTCGGTGAGGTGCTCGGGGTGGTCGGCCATGAAGTCGGCCAGTGCCCACTGCAACGGCGTGACGCCGCAGAAGTTGACGTACTGGTGCACCTTGCGCAGCTCGGCGGAGAGGGCCGGCGGCGCGACCACGTAGCCGGTCTTCCAGCCGGTGACGTGATAGGTCTTGCCGAAGGAGCTGACCACGAAGGCGCGGGCATACAGCTCGTCGTGGGACAGCACGCTCACATGGGCCTGGCCGTCGAACACCAGGTGTTCGTAGACCTCGTCGCTGACCAGGTAGATGTCGCGCCCACGGATCAGCGCCGCCAACTGGTCCAGTTCGGCCCGGGAGATCAGCGCGCCGCTGGGGTTGTGCGGGCTGTTGAGGATGATCATCCGGGTGCGCTCGCTGAGCGCGTCGGTCATGCGCTGCCAGTCGATGGCGAAGCCCGGCAGGGCCAGGGGCACATGCACGCAACGGCCGCCGGCCAGCTCCACCGAAGGCTCGTAGCTGTCATAGCAGGGGTCGAGGACGATGACCTCGTCACCGGCGCGCACCACGGCCTGGATCGCGCAGAAGATCGCCTCGGTGGCGCCGGGGGTGACCGTGACCTCGCTATCGACATCCACCTGGCGGCCATAGAAGGCCCGGACCTTGGCCGCCACCTGCTGGCGCAGCGCGGGGAGGCCGGTCATGGGAGCGTACTGGTTGTGGCCGGCACCGATATGGCGGGCCACCGCGTCGCAGAGTGCGGCGGGCGCGGAGAAATCCGGGAAGCCCTGGGACAGGTTGATGGCGCCGGTTTCGGCGGCGAGCTGGGACATGCGGGTGAAGATGGTGGTGCCGACGTTGGGCAACTTGCTGGCGATCATTTCTTCAGGCTGCTGGCGACTGGGGATGGCGCTAGCTTAAGGCCTGGCGGGCTCACGACCAAGATGGAAGCAGGCGTTGCGGCAGGGTGCCGACGGCCACCGCCTGGAACGAAAGAGGGCGCCCATGGGCGCCCTCTTGCGGTTGCACGGGAATCAGCGTTTGTCGCGACGCTTCTTCTCGGCCTTCTTGTGGTGCGACATGAGGCGGCGCTTCTTGTTCACCTGGCGGTCGGTCAGGGTGTTCTTCTTGCCTTCGAAGGGGTTGTCGCCCCCCTTGTACTCGATGCGGATCGGCGTACCCACCAGCTTCAGCACGCGCCGGTAGGTGTTCTCCAGGTAGCGCGAGTAGGACTTGGGGACCGACTCGACCTGGTTGCCGTGGATCACGATCAGCGGCGGGTTGGCACCACCGAGGTGGGCATAGCGCAGCTTGATGCGGCGACCGTTGACCAAAGGCGGCTGGTGCTCCTGCACCGCGCCTTCGAGGATCTGGGTCAGGCGGCTGGTGGGCCAGCGGGTGATGGCGGACTTGAAGGAGGCCTGAACCGACTTGTACAGGTTGCCCACACCGGTGCCATGCAGCGCGGAGATGAAGTGGATGTCGGCGAAGTCGACGAAGAACAGCCGGCGCTCCAGCTCGGTCTTCACGTAGTCGCGCTCGCCCGACTCCATGCCGTCCCACTTGTTCAGGGCGATGACCAGTGCGCGACCGGTTTCCAGTACGAAGCCCAGCAGGTTGAGGTCGTGCTCGACCACGCCTTCGCGGGCATCCATGACGAAGATCACCACGTTGGCGTCCTGGATCGCCTGCAGCGTCTTGACCACGGAGAACTTCTCCACGGCCTCGAAGATCTTGCCGCGACGGCGCACGCCGGCGGTGTCGATCAGGGTGTATTTCTCTTCGTTGCGCTCGAAGGGAATGTAGATGCTGTCGCGCGTGGTGCCGGCCTGGTCATAGACGATGACCCGCTCCTCGCCGAGCATGCGGTTGACCAGCGTCGACTTGCCGACGTTGGGGCGACCGATGATGGCGATCTTGATCCCGTCCTTCTCGCTCGGCCCGGGAATGCGGCTCTGCTCCTCGCCTTCGGCGACGTCCTCGGCCTGCGCGGCGGCGTCTTCCTCGACCGCATCGTCGCGGGGGAAGTCACCCAGGGCTTCCTGCAGCATCTGGCTGATGCCGCGGCCATGGGCGGCGGCGATGGGCAGGGCGTCGCCCAGGCCCAGCGGGCTGAACTCGGCGCGGGCGAGATCGGGGTCGATGGTGTCGACCTTGTTCGCCACCAGGTAGGTCTTCTTGTTGCGCTTGCGCAGGTGTTCCGCGATCGACTGGTCGGCGGCGCTCATGCCGGCGCGGGAGTCGACCATGAACAGCACCGCATCGGCCTCTTCGATGGCCTGCAGGGACTGTTCGGCCATCTTCGCGTCGATGCCCTGCTCGTCACCCGAGATACCGCCGGTATCGATGACGATGAAGGTGCGGCCGTTCCACTTCGCCTCACCGTACTGGCGATCACGGGTCAGACCGGCATACTCCGCGACGATGGCGTCGCGGGTCTTGGTCAGGCGGTTGAACAGGGTGGACTTGCCGACGTTCGGGCGGCCCACCAGGGCAATTACGGGAACCATGAGGCTCTCCACTATTCGTTATTTCAGAAAACACAACGGCCGCTGCCGTCGGACGGCAGCGGCCGGACACTATTTTTCAGCTTAGCGGATGGTCAGCGCGACCAGCTTCCCGCCATTGCCGAAGGCGTACAGCATGTCGCCGATCACCAGCGGACGCGCACGCAGGCCGTCGCCGTCGATCTTCTCGCGGCCGACGAAGTGGCCATCCACCTGGCTGAGCAGGTGCAGGTAGCCTTCGAAGTCGCCGACAGCCACGTAGCTGGAGAACACTTCCGGCGCCGAGAGCTGGCGACGGGCCAGGGAGTCGTTGCTCCACAGCGCCGAGGACGAACGCTCGTCGATGCCTTCGACGGTGCCGCTGGCCTGGCTCACGTAGACGTTGCCGAAGCCCTGGGCGACGCCCACGTAGCTGGAAGCCTCGCGCTGCCAGAGCACGCGGCCGCTGTCCAGGTCGAGGCCGGCGACGCGACCCTGGTAGGTGGCGACGTACAGGGTGCCGCCGGACAGCAGCAGGCCACCGTCGATGTCGACCACGCGATCCAGCTCGGAGCGGCCTTGCGGCACGGCCACGCGCTGTTCCCACACCGGCAGGCCACGCTGCACGTCCACGGCGATGACCTTGCCGGAGGACAGGCCGGCCACGGCCAGGCGGTTGGTCACGATCGGCGCGCCTGTGCCACGCAGCGTCAGCACGGCCGGGGTGTTCTCGTAGATCCAGCGCTGGTTGCCGGTCGCGGCATCGAAGCCGAACAGGGTGTCGTTCTGGGTCTGCACCACCACCACGTCACCGTTGGTGGCCGGCGGGGCGAGGACTTCGCCGTTGACCCGGGCACGCCATTTTTCTTCGCCGTTGCTGGCGTCGAGGGCGATCACCTCACCTTTCAGGGTGCCGACCAGCACCAGGCCGTAGCCCGCGCCGACCGCGCCGGACACCGGCAGGTCCAACTCCTGCTCCCACAGCTTGTCGCCGCTCATGCGGTCGATGGCGACCACCAGGCCTTCGACGTCACCGGCATAGATCACGTCGCCGTCGACGGCGGGAACCAGCATGTTGTAGGACTCGCCCTGGCCTTCGCCGATGGAGCGGCTCCAGACTTCCTTGAGCTGAACTTCCTCGGTGATGTCGGGCAGTTCGGCAGGCGGCAGTTCCTTCTTGCTATTGCTGCTGCAACCCGCGGCCAGAACGGCCAGGGCCAGCAGTGCGGCAAATTTCCAGCGCATCACGTCACGCATCCCCTTTGGCCAGGTCGTCGAGCTTCATCTGCAAGCCACCGACCGCTGCGTCTTCCGTCAGCGCGGCCTTGGCCTTCTCATAGGCGGCATGCGCCTCGTCGGAACGACCCAGTTGTACCAGCAGGTCGCCTTTCAATTCTTCACGGCTGGCCAGGAAGGCCTTGCCGGCATCGCCCTCGAGCAGCTTCAGGGCGTCGTCGACCTTGCCCTGGGCGGCCAGGACACGGGCCAGGCGCTGGCGCGCCAGCTCACCGAGGGTGGCGTCGGCAGGCTTGTCCACCACGGCCTTGAGTTCGGCCGCGGCGTCATCGAGCTTGCCGGATTCGACCGCCACCTTGGCGACGAACAGGCTGCCGTACTGGGCGTAGTGGGTGCCGCCGAAGTCGGTCTTCAGCTTGGTGGCCAGCTCGGCGACCTTGCCGGCATCGGGCTTGCCGGACGGGTTGAGCGCGGTCTCCAGCAATTGCTGGTAGACCTGGGACGCGCCCTGGGCCTGGTTGGTCTGGTGCTTCTGCCAGGCCTGCCAACCGAAGACCACCACCAGCGCGAGGGCGCCGCCGGTGAGCAGGGGCTTGCCATTGCGCTGCCACCAATCCTTGATCGCCGCCAGCTCTTCATCTTCGGTACGCGTGCTCACCCCAATACTCCTATGTTCTAAAGGCTCAAGCCTGATCGATGCAGGCCGCCAGGCGCTCTGCGAGAGCGTCCCAGGCGATGTTCTGTTGTTCGCTGTCGTCGCGCAGGGGTTTGAAACCTACCACGCGGTTGGCCAGTTCGTCCTCACCCAGGATCAGGGCGAAGCGCGCGCCGCTCTTGTCGGCTTTCTTGAACTGGCTCTTGAAGCTGCCGGCACCGGAATTGACCAGCATGCGCAGGCCGGGAACGGCATCGCGCAGTTGCTCGGCCAGGGCCAGGGCGGCGAGCTCGGCGGGTTCGCCGAAGGCGCAGATGTATGCATGCGCGGGAGCGCTGAGCTCGGCCGGGACCAGGTCCAGGGTTTCCAGCAGCAGCACCAGGCGCTCGACGCCCATGGCGAAGCCGACACCCGGGGTCGGCTTGCCACCGAACTGGGTGATCAGGCCGTCATAGCGGCCACCGCCGCAGACGGTGCCCTGGGAGCCGAGCTTGTCGGTGACCCACTCGAAGGCGGTGCGGCTGTAGTAGTCCAGGCCGCGGACCAGCTTCTGGTTGATCTCGTAGCGGATGCCGACCGCGTCGAGGCGCGCCTTGAGCCCCTCGAAGTGGGCCACGGATTCGGCGTCCAGGTAGTCGTGCAGGCGCGGGGCGTCGACCAGCAGGGCTTGGGTTTCCGGCACCTTGCTGTCGAGGATGCGCAGCGGGTTGGTGGTCATGCGCCGCTGGCTGTCTTCGTCGAGACGGTCGAAACGCTCCTGCAGGTAGGCCACCAGGGCGTCGCGATAGGCGACACGGGCCTCGCTGGAGCCCAGGCTGTTGAGCTGCAGGGTCACGGCGTCGCCGAGACCGAGCTTCTTCCACAGGCGCCAGGTGAGCACGATCAGCTCGGCATCGATGTCCGGACCGGGCAGGTTGAAGACTTCCACGCCGATCTGGTGGAACTGGCGGTAGCGGCCTTTCTGCGGTTTCTCGTAGCGGAACATCGGGCCCGCGTACCACAGCTTCTGCACCTGGCCGCCGCCGGTCATGCCGTGCTCCAGCACGGCACGCACGCAACCCGCGGTGCCTTCAGGGCGCAGGGTCAGGGACTCTTCGTTGCGGTCGAGGAAGGTGTACATCTCCTTGTCGACCACATCGGTGCCCTCGCCGATGCCGCGGGCGAAGAGTTCGGTGAACTCGAGGATCGGCAGGCGGATCTCGCGGTAGCCGTAGCTGTCCAGCAGGTCTGCCAGGGTGCGTTCCAGGTAACGCCAGGCAGGGGTCTGCTCCGGCAGGATGTCGTTCATGCCACGAATGGCTTGCAGCGTCTTGCTCACTCGGAATCCTTATCAGCTGCGGGCGATGACGGCCGCATCAGCTTCGACCTTTTCGGCCGCTTTGCGGCGGATCAGCTTTTCCAGCTCTTCCACCAGGTTGTCATTGTTCAGCTTCTGCGCCGGCTTGCCGTCGATGTAGATGAGGTTGTTCGGCGTGCCGCCGGTCAGCCCCACATGGGCTTCCTTGGCTTCGCCGGGCCCGTTCACCACGCAGCCGATCACGGCGACGTCCAGCGGGACCAGCAGGTCCTCGAGGCGGCCTTCCAGCTCGTTCATGGTCTTGACCACGTCGAAGTTCTGCCGCGAGCAGCTCGGGCAGGCGATGAAGTTGATGCCACGGGAACGCAGGCGCAGGGACTTGAGGATGTCGTAGCCGACCTTGATCTCTTCCACCGGGTCGGCGGCCAGCGAGATGCGGATGGTATCGCCGATCCCGTCGGCGAGCAGCATGCCCAGGCCCACGGCGGATTTCACCGTGCCGGAGCGCAGGCCGCCAGCTTCGGTGATGCCCAGGTGCAGCGGCTGGACGATCTGGGTGGCCAGCAGGCGGTAGGCTTCCACCGCCATGAACACATCGGAGGCCTTGACGCTGACCTTGAAGTCCTGGAAGTCCAGGCGGTCCAGATGCTCGACATGGCGCAGCGCGGACTCCACCAGGGCTTGCGGGGTGGGCTCGCCGTACTTCTTCTGCAGGTCCTTTTCCAGCGAGCCGGCGTTGACGCCGATGCGGATCGGGATGCCACGGTCACGGGCGGCATCGACCACGGCACGCACGCGGTCTTCACGGCCGATGTTGCCCGGGTTGATGCGCAGGCAGTCGACGCCCAGCTCCGCCACGCGCAGGGCGATGGTGTAGTCGAAGTGGATGTCGGCGACCAGGGGAACGCGGACCTGCTGCTTGATCTTGCCGAAGGCCTCGGCGGCCTCCATGTCCGGCACCGAGACGCGCACGATATCGGCACCCGCCTCTTCCAGCCGGCGGATCTGGCCGACGGTGGCGGCGACGTCGCAGGTATCGGTATTGGTCATGCTCTGGACGGCGATCGGGGCGTCGCCGCCCACGGGCACGGAGCCGACCCAGATCTTGCGGGACTGGCGGCGTTTGATCGGGGATTCGCAATGCATGGCTTATTGCCCCAGTTTCAGGCGAGCGGTCTCACCGTGGGTGTAGGGCGCCACATCGACGGCCTGGCCGTTGTAGCTGACCTGGGCGCCACGGGCGTAACCCAGGCGCAGCTCGAACGGCGGCCTGCCGGCCAGCTCGACCGATTCGCCGCTGCGCTTGAGGGCGCTGAGCAGGACCTTGCCATCGGCATCGGTCACCTGGGTCCAGCAATTGGCGACGAACTGGATGCGCACCAGGCCCTGCCCGGCGGCAGCAACCACCGGAGCCTGCGCAGGTGCGGCAGGCGCGGTGGCGGCAGGAGCCGTGGGCGCGGCAGGCGCTACGGGAGCGGCCGGAGTGGTGGCCGTGGCGACGCTCGGTGCAACGGGGGCGCTGGTGGCCGGCGCACTGGACTGGGGCAGGGCCTGGACCGGCGCGGTGGAGGCGGCGGACGGAGGCGTGCCTTCCGGCTGCGCGGCGACCTCGGGGGAGAGTTCGCCCGGGGCGCCCTCCTCGCCCTGCTGGGCCTCGACGACCGCCTGGTCCTCGGGTTCGTCCAGCGGGTGGATCTGGGTGGTGCCGTCGGCGCTCTCGACCTCGACGTGCTCCATGCTGATGTCGGCGGTTTCACCGCTGCGGCGCTCGGCCTGGTCCTGCCACCAGAGGAAGCCGATGACGCCGAGGACCAGCAGGATGGCGAAGCTGACGAAGCGCAGGACGCTCTGCGACAGGCGCACGGGCTCCTCGATGCGACCCAGGCTGTGGACGTTGCTGCCGGTGGCGTCGGTGCCGGTATAGAGGTCGAAGTCGGTCACCAGGCGCGCCTGGTCCATGCCCAGCAGCTTGGCGTAGGCACGGATGTAGCCCCGGGCGAAGGTGTGGCCGGGCAACTGGTCGAAAGAGCCCGCTTCGAGCTGGCGCAGGGCCTGTTCGGTCAGGTTCAGCTGTCGCGCGACCTCGGCAAGGCTCAGGTCCTTGCTTTCACGCGCCTGACGCAGGGTCTCGCCTGGGTTGGCACGGGTCGCCGCGGCAATTTCGGGTTGCGACGCTTTCATCTTTGCTCCGACAGGTATTGCTGGTATTCCGGCGTGCCGGGATAGAGTCGTTTGAGTTGCAGGCCCAGGCTCGCCGCCTGGTCGCGGTCATCGAACACGGTGGCCAGACGGGTGCCGAGCAGAAGGCTGCGGGCAGTCTGGGGGGCGATCTTGCTGTAGCGGTCGTAGTAGTCGCGCGCCGGAACGTACTGCTTCTCGGCATAGGACAGGTCCGCCATCTCCAGCAGCGCTACCGGCTGCTGGCGGTTGAGACGCAGGGACTTGTCGAAGTGCTGCTTGGCCAGGTCCGGGCGGTTCATCCGCAGGGCGGTCAGGCCAAGGTTCTCGAATACGCGGGAGCGCTCGGGGTAGAGGCTGTCTTCGGCAGCCTGTTCGAAGCGCTTGTAGGCTTCCTCGTAGCGCTTCTGCTCGTAGAGGAAACCACCGTAGTTGTTGAGGATGCGCGAATCGGTGCGCGAGGACAGGGCCTTGCGGAAATGCTCGTCGGCGAGCTTGGGTTCCATTTCGGTCTGGAACACCAGGGCCAGCGCGGCGTTGGCGTCGGCGCTGGAGGAGTCGAGTTCCAGGGCCTTGCGCAGGGGCACCTTGGCGCGCTCGGCGGCACCCTGGGACAGGTAGCCGATACCCAGCTGGATGTAGGCATCGCGGGCCTTGTCGCGGCCTTCCGCGGTCTTCATCGGGTCAACGGAGCCAGTGGACACACAGCCCACCAGGCTGGCGAAAACGAGAAGCAGCGCGGGGCGCAAGGTCATGGATGTCCTCTCTTCAGTTTCGGTTGGCAGCGTTCTGCGGTGCGTCGCCATCGCCATTGAGCTGGCGCACGGCGATGTAGCGCTCGCTGCGACGGGTACGATCCTGGACCTGGCCGACCAACTGGCCGCAGGCGGCATCGATGTCATCGCCGCGCGTGGTGCGCACGGTGACGTTGTGCCCGGCCTTGTGGAGCATGTCCTGGAAGCGACGAATGGCATTATTGCTCGGTCGCTCGTACCCCGAGAAAGGGAAGGGATTAAACGGAATCAGGTTGATCTTGCAAGGAAAATCCTTGAGGAGTGCGATCATCTGCTCAGCGTGGGCCGGCTGATCGTTCACATCCTTGAGCAGGGTGTATTCGATGGTCAGGAAACGCTTCTCGCCCAGGCGGGAGATGTAGCGGTTGCAGGCCTCGAGCACCACCGCCAGGGGGTACTTCTTGTTGATCGGCACCAGTTGGTTGCGCAACTCGTCGTTCGGTGCGTGCAGCGACAGCGCCAGGGACACGTCGGTGACTTCGGCGAGCTTGTCGATCATCGGCGCGACGCCGGAGGTGGACAGGGTCACCTTGCGCTTGGAAATGCCGTAGCCGAGGTCGTCCATCATGATGTTCATGGCGGCGACCACGTTGTCGAAGTTCAGCAGCGGCTCGCCCATGCCCATCATCACCACGTTGGTGATGGCGCGGTCGATCTTGGCCGGGACGGTCCCGAAGGACTTGTTGGCGATCCAGACCTGGCCGATGACTTCGGCCGCGGTGAGGTCGCTGTTGAAACCCTGCTTGCCGGTGGAGCAGAAGCTGCAGTCCAGCGCGCAGCCCGCCTGGGAGGAGACGCAGAGGGTGCCGCGCCCGCCTTGCGGGATGTACACGGTCTCGACGCAGCTGCCGGACGCCACGCGCACCACCCACTTGCGGGTGCCGTCGCTGGAGATGTCCTGGCTGACGATCTCGGGACCGCGAATCTCGGCAGAGGCCTTGAGCTTGTCGCGCAAGGCCTTGCCGATATTGCTCATGGCGTCGAAGTCATCGACGCCAAAGTGGTGAATCCATTTCATCACCTGTCCGGCACGGAAACGCTTCTCCCCGATGGATTCGAAGAAGCTCTCCAGTTGCGGCTGGGTCAGGCCCAGCAGGTTAACTTTACCGGTGGATTCAGTCATGGCTTCACCCTCGTGCCTTCGCTATCAGCGAATACGAGCGCACACCTCGGTGGCGGCGAAGAAGTAGGCGATCTCGCGAGCAGCGGAAGCCTCGGAGTCGGAACCGTGTACGGCGTTTTCGTCGATGGAGACGGCGAAGTCGGCGCGGATGGTGCCGGCGTCGGCTTTCTTCGGGTCGGTAGCGCCCATCAGTTCACGGTTCTTGGCGATGGCGCCTTCGCCTTCCAGCACCTGCACGACGACCGGGCCGGAGGTCATGAAGGAAACCAGATCCTTGAAGAAGGGACGCTCTTTGTGCTCGGCGTAGAAGCCACCGGCTTCGCGCTCGGAGAGCTGGACCATCTTGGCGGCAACGACGCTCAGGCCGGCTTTTTCGAAACGGGTGACGATCTCGCCAACCACGTTCTTGGCAACGGCATCGGGCTTGATGATGGACAGGGTACGTTCAACGGCCATGTGAAACTCCAGAAATCAGGATTAAAGCGAAAAATTAAACCCGCGAATTATACGCGGGTTCCTGTTAAATGCGTAGGGTCAGCAGACCTGGCTTCAGTCGGCTTCTTCGATCCAGGCCGCCTGGATGGCTTCGAGGACCTTCTCGCCGCCACGCTGGCTGTCGTCATCGAACTCCGGCAGGCTCACGACCCAGTTATGCAGGTCGACGAAGTTGACGTAGCGCGGGTCAACCTCGGGCTTGCTCTCGGCCAGCTGGATGGCGATCTCCAGAACATCGACCCATTTGAGACTCATGCTCGTTCCTCAGTGCTTTTCAGAAACCTGGTTGAGAGTGTACTTGGGAATCTCCACGACGAGATCGACCTCGCCCACGACCGCCTGGCAGGACAGTCGCGACTCGGCTTCCAGGCCCCAGGCCTTGTCCAGCATATCGTCCTCGAGCTCGTCGGACGCCTCGAGGGAGTTGAAACCCTCGCGCACCACGACGTGGCAGGTGGTGCAGGCGCAGGACATCTCGCAGGCATGCTCGATCTCCAGGCCGTTGCGCATGGCCGCGGCGATGATGGTTTCGCCCGGCTGGGCCTCGACCACCATCCCCTCAGGGCAGTGCTCGGCGTTGGGCAGAAATACGATCTGCGGCATCAGTCATTCCTCGATTTCATTCAGTCGGCGGCCCGCCAGGGCGGCCTTGACGCTGGCATCCATGCGCCGGGCCGCGAAGGCGTCGGTCACCTGGGTCAGCCGCTTGGTTTGCTGTTCGATGGCAGCGCCGTCGGTACCCGCCAACAGACCCTGCAGCTGCTCCAGCTGGTAGTCGATGGCGATGCGCTCCTCGGCACTGAGCAATGCGTCGCCATCAGCCTGCAGCGCCGCCTGCACGGCTTCGATCAGGCGCTGGGCGTCGACCTGCTGCTCGCGCAGGGCGCGGGCGGCCTTGTCGTCACCGGCGTACTGGAAGGAGTCCTGCAGCATGCGGGTGATTTCGCCATCGGTCAGGCCGTAGGACGGCTTCACCTGGATGCTCGCCTCGACACCGGAGGAGGTCTCGCTGGCGGTCACGCCCAGCAGGCCATCGGCGTCCACCTGGAAGGTCACGCGGATCTTCGCGGCGCCAGCCACCATGGGCGGGATGCCACGCAATTCGAAACGGGCCAGGGACCGGCAGTCCTTGATCAGCTCGCGCTCACCCTGGAGCACGTGGATCATCATGGCGGTCTGGCCGTCCTTGTAGGTGGTGAACTCCTGGGCACGGGCGACGGGAATGGTGGTGTTGCGCGGAATCACCTTCTCCATCAGGCCACCCATGGTTTCGAGCCCAAGGGACAGCGGGATCACGTCCAGCAGCAGCAACTCTTCGCCGCGCTTGTTACCCGCCAGGGTGTCCGCCTGCACGGCGGCGCCGATGGCGACGACCTGGTCGGGATCGATGTCGGTCAGGGGCTGACGGGAAAAAAGCTCGCCGACCGCCTCGCGCACCCGCGGCACACGGGTGGAACCCCCCACCATGACCACCGCCTCGACCTCGTCGAGCTCGATGCCGGCATCGCGCACGGCACGGCGACACGCCTTGAGGCTGCGAGCCACCATGGGCTCGATGAGTTCATCGAAGCGGGCACGGGTCAGCAGGCCCGACCACTGCGCATAGCGCACCTCGACCGCATCGGCAGAGGTCAGCGCTTCCTTGGCGGCGCAAGCGGCCTCCAGCAGGCTGCGCTGGGCGCCCGGATCCAGGTCGGCGGAAAGGCCGGCCTGCTCGACGATCCACCCCGCCAGGGCATGGTCGAAATCGTCCCCGCCCAGGGCGCTGTCGCCACCGGTGGCCATGACTTCGAAGACGCCACGGGTCAGGCGCAGGATGGAGATATCGAAGGTACCGCCACCCAGGTCATAGATGGCCACGACGCCTTCGGCCTGCTTGTCCAGCCCGTAGGCCACGGCAGCGGCAGTGGGCTCGTTGAGCAGACGCAGGACATTCAGGCCGGCGAGGCGCGCGGCATCCTTGGTGGCCTGGCGCTGGGCATCGTCGAAATAGGCGGGAACGGTGATCACCGCACCGACCAGCTCGCCACCCAGAGTGGCTTCGGCTCGCCGGCGCAAGGCACGGAGGATTTCAGCGGAGACCTCCACAGGGCTCTTGGCACCCTGCACGGTCTCGATGAAAGGCATGTGCGACTCGCCGGTGGTGAAGCGATAGGGGAGCTGCTCGCCCAGTTGCTTCACATCCTCGAGGCCGCGCCCCATGAAGCGCTTGACCGACAGGACGGTGTTGAGGGGATCGGCCGATGCGGCGTCCTTGGCCGAGCGGCCGACCTCGACGCGATCGGCGTGATAGCGCACGGCGGACGGCATGATGACCTGGCCGTCGGCATCGGCGAGCGGCGCGGAAACGCCACTGCGAACGGCGGCTACCAGGGAATTCGTGGTGCCCAGGTCGATACCCACCGCCAGGCGGCGCTGGTGCGGTTTGGGGCTCTGTCCGGGTTCGGCGATCTGCAGTAGGGCCATGCTTGTCTGTTTTTCAGGCACACCACCGTCCATGCGGCGATGCGCGGGTTAGTCGTCGAGGCGCTCTTCCAATTGGCGCACTTCGTGAGTCAGCTTGTCGAGGAACTGCATCCGGCGCACCAGGCGCTCGGCTTCCTCGCGACGGGCATCGTCGCTCCAGCAGGCGGAGAAAGCCTGGTCCAGATCGGCCTGGGCCAGCTTGAGTCGCCGCTTGAAGGTCGCTACACCGGGCAGGTCCGCGCTGTCCTGCAACTCCTCGAGCTCTTCCCGCCAATGCATCTGCTGCAGCAGGAAATCGGGGTCCTTGACGGTCGCCTCGAGTGGCAGCTCGTGCCCACGGACGGCCAGCAGGTAGCGCGCCCGACGGGGCGCACTCTTCAGCGTCTGGTAGGCCTCGTTCAATTGCGCCGCGTGCTCCACCGCCAGGCGCTGCTCACGCTCGGGGGCGTCGACGAAGCGATCCGGGTGAGCATTGCGCGCCAGCTCGCGATAGCGAGACGCCAATTGGTCGAGATCGAGGTCGAAGCCGGGCTTCAGGTCGAACAATGCGAAATGACAGGGGGTACCCACGGAACGCCTCAGACGTTGAAGCTCTCGCCGCAACCACACTCGCCGCGAACGTTAGGGTTGTTGAACTTGAACCCCTCGTTGAGGCCTTCCCGGACGAAGTCCAGCTCGGTGCCGTCGAGGTAGGCCAGGCTCTTCGGGTCGATGATCACCTTCACGCCGAAGCTTTCAAAGACCATGTCCTCGCCCGCCAACTCATCGACGAACTCCAGGACATAGGCCAGGCCGGAACAACCCGTGGTGCGGACACCCAGGCGGATACCTTCACCCTTGCCGCGCCCCTCTAGGGAGCGGCGCACGTGATCGGCGGCGGAAGCGGTCATGCTGATGGCCATAGCGACTCCTTACTCGGTCGAGCGGTTAGAGCAGACCCTTCTTCTGCTTGTAGTCCTGGACAGCCGCCTTGATGGCGTCCTCGGCCAGGACCGAGCAGTGGATCTTCACCGGCGGCAGCGCCAGTTCTTCGGCAATGGTGGTGTTCTTGATCGCAGCGGCTTCGTCCAGGGTCTTGCCCTTCATCCACTCGGTGGCGAGGGAGCTGGAGGCGATGGCCGAACCGCAGCCGTAGGTCTTGAACTTGGCGTCTTCGATGACGCCCTGCTCGTTGACCTTGATCTGCAGGCGCATCACGTCGCCGCACGCCGGAGCTCCGACCATGCCGGTACCGACATCGGGATCTTCAGCGTCGAGCTTGCCGACGTTGCGCGGGTTTTCGTAGTGGTCGATGACCTTTTCGCTGTATGCCATGGTGCTTATTCCTCACTCATCAGGGGTGGCGTCAGTGCGCCTGCCATTCGACCGTCGAGAGGTCGACGCCCTCTTTGTACATATCCCACAGCGGGGACAATTCACGGAGCTTGTCTACGGCTTCACGGACCTTGCTGGCGGCGTAATCCACTTCTTCTTCGGTGGTGAAGCGGCCAAAGGTGAAACGGATGGAGCTGTGCGCCAACTCGTCGTTGCGGCCCAGTGCGCGCAGCACGTAGGACGGCTCGAGAGAGGCGGAGGTGCAGGCCGAGCCCGAGGAGACCGCGAGGTCCTTGAGGGCCATGATCAGCGATTCGCCTTCGACGTAGTTGAAGCTGATGTTCAGGTTGTGCGGCACGCGGGAGGTGGCGCTACCGTTGAGGTAGAGCTCTTCCATGCCATCCACGGCAGCCCAGAAGCGGTCCGCCAGCGCCTTGATGCGCTGGTTCTCGGAGGCCATTTCCTGCTTGGCGATGTGGAAGGCTTCACCCATGCCGACGATCTGGTGGGTGGCGAGGGTGCCGGAACGCATGCCGCGCTCATGACCACCACCGTGCATCAGGGCCTCCAGGCGCACGCGCGGCTTGCGGCGTACGTAGAGGGCACCGATCCCCTTGGGACCGTAGGTCTTGTGGGCGGAGAAGGACATCAGGTCGACCTTCAGCTTGTCCAGGTCTATCTCGACCTTGCCGGTGGACTGGGCCGCGTCGACATGGAACAGGATGCCGCGGGCACGGGTCAGTTCGCCGATGGCCGCGATGTCGTTGATAGTGCCGATCTCGTTGTTCACGTGCATCACCGACACCAGGATGGTGTCTTCGCGCAGGGCCGCTTCGACCATGGCGGGAGTGATCAGGCCATCTTCGCCCGGCTCGATGTAGGTGACTTCGAAGCCTTCGCGCTCGAGTTGGCGAGTAGTATCCAGGACCGCCTTGTGCTCGATCTTGGAGGTGACGATGTGCTTGCCCTTGGTGTGGTAGAAGTGCGCCACACCCTTGATGGCCAGGTTGTCGGACTCGGTGGCACCGGAGGTCCAGACGATCTCGCGCGGGTCGGCATTGACCAGTTCGGCCACCTGGCGACGGGCGTTCTCGACCGCTTCCTCGGCCCTCCAGCCGAACACGTGGGAACGCGAGGCCGGGTTGCCGAAGTTGCCATCGACCAACAGGCAGTCGCTCATCTTCTGCGCAACCCGCGGGTCCACTGGCGTCGTGGCGGAGTAGTCCAGGTAAATCGGCAATTTCATCGGTTATCTCCTATCAGGCGGGCGCCCTGCTCATTCGATGGCGGACACTTCAATCTTTTCTGAACGCGGCATCCTGCCTCCGAGGCGGCGCTGGTCATGGCGCTCGTTCTGGCGCTGGGCCACCTCTTGGACTTCATTGCGGGCGACGATGTCGCTCAGGCTGATGCTGCTGAGGAACTCGTGGATCTGCATGCTCAGGTCATCCCACAGGTGGTGGGTCAGGCAGGCGCCTCCGGAAGAGTCGCAATTGCCCTGCCCCTGGCAGCGCGTGACGTCGACCGACTCGTTGACGGCATCGATGACCTGGGCCACGTAGATGCTGCCCACATCGCGGGACAACTGGTAGCCGCCACCCGGACCACGAACACTGCTGACCAGGTTGCCACGGCGCAACTTGGCGAAAAGCTGTTCGAGATAGGAAAGGGAGATGCCCTGACGCTCGGAAATATCAGCCAGAGAAACCGGACCTTGCTGCGAATGCAAAGCCAGGTCGAGCATGGCTGTGACGGCGTAGCGGCCTTTGGTGGTCAAGCGCATGGGGATTCCACGGTTCGCTGATTTGCCAGCGAGTATGCTATTCCCGACTATTCAAGTCAACTATAAGACCTATCAAAATAGTCGGATTTAGCAGATACAGGGGCGCGCATGATATCAGAAACGCACCACCACGCCTATCAGGCCGCTGGCGGGCGCGCTTCGTCCTTCACCCCCTCGAAGTCCTCCTCCCGGAGCTCCGGCAAGGCAGTGGCGCAGTAGTCGCTCCCCAACGCGGTGAGCGCCCTGCACATACCCTCGAGCCGCTCGTCCACCGCGTGGACATGGTCGAGCAACTGACCGATCGCGCGCGCCACGGGGTCCGGCATGTCCTGGCCGACACCATAGGCATCGAACCCGAACTTCTCGGCAATCGCCTGGCGCTTCGCTGTCTTCTCGGGATCTTCCTTGACGATGATCCGCCCCGGAATCCCCACGGCGGTGGCCCCCGCAGGCACCGCCTTGGTCACCACGGCATTGGAGCCGATCTTGGCACCGGCCCCGACCGTGAACGGACCGAGCACCTTGGCTCCCGCCCCGACCACCACGCCATCCTCCAGCGTCGGATGGCGCTTGCCGGCATTCCAGCTGGTGCCGCCCAGCGTCACCCCCTGGTAGAGCGTCACGTCGTTGCCGATCTCGGCGGTCTCGCCGATGACGATGCCCATGCCGTGGTCGATGAAGAAGCGCCGGCCGATACGCGCCCCCGGGTGGATCTCGATGCCGGTCATCCAGCGGCCGAAGTTCGACACCAGTCGCGCCAGCCACTTCCAGCCGGCCAGCCACAGGGCATGCGCCAGCCGGTGCAGCCAGATGGCGTGCAGGCCGGGGTAACAGGTGAGCACCTCGAAGGCAGTGCGCGCAGCTGGATCACGGTGGAATACGCTCTGAATGTCTTCTCGCATGCGTTCGAACATCACTTCTCTCTCCGCTTCTGGATCTCTCCACGCGCCGCCTTCTGGGTTTCCGTCAGGATGCCGCGCAGGATATTCATCTCGAGCTTGCTGATCGCACTGCGCCCATAAAGGCGGCGCAGCCGGGACATCAGGTGGCGAGGCCGCTCAGGATCGAGGAAGCCGATCTCCACCAGGGTGCGCTCGAGGTGGCCGAAGAACAGCTCCAGCTCATCCACCGTCACCGGCTGGAGGTTTTCCTCGGCAGTCAGCTCGACCTTCTCCATCTTGGTCGGCTTGCCCTGTACGGCGAGCCACGCCATGCGCGCCTCGTAGGTCAGCACCTGGACGGCAGCCGCCAGGTTTAGCGAGCCGAACGTGGGATCGGACGGGATGTGAACATGGAACTGACAGCGCTGCAGCTCTTCATTGGTCAGGCCGGCGTATTCGCGACCGAACACCAGCGCCACCTCGGAACCGCCCTCGACCTGCTCGACACAGCTCGTCCCGCACTCACGGGGATCGAGCAACGGCCAGGGGATATGACGATCACGCGCACTGGTGCCGTAGACCAGGCTGCAGCCGATCAACGCCTCTTCCAGGGTCGCAACGACCTGCGCGGACTCGAGGATGTCATCGGCCCCGGAGGCACGCGCCCAGGCTTCCTGGTGCGGGAATTGCTCGGGCGCGACCAGTACCAGGCGCGACAACCCCATGTTCTTCATGGCACGCGCCGCCCCACCGATATTGCCGGGGTGGCTGGTGCCGACCAGGACCACGCGAATGTTTTGCAGCAAGGCGCTGGCTCCAAACCTAGACTTCAGGGCGTGAAATCTTACAGAAGCACTTGGTCAAACGCCATGAAACCGCCGGCCTGCACTTCATGAACCACGCTTTTCTGTTAGTATGTCCGGCTTTCTTTAACGACCCAGGTGACTCCCCCATGCAGCCTATGCTGAATATCGCCCTGCGCGCCGCTCGCAGCGCCGGTGAATTGATCTTCCGCTCCATCGAGCGCCTGGACGTGATTTCGGTGAACGAGAAGGACGCCAAGGACTACGTCACCGAGGTCGACCGCGCCGCCGAAGAAACCATCATCCAGGCCCTGCGCAAGGCCTATCCGACCCACAGCATCCTCGGCGAAGAAGGCGGCTCCATCGCCGGCACCGGCGAAGGCGCCGACTACCAGTGGATCATCGACCCGCTGGACGGCACCACCAACTTCATCCGCGGCGTACCGCACTTCGCCGTGAGCATCGCCTGCAAATACAAGGGTCGTTTGGAACACGCCGTGGTACTCGATCCGGTGCGCCAGGAAGAGTTCACCGCCAGCCGCGGCCGTGGCGCCGCCCTCAATGGCCGCCGCCTGCGCGTCAGCCCGCGTAAGAGCCTGGAAGGCGCCCTCCTGGGCACCGGCTTCCCCTTCCGCGACAGCCAGCTGGACAACCTCGACAACTACCTGAACATGTTCCGCAGCCTGGTCGGCCAGACCGCCGGCATCCGCCGCGCCGGCTCCGCCAGCCTGGACCTGGCCTATGTCGCCGCTGGCCGCTTCGATGCCTTCTGGGAATTCGGCCTGTCGGAGTGGGACATGGCCGCTGGCGCCCTGCTGGTGCAGGAAGCGGGCGGCCTGGTGAGCGACTTCACCGGTGCCCACGACTTCCTCGAGAAAGGCCACATCGTCGCGGGCAACACCAAGTGCTTCAAGGCCGTGCTGACTGCCATCCAGCCGCACCTGCCGCCGTCACTGAAGCGCTGATACGCTCGCGTTACGAAGAACCCGGCCTGGCGCCGGGTTTTTCATGCCCACGAAAAAGGCGCCCGGAGGCGCCTTCTTCATTTCATCCGGCGATCACTGCTGGATGCCAGCCTGACGCTGGGTCAGCACCAGACGACCTTCCTTGGTGACCGGAATCTGCGCACCCGGATCATGATCCATGCGCACCTGGTTCACCTTGCCATCCAACTGGTATTGCACGTCGTAGGCGACGACCTTCTCGTTGGTCTCCTGGACGGTGTTGCAACGGGTTTCGGTGGTGGTGTAGGTGTCGCTGTTCTGCATGTGTTCCTGCACCTTGTTGCCGGCATAGCCACCACCCACGGCACCTGCGACCGTAGCGATCTTCTTGCCGTTGCCACCGCCGATCTGGTTGCCCAGCAGGCCACCCGCTACCGCACCCAGTACGGTACCGGCGATCTGGTGCTGGTCCTGGACCGGCTTCTGCCGGGTCACGGCGACGTCCTTGCAGACCTCACGCGGGGTCTTGAAGGTTTCCTTGACCGGCTGCACCGCGAGCACCTCGGCATATTCGGGGCCATTACCCACAAGACTGTAGGTAGCGACAGCGCCACCGGCGGTTACACCGACCGCACCCAAAACGGCGCCGACGAGCATCGACTTGTTCACATGGACCTCCTGGTTCATCAACCGGCGCATCTGCGCCCTACTCCCTGCCTTGGAGTACAGACTTTTTCCCGAGTTCCCGTAGGCCCTATCCGACAACAGCGAGTGGGACGACCATCACAAGCCTGCCGCAACTCGGGCTCCGGGAATGAAAAAGCCCGCAGAAGCGGGCTTTTCCAATCGAGCCTCAGGGCTCAGGGACGGTCATCCGCCTCGGCGGTCACGGCCGGAGGAATCAGGTCCTCCGAGCTCAGGCCCAGCCAGATCAGCACCGGGGCACTGATGTAGATCGAGGAATAGGTACCCACGACCACACCCACCAGCAGTGCGACCGCGAAGCCGTGCAGGCTGTCGCCACCGAACACCAGCAGCGCGACCAGGGCCAGCGCGGTGGAGGTCGAGGTGGCGATGGTACGCAACAGTGTCTGGGTGCACGAGACGTCGATGTTCTCGATCAGGTCGGCCTTGCGCAGTACGCGGAAGTTCTCGCGGATACGGTCGAAGATGATGATGGTGTCGTTCAGCGAGTAACCGATCATCGCCAGCACCGCCGCCAGCACGGTAAGGTCGAACGGCAGCTGGAAGAACGCGAGGATGCCGAGGGTGACGATCACGTCGTGCACCAGGGAGGCGACCGCGCCGACGCCGAACTTCCACTGGAAGCGGAAGGCCAGGTACAGGAGGATGCCGCCAAGCGCGAGCAGCATGGCGAGACCACCCTGGTCACGCAGTTCTTCGCCCACCTGCGGGCCGACGAACTCGACACGCTTGACCACGAACTGACTCTCGGCGTCGATCTTGCGCAGGGACGCGGCGACCTGGTTACCCAGCTGGGGGTCTTCACCCGCCAGGCGCACCAGCACATCGGTGCTCGCACCAAAGCTCTGCACAACGGCATCGCGGTAGCCGGCCTGACCCAGCTCTTCCTTGATCAGCTCAAGGTTGGCGGGCTTCTCGTAAGCCAGCTCGATCAGGGTGCCGCCGGTGAAGTCCAAACCGAAGTTCAGGCCCTTCATGAACAGCGCACCGATACCGACAAGGCTGATGACGACGGTGACGGCGAACGCAAAATTGCGGATCGCCATGAAGCGGATGGTTGACTTGATCATGGCTGCCTCAGATCCACAGTTTCTTGAAGTTACGGCCACCGAAGATCAGGTTGACCAGACCACGGGTGAACATGATCGCGGTGAACATCGAGGTGACGATACCCAGCGACATGGTGACGGCGAAGCCCTTGATCGGGCCGGTGCCCAGCGCGAAGAGGATGCCGCCCACCAGCAGGGTGGTCAGGTTGGAGTCGATGATCGCCGCATAGGCACGGTCGAAGCCCTCGTGGATGGCACGCTGCACGGACATGCCATTGGCCAGCTCCTCGCGTATCCGCGAGTAGATCAGCACGTTGGCGTCCACCGCCATGCCCAGGGTCAGCACGATACCCGCGATGCCCGGCAGGGTGAGGGTCGCGCCGATCGCGGACATCAGCCCCACCAGCAGGGCCAGGTTGAAGGCCAGGGCAACGGTCGCCAGCACGCCGAAGAAACGGTAGATGGCGATGATGAACAGCGAGACGAAGATCATCGCCCACTCGGTGGACTCGATACCCTTGACGATGTTCTCGGCACCCAGGCTCGGGCCGATGGTGCGCTCTTCGGCGAAGTACATCGGCGCGGCCAGGCCGCCGGCGCGCAGCAGCAGGGCCAGTTCGGAGGACTCGCCCTGGCCGTTCAGGCCGGTGATGCGGAACTGGCTGCCCAGTGGCGACTGGATGGTCGCCAGGCTGATGATCTTCTTCTCTTCCTTGAAGCTCTGGATTGCAACTTCCTGCTCGACACCGTCGACCACCTGCTTGGCGTAGCGGGTCAACGGACGCTGCTCGATGAAGATCACCGCCATGCTGCGACCGACGTTGTTGCGGGTGGCGCGGTTCATCAGTTCGCCACCGTGGCCATCCAGACGGATGTTCACTTGCGGACGGCCATTCTCGTCGTAGCTGGCCTGGGCATCGGTGACCTGGTCACCGGTGATGATCAGGCTGCGCTCCAGCGGCACGGGCGGACGCCCCGGCTCACGGAATTCGAAGGACTCGGTGCTGGCCTTGCTGGCATCGGGTGCGGCGGCGAGGCGGAATTCGAGGTTGGCGGTCTTGCCCAGGATGCGCTTGGCTTCGGCAGTGTCCTGCACGCCCGGCAGCTCGACCACGATGCGGTTGGCGCCCTGGCGCTGCACCAGCGGCTCGGAGACGCCCAGCTCGTTCACACGGTTGCGGACGGTGGTCAGGTTCTGCTTGATCGAGTATTCGCGGATCTCGGTCAGCTTGGCCTGGGTCAGGGTCAGGCTCATCACCTGCTGGTCGCCACGCTCGGCGGTCTTGAGATCGAAATCGGTGAAGGACTTGCGGATCAGCGACTGGGCCTTTTCCAGCGACTCCTGGTCGCTGAAGCCAAGCTGGAAGCCATTGTCGATGCCCGGCAGGCTGCGATAGCGCACGCGCTCCTTGCGCAGCAGGGTGCGGACTTCGCCCTCGTAGATCTTCACGCGGGCGGATACGGCTTTCTCCATGTCCACTTCCAGCAGGAAGTGAACGCCACCGGAGAGGTCGAGGCCGAGCTTCATCGGCGTCGCATGCACGCTGCGCAGCCAGTCCGGCGTGGTCGGTGCCAAGTTGAGCGCGACCACGTAGTCGTCCCCCAGAACCTTGCGCACGACATCCTTGGCCGGCAGTTGATCGCCCAGCTTCGTCAGGCGCAGCAGGCCGCCGCGCTCGCTGACGCTAGCACTTTTCACCTCGATCCCGGCCTGCTTGAGAGCAGCCACGGAGCGGTCGAGATCGCCCTGCTGGATTTTCAGCGCCGTACTGTTGCCGGATACCTGGATGGCCGGGTCATCGGGGTAGAGGTTGGGAGCGGAATAAACCAGGCCGAGGGCGAGAACCGCCAGGATCAGCAGATATTTCCACAGAGGGTATTTGTTGAGCATGACACCGCCCGTTATGACGCGGGGCGCCTTAGGCGCCCCGTGAATGGTGAAGAACGAATCGTTAGATGGCTTTCAGCGTGCCTTTCGGCAGCGTGGACGCGATGGCGACCTTCTGGATCTTCAGTTCGACGGTATCGGAAACCTCGATGACCACGAAGTCATCGGAAACCTTGACCACCTTGCCCGCAATACCGCCGGAGGTGACCACTTCGTCGCCCTTCTGCAAGTTGCCCAGCAGGTTCTTGTGTTCCTTGGCGCGCTTGGACTGGGGACGCCAGATCATCAGGTAGAAGATGACCAGGAAACCAATCAGGAAAACCCACTCAAAGCCGGTGCCGGCGGGACCAGCGGCGGCTGCCGGGGCAGCGGCGTCGGCATAGGCGGCGGGAATCAGAAAGCTCATGTAGCACTCCTGTTGCGAAAATACGAAGAATGTTCAGCTCTATATATGCGGCGTTATCAGTCCAGGGGCGGTGTCGGTAGTCCGCGCCGGGCATAGAAGGCATCGACAAAGGCGGCCAATTTACCCTGTTGGATTGCCTCGCGCAAACCAGCCATAAGGCGCTGGTAATGCCGCAAGTTGTGGATTGTATTCAACATGCTGCCGAGCATTTCGCCGCATTTGTCCAGATGGTGCAGATAGGCCCTGGAGAAATGTTTGCAGGTGTAACAGTCGCAGCTCGGATCCAGCGGAGAATCATCGTGCTTGTGCACCGAGTTGCGGATCTTCAGCACCCCGGTCTCGACGAAAAGGTGGCCGTTGCGCGCGTTGCGGGTGGGCATCACGCAGTCGAACATATCGACGCCGCGCCGCACGCCCTCCACCAGGTCCTCCGGCTTGCCGACACCCATCAGGTAGCGCGGCTTGTCGGCCGGCATCTGCGCCGGCAGGTAGTCGAGTACACGGATCATTTCTTCCTTGGGCTCCCCCACCGACAGCCCGCCGATGGCCAGGCCGTCGAAGCCGATCCGGTCCAGCCCCTCGAGCGAACGCATGCGCAACTCTTCATGCATGCCGCCCTGGACGATGCCGAACAGCGCGGCGGTGCTTTCGCCGTGGGCGGCCTTGGAACGGCCGGCCCAGCGCAGCGACAGCTCCATGGAGCGCCTGGCCACGTCGAAATCCGCCGGATAGGGCGTGCATTCGTCGAAGATCATCACGATGTCGGAACCGAGGTCGCGCTGCACCTGCATCGACTCCTCGGGCCCCATGAATACCTTGGCGCCGTCGACTGGGGAGGCGAAGGTCACGCCCTCCTCCTTGATCTTGCGCATCGCGCCCAGGCTGAACACCTGGAAACCGCCCGAGTCGGTGAGGATCGGGCCCTGCCACTGCATGAAGTCGTGCAGGTCGCCGTGACGCTTGATCACTTCCATGCCCGGACGCAGCCAGAGGTGGAAGGTGTTGCCGAGGATGATCTGCGCGCCGATGGCCTCGATGTCGCGCGGCAACATGCCCTTCACCGTCCCATAGGTACCCACCGGCATGAAGGCCGGCGTCTCGACCACGCCACGGGGGAAGGTCAGGCGGCCACGACGGGCCTTGCCTTCGGTGGCCAGCAATTCGAAGGTCATGCGGCAAGTGCGTGTCATGCTTGGTCCTCGGGCCCGCGCGGTGCGGGGTTGCGGGTGATGAACATGGCATCACCGTAACTGAAGAAGCGATAGCCCTGCTCGACCGCCGCCGCGTAGGCGGCCATGGTCTCCGGGTAGCCGGCGAAGGCGGACACCAGCATCAGCAGGGTGGATTCGGGAAGATGGAAATTGGTCACCAGGGCATCCACCACATGGAACGGCTTGCCCGGGTAGATGAAGATGTCGGTATCGCCACTGAAGGGCTTGAGCGTACCGTCGCGCGCGGCGCTTTCCAGCGAACGCACGCTGGTAGTGCCTACGGCGATCACCCGCCCCCCTCGCGCACGGCAGGCGGCCACTGCATCCACGACCTCCTGGTCGACCTGGAGCCACTCGCGATGCATGTGGTGCTCTTCGATACGCTCGACACGAACCGGCTGGAAGGTGCCGGCGCCGACGTGCAGTGTGACGAAGGCCGTCTCGACGCCCTTGGCCGCGATGGACTCCAGCAGCGCCTCATCGAAATGCAGCCCGGCCGTGGGCGCCGCAACGGCACCGGCATGGCGTGCATAAACCGTCTGGTAGCGCTCGCGATCGGCATCCTCGTCCGGCCTGTCTATATAAGGAGGCAATGGCATGTGCCCGAGGCGATCGAGCAGGGGCAGCACCTCTTCGGCGAAGCCCAGCTCGAACAGCGCATCGTGCCGCGCGAGCATGGTCGCCTCGGCGCCACCGTCGATGAGGAGGGTCGAACCCGGCTTGGGCGACTTGCTCGAACGCACATGGGCGAGCACGCGGTGGCTGTCCAGCACGCGCTCCACGAGGATTTCCAGCTTGCCGCCTGACGCTTTCTGGCCGAACAGGCGCGCCGGGATGACCCGGGTGTTGTTGAACACCATCAGGTCTCCGGGGCGCAGGTAGCCCAGCAGGTCGGCGAACCCCTTGTGGGCCAGCTCGCCGGTGGGGCCGTCCAGCACCAGCAGGCGGCTGGCGCGGCGCTCGCTCAGGGGATGGCGGGCGATGAGGTGCTCGGGGAGCTCGAAGTGGAAGTCGGCAACGCGCATGGTGGGGGTCGTCTCGCAGGGGCGCGAATATTAACGGAAATGCGGAAATCTGACCACGCGGGCGGATTGACCCGCCTCGGTCGCCTCCCTATACTGCGCCGCCATCGTGCCCCGGTGGCGGAATCGGTAGACGCGGCGGATTCAAAATCCGTTTCTGGCGACAGAGTGAGAGTTCGAGTCTCTCCCGGGGCACCACGACTCCAGCAAGCCCTCGTACTCGACGAGCTTGCAGCCCTCCGCAACAGCTTTTCATCCTCCTGTTGCGTCCTTTTTCCAGATGCAGTGCATCAGCATTGGAAATCTTCCCAAACCCCGCCTAGCATTGAGCTTTCGGGGGGTTGGCAATTCAAAGAAAGTTAGCGTAGAGTGTGCGCACTGTGTTTGCATGGGTCGCTGTTGAATCGTGACCTGGTGCAGTAGATCCTACAGATCCGCTACATCCCGCTCGACTTCTCTTACTCTCTGCAACCAGTTCCAGCCCTCTATGCTTTAAGAAAAGCAAGAGGCTGTCATCAACTCTAGTTTCAAGGAAATAAGACATGTCGAATCGTCAAAACGGCACCGTTAAGTGGTTCAACGACGAGAAGGGTTTTGGTTTCATCACCCCCGAAAGCGGTCCGGATCTGTTCGTGCACTTCCGCGCAATCGAAGGTAACGGCTTCAAGAGCCTGAAAGAAGGCCAGAAAGTCAGCTTCGTCGCTGTGCAAGGTCAAAAAGGCATGCAGGCCGACCAGGTTCAAGTCCTGGGCTAAGCCTCCTGCTTGAAAGAACCCCTGATGGAAACATCAGGGGTTTTTTTATGCCCGTGATTCCGTAGGCCCCAGCCTTTAGAATGTCGCAACCCCACGTTTGCAAGGGCTTTCCATGCCGAACCCGAAACTGCGCCCCGAAGGCGACTTCCCCGTCGCCGGGCCGATCCGTCGCTTCGCCGCGATCTTCTATGACTTCCTTCTCTGCGTGGCCCTGATGATGGTGGTCACCCTCTTCTACCAGCAGGCGATACTGCGCGCGATCTTCGGCGGCGATCGCCTGCGACAGATGGCCGAGCAGGGCGCGCTGATCGGCGACCCCGTACTCTCCAGCCTGCTGTTCCTCAGCCTGTTCGCCTTCTTCAGCAAGTTCTGGATGCGCGGCGGCCAGACCCTCGGCATGCAGGTCTGGGGCGTGCGCATCCAGAACCGCGACGGCTCGGCCATCAGCCTGTGGCAGGCGCTGTTGCGCTTCGTGGTCGCCATCGGTTCCTGGCTGTGCTTCGGCCTCGGTTTCCTGTGGATGATCGTCGACAAGCAGAAACGCAGCTGGCACGACATGTACTCCGACAGCCAGGTGGTGCAGCTGCCGAAGAACATCCACAAGAAGTAGCGCCACCCGAATCGCACCCAAGAAAAAGCCGGCTCGCAGCCGGCTTTTTCGTACCCGGGGGACCTACCCCGCGCGCCTGAGCAGCAGCACGCCAGCCAGCGCGCAGATCCCCGCCGGGATCAGCACCGCCAGCAGCGGCGAGAACCCGAACACCAGGCTGGATGGCCCGAGCAGGTCCTGGCTGATGCGCACCACGAAGCCGATCACCACGCCGGTGAACACGCGCTGCCCCAGCGTCACCGAGCGCAGCGGGCCGAAGATGAAGGAGATCGCCATCAGCACCAGCGCGCCGGTGACCAGCGGCTGCAGCACCTTGGTCCAGAACGCCAGCCAGTAGCGGCCATTGTTCAGCCCCTGGTCCGCCAGGTAGTGGGTGTAACGCCAGAGCCCGGTGATCGACAGCGCCTCAGGCTCCATCGCCACGGTGCCCAGCAGTTGCGGGCTCAGCTCGATGTCCCAGCGCTCGTTCGGCGACTCGATCACCTCGGTGTGGTCGCCACGGAAGTAGGTCGTGGAAACGTCTTCCAGCTGCCAGTGATCGGTCTGGTACATGGCGCGACGGGCGAAGCTCGCCGACTGCATGCGGCGCTCGCCATCGAAGTCATAGCGGGTCACGCCATAGAGCACGCCATTGGGCTGCACGGCGTTGATGTGCACGTACTGGTTGCCCTGGCGATGCCACTGGCCGCGCTTCGCGCTCTGCGCCTCGCCGCCGCCCTGCGCCAGCGCACGATTGCCCTGAGCCAGGTTCTCGCTCCACGGCGCGACGTATTCACCGATCAGCACGCCCACCAGCATCAACACCAGCAGCGGCTTCATCACCGCCCAGACGATGCGCCCGATGGAGACGCCAGCCGCCCGCATGATGGTCAGCTCGCTGCTGCTGGCAAGGCCGCCGAGGCCGATCAGGCTGCCGATCAGCGCCGCCATCGGCAGCATCTCGTAGATGCGCCGCGGCGTGGTCATGAGTACATAGACGGCCGCCTCCATGACCCCATAGGAGCCGTCGACGTCGCCCAGCTCGTCGATGAAGGCGAACAGCAGCGCCAGCCCGACTATCACCCCCAGCACCGCGAGGATGCCGAAGAACACGCTGGTGCCGATATAACGATCCAACCTAACCATGGGCCACCTCACGGGCATCACGACGAGCTGCCCACTTCAGCCGCAACGGCTCCCAGTAAAGCAATGACAGGCCGACCAGCAGGAACATCCCGTGCACCCACCAGAGGCCGAGCGCCATGGGGATCTTGCCCTTGTCCAGCTGGCCGCGCGCAGCGATCAGCAGGGACAGGTAGGCCATATAAAGGAGGATCGCCGGCAGCAGCTTGAGGAAGCGGCCCTGGCGCGGATTGACCCGCGACAGCGGCACCGCCAGCAGGGTCACCACGAACACCAGCAGCGGGATGGAAATGCGCCACTGCAGCTCGGCCTGGTAACGCGGGTTGTCGCTGCCGATCAGCTCGGACGTCGGGATCGCCTCGCGCTCGCCGATCTCACCGCTGATCTCCGGCTTGGGCAGGAGGATGCCGTAGGTCTCGTACTTGATCGCGCGATAGTCGGCCTTGCCCGGGTTGCCGTCGTAGCGGTAGCCGTTCTCCAGGATCAGGTAGCGACTGCCATCCTCGTGGATGACCTGGCGGCCCTTCTCCGCCACCAGCACGCCGATGCCGCGCTCCTTGTTGTTCTGCGACAGGCGCTTCTCGGAGATGAACACCCCGCCCAGCTCGCCACGATCGGCCGACAGGCTCTCGGTGTAGGTCACCCGCGTACCGTTCTTCATGGTCTGGAAGCGGCCGGGCACCAGCGTGTCGAACTCGGTCAGCGCGTCCTGCTCGTTGAGGATCCGCGCCACCTGCGCCACGCCCTGCGGCGCCAGGCCCAGGCTCAGCCAGGCGACCAGCAGCGCCACCAGGGTGGCCGGCGCCAGGCTGTAGGCCATCAGGCGCTGCTGGCTCATGCCGGTGGCGGCGAGCACGGTCATCTCGCTGTCCAGGTAGAGCCGGCCGTACGCCAGGAGGAAGCCCAGGAACAGGCCCAGCGGCAGGATCAGCTCGAGGAAGCCCGGCAGGCGGAACCCCATGATCAAAAACAGCACCCCCGGGTCCAGGACGCCTTGCGCGGCCTGGGCCAGGTACTTGATGAAGCGACCACTCATGATGATCACCAGCAGCACCGCACTCACGGCGCTGAGGGTGACCAGGACTTCACGGGACAGATAACGGAAGACAATCAAACCAGACACTCCAGGGTTGTCAGGCTCAGGCGGCTACGCTCAAACTAGCCGCTTTGTGGCCAGCCCGCCGAACCGGCGGACCACTGAAAAATGGCCGGCATTATATCCTGCAATCCCGACTCTTTGTCTTGGGGACATACGTCATGGAATTCCTCGTCAAAAGCGCTCGCCCGGAAACCCTGAAAACCGCCACCCTGGTCGTCGCCGTCGGCGAAGGCCGCAAACTGGGTGCCGCTGCCAGCGCACTGGATGGCGCCACCGGTGGCGCCATCGCCGCCCTGCTCAAGCGTGGCGACCTGGCCGGCAAGGTCGGCCAGACCCTGCTGCTGCACAGCCTGCCCAACCTCAAGGCCGAACGCGTGCTGCTGGTAGGCGTGGGCAAGGAGCGCGAACTCGGCGACCGCCAGTTCCGCAAGGTGGTCGCCGCCGTCAACGCCGTGCTCAAGGGCCTCGGCGGCAGCGATGCGGTACTGGCCCTGGGCGAACTCGCCGTGAAGGGCCGTGACGCCTATGGCAAGGCGCGCCTGCTGGTGGAGACCCTGGCCGACGGCACCTACCGCTTCGATCGCTTCAAGAGCACCAAGGCCGATGCGCCGGTCCTGAAGAAGATCACCCTGCTGGCCGAGAAGGCCGAGCTCGCCGACGTCGAGCGTGGCAGCGCCCATGCCCGGGCCATCGCCACCGGCATGGCCTTCACCAAGGACCTCGGCAACCTGCCGCCGAACCTCTGCCACCCCAGCTTCCTCGCCGAGGAAGCCAAGGCCCTGGCCAAGGCCCACAAGAACCTCAAGGTCGAGGTGCTGGACGAGAAGAAGCTCAAGGAGCTCGGCGCCGGTGCCTTCCTCGCCGTCGCCCAGGGCAGCGACCAGCCGCCGCGGATGATCGTGCTCCACTACCAGGGCGGCAAGAAGGACGATAAACCCTACGCCCTGGTCGGCAAGGGCATCACCTTCGACACCGGCGGCATCAGCATCAAGCCCGCCGCCGGGATGGACGAGATGAAGTACGACATGTGCGGCGCCGCCAGCGTGCTCGGCACCTTCCGTGCCCTGGTCGAGCTGCAGCTGCCGATCAACGTCGTCGGCCTGCTGGCCTGCGCCGAGAACATGCCCAGCGGCGGCGCCACCCGCCCCGGCGACATCGTCACCACCATGAGCGGCCAGACCGTCGAGATCCTCAACACCGACGCCGAAGGCCGCCTGGTGCTGTGCGACACCCTCACCTACGCCGAGCGCTTCAAGCCCCAGGCGGTGATCGACGTCGCCACCCTCACCGGCGCCTGCATCGTCGCCCTGGGCAGCAACGTCTCCGGCCTGATGGGCAACAACGAGACCCTGGTGAAGCAGATCCTCAAGGCTGGCGAATACGCCGACGACCGCGCCTGGCAACTGCCGCTGTTCGACGAATACCAGGAGCAGCTCGACAGCCCCTTCGCCGACATCGCCAACATCGGCGGCCCCAAGGCCGGCACCATCACCGCCGGCTGCTTCCTGTCGCGCTTCGCCAAGAAATTCCACTGGGCCCACCTCGACATCGCCGGCACCGCCTGGGTCAGCGGCGGCAAGGACAAGGGCGCCACCGGTCGTCCGGTGCCCCTGCTCACCCAGTACCTGCTGGACCGCGTGTAAACTGCCGCACCGCCCGGCGGCGCAGGCCGCCGGGCACCCGCCTCACCTCAGGAACACCCAGCCATGACCCGCGTCGAGTTCTACGTCCTTTCCTCCAGCACCCCGGCGGACCGCCTGCGCGCCGCCTGCCAACTGGCGAGCAAGGCCTGGCGCCACGGCCTGCCGGTGTTCGTGCGCTGCGCCGACAAGGCCCAGGGCGCCGAGCTGGACGACCTGCTGTGGCGCTTCAAGGCCGAGACCTTCATCCCCCACGGCCTGCACGAAGACGACCCGCAGGCACCGGTGGTGATCGGCGGCGACGAGCAGCCCGAGGCCGCCCTGGGCCTGCTGATCAACCTCGACGCCAGCCTCTCGCCGCACCTCGAGCGTTTCAGCCGCATCATCGAGATCGTCAACCAGGAGCCGGCTCTGCTGGCCGCCTGCCGTGAGAATTTCCGTACCTACCGCCAGCGCGGCTATGATCCAAAGCGAGTCGAACTCTAAGCACGCCCCATGGACAACTCCAGACCGCCGCAAAAGCCCGCACACCTGCTGGACGACCTCGAATCGATCCGCGCCCTGCTCGACGAACACACCAGCAGCGAGCCGCCCCTGCTCACCGAGTCCGTCGACCCGGACAGCATCCCCCTGCTCTCCGAGATCGTCGAAGCGCCGCCCTTCGAGCTGCCCCCACGGGGCAACGAGCCCATCGCACCCAGCCCGGCCCCGGCCCCGGCCCCGGCCCCCAGCGTGCAGCCCACGCCCCCGCCGCGTGCCGAGCAGCCGGCGCAGACGCCCCTGCAGGGCGCCCTGCAACGCAGCGCCGAAGCCGCCAGCGCCCAGGAATTCAGCCGCCTGGACACCGAGCTGCGCGCCGCCGCGCAACTCATCCTGCAAGACGTCATCGACGACTTCGTCCCGCAGATAGAAGCCGAGCTCAAGCGCCGCCTCAGCGCCCGCCTGACCCGCCTCCTGCCCCAGCCGCCCCGCCGCGGCTGAGTCGCACGCCACTCGCCCCCTGCCCCGCTGCCCGCGCTTGGGGCTTGTAGCCGCAGCCGCTATACTCGGCGGCTTTCCGATCAGTTGCCGACACGGTCCCGCCGCACAATGGACAAGACCTACCAGCCCCACGCCATCGAATCCTCCTGGTACCAGACCTGGGAGAAGAACAACTACTTCGCCCCGCAAGGTTCCGGCGAGCCCTACACCATCATGATCCCGCCGCCGAACGTCACCGGCAGCCTGCACATGGGTCATGGCTTCAACAACGCCATCATGGACGCGCTGATCCGCTTCCGCCGCATGCAGGGTCGCAACACCCTTTGGCAGCCGGGCACCGACCACGCCGGCATCGCCACCCAGATGGTGGTGGAGCGCCAGCTGGCCGCCCAGGGCGTCGACCGCCACGACCTCGGCCGCGAGAAGTTCCTCGAGAAGGTCTGGGAGTGGAAGGAACAGTCCGGCGGCACCATCACCCGCCAGATCCGTCGCCTCGGCTCCTCCGTCGACTGGTCGCGCGAGCGCTTCACCATGGACGACGGCCTCTCCGAAGCGGTCAAGGAAGCCTTCGTACGCCTGCACGACGACGGCCTGATCTACCGCGGCAAGCGCCTGGTCAACTGGGACACCAAGTTCCACACCGCCATCTCCGACCTCGAAGTGGAAAGCCACGACGAGAAGGGCCACCTGTGGAACCTGCGCTACCCGCTGGCCGACGGCCTGAAGACCGCCGACGGCAAGGACCACCTGGTGGTCGCCACCACCCGCCCGGAAACCCTGCTGGGCGACAGCGCCGTCGCCGTGCACCCGGAAGACGAGCGCTACAAGGCCCTGATCGGCAAGTTCGTCGTCCTGCCCCTGGTCGGCCGCCGCATCCCCATCGTCGCCGATGACTACTGCGACCCCGAGTTCGGCACCGGCTGCGTGAAGATCACCCCGGCCCACGACTTCAACGACTACGAAGTCGGCAAGCGCCACGACCTGCCGCTGATCAACATCTTCGACAAGAACGCCGCCGTGCTCGCCACCGCCCAGGTGTTCCACCTCGACGGCAGCGTCAACGACGCCTTCGACGGCAGCCTGCCCGCCGCCTACGCCGGCCTCGACCGCTTCGAGGCGCGCAAGCGCATCGTCGCCGACATCGAAGCCCTCGGCCTGCTGGAGAAGATCGACGACCACGCCCTCAAGGTGCCCAAGGGCGACCGTTCCGGCACCGTCATCGAGCCCTGGCTGACCGACCAGTGGTACGTCTCCACCAAGCCGCTGGCCGAGAAGGCCATCGCCGTGGTCGAGAGCGGCGAGATCCAGTTCGTGCCCAAGCAGTACGAGAACATGTACTTCAGCTGGATGCGCGACATCCAGGACTGGTGCATCAGCCGCCAGCTCTGGTGGGGCCATCGCATCCCCGCCTGGTACGACGAAGCCGGCAACGTCTACGTCGGCCGCGACGAGGCCGAGGTACGCGCCAAGCACAACCTGGGCGACACCGCCCTGCGCCAGGACGATGACGTCCTCGACACCTGGTTCAGCTCGGGCCTGTGGACCTTCTCCACCCTGGGCTGGCCGGAACAGACCGACTTCCTCAAGACCTTCCACCCCACCGACGTGCTGGTCACCGGCTTCGACATCATCTTCTTCTGGGTCGCCCGGATGATCATGCTGTCCACCCACCTGACCGGGCAGATCCCGTTCAAGACCGTGTACGTCCACGGCCTGGTGCGCGACGGCCAGGGCCAGAAGATGTCCAAGTCCAAAGGCAACGTCCTCGACCCGCTGGACATCGTCGACGGCATCACCCTCGACGCGCTGCTGGAGAAACGCACCAGCGGCATGATGCAGCCCAAGCTGGCCGAGAAGATCGCCAAGCAGACCCGCGCCGAGTTCCCCGACGGCATCAACAGCTTCGGCACCGACGCCTTGCGCTTCACCTTCTGCTCGCTGGCCTCCACCGGCCGCGACATCAAGTTCGACATGGGCCGCGTCGAGGGCTACCGCAACTTCTGCAACAAGCTGTGGAACGCCGCCAACTTCGTCACCGAGAACACCGATGGCCAGGACACCGGCGTCAACGGTGAAGCCGTCGAGCTGTCCTCCGTCGACCGCTGGATCATCTCCCAGCTGCAGCGCACCGAAGCCGAAGTCACCCGCCACCTCGACGCCTTCCGCTTCGACCTCGCCACCCAGGCCCTCTACGAGTTCGTCTGGGACGAGTACTGCTCCTGGTACCTCGAGCTGGTCAAGCCGGTGCTGTGGGACGAGAACGCCCCGATCGAGCGCCAGCGTGGCACCCGCCGCACCCTGGTGCGCGTGCTGGAGGTCATCCTGCGCCTGGCCCACCCGTTCATGCCCTTCATCACCGAAGAGATCTGGCAGCGCATCAAGGCCCAGGCCGGCGTCAGCGGCGACACCCTGATGCTGCAACCCTGGCCGGTGGCCAACGAGGCCCGCATCGACGCCGCCGCCGAAGACGACATCGAATGGGTCAAGACCCTGATGCTCGGCGTGCGCCAGATCCGCGGCGAGATGAAGATCTCCATGGCCAAGCGCATCGACGTGGTCCTGGCCAACGCCAATGCCGAAGACCTGCGCCGCCTCGCCGACAACGGCCCGCTGCTGAACAAGCTGGCCAAGTTCGAATCGGTCCGCGTCCTCGAAGCCGGCGAAGAAGCCCCCATGTCCGCCACCGCCCTGGTCGGTGACATGCAGGTGCTGGTGCCCATGGCCGGCCTGATCGACAAGGAGGCCGAACTGGCGCGCCTGGACAAGGAAATCCAGCGCCTGGACGGCGAAGTGAAGCGCGTCGGCGGCAAGCTCGCCAACGAAGGCTTCGTCGCCAAGGCCCCGGCCGAGGTGCTCGACAAGGAGCGCGCCAAGCTCGCCGAGGCCGAACAGGCCCTGGCCAAGCTGGCCGAGCAGCGCGAGAAAATCGCCAACCTGTAAGCCCCCACCCCAAGGCCCGCCACCCGGCGGGCCTTGTTCTTTCATAGGGAAATGGAAGACATGCCCATCGAACTGCGTTTCGAATCCCACCTCGCGGTCAGCCCCGGCCAGGCCTGGAGCTGGATCACCGACGTCGACCGCCTGCGCGAGGAAATGCGCCCCTGGCTGCGCATGAGCGTGCCCGCCGGCGTCCGCAACCTCGAAGACCTCGCCGTCCAGCCCGGCCAAGCGCTGTTCACCAGCCACCTCTGGCTGTTCGGCGTCCTGCCGCTGGGCACCTCGCGACTGACCCTGCGCGAACTCACCCCCGGCGTCGGCTTCGTCGAGGAGTCCCCCATGACCGGCATGCGCCTGTGGCGCCACGAACGCCGCCTGGAACACAGCGCCAGCGGCACCCGGGTCATCGACCAGCTCACCGTCGCGCCCCTGTTCGGCACCCCGTTGGTCCGGCTGTTCCTGCGCCTGTTCTTCGCCAACCGCCACCGCGTCCTGCGCCGTCGCGCGCCCTGACCCCGGAGCCCCCCATGGAAACCAGCAAGACCAAGACCAGCTTCTACCGCCGCCTCTACGTCGCCTGGCTGATCGACAGCGGCACCGCCGCCAGCGTCCCCGCCCTGATGGACGCCACCGGCATGCCCCGCCGCACCGCCCAGGACACCCTCGCCGCCCTCGCCGACCTGGACATCGACTGCCAGTTCCAGCAGGACGCAGGCGCCCGCAACAACGCCGGCCACTACGTGATCCGCGACTGGGGCGCCATCGACAAGACCTGGATCGCCGCCAACCTGCAGCAGATCAAGGCCACCCTCGGCTACCCCTGACAGAATCCCGCCGTAAACGGTCGTAGCCCGGGCTTCAGCCCGGAAACCCCTCCGGGTTGAAGTCCGGGCTACGGTGCAAAGGCCACACCCCATCCAGGAGCCCCCCGCCATGACCCCGCAACTCATCTGGGTACTCGGCCTGCTGCTGGTGGTCGTCACCCTCTTCGTGCGCAACCGCCCGCGCATGGACGCCGTCGCCCTGCTGGCCCTCGTGGCCCTGGTGCTCAGCGGCGTGCTCGGCACCGAACAGGCCCTGGCCGGCTTCAGCGACCCCAGCGTCGTGTTGATCGCCGCGCTCTTCGTCATCGGCGACGGCCTGGTGCGCACCGGCATCGCCTACCGCCTGGGCGACGCGCTGGTGGCCCGCGCCGGTAGCAGCGAAACCCGCCTGCTGGTGCTGCTCATGCTCAGCGTCGCCGGGCTCGGCTCGGTGATGAGCTCCACCGGCGTGGTCGCCATCTTCATCCCGGTCGTGCTCGGCGTCGCCGCGCGGCTGAAGATCCCACCGGCGCGGCTGATGATGCCGCTGGCCTTCGCCGGCCTCATCAGCGGCATGCTCACCCTGGTGGCCACGCCGCCGAACATGGTGGTGCACAGCGAACTGCGCCGCGCCGGCTTTGACGGCTTCGGCTTCTTCGGCCCCACGCCCATCGGCCTCGCCGTGCTGGTCCTGGGCGTGCTCTACATGCTCGCCGCCAGCCGCTGGCTCGGCCGCGCAGGCGGTGACGGCACCACCACGGCGCCGCGCCTGACCCTCGCCGACCTGGCCGGCGCCTACCACCTCAGCGAGCGCGAAAGACGCCTGCGGGTACGCGCCGACTCGCCGCTCGCGCGGCAGGCCCTGAACGAGCTCGAGCTGCGCCGCGAGTACGGCATCAACGTCATCGCCGTCGAGCGCCAGCGCAAGTTCCGCACCCTGCTGCTCATGGCCACCGGCAACACCCAGCTGGAACCCGGCGACGTGCTGCTGGTGGACCTCGCCAGCCCGGCCATCGGCCTGCTCGGCGCCTACCACGCACTCGGCCTGGAGCCTATGCCGCTCAATGCCTCCTACTACAGCCTGCACGCCCACCAGCTGGGCCTGGCCGAAGTCGCGCTGCCGCCCGAGTCGGAGCTGCCGGGCAAGACCATCCAGGAACTGGGCTTCCGCAGCCGCCACCGCCTCAACGTCGTCGGCCTGCGTCGCCATGGCCGCCCCCTCGATGGCGTGCTGGTGGACGAGAAGCTCAAGGGCTCCGACACCCTGCTGGTGGCGGGCGAATGGAAGGACATCCACCGCCTGCAGGCCCAGGGCCGCGACTTCCTGGTGCTGAGCCTGCCCGCCGAGGTGGACGAGGTGGCGCCCACCGCGCACAAGGCACCCCACGCCCTGCTCAGCCTGGCGGTGATGGTGATCCTGATGGTCAGCGGCCTGGTGCCCAACGTCATGGCCGCGCTGGTGGGTTGCCTGCTGATGGGCGCCTTCCGCTGCATCGACCTGGACAGCGCCTACCGCGCCATCCACTGGCCCACCCTGATCCTCATCGTCGGCATGCTGCCCTTCGCCCACGCCCTGCAGCAGACCGGCGGCATCGACCTCGCCGTACAGGGCCTGGTGGCGTTGCTGGGCGATGCCGCACCGCGCCTGGTGATCGCCGCGCTGTTCGTACTCACCGCAGTGATCGGCCTGTTCATCTCCAACACCGCCACCGCCGTGCTCATGGCGCCGGTGGCCATCGCCACCGCCCAGCAGCTCGGCGTCTCGCCGCAGCCCTTCGCCATGACCGTGGCCCTGGCCGCCTCCGCCGCCTTCATGACGCCCATCTCCTCGCCGGTGAACACCCTGGTGCTCGGCCCCGGCCAGTACCGCTTCGGTGACTTCGTCCGCGTCGGCGTGCCCTTCACCCTGCTGGTTATGGCCGTCACCGTGCTCCTGGTGCCCTGGCTCCTGCCCTTCTGACCGGTCGCCGGCGGCGGCTGGCCAAACCCGCCCGGTTGTGAATAATGCGCCCCTGCCCCTCCACCCCGGACCTTCGCCATGCCCAGCAAACCGCCCAGCAAGACCGCACCGGCCAAGCCGTCCGACGGGGGCAAGGCGCCACTGCACCCGCGCAATCGCCACCAGGGCCGCTACGACTTCCCCGCGCTGATCGAAGGCAGCCCCGAGCTGGGTGCGTTCGTCATCACCAACCCCTACGGCAAGCCGAGCATCGACTTCGCCAACCCCGAGGCGGTGAAGGTCTTCAACCGCGCGCTGCTCAAGCAGTTCTACGGCATCCGCCAGTGGGACATCCCCGCCGGCTACCTGTGCCCGCCCATCCCCGGGCGCGCCGACTACCTGCACCACCTGGCCGACCTGCTCGGCGCCGCCCACGACGGCGTGATTCCCAGGGGCCCCGCCCTGCGCGGGCTGGACATCGGCGTCGGCGCCAACTGCATCTACCCGCTGATCGGCCACCACGACTACGGCTGGCGCTTCGTCGGTGCCGACATCGACCCGCAGTCCCTGGACTCCGCCACCGCCATCCTTGCCGCCAACCCGCAATACGAGGGCGCCATCGAACTGCGCCGCCAGGAAAACCCGCAGCACATCTTCCAGGGCCTGGTGCAAGCCGACGAGCGCTTCGACTTCACCCTGTGCAACCCGCCCTTCCACGCCTCCCTCGACGAAGCCCGCAGCGGCAGCACGCGCAAATGGAAGAGCCTCGGCAAGCAGGACCCCAGCCGCACGCTGCCGGTGCTCAACTTCGGCGGCCAGTCCAACGAACTGCATTGCGAAGGCGGTGAAGCCGCCTTCATCGCGCGCATGGCCGAGGAAAGCGCCGCCTTCGGCCAGCAGGTGTTCTGGTTCAGCACCCTGGTGTCCAAGATCGGCAACGTCACGCCGCTGCAAGAGCGCCTCAAGGCCCTCGGTGCCACCGACATCCGCGTCGTGCACATGGCCCAGGGCCAGAAGCAGAGCCGCTTCGTCGCCTGGACCTACCTCCAGAAGAACCAGCGCCGCGCCTGGCGCAAGGAACGCTGGCCCGCCTGACCAACACTCGCCCTTGCAGGGGCGAATTCATTCGCCAAGGAGCGCGCAGCGCTCCCCGCGACGCCCCTCTTGGGCGTTACCGGCCACACCGACGGTGGACCGATGAAGCGCGGTCCACCCTACGCACGGCTACGCCTCACAAGGCACCTCGGCCAACGCCTCCACCTCATGGGTGCGCACCTTGCCCAGCAGCATGAACACCAGCACCGCCGTCAGCCCGGTGATCGCCGCCAGCACCTGCAACAGGGTACGGAACGCCGCGTCATAACCCGGCTGCAATGCCGCCCTGTCCACCCCGAGCAGCGCCGCCGCCCGGGCCAGGTCGCCCATGGCCGCATGCCCGGCGGCACCGATGACCTGGGCCGACGACGCGCCCGATGCCGGTAGCGCCGCGACGACCAGTGCCGCCAGCAGCGCACCGACCAGCGCGATGGCCACGCCGTCGCCGGACACCCGCACGGTGTTGAAGATGCCCGTGGCCATGCCCGCCCGCTCCTTCTCCACCACGCTCACCGCCAGCCCGTCCATCAGCCCCCAGGGCAGGCCGATGCCCACGCCCACCAGCAGCATCGGCAGCAGCAGCGCCTGCGGCCCGGACACCAGCGCCAGGCTCATCCACAACAGCCCGAGCGCGTTCAGCGCCAGGCCCAGCGCCGACAGCAGCCCGGCGGTGAACCAGCGCGACAGCAGCGCCGCCAGCATCGGCACCACCAGCAAGGGCGCCGACAGCGCGATCATCAGTTGCCCGGCCTGCACCGCGCTCAGGCCATCGGCACCGATGAAGCGCCCCGGCAGCAGCACGATCAGCACCACGAAGGCGAAGGCCGGCGACGCGCCCAGCAGCTGCACCCCGGCGAATTGCGCGCGACGGAACAGGCCCAGCTCCAGCATCGGCCGGGCCACGCGCCGCTCGATCACCACGAAGGCCACCAGCAACGCCAGACTGCCCCACAGCGAGACCTGCACCAGCGGGTGCGACCAGCCGTGCTCCGGCGCCAGCAGGGTGCCGCAGGTGAACAGCGTGAGCATCGCGGTGAAGCTGATCGCCCCCGGCCAGTCCAGGCCCTGGGCGTTGGGGTCGCGGCTTTCGCGGGCGCAGATCGAGACCAGCAGTGCGCCGGCGACGCCGATCAGGGCTGGCAGCAGGAACACCATGCGCCAGCCCAGGCTGTCGCTCAGCAGGCCGGCCAGCAAGGGGCCGAACGCCAGCCCCAGGCCGAAGGTGGTGCCCAGCAGGCTGAACACCCGGGTGCGGATCGGGCCGTGGAACTCCTGGGCCAGCGCAGCCATGGCCCCGGCGAAGGCGGCGGAACCGCCGAGGCCCTGGAGCACACGCAGCAGGTCGAACACCAGCACCGTGGGCGCGAGGGGGATCACCAGGGTCACCGCCGCGAACAGCCCCAGGCCCACCCGCCACACGCGCTTGCGTCCATGGATGTCGGCCAGGCTGCCGGCCGCCATCATCGCGCTGCCGTAGGCGAGGATGTAGCCGTTGGTGATCCAGCCGAGTTCCGCCGCCGAGCCACCCAGGGCCTGGCTGATGGCCGGCAGCACCACCGCCGGGCCGGTGAAGCACAGCGGGATCAGCACCGCCGTCAGGCAGGCGGCCAGCAGCAGCCAGCGGCGTGCGCCGGCGGTAAGGGATGAGTCGGTCATGTCGAAGGCTCCGCAAGAAAAGTCGGAGCAGGCTACGGCGGCGGGAATTACGGAAAAACAGGCTAGTATTCCGCACTTAACGGAATCCTGAGTCCGCAATCGGAAACCCCATGGAAAGCCTCAACCGCCTCGCCCTCTTCGTCCAGGTCACCGAAAGCCAGAGCTTCGTCGCCGCCGGTCGCGTGCTGGGCATCTCCGCCTCGGCGGTGGGCAAGGGCATCGCCCGCCTGGAACAGCACCTGGGCGTCCGCCTGTTCCACCGCAACACCCGCAGCATCAACCTCACGGTGGAAGGCGCGCTGTTCCTCGAACGCTGCCGGCGCATCCTCGGCGAGCTGGAGGCAGCCGAGCACGAGCTGTCGCAGAACACCCAGGAGCCCAGCGGTCGCCTGCGGGTCAGCCTGCCTTTGGTGCTGGGCCTGTTCCCGGTGGTGCTGCCAGCCTTCATGCGCCGCTATCCCGGCATCGAACTGGACCTGGACTTCAGCGACCGCCTGGTGGACGTGATCGAGGAAGGCTTCGACGTGGTGGTGCGCAGCGGCATCCCCGAGGACTCGCGCCTGCGTGCCCGCCAGCTCGGGGCCTTCCACCTGCAACTGGTGGGCTCCCCCGCCTACTTCGCCGCCCATGGCACGCCACGGGTGCCGGCCGACCTGGAGCAGCACGCCTGCCTGCACTACAAGTTCCCCAGCACCGGCAAACTGCAGAAATGGCCCCTGCTGCTCTCACCCGGCGAAAGCGAGCCCCAGTTGCCCACCACCCTGGTGTGCAACCACGCCGACACGCTGATCCGCGTCGCCAGCGAAGGCATGGGCATCACCTGCCTGCCCGACTTCGCCATCCGCGACGCCCTGGCCAGCGGCCAGTTGCAGACGGTGCTCGAAGACCGCAACCAGCATGCCGGCCACTTCCGCGCCCTGTGGCCCTGCTACAAGCAGATGCCCGCCAAGCTGCGGGTGTTCGTCGACTTCCTCACCGAGCACCTGTTCCTCGACCAGAGCCAGGCGTGAGCGCGGCAAACCGCTCTCTGTAGGGGCGACTTCAGTCGCCAGGGAGCGCGCAGCGGTCCCATCACCGCATGGGTTTAGCTGCGCTCGCGGAACGCCGCCCGACCCATCCTACAAGGCGAAGCGCGCATCCAGTCGGCTGTAGCCCATGCCCACGCCCTTGTGCACCTTGAGCTGCACCGGGATGCGCTCCTTGAGCGCTTCGACGTGGCTGATCACACCGATCATCTTGCCGCTGGCGTTTAGCGCGTCCAGGGCATCGAGGGCCACTTCCAGGGTCTCGCCGTCGAGGGTGCCGAAGCCCTCGTCGAGGAACAGCGAATCGATGCTGGTCTTGTGGCTGACCAGGTCGGACAGCGCCAGCGCCAGCGCCAGGCTCACCAGGAAGCTTTCGCCGCCAGACAGGGTGCGGCAGTCCCGGGCGGCATCGGCCTGCCAGGTGTCCACCACTTCCAGCTCCAGCTCGCCCAGGGCGCGGCGGCGCAACTGGTAACGGCCGTGCAGGCGCTCCAGCTGCTGGTTGGCCAGGTGGATCAGGTGATCCAGGGTCAGCCCCTGGGCGAAGCGGCGGTACTTGGCGCCGTCGGCCGAACCGATCAGCCCGTTGAGCCGTTGCCAGAGATCACAGGCGCCTTCCTGGGCGGCGATCTCGGCGAACAGCGCCTGCTGGTTCTGCCGGCGCTGCTCGTCGCCAGAGAGCTGTCCACGCACCTCGCCCTGGCGCTCGGCCAGCGCACGCAGTTCCCGTTGCAGCACCTGCAGGCGCTCGTCCAGCTCGGCCAGGGCCAGTTCGGTCCGTGGCGTCGCCTGCAACTCCGCCAGGCTCTGCCGGGCGGAGGCCTCCAGGGCCTGGGCTTCGGTCCAGGCCTTCTCCAGGCGCGCCTTGAGCGCCAGTAGCTGGCTGCGTGCGTCCTCGTCCAGCAGCGCGGCGAGGTACTGCACCTCATCGGCGAAGGGGCTCTGCGCCAACGCCTGTTCCCAGGCGGCACGCTGGGCGTCGAGCGAGGCACGCGCGGCCTCCAGTTGCTCGACCAGGCTGTGCTCGCGCCCGCCCAGGGCCTGGCTGCGTTCCTGGGCCAGCGCCAGGCGCTGCTCGGCCTGCTCCAGGGCGGCGGTGGGGTTATCCACAGGGGCCAGGGGCTCGCCATCGGCCTGGCCGAGCGCGCTCCAACGCTGCTGCCAGCGGTCGGCAGCGCCCTGGGCCGCGTGCAGCTCCGCCAGGAGCACCTGTTCGTCCCGCTCCAGCCGCTGTTGCCGGGCCTGGGCCTCGCGCCAGGTGCGTGCCTCCGCCTCGCGCTCATCCAGCCAGCCCTCGCTGTCCTCGGGCAGGGCATGGCCGAACTCGGCCAGGGCCGCGCCCAGCTCGGCGTCCTGGCGGGCCTGCTGCATCTGGAGCTGGCCCAGTTGCCCGGTGTTCTCCGCTTCGCGGCGGCGCAACGCGTCCTGTTCCTGAAGGGCCAGGGCGTGCCCCTGGGCGGCTTCCAGCTGCTGGCGCTGCGCCTGCTCGCGCTGGGCACGGGCGCCTTCGAGGGCCTGCTTGAGGCCATCCAGTTCCCCCAGGCTGCGTTGCAGGGCGGCGAGCTCCGCCTGTTGCTGCGCCTGGGCCTCCGCCAACGCCTGGGCATCGGCCAGGGGCCGGCCCAATGCCGCGCAGTGCTGCTGCCACTGCGCCTGCACCTGATGCAATTCGTCCTGTAGGCGTTGCGCCTCCTGCTGCCGCTGGCGCAGTTGCGCCTCCAGCGCGGCCAGCTCGTCACGCAGGGCTTCGCCGCGCTCGCGCACCTGGTCCTGTTCGGCACGCTTGGCCTGCAGCGCGGCCTGGGTGTCGGAGACATCCAGCGCTCGGTAGGCCTCGATCGCCGGGTGTTCATGGGAGCCGCACAGCGGGCAGGCTTCCCCCGGCTGCAGGGCGGCGCGGTGGGCTTCGAGCTTGAGGATGCGCTGCTCCTGCTCCAGCAGCTTTTCCTTGTCCTGGATCTGTTGCTTGAGGTCGGTGAACTGCAAGCGCAGAGCGTCCCGCGCCGCCGCCTTCTCCACCTGCGCACGGTCGTCGGTTTCGATGCCGCCCCGTGCGTCGGCCAGTTGCCGCTCCAGGCGCGTGCGGGTGTCCGCCAGTTGCTGCAGGCGGGCGAGTTGGTGGCCCTGGTCGCTGAGGCGCTGCCAGCGCTCGCGCAGGGCGGCTTCGGATTGGCCGGCCAGCAGCGCATCGAGCGCGGCCTGGGGTTGCGCTTCGCCGTCGCGGGCGCGCTCCAGGCGCTGCTCGCTTTCACCCAGCGCGGCCTGCAAGCGGGCGATGCGTTGCGCCAAGTGCTCCGCGTCCTGGCGTTCCTGCTGCTGGCGCGCCAGCGACTGGGCGATGGCCTGCGCCAGGTTGCGACGCGCGCCGAGCTGCTCGCGCCAGGCGCCCAGGCGCTCGCCGAGCAGGCCGTGTTGCGGATTGGCCGCCAGTTGCGCCTCCACCTGCCGGCGCTGATCGGCCAAGGCATCGCGCCGTTCGGCAAGGGCCTTCGCCCGCTGCTGGCTGTAGCCACGCGCCTGCCACAGGCCGTCGGCCACCTCGCGCTCGGCCTGGGCCTTCTGTTCGCGCATCTGGGCCAGGGCCGTGGTGGCCTCCGTGACCGCCTGCCCGGCCCGCTGCCAATCGCGGTGCTGCGGGCGCAGGCGCTCGGCCGGCTCGCTGGCGGCCAGGCGCTGCAGCTGCGGGCCGGCCTGCTCCAGCGCCTGCCGGGCATCCTGGCCCTGCTGCACGGCGGCGAGCTGGCGCGCCTCGGCGCCGGCCAGGGCTTCACGCCACTGGCGCTGGCGCTGCAGGCTGTCCTGCTGGCCGAGCAGTGCCGCTTCACGATCGGTGAGTTCGGTGAGTTCGTCCTGCAACTGCTGGCGCCGCTCCTCGCCCAGCAACTCGACGCCCTCAGCCCGCGCGCGCAGCTGGCCCAGGGCGGCTTCGGCCCCCTTGGTGCGCTGGTAGACGCGCTGGGAGATCAGCCCATACACCTCGGTGCCGGTCAGCTCCTCCAGCAGCGCGGCGCGATCGTTAGCACTGGCTTCGAGGAAGGCGGCGAACCCGCCCTGGGCCAGCAGCATGGACTTGGTGAAGCGCTCGAAATCCAGCCCGGTGAGGCTTTCGGTCTGGCGCAGCTTGTCGTTGATCTTGTCGGTGAGGATCTCGCCATCGGCGATGCGCGCCAGCTCCACCTTCGGCGCCTGCAGGCCGCCATCGACCTTGTCGCGGGCACGGCGCTGGCTCCAGAAGGCGCGGTAGCCCACACCCTTCACCTCGAACTCCACCTCGGCCAGGCAGTCGGCGGTGTGGCGGGTCATCAGCTCGTTGACCGTGGCGGAGACGCTGCTCATGCGCGGGGTGCGGTGATAGAGCGCCAGGCAGATGGCGTCCAGCAGCGTGGTCTTGCCGGCACCGGTGGGGCCGGTGATGGCGAACAGGCCGTTGCCGGCGAAGGGCTCGCCGGTGAAGTCGATCTTCCACTCGCCCTTGAGGGAGTTGAGGTTCTTCAGGCGCAGGCTGAGGATTTTCATGCAGAAGCCGCCAGGGGATGGGAGCGGCATTCTGGCATTCTCCGCCCGCCCTTGCAGGCCCGGCGGCGATAGCGGGTCCGCCCCGGCGTTCAGTTGCGCTCGCTGCGGACCTCTTCCAGAACGCCACGGTGCAGGTCCCGCAGGCGCCGGGCCTGGTCCTCGTCCAGCTGCTCCAGCTCCAGGCGGCGTACGAACACGTCCTCGGCGCTGAGCTCGTCCAGCGTTTCGCGTGCGGCGCCCAGCAGGGCCGGAGCCAGGCCGGCACGCTCGCGGCGCAGGCGCAGCACCTCCACCGGCAGGCCTTCGCACAGGGCGGCGACGCGGCCTTGCAGGTCGCTCAGGTAGTCGTCCGTGCTCACCTGCACCTCCAGCCAGACGGGCCGCTCGGGCGTGCCCCGGCGGGCCTGCTCGGCGATGGCGCCGGCCAGCTCGGCCAGGGCGCCCCGCACGCTGGCCAGGGGCTGGAAACAGGGCACCGGCAAGGGTGTAACGCTGCGCAGGCCCTCGCCATCCACCTCCACCAACAGCACTTCCTTGGCCTGGCCGGCCTCGTCGAAGGACAGCGGGATGGGCGAGCCGCTGTAGCGGATGTGCTCCAGGCCGCCGACCTTCTGCGGCCTGTGGATATGCCCCAGGGCGATATAGGCGGCGGGCGGGAAGGCGCTGGTGGGGAAGGCCTCCAGGGCGCCGACATAGATTTCCCGCACCGACTCGCTGGCGCTGGCACCGACCGTGGTCAGGTGGCCGGTGGCGAGGATCGGCAAGCCGCCGCCCAGCGCGTCGCGGCGCTGCTCGGCCAGCGCGAACAGCTGGGCGTAGTGGGCCTGGATCGCCTGCTGCAGGGACAGCTGCTTGTCCGCCGCGCTCTGCCCGGCCTGGCTCTGCAACACGTCGCGGGCCCGCACGAAGGGGATGGCGCAAAGCACCGCACCCGGCTCGCCATCACGGCCGTGCAGCACCAGAACCTGGTCCTGCGGGTCGGCGGCGACGCCCGGCACCACGCGCGTGCCCAGGGCCGCCAGCAAGGCCTGGCTTTCGCCGAGCATGGCGGGCGAGTCATGGTTGCCGCCCAGCACCACCAGTTGCGCACCAGCATCACGCAGGTCGATGACGAAGCGGTTGTACTGCTCGCGGGCGTAGCTGGGCGGCGCGCCGGTGTCGAACACGTCGCCCGCCACCAGCACCGCGTCCACCCGGTGCTCGCGCACCTGCTCCAGCAGCCAGGCGCAGAAGGCCTGGTGCTCGGCCTGGCGGGTCTTGCCCATGAAATGCTGGCCGAGATGCCAGTCGGAGCTGTGCAGGATGCGCATCGGGTCTGTCACTTGTCGCGGGGAACGGGAAGGCGGCCACCTTGTCATTTACCGGCACCGGGAGGCAACCGCCGCTGCGCCAGTGGCTATCCTTCCCCTCAATTCCCCGCCCCAAGGACTCCCATGCCAAGGTTCCTGAAAGACCTGAAGATCATGCTGCTGGCCAACCTCTGGACCGTGCCCGTGGTGGCCGCGCTGGTGGGCGCGGTGTTCTATTTCGTCGCCCCGCCGCCGCCCATGCACGCGACCCTGGCCACCGGCGGCGCCAACGGCGGCTACGCGCTGTTCGCCGAGAAGCTCAAGGAGGAACTGGCGCACCAGGGCTTCACCCTGGAGCTGGTGCCCAGCGGCGGCTCCCTGGACAACCTCGGCAAGCTGCAGCGCGGCGAGGTGCAGATGGCCCTGGTGCAGAGCGGCCAGGAGCTGACCCTGCCGGCGCGTGAGCGCGAACGCCTGCACGGCCTCGGGGTGATGTACCAGGAGCCGCTGTGGCTGTTCAAACGCAAGGACGTGGACATCGACGCCATGGGCGACCTGCTGCAGCTGCGGGTCGCCATCGGCACGCCCAACAGCGGCACCCGCGCCATCGCCGCGGCGCTGCTGCAGGCCAACCGGATCGAGCCGGAGGGCTACCCGCAGGCCTGGCAGGCATTCAGCGGCACCCGCGCCGCCGACGCGCTGATCGCCGGCGAGCTGGACGCGGCCTTCTTCGTCGGCCCGGCGGAGAACGCCGTGGTGCAGCGCCTGGCCGCACGCAGCGAGGTGGACCTGGTGAGCCTGCGCCGCAGCGCCGCCTACCGCGCGCGCCTGCCCTACCTGACAAAGCTTGAAGTGGGCGAAGGCCTGCTCAACCTCGCCAGCAACAGCCCCTCGCGGGACATCCTCACCCTGGGCCCGGTGGCGACCCTGGTGGCCAACGACGAATTCCACCCCTCGCTGACCCCGCTGATCCTCGAAGCCGCCCGCGAGGTGATGAAAAACGGCAGCCTGCTAGACCCCGCCGGCCGCTACCCCGCCGCCCAGCCGATGACCCTCTCGACGCTGGACGAGGCGGCCTACTACTACAAGAACGGCCTGCCGATCCTGCAACGCTACCTGCCCTTCCGCATCGCCTCCCTGGCGGACCGCTACATCATCCTGCTGATCCCGCTGCTGGTGGTGATGTTCCCGCTGTTCAAGGCCGTGGGCCCGGTGTACCGCTGGCGCATCCGCGCGCGCATCTACCGCTGGTACAAGTACCTGCGTGAGATCGACCGCAAGCTGGACGCCGGCACCCTGCGCGAGGAGCTGGACGGCGAGATCGGCAAGCTGGAGGAACTGGAGGACCAACTGGCCAAGGTGGACGTGCCGCTCTCCTACTCCAACGAGCTGTACGACCTGCACGTGCACCTGCGCTACGTGATCGAGCGGCTCCAGGCGCTGAAGGCCAGGAGCCGCGATGGCGAGACCTGAACGGGACCTCAGAAGCGCAGTTGCAGGTAGCGCAGCGGCGCCAGCCAGGCCGGGGTCGCCGGGCCGAAGGCCAGGACCTTCGCCAGGTGCCGGCGCAGGCACCAGTAGGAGCCGTGCTCGCTGCCCTTGGCCACCGCGCGCGCGGTGCGGAAGTGCGCCACGGCAACGCTGCTGCCGCCTTCCCGCGAGGCGGCGGTGAAGCCTTCCAGCAGGTGCTGCATGCAGCGGAAGAAGGGCCGCGGCTGCGCCCCCTGCAGGCGCTCCAGCCAGCCTTCCACGGCCTCCAGGTCACCGGCCATGGCCGCATCGACGCCCAGCCAGACCATGGCGTCGTGGTTCTGCGGGTCGCGCTCCAGGGACAGCCGCGACACCGCTGCCGCACGCCCATCCAGCTCGCGCGCACGCAGGCCCAGCGCCAGGTTGTCCAGGCCCCAGGCCGGCGCCTGCGGGTTCCGCTCCCAGTCCGAGAGCCAGTCGAACATCAGCTCGTAGCGCTCCTGGTTGACCATCGCGTAACTGGCCATGCCCCAGATCACCCCGTCGCTGCGGATCGCCTCGCGGCTGGCCTCAAGCGCGTCCACCAGCAGCCGGCTGGCGTTCTTGCGGTTGGCCAGCAGCTCCAGCATGGCGTGCTTGCCGGCATGCTGCGGATCGTTTTCCAGCAGGCGCAGGAAACCCTTCCAAAGCGAGCCCGGCATCCAGCGGCCGTCTTCGCGTCGCAGCCAGTACAAGGCGGCGGCGTAATGCAGGGAGCCGTCGGCGACACCCGCCTCGAGGTTTTCCCACAGCAGCGTGTCCTTGTCCGGTTGGCCGAGGATCTTCAGCACTTCCGACCAGGCCTCGACCACGCCGCCGTCACGGCACAGCGGATGCAGCACACGACGCTTGAGCGCCTCGTCGGCCCGAGGCACGGCGAAGCGCAGGGCGCGGATCAGCACGGAGGATTGGCTGGACGCCTCCAGCAGCCGCTCCAGCACCTCGCGCGTGGCCTCGACCGTGCCGTGCTCGAGCAGCAGGTCGAACGCGTGCAGGCCGGCGAAGGTGTAGCAGGCGTCCAGCTCGTAGGCACGGAGGAAGGACGGCAGCGCCTCCTCGCCCTTGCCATCGAGCCACAGGGCGTGGCCGAGGAAGCCATGGGCGATGGCCTGCCGGGGTTCCAGGCGCACCATCTCGCGGGCCGACTCCACGTAGGCGGCATAGTCGCCGGCGTCGTCCTGCCAGTCGGCCAGGGTGCGCCAGCCATCGAAGAAGGCCGGCTGGCGCTCCAGCAGCTGGCGCAGCTCGGCCAGGGCGCTGGGCAGGTCCTTTTCCTCGCGCGTGGCGCGGGGGCCGAACAGGGCCAGGTCGGGGGGTGTCGCACCGCCCCAGCAGGGCGCATCCAGCAGCTGGCGCAGTTCGTCGAAGCGCCCCGCGGCCAGCAGCCCCTCGGCCAGCTGGGTGTTGGCGCTGCGGTGGCGTGGGCTCAGTCCCAGGGCCTGGCGCAATGCCGGCTCCCTGGCCTCGAAGCCCTCTTCCTGCTCGGCCAGCGCCAGCCAGGCGTCGGCGTCGCCGGCGCGCAGGCGGGTCAGTTCACGGGCCAGTTCCAGGGGGCGCGCGGGCGTCTCCAGGGCGGCGCTGTAGCGGCGCAACTGGTTCCATACCCAGCCGTTGCCGGGCTCCTCACGCAGCACCTTTTCCGCCTCGATGGCCCCTTCGCCCGGGTTGTCGCGCTCGCCCAGCACGTAGCCCAGGTAGGCACGCAGCTCGGTGTTGTCGGGGGTGCGGGCGAGCACGCTGCGCAGCAACTGCTCGGCCTCCTCCAGGTCGGCGCCCTCGTCGAGCAGGCTCTCGACGTAGAGGCGCACGCTGCGTGTCCACAGCGGGTTGATGCGGAAGCTCTCGCGCAGGGTCTCGCGGCACTCGGCGTACTGCTTCTGGCTGCTTTGCAGCTGGGCGCGCTCCAGGGCCAGGCGCGGCATCAGCGGGAAGCGCTCGATGGCCGATTGCAGCAGGTTCTCGGCCTGCTCCGGGTGGCCCATCTCGGCCTGCTGGGCGGCGACCACCACCCACAGTTGCCAGAGGTCGGCACGCTGTTGCAGGGCCTCGCTCAACTGCTCCAGCAGCACCTGCGGCTCCAGCAGCCTGCGCGCCTGCTCCGGGTAGGCCAGCCAGCCGTCGCCGAAGGTGACCTGGGCCACCAGCTGGCGGTGGACGAAGTCGAGATCGTCAAGGACCTCGCCCTGGGTGGTGCAGGTTTCCAGCAGCATGTTGCTGGCGTAGTCATTGTCGGCGGAGCGTTCCAGCGCCTCGCGGAAGGCGGCGCGGGCAGCCTCGCGCTGGCCACCCTGGAGCAGCACGAAGCCACGCGTGGAATAGCTGCTGGAGCTGCGCGGGTCGGTGCGCCGAGCCTGCTCGCAGAACTCCAGGGCCTCTTCGTGGCGGCCGAGGCGCGCCAGGGTCACGGCCAGTTCGCGGATCGCCCAGGCGTACTCCGGGTGGCTGGCCAGCAGGCGCCGCAGGGCGACCTCGGCGTCTTCCAGGGACCGCCGCTGGGCACGTTCCACCGCCAGCTCGGCGATGCCGCAGTGGTGGGGAAAGCGTTCGGCCAGCGCCTCGACATAGGCGTCCACCGCCTCTTCGCCGGCGCTCTGGCGCAGCAGTTGCACCTGCATGCGGTGCAGGCTCATGTTCAGCGGGTCCAGCTCCACCGCCTCGCGGCACCAGGCCAGGGCGCGCTGGGTGTCGCCATCGCTGCGCTGGCTGTGCAGCACGGCGGCGCGCAGCCAGGTGCCCCGGCGGCTCACCGGCTCGGCGCGGCGCAGCATGGCCTCGTTCAGCTCCAGCTCGCCGTGGCGACCGTAGAAGTCGGCGAGGTTGAGCAGCAGCGCCGGGTCCTGGGGGCGGCGCTCCAGGGCCTGCTCGAGGATCTGCCGGCATTGCAGCGGATCGGACAGCTCCTCGATGAACTCGCAGAGGGTCAGGGTCGGGCCGGCGGCCAGGGCGCCGAGGCGCGCCTGGCGCTGGCGCAGGAACTCCAGGCCCGCTTCGGTGCGGCCCAGGCAGCGCAGGGCACGGAAGTACTGGCTGCTGTAGCCCTCGTTGGTGTCGTGCAGGCACGCGGCGATGCGGTACAGCTCGCAGGCCTGCTCGCGGCTGCCTTCGTTCCAGCGCAGGCTGGCCAGCTCGTTCCAGGCCTGGGCATGCCCCGGCGCCTGGCGCAGGGCGCGGCCCAGCAGGTGGCGCGCGGTATCCAGCTGGCTGCCGTCCTCCACCAGGAGGCTGGTGTAGCGCACCAGGATGCCGGCGTCGCTCCAGCGCGCCTGGCAATGGCCGGCCAGCCAGTCCAGCTGCTGTTCGCGGGCGTGCAGGTGGGCCAGGGAGGTGGATTTGGACAGGATCAGGTTGGCATCGTCGGGGAAGCGCTCCAGCAGCGCTTCGGTGGCCTCCAGCACCTGCGCCTCGCGCCCGTCGTACCAGCCCAGGGTGCGCTGGCCCTGGAGCGTCAGGCGGTGCCCCGGCGCCTGCTCGCGCAGGGCCTCGAACGCGGCCAGGGCCTCTTCGCGGTCATGCACCTCCAGGGCGCTGACCAGGCGGTAGTAGAGGTCCCAGGTCGCATGCTCCGGCAGCTCCAGGCCGTCCAGCCGATGGGCTTCCTCGGGCGGCAGCAGGAGCAGGCCGCGTGGCCCCGACGCGCGCTGGGCCTGGTACAGGCCTTCGGCGATGCTCTCGCCGAACTGCGCCTGGCCGGGGTCGCGGATCAGCACGGTGCCACGGGGCTCGTCGTAGCCGACCACCGCCTGCAGGTGGCCGCTGCCGGTGTATTGCAGGGACAGGGTGAAGGGCAGGCCGCGATCGATCAGCGCGCGGCTGGTGGCCCAATCGACGGTGAACTCGCGCACCAGCCAGCCGTTGCGCTCGGCCCAGGCGCGCTCGGCCTGGTAGGAGGTGCCGTCGTAGCAGATCTCCTCGGCCACCTCCAGGTGCGCCACGGGGCGGCCCCAGTAGGTGGAGAGCGCGGTCAGGGTGGCGGGGACGCAGGTCATGTGGTGCTGGCGGACGAAGGTGACCGGCAGCAGGACGCGACCGCCCTTCGGTTCCGCCAGGCGCTCGGCGACCATCGTGTAGAAGGGGCTCTGCGCCTCCTGGGCCAGGGCCCGGCCCTGCTCGTGGTCGCCACGCAGGCAGGCGATGTCGCAACGCCGGCCGGCGTACCAGCCGCGCATGCCCTTCTCCAGCAGCAGCGCCAGCTCCAGGGAGCGCTCGATCAGGCGCTCGGCCTCGTCCAGTTCCTCACGCTCGATCAGCAGGTCGATCAGCTGCGCGCAGAGCCCGGCGCTCTCCATCCGCCCGGTGGCGTCCAGCAGGCGGGTACGGGCGGCCTCCTCGCGCCCCAGCTGCAGTTCGAGCTGGGCGGCCTGCAGGGTCGCGGAGCGGAAGTCGGGGAGCAGCGCCAGGGCGTCCTCGCAAAGCTCCAGCGCCTCGGCGTAGCGGTCTTCCTGCTCCAGGCTGTAGGAGCGCTCCACCAGCAGCCAGGGATCGTTGGTGCCCAGTCGCATGGCCGCGTCGTGCAGCTCGGCGCTGCGGCCGAAGTCACGCAGCAGCGCCCGCAGGTAGCCCTGGAACGACAGCCATTCGGCGCGCAGGCCGGGCTCTTCCGGCAACCAGTCGGAAAAGCGCTGGAGGAATTCCCAGGCGCGGTACTGGCCACGGCGCGCCAGCAGGAAGCGGGCGTAGCGCAGGCGCGCCTCGGCGGCCTCCGGGTAGCGGCGGTAGCCCAGCCAGGCGAGGGCATCGCCCAGGCGCGGGGCACCGAGTTGCGCAACCAGGCGCGAGGCCAGCGCCATGGCGGCGGCACCGCGCCAGTGGCGGTAGTCGCCGAGTTCGGTGGCCCTGGCGTGGGCCCGGAGGAACAGGCCGCGGTCGGCCAGCGCCTCGAGGGCGTGGATGGACTCGGCGTCGACCGTGGGCAGGGGCGTATCGAGGATCAGGCTGGACATCGGAACCATCCTTGGTCATTGCAGCGGGAATGGCGTCACTTTAGGGATGCGCGGGCCCGGCAACAAGCGATCGGGTCACAAGGTCCCTCATCCCGGCCGAGGCTGAGGTAAACTCTGCGGCCTGCCGGGCGAGCCACCCGCGCGCCCTTATCCACAGCTTCACAGGTACGCCCATGCCGATCCGCCACTGCATCGTCCACCTCATCGACAAGAAGCCCGATGGCAGCGCCGCCGTGCTCCATGCACGCGACAGCGAGCTGGGCGAATCCAAGGCCATCGAGAACCTGCTGGCCGATCTCAACGAGAGCTACAACGCCAAGCAGGGCAAGGCCTGGGGCCTGTTCCACGAGGAGTCCGGCGCCTACCCCTTCAGCGGCTGGCTCAAGGACTACATGGAGGGCGGTCGCGACTTCACCGCCTTCAGCCGCGAGGCGGTGGCGCACCTGCAGAAGCTGATGGAGGAGTCCAACCTCTCCACCGGCGGCCACGTGCTCTTCGCCCATTACCAGCAGGGCATGACCGACTACCTGGCCATCGCCCTGCTGCACCACAGCGAAGGCGTCACCGTCACCGACGCGCTGGACCTGGCGCCGGCCCGCCACCTGGACCTGGGCCAGTTGCACCTGGCCGCCCGGATCAACATTTCCGAGTGGCGCAACAACGCGCAATCCAAGCAGTACATCTCCTTCATCAAGGGCAAGAACGGCAAGAAGGTCTCGGACTACTTCCGCGATTTCATCGGCTGCCAGGAAGGCGTCGACGCGCCGAGCGAGACCCGCACCCTGCTCAAGGCCTTCAGCGACTTCGTCGAGCACGAGGACTTCGCCGAGGAGCAGGCCCGCGAGAAGACCAAGACCCTGGTGGACTACGCCAGCACCCAGGCCAAGCTGGGCGAGCCGATCACCCTGCAGGAGCTGTCCGGGCTGATCGACGAGGACCGCCCGCGCGCCTTCTACGAGCACATCCGCAACAAGGACTACGGCCTGTCGCCGGAAATCCCGCCGGACAAGCGCACCCTCAGCCAGTTCCAGCGCTTCACCGGCCGCGCCGAGGGCCTGTCGATCAGCTTCGAGGCCCACCTGCTGGGCTCGAAGATCGAGTACGACGAGGGCCGCGACATGCTGATCATCCGCCAGGTCCCGACCCAGCTGAAGGACCAGCTCAAGCGCCGCAAGGACTGAAGTCCGCCGTAACGAAAAAGCCCGGCCAAATGCCGGGCTTTTTTGTGCGCCTGCGGATCAGCGCGCCTCGATACGGAAGCCGACACGCGGGAAGTGCACGTGCACCACGCCGGCACGCTCGTCCTCGCGACGCAGGATCAGCTCCTCGCGGCCGGCGAACACCAGCTCGCCCTCCACCGGGTCGACGCCGTAGTCGGTGGCGGCGATGGCCACCTTCTGCCCGGCGGTGAAGCCGTTGGCGTCGAAGAAGGGCTCGTCCGGCAGCGCTACCGGCTCTACGGCGCGGGCGATCTCGATGGCCTCGGCGGCGCTCAGCTCGCTGGAGGCACCATGGCCGAAGCCGAGCACCCGGCCCAGCCAGGCGGCGACCGCCGGGTAGTCGTCCACCAGCGGCGCGGTGATCGGGGTGGCCTTGAGGAACCACAGGCAGTGGGCCAGGGAGAAGTCGGCCACGCTCGGCTCGCCGAACAGGAAGTCACCCTCCTCGCGGGCCAGTTGCTGCTCCAGGCGCGCCATGAAGGTCGGCCAGTTGTGCTTGGCCACCTCGGCGGGCAGCCGCGTGGTGGTGCCGCCGCTGAACAGCCCGGCGCGGTCGGCGATGAAGGCCTTGATCGCCTCGGGCGGCAGCTTGCCGAAGCGCACGGCGATGGATTCGGGCTGGAACACCAGGCTCACCGCGTGCTGGAAGATCACCGAATCCACCCAGTGGCAGAAGCTCGCCACGTTGAATTCCAGGCCCGGCGGGATCAGCGCCGGCACGGCCTTCTCCGCTTCGAGGCGGCGGGCGATCAGCGCGGTGTCGCAATAGATGTCGGCGCCGATCTGCAGCACCGGGGTCTTGCGGTAGCCTCCGGTCAGGGGCATCAGGTCCGGCTTGGGCATCAGCGGCGGAATGTGCACCGAACGCCAGGACAGCTGCTTGAAGCCCAGCAGCAGGCGGGCCTTCTCGGCGAAGGGGGACGTCGGGTAGTGGTGCAGGATCAACTCGTGCATGTCGGGCTCCTTATCGTTCTTGTCAGGGTGGGCAGCTTAGCCGCCCTCGGGTTCAGGGCCTATCCAGCGGCGCTGATACCACGCCATCAGCAGCCGCTATATAGGCTGCGGCCAAGGCTTCCTTGGCGGACTTGCGCAAGCCTTCGCGGTACAGGCCTCGATAGAGACCACCGCCTGGGCCGGGCGGGAATGGAAGAAACGCGCGCCCAGGTTCAGCCAGCCTCAATTGGCATCCGAAAGCTCGCGCAACGCGGCAGTAGCCAAAAATCCAGACCGTGAGGCGTAGCGGGCATCTTTACCCACGCGCTCATCAATCCGCCGCAGAAGATTCTCCGGCAGGGTGGCATTGAAGCGAACGGCCTTGCCTAAATACGGAGTCACGTCGAACTCGACCACCGCCCAAACGCCACCGGCAAATTCAGGGTTGCCGATGTGGACGTCGATTTGCTGCGCGTGAGGCAGGGCCTCGCCATCCGCCACCAAGCCTTCGAAGTGAAGGGCAAGCGCCTCCTTCACGTTCTCCAGCGCCTGGGCCACGGTAGCGCCCGCAGAGAAGCAACCCGGCACGTCCGGCACGGTAACGCCGTAGTCAGAATCAGGATCCTTGTGCAGAACGAGGGGAAATTTCATGGTGTTTACACTCCGTGTGTGTTGCGAAACAACGGATTCAAAGGAGCCCGGCTTGTTTCAGGATGCTGCGTACCGTCCCTATGGGTAGATCGCTCCTGGGGTGTGGGACCGTGACCCGTCCCGGTTTACTCGGGTGTTTGAACTGATGGTGACTGCCTTTCACATCCACCTCATACCACCCATCCTCCTTGATTTTCTCTATCACCTCACGGCTGCGCATCGCGCTCCTCCCTTACGCGAATAGTGTGTACCGTACACACTAAGTATAGGGCGCGCAATGAATGAGCACGCCCCTACTTACGACGTGATCTGCGACTTCGTCCCACTCGGGCGATACCGCCACGGGCCTGCGGGACGCCGGCCTATCCGGGGCTCGGGGCCGCTGCCGGCACGCCATCAACGGCCGCTATATAGGCTGCGGCCAAGGCTTCCTTGGCGGACTTGCGCAAGAGCTTGATGGCGCGCTCGCGGCGCAGGGCATCGCCCTTGCCGGCGCAGGCCTCGATGTAGACCAGCGCCTGGGCCGGGCTGGAATGGAAGAAACGCGCGCCCTTGCCGCTCTGGTGCTGGGCGAAACGGCGCTGCGGGTCGTCGCTGATGCCGCAGTAGAGCGCGCCGTTGGCGGCACGCACCAGGTAGACGAACCAGGGACGCGGTGGAGCCTCGCTCATGCCCAGGCCACCGTGCGCATGCGCTGGCAGTAATCGACCAGGCGCGGGTACTCGCGGGCCAGGCGGTTGAGCGGGGTTTCCAGGGTGCACTGCACCAGGTTGGCCAGCAGCCCGTAGGCCGAGGCATCGGCGCTGCAGGGGCGCGCACCGCCGAAGAAGGTGTCGTCGCCGAGCAGGTCGGTGAGGCCTTGCAGGTCCTCGCGGGCGAACACCAGCAGTTCTTCCCGATCATGCCGGCCGAGGCCCTGGGCCAACAGGTCGCGGCGGACCTTGCGACGCACCAGCGGCGGCACCAGGCGCCCGGCCAGCGGGCCGAGGTTGCCGAAGAAGGCCTGGCGGGTCTGCGCCCAGCCCTCCTCCTCCAGCCAGCGGAAATACACCAGCAGCCAGTAGAGGTGTTCGTCGCAGAGGCGGGTGACGGCCAGGGCGCGACCACGGCCGGCGTCGTCGAGGTGCTCGTCCAGCTGCAGGTGCAGGCGTTCGGTGAGCACCCGCTGGATGATCGCGGTATCGGCGATCAGCTCGCCGTCGAAGTCGATGTAGGGCAGCTTGCCCTTGGGGCCGCGCCGGGGGTCCATCAGGGTCTGCGCCTGGTACTGCACCCGTGCCAGGCGCAGGAAGGTCTCCAGCTTGAGGCAGAAGGGGCTGGCATTGGGCACGTCGAACCCGGCGGGGAACTGGAACAGCCTGATCATGATGGGCACCGGCGAGAGAGTCGCCGGCGAGCTTAGGCAATATTGCGCGGCGCAGCCACCAGCCAATGGCCGGCAGCGGGTTCAGCGTTGCGCACGAAATGCCGCCAGGCCTCGGGCCGCCTGCTGGCGGATGGCGTTCTGCACCGGCGGCAGCCAGCCCAGCAGCAGGCCCTTGGCGCCCAGCGCCTGGCGGGCCCAGCGCCACAGGTCGAAGCTGTCGCGGTGCTCGACGATCAGGCCGTCCTCGAAGCGGAAGCGCGCCTCGATGCGGTTGACCACGGTGCGCCCGGTCTGGCTGAAGAGGTAGGTGGCGACCCAGCGCGCGCGGCCCTCGCGGTCATCGGCCTCGATGCCATCGAACGTCAGCGAGAAGGCCTGGGCGCGGCTGGCCAGCATGCGCCACATGTCGGCGGCCTCGCTGCCGCGCAGGTCGGTGAACACCGGGTCGGCGAAGCGTACGTCGGCGGCGTAGCAGGCGGCCATGGTCTCGGCGTCCAGGACCTGGAAGGCGCGGTAGAAGCGTTCGATGAGGGCGGCGTTGGGATGGCTCATGGCGAGGCTCGTGGCGATTGGGGTGAGGAGAGTATCGACGGCTTTCCGCCGGGCGGCGATTGGCTGCATCGCCAACTTTGTGGCAATAATCGCCACCCTTTACGGAGACCCACCCGATGATCCGCATCGCCTTGCTGGTCTGCCCACAGACGGTCTGCTCCAGCCTGGCCATGGCCGACGACGCCTTCCGCCTGGCCAACACCCTGGCCGGTGAGGCGCTGTTCGAGGTGCTGCGGGTCAGCCGCGATGGCCAGCCGGTGGACCTGGGCATGGCCAGCATCCGCGTCGACGGCGACCTGGCCCTGGCCGCCGGGGCCCGCCTGGTGATGCTGCCCGCCACCGGCAGCGCGGTGGAGTGCAGCATCGCCGGCAACACGGAACTCCTGGCCTGGCTGGCGCAGCGCCCGGCCACCCAGCAGGTGGCCAGCCTGTGCAGCAGCGCCTTCCTGCTCGGCGCCGCCGGCCTGCTCGACGGCCGTCGTGCCACCACCCATTGGGCGCTGGCCGGCGCCTTCCGCCAGCGCTTCCCGCAGGTGCGCCTGCAACCCGATGAGTTGCTCACCGAGGACGGCAACCTGTTCTGCTCCGGTGGTGCCCAGGCCGGGCTCGACCTGTGCCTGCACCTGATTGCCTGGCACGGCGGCGACTGGCTGGCGCAGCGGGTGGCCGGTACGCTGGTGTTCGACCGCGAGCGTGGCCGCCAGTCACGCTTCACCCCGCTGCTGCCGGACGTGCCGGGAGACGCGCAGCTCGGCCCGCTGCTGGCCTGGCTGCAACGCCACCACGCCGAGCCCATCGACCTCAAGGGCCTGGCCGAACGCGCGCACTGCTCCACCCGCACCCTGCTGCGGCGCTTTCGCACCGCCACCGGCCTGACGCCGAACGACTACGTGCAGCGCCTGCGCATCGCCGCCGCCCAGTCCGCCCTGCGCAACCCCTCGCGCTCGCTGGAGCAGGTGGCGCAACAGGTGGGCTACGCCGACCGCGCCACCTTCGCCAAGCTGTTCAAGCAGCTGTGCGGGGAGACGCCGGGGGCGTTCCGCCGGCGCTTGCGCGAGCAGCCGTAGCCTCACGCGTTCGCACACCTGGGCGACTGAAGTCGCTCCTACAGGTCATGCAGCAACGTCCGGGCCGTAGGAGCGAGCTCTGCTCGCGAAGCTTTATATGCCTGGTACGTTGCCTCGCTCCTCGGTACGGCAGCCTGCGATCAGTGCAATACCGTAGCCCGTGCTTCAGCGCGGGAACGGCGTGGCCGGCATTCCCGGACTGAAGTCCGGGCTACGGGCTCGATTTCTCGCATCGATGCACGCACGGCTTTTCGTAGGATGTGTCGGGCGGCGTTCCGCGAGCGGAGCGAAACCCATGCTGTGAATGCGTCAGGAGTCCATCAATGCCCGGAAAGCACCGGCTTGAACTTCTGAGTGGAATCCACAACGGCCAATGCAGACATCGCCATTGAAATCACCCCGTCGGACATGAAAAAGGGGCCCGAAGGCCCCTTTCGTCATGCGCTGGCGATCAGTGCAGGATCTGCCCGAGGAACAGCTTGGTGCGCTCGTTCTGCGGGTTGTCGAAGAACGCGTTGGGTTCGTTCTGCTCGACGATCTCGCCCTTGTCCATGAAGATCACCCGGTCCGCCACGGTGCGGGCGAAGCCCATCTCATGGGTCACGCAGAGCATGGTCATGCCGTCCTGGGCCAGACCGACCATGGTGTCGAGCACTTCCTTCACCATCTCGGGGTCGAGGGCGGAGGTGGGTTCGTCGAACAGCATGATCTTCGGCTTCATGCACAGGGCACGGGCGATGGCCACGCGCTGCTGCTGGCCGCCGGAGAGCTGGCCGGGGAACTTGTTGGCCTGCTCGGGGATGCGCACGCGCTCCAGGTAGTGCATGGCGATTTCCTCGGCCTTGCGCTTGGGCAGCTTGCGCACCCACATGGGCGCCAGGGTGCAGTTCTGCAGCACGGTGAGGTGCGGGAACAGGTTGAAGTGCTGGAACACCATGCCCACTTCGCGGCGGATCGCCTCGATCTGCTTGAGGTCGTTGGTCAGCTCGGTGCCGTCGACGATGATCCGCCCCTGCTGGTGTTCTTCCAGGCGGTTGATGCAGCGGATGGTGGTCGACTTGCCGGAGCCGGACGGGCCGCAGAGGACGATGCGCTCGCCCTGCTTGACGTTCAGGTTGATGTCCTTGAGCACGTGGAACTGCCCGTACCACTTGTTCACGCCCTGCAGCTGGATGATCGGCGCAGCGGCGTCTTTCTGGATGGCTTCACTCATTCGAATCTCTCTCCTAACGCTTGTGCCCGGTGTTCAGCTTCTGTTCGAGGCGCATGGAATAGCGCGACATGCTGAAGCAGAAGATCCAATAGACCAGGGCGGCGAATACGTAGCCTTCGGTGGACATGCCCAGCCATTTCGGGTCGGTGGTCGCCTGCTTGATGCTGTTGAGCAGGTCGAACAGGCCGATGATGATCACCAGGCTGGTGTCCTTGAACAGGGCGATGAAGGTGTTGACGATGCCGGGGATGACCATCTTCAGGGCCTGCGGCAGGATCACCAGCGCGGTGCTGCGCCAGTAGCCCAGGCCGAGGCCGGCGGCGGCTTCGTACTGGCCCTTGGGGATGGCCTGCAGGCCACCACGGACCACTTCGGCGATATAGGCCGCCTCGAAGAAGATCACCATCACCAGGGCGCGCAGCAGCTTGTCGAGGTTCATGCCCTCGGGCAGGAACAGCGGCAGCATCACCGAGGACATGAACAGCACGGTGATCAGCGGCACGCCGCGCCAGAACTCGATGAAGGTCACGCAGATGACCTTGATCGCCGGCAGCTTCGAACGCCGTCCGAGCGCCAGCAGGATGCCCAGCGGCAACGCACCGGCGATGCCCACGTAGGCGATCACCAGGGTCAGCATCAGGCCGCCCCAGCGGCTGGTCGACACTTCCTGCAGCCCCAGCCCGCCATGCAGCAGCCAGAAGGCCAGCAGCGGGTAGAGGATCAGGAAGCCGATGCCGTAGAAGGCCTTGTGCGGGGTGCGCTTGAGGAACAGCGGCGCCACGCCGATGATCGCCAGCCACACGGTGACATCCACGCGCCAGCGCAGCTCGCTGGGGTAGAAGCCGTACATGAACTGGCCGAAGCGCTGCTGCACGAAGACCCAGCAGGCGCCCTCGCCGGTGCAGTCGGCACGGGTGGTGCCGGTCCAGGTGGCGTGGATGAAGGCCCAGTTGAGGATGGGCGGGATGATCAGCCACAGCAGGTACAGCGACAGTGCGGTGAGCACCACGTGCAGCGGGCTGGCGAACAGGTTGTGACGCAGCCAGGCGACCGGGCCCACCACTGTGCTGGGTGGCGGCTGGTCGGGCTTGAAGGTATGCGATGTCATGTCAGTGCCCTCACCGCTCGATCAGCGCGATGCGCTTGTTGTACCAGTTCATCAGCAGGGAAATGCTGATGCTGATGGCCAGGTAGACGCTCATGGTGATCGCCATGACCTCGATGGCCTGGCCGGTCTGGTTGAGCGTGGTACCGGCGAACAGCGAGACCATGTCCGGGTAGCCGATGCCGGCGGCCAGGGACGAGTTCTTCGCCAGGTTCAGGTACTGGCTGGTGAGCGGCGGGATGATCACCCGCAGGGCCTGCGGCACGATGACCAGGCGCAGCGTCTGCCCGGGGCGGATGCCCAGGGAGTGCGCCGCCTCGGTCTGGCCGTGGCTGACCGACTGGATGCCGGCGCGCACCGTCTCGCCTATGAAGGCGGCGGTGTAGATCGACAGCGCCAGCATCAGGGCGATCAGCTCGGGGATGACCACCCAGCCACCCCGGAAGTTGAAGCCGGTGAGTTGCGGCACTTCCCAGTGGAAGGGGCTGCCCAGCACCAGGGCCGAGAGGCCGGGCACCAGCACCAGGATGGCGATGGAGCTCAGCAGCACGGGGAAGCGCTGGCCGGTCTCGTGGCGACGCGCACGGGCCCAGCGCCACAGCACGACGATGGCCACCACCGACAGCGCGACGGCGATCAGGAAGGGCCAGAAGCCCTCGGCCATGTTCGGCGACGGCATGTACAGGCCGCGGTTGTTGATGAAGAAGGTGTCGCCGAAGTTCATGCTCTGCCGCGGGCCCGGCATGGGCAGCATCACGGCGAAGTACCAGAAGAAGATCTGCAGCAGCGGCGGGATGTTGCGGAAGGTCTCGATGTAGACCGTCGCCAGCTTGCGGATCAGCCAGTTGGGCGACAGCCGCGCGACACCGAGGATGAAGCCGAGGATGGTCGCCAGGATGATGCCGACCACGGTCACCAGCAGCGTGTTGAGCAGGCCGATGAAGAAGACGCGACCGTAGGTGTCGCTTTCCTTGTAGTCGATCAGGTGCTGGGAGATGCCGAAGCCGGCGCTCTGGTCGAGGAAGCCGAAGCCGGAGATGATCCCGCGCTTCTCGAGGTTGACCTGGGTGTTGTGGAAGAGGAACCAGCCGAACGCCACGACGGCGACTACGGCGATGATCTGGAATAGCCACGCGCGCGTCTGCGGGTCGGTCAGGACCGATCCACGGACACGCGGGGCTTGGGAAGTTTTCTCATGACAGCCCTCGTCGGTTGGAACTGGACGCTACCGCCCGCATCCGCGGGCGGCAGCGTGGTGGGTCAGCGCACCGGCGGTGCGTACTGCAGACCACCCTTGTTCCACAGGGCGTTGAGACCGCGTTCGATCTTCAGCTCGCTGCCGGCACCGACGTTGCGATCGAAGATCTCGGCATAGTTGCCGACCTGCTTGACGATCTGCACGGCCCAGTCTTTGGGCAGCTTCAGATCCTTGCCGAAGTCACCCTCGGCACCCAGCAGGCGAGCCACGTCCGGGTTCTTGGTGGACTTGGCGGTTTCCACGACGTTCTTCGAGTCGACGCCGAGCTCTTCAGCGTTCAGCTGGGCGAACAGGCTCCAGCGCACGATGTCGAACCACTCCTCGTCACCCTGGCGAACGGCTGGGCCGAGGGGTTCCTTGGAGATGACTTCCGGCAGCACCACGTACTCGTCCGGCGCGGCCAGCTTGATGCGCTGGGCGTAGAGCTGCGACTGGTCGGAGGTCAGCACGTCGCAACGGCCCGATTCCAGCGACTTCGCGCTCTCGTCGGAGGTGTCATAGGTGATGGGGGTGTACTTCAGGCCGTTGGCGCGGAAGTAGTCGGCCAGGTTCAGCTCGGTGGTGGTGCCGGCCTGGATGCAGACGGTGGCGCCATCGAGTTCCTTGGCGCTGGAGACGCCGAGCTTCTTGTTCACCAAAAAGCCCTGGCCGTCGTAGTAGGTCACGCCGGTGAAGTTCAGGCCCATCGCCGCGTCGCGGGAGCTGGTCCAAGTGGTGTTGCGGGAGAGGATGTCCACTTCGCCGGACTGCAGCGCGGTGAAACGCTCCTTGGCGGTGAGCGGGCTGAACTTGACCTTGCTCGCATCACCGAACACGGCCGCCGCTACGGCGCGGCAGATGTCGACGTCGATACCTTTGTATTCGCCCTTGGAGTCGGCGTAGGAAAAGCCCGGGAGGCCGTCACTGATGCCGCACTGCACGTAGCCTTTCTTCTTGACCGCATCCAGGGTGGCGCCCGCCTGAGCGAAGCCGCTTACACCGAGAACAGCTGCCGCAGTCAGCACAGCCAGGGTGGATTTCACCATCTTCATCAAAACCTCCAGTTGCTTTTTTTTGTGTTGGAGTCTCGGTCCTACCGCCGTACCCTCGTGAGGCAGGTTCAACCGCGCGAAACGACGGTCAACCGGGGAATCGGACCTAAGGAGGAAGTCTAGTTGGCGCTGCTCCGCGCGCCACCGGCCTCCCTCCTCGCCCATTGGTCGAATGGGCTGGAGACGGATTTTCGACCACCGTCACGTCGGGAACGTGCCACCGGTCGTTTGCAAGGCGCCGACCTGGATCGACGCCCAACCCGTTGAACGCCCCGCGAAGTGTTACCGCTGCGCAGGCCGCTTATTAAGTCTGCAGCTGTTTAGCAATCCCCGTACCAGCACAGTGCCTGTATGACGGTTCCGACAGGTCAATAGGGAAAGTTTTGTTGGTGCGACATATTTTTCACAGATAGACCACATCACCGCCCGGCGCCAGCACCGTTTTGGTGCGAACGCCCCAGATTGGAGCCACACATGAGTAATCCGTTGATTCTGGAGCCCACACAAGCAGCCGATGCGTGCGTCATCTGGTTGCACGGCCTGGGGGCGGACCGCTATGACTTCCTGCCGGTGGCCGAGGCGCTGCAGGAACTGCTGGCCACCACCCGCTTCATCATGCCCCAGGCCCCCACCCGCGCCGTGACCATCAATGGCGGCTACGCCATGCCCTCCTGGTACGACATCCTCGCCATGAGCCCCGCACGGGCCATCGACCAGGCGCAGCTGGAGCAATCGGCACAGAGCGTGATCGCGCTGATCGAGGCCCAGCGCGACGCCGGCATCGACCCGGCGCGCATCGTCCTCGCCGGCTTCTCCCAGGGCGGCGCCGTGGTGCTGCACACCGGCCTGCTGCGCTGGGAAGGCCCCCTCGGCGGGGTGCTGGCGCTTTCCACCTACGCACCGACCTTCGGCGACACCCTGGCGCTGTCGGATACAAAACTACAACTGCCGGTTTTCAGCCTGCATGGCACCTTCGACGACGTGGTGCCGCTGGCCATGGGCCGCGCCGCACACGACAAGCTCGCCGCCGCCGGCGTTCCGGTGCAGTGGCAGGACTACCCGATGGGCCACGAAGTGCTGCCGGAGGAAATCCGCGATATCGGCGCCTGGCTGAGCGCACGACTGGCCCGTTGACCCGTCAACCCACAACAAGAATTGGCCATGACCCAGACTCCCGTACCGCCCATCACCTCCCTGCGCGACATCGAGCTGATCGAGCAGGTCTCGCTGCAGCAACGCGGCATGCCGGACAGCACCTATGAACTGATCCGCCAGAGCGCCCGGCGCGCCCCGGACGCCATCGCCATGACCTTCCTCATGCAGGGCACGGCCGATGAGGCGCCCTGGCAGCTGAGCTACGGCGAGCTGCTGGCGCAGGTCACGCGCACCGCGAACGCCTTCCACCGCCTGGGCGTGCGGCCCGGCAAGGCGGTGTCGTTCCTGCTGCCCAACCTGCCGCACACCCACTTCACCCTGTGGGGCGGCGAGGCGGCGGGCATCGTCAACGCCATCAACCCGCTGCTCGACCCCGAGCACATCGCCGAACTGGTGCGCGCCGCCGATTCCGAGGTGCTGGTGACCCTGGCGCCCTTCCCCGGCACCGACCTGTGGGACAAGGTCGCCGGCCTGCGCGACGAGCTGCCGGGCCTCAAGGCCATCGTCACGGTCGATCTGGCCAACTACCTGCCCGAGCCCCAGCGCAGCGGCCTCAAGGCCCAGCGCGGCGCCCTGCCGGAAGGGGTGCTGGACTTCGACGAGTTGATCGCCGGCTGCCCCGCCGACCACCTGGAAAGCGGCCGGGTCATCTCCCCCGACGACATCGCCTCCTATTTCCACACCGGCGGCACCACCGGCACGCCGAAACTCGCGCCGCACAGCCACCGCAACGAGGTGGCGATGGCGATGATCCTCGCCTACACCATCAACCTCGGCCCGGACGACGTGACCCTCTGCGGCCTGCCGCTGTTCCACGTCAACGGCGTGATGGTCACCGGCCTCGCCCCCTTCTTCAGTGGCGCGCAGGTCCTGCTGGCCACGCCCCAGGGCTACCGCAACACCGCGCTGATCCACAACTTCTGGACGATCATCGAGCGCTACCGGGTGAGCTTCTTCAGCGGCGTGCCGACCATCTATGCCGGACTTTTGCAGGTGCCCAGCGACGGCCACGATCTCTCCAGCCTGCGCTACGCCCTGTGCGGCGCGGCGCCGATGCCGGTGGAGCTGATCCGCCAGTTCGAAGCCAAGACCGGCCTCACCCTGATCGAGGGCTACGGCCTCACCGAGGGCACCTGCGGCAGCTGCGGCAACCCCAGCGCGGGCGAACGCCGGCCGGGCTCCATCGGCCTGCGCATGCCCTACTGCGAAGTGGCGATCAAGGTGCTCGACGAACAGGGCGCCTTCCTCCGCGATGCGCGGGCCAACGAGATCGGCAACGTCTGCCTGCGCGGCATCACCGTGTTCAAGGGCTACCTGCAGGCTGGCAAGAACGCCGGCATCTGGGTGGATGGCGACTGGTTCAACACCGGCGACCTGGGCCGCATGGACGCCGACGGCTACATCTGGCTCACCGGCCGCAGCAAGGACCTGATCATCCGTGGCGGCCACAACATCGACCCGCAGATGATCGAGGAAGCCCTCCACGGCCACCCCGCCGTGGCCATGGCCGCCGCCGTCGGCAAGCCCGACGAGAAAGCCGGCGAGCTGCCGGTGGTCTACGTCCAGCTCAAGCCCGGCCAGCAGGCCAGCGAGGCCGAGCTGCTGGCCCACGCCGCCGACCACGTGCCGGAGCGCGCGGCGGTGCCCAAGGATGTGTGGATCATTGACGCGCTGCCGGTCACGGCGGTGGGCAAGACCTTCAAGCCGACCCTGCGCCACGACGCCATCCGCCGGGTCTTCGAGCAGGTGCTGGCGCCGCTGGCACCCGGCCTCAGCGTCGAGGTGCGTGCCGACGACCGCCACGGCCAGCTCGCCCATATCCGCGTGCCCGACCTGCATGACCAGCGCCGCTCCGCCCTGGAGCAACGGCTGGCCGGTTTCGCCGTGCGCTACGAGCTGCACCAGGAGTCCTGAAGCCTCACGCCCCCGGCGCGCAGCCGGGGGCAAAATCCCCCGCGAGGCCCGTCCCAGGGCCTCTGCCGGTCCGCCAGAGCGAGACCACATCCGCATAAATGCACATTGTCCGACACGATTGCCCGGGAATGTGACGCTGCTACTGTTTCCAAACCACTGGTCGGCCTACCTTGCGCCAAGCATTGAAAGCCGTTGGGGGCGGGCATAAGGTCGATGACGGTTTTCAACGCAAAGACATGGAGTGTTTTGCGATGCCAGCTCACCAAGTTGCTACCCCAGGTCAGATGTAGCCCATGAAGAATGCGCACTGGCAGGCCGATCCACAGCTGCTCGGACGTCAGCGACTGTTCCAGAACGTCGCGGCCAACAACCTGCAGCAGATCCTGCAGGAGTTCGCCGCCTGCGACCTGGAAAAGGGCGAAGTCCTGCTCTCCCCCTTCAACCGCAACCAGTACCTGTACCTTCTGCTCGACGGCCAGCTGCAGGTCTACCTGGGTTCGCTCGACAACCAGCCGATGTCCACCCTGGAAGCCGGTGATTGCGCGGGCGAGATCAGCTTCATCGACAACGACCACCCTTCCGCCTACGTGGTCGCCACGCGCCCCAGCACCGTCCTGCGCCTGCACCGCGAGGCGCTGTCCAAGCTGTTCCAGCAGTCGCCGCAGATGATGCAGAACCTCCTGGAGCTGCTCTGCGAGCGCGTGCGCACCGGCAACCGGATCATTCTCGACACCGAGCAGAACGCCAACGTCGACACCCTCACCGGCCTCTACAACCGGCGCTGGCTGGAACACATCTACGAGCGCGAGAGCACCCGCTGTGCCTTCAATGGCCATCCCATGTGCCTGCTGATGCTCGATGTCGACCATTTCAAGGCCTACAACGACCGCCACGGCCACCTGGCCGGCGACTACGCCCTGTGCCTGGTGGCCCACACCCTGCGCAACCAGCTGCGGCCCAAGGACAGCATGGCCCGCTTCGGCGGCGAGGAATTCGTCATCCTGCTGCCCGAGATCGCCGTGGAGGAGGCCCGCAACATCGGCGAAAGGCTGCGCATGAGCCTGGAGCAGGTGCCCTCCTTCTATTCACCGGTGGGGATACTGCCCGGCGTCACGGTTTCCATCGGCCTGACCCAGATGCAGCCCAAGGACGACCTGCAGGACCTCATCGCCCGCGCCGACGCCGCCCTCTATAAGGCCAAGTTGCAGGGACGTAACTGCCTTAACGGCTAAGCCCTGCTGCAGCGCGGCGAGGGCCTTGCTAGAGTTCCGGGCCACTACAACAACGAAGCCCGGAAGCTCCCTCAATGCGCAAACTCCTGATCCTGCTGGTACTGATCGTGATCGGCCTGGCGGTGTTCTTCACCTTGCCCAGCGTGCTCGACCGGCGGATGAACAGCGTCGAGTCCCCCGCCCCATACCCGGCCAGCGAGGCCGCCAACAAACTGCACGAGAAACTGTTCATCGCCGACCTGCACGACGATGCCCTGCTCTGGCAGCGCGACCTGCTGGAACGCCACGACTTCGGCCACAGCGACCTGCCGCGCCTGCTCGAAGGCAAGGTCGCGCTGCAGGTGTTCTCCACCGTCACCAAGACCCCGCGTGGCATCAACTACGACAGGAACGACGCCGACAGCGACAACATCACCGTGCTCGCCATGGCCCAGCGCTGGCCGCCACGCACCTGGAGCAGCCTGCTGGAACGCGCGCTGTACCAGGGCGAGAAGCTCGCCGCGGCGGCCAGAGGCAGCGACGGCAAGCTGGTGCAGGTGCGCACCCGCGCCGACCTCGAGACCTTCATCGCCGCCTGGAAGAAGGACCCGAACCGCGTCGCCGCGATCCTCGCCACCGAAGGCCTGCACCCGCTGGAAGGCAAGATCGAGAACGTCGACCGCCTGTATGACGCGGGCTTCCGCATCACCGGGCTGACCCACTTCTTCGACAACGAGATCGGTGGCTCCGCGCACGGAATGGAGAAAGGCGGCCTGACCCGCTTCGGCCGCCGCGTGGTCGCCCACCTGGAAGAGAAGAAGATGATCATCGACCTGGCCCACGCCTCGCGCGCGCTGATCGACGACGTACTGGAGATGGCCGAGCGCCCGGTACTGGTTTCCCACGGCGGCGTCGAAGGCACCTGCCCCGGCCCGCGCAACCTCAGCGACGACCACGTCAGGCGCATCGCCGCCACCGGCGGGGTGATCGGCATCGGCTACTGGGAAACCGCCGTCTGCGACACCTCGGTCAAGGCCATCGTCAAGGCCATCCGCTACACCAGCGACCTCGTGGGCGTCGACCACGTCGCCCTGGGTTCTGACTTCGACGGCACCATCCATGCGCCCTTCGACACCACCGGCCTGCCCCAGCTGACCCAGGGCCTGCAGGAAGCCGGCTACAGCGAGAGCGATATCGCCAAGATCATGGGCGGCAACGTCCAGCGCCTGCTCCTGGCGAGCCTGCCCACCGAGTGACGTCCCACGCGCCGCCCCCAGGGGCGGCGCCTCCCTGTAGCCCCGAAAGGCCCGGAACAGAGCGGCTGCCCACGACAATCCGCCAGGGCACTTCGCCGCGATGACATCTTGCTTTACACTGGCGCCCGTTCATTCCTTAACCAATCGACGAGATGACCGTGCTCAAAGCACTCAAAAAAATCTTTGGCAAGGGCGAAGAGCCCGTCTCCGGCGTCGCCCCGACCGCCCCGGCCACCCAGGCCCCGACTCGCACCGAGAGCGAGAAACGCCCCGCCCAGCCCAAGAAGGCGCCGCGCGCCCCGGCTGAAAAACCCTCCACCCCCGCCGCTGCCGAGCCGGCCCCCCGCGCCGAGAAGAAGCCCCGCAGCGACAAGCCCCGGACAGACAAGCCGCGCCGCGAGCGCCCGGCCAAACCGGTGGACACCTGGAAGCTGGAAGACTTCGTGGTGGAGCCGATGGAAGGCAAGACCCGCTTCCACGACTTCAAGCTGGCACCAACCCTGATGCACGCCATCCACGACCTGGGCTTCCCCTACTGCACGCCGATCCAGGCGGGCGTACTGGGCTTCACCCTCAAGGGCCAGGACGCCATCGGCCGCGCCCAGACCGGTACCGGCAAGACCGCTGCCTTCCTGATCTCGATCATCACCCAGCTGCTGCAGACCCCGCCGCCGAAAGAGCGCTACATGGGCGAGCCCCGTGCGCTGATCATCGCGCCGACCCGCGAGCTGGTGGTGCAGATCGCCAAGGACGCCCAGGCCCTGACCAAGTACACCGGCCTGAACGTCATGAGCTTCGTCGGCGGCATGGACTTCGACAAGCAGCTCAAGCAGCTGGAGTCGCGCTTCTGCGACATCCTCGTGGCCACCCCCGGCCGCCTGCTGGACTTCAACCAGCGCGGCGACGTGCACCTGGACATGGTCGAGGTGATGGTGCTGGACGAAGCCGACCGCATGCTCGACATGGGCTTCATCCCGCAGGTCCGCCAGATCATCCGCCAGACCCCGCCCAAGGGCGAGCGCCAGACCCTGCTGTTCTCGGCCACCTTCACCGATGACGTGATGAACCTCGCCAAGCAGTGGACCGTTGAACCGGCCATCGTCGAGATCGAGCCGGAGAACGTCGCCAGCGACACCGTCGAGCAGCACGTCTACGCCGTCGCCGGCAGCGACAAGTACAAGCTGCTCTACAACCTGGTCGCCCAGAACAACTGGGAACGGGTGATGGTCTTCGCCAACCGCAAGGACGAGGTGCGCCGCATCGAGGAACGCCTGACCAAGGACGGCATCAGCGCCGCCCAGATGTCCGGCGACGTGCCCCAGCACAAGCGCATCAAGACCCTGGAAGGCTTCCGCGAAGGCAAGATCCGCGTACTGGTCGCCACCGACGTCGCCGGCCGCGGCATCCACGTCGACGCCATCAGCCACGTGATCAACTTCACCCTGCCGGAAGACCCGGACGACTACGTGCACCGCATCGGCCGTACCGGCCGTGCCGGCACCAGCGGCACCTCCATCAGCTTCGCCGGCGAGGACGATGCCTTCGCCCTGCCGCCGATCGAGGAACTGCTGGGTCGCAAGATCAACTGCGAAACCCCGCCCGCCGAGCTGCTCAAGCCGGTACCGCGCAAGCACTGATCGCAACGGTCGCGCACAGAAAAGGCGAAGCCCCCAGGCTTCGCCTTTTTCATTTCCACCCCACACATCAGCAGGCACAGGCCGAGCGGGGCGTAGGGTGGGCGCAGGGTGGGCCGGGCGGCGCTCCGCTTCAGCCCACCGCCTCTCCTTTCCCCCAAGACAACCTTCCCCCTCGCAGAAAGAACTTCACCCAGGCGCCATTTCCTTGCGCCCTGTCGCCCGCCCCTTGCCGATCAAGACAATAAATTCCAATATGGACAAATTGTTTATATCGGAGCCCCACCATGTCCAGCGTCCTTCCCCTGGTCGTCCCTTCTGCCGAAGCCGAACGCCTGCTGCAACGTATCGACGTGCAGGACGCCCTGCGCCGCATGTTCCTCGACCTCGCCGCCGGTGACGCGGTGCAACCGGCGCAGCAACTGGTGGAATTCCCCGGTGGCGGCGACTTCATCAACTACCTCGGCGTGCTGGCCCGCGAGCAGGTCTACGGGGTCAAGACCTCGCCCTACCTGCCGCGCCCGGATGGCGCCATGGTCACCGCCTGGACCCTGCTGATGTCCATGGCCAGCGGCCAGCCGCTGATGCTCTGCGACGCCGCCGCCCTGACCACCGAACGCACCGCCGCCACCACCGCCGTGGCGGTCGATGCCCTGGCCCCGGCCGGCGTCACGCAGCTGGCGGTGATCGGCAGCGGCGCCGTGGCCCGCGCGCATATCCGTCATTGCCTGGCCCTGCGCCCCTGGCAGCAGGTGCGCGTGTACTCACCACGCCTCCAGCCCGACAGCGAGCGTGCCGAAGGCCTGCGTGCCCTCGACCCGCGCGTGGAAGTCTGCGCCACCCAGGACGCCGCGCTGGCCGACGCCGAGGTGATCCTGCTGTGCACCTCGTCCGCCGCCCCGGTGCTGGACCCACGCCAGCTCGGCCGCGCCACGCTGGTCACCTCCATCAGCACCAACGCCCCGCGCGCCCATGAAGTGCCGCCCCAGGCCCTGGCGGAAATGGACGTCTATTGCGACTACCGCGCCACCACGCCCGGCAGCGCCGGCGAGATGCGCATCGCTGCCGAACAGCACGGCTGGAACCTCGACGCACTGCGCGGCGACCTGCCCGAACTGCTCGCCGACCGCGCACCGCGCCCCGACTACAGGCGTCCGGTATTCTTCCGCTCCATCGGCCTCGGCCTCGAAGACGTCGCCCTGGCCAACGCGCTCTATCACCTCAAGTGCGAGGAATCGGCATGAACCAGGTGGACTTCATCATCATCGGTGCGGGCATCGCCGGCGCCTCCACCGGCTACTGGCTGTCCCGCCAGGGCAAGGTCGCCGTGCTGGAGCGCGAGGAGCACCCCGGCTACCACTCCACCGGCCGCTCCGCCGCGCTCTACACCGTCGCCTACGGTACGCCCCAGGTGCGCGCCCTGACCGGCGCCAGCCGGGCCTTCTTCGACAACCCGCCGCAAGGCTTCAGCGAGCACCCCATCCTCACGCCCCGGGGCGAGATGGTGGTGGACTTCAGCGACGACCCGGATGAATTGCGCCGCCAGTTCGACAGCGCCCGCGAAAGCGTTCCCGAGGTGCAACTGCTGGACGCCGACCAGGCCTGCGCCCTGGTGCCCGTGCTGCGCCGGGAAAAGGTCTTCGGCGCCATGCTCGACCCCAGCGCCGCCGACATCGACACCGACGCCCTGCACCAGGGTTACCTGCGTGGCATCCGCCGCAACTGCGGCAGCGTGCACACCGGCCATGAAGTGCGGGCCATCAGCCGCGAGGCGGACCTGTGGCGCGTCACCACCAGCCAGGGCGAGTTCACCGCGCCCGTGCTGGTCAACGCCGCCGGGGCCTGGTGCGACGGCCTCGCCACCCTCGCCGGCGTGCGCCCGCTGGGCCTGCAACCGAAACGCCGCGCAGCCTTCATCTTCGCCGCGCCGGAAGGCCTCGACAGCCATGCCTGGCCGGCGCTGGTGAGCCTGGACGAATCCTTCTACTTCAAGCCCGACGCCGGCATGCTGCTGGGCTCGCCGGCCAACGCCGACCCGGTGGACGCCCACGACGTGCAGCCCGAGGAGCTGGACATCGCCCTGGGCATCTACCAGATCGAGGAGCACACCCACATGAGCATCCGCCGCCCCGCCCGGACCTGGGCCGGGCTGCGCTCGTTCTTCGCCGACGGCGACCTGGTGGCCGGCTACGACGACCAGGCGCCGGGCTTCTTCTGGGTCGCAGGCCAGGGCGGCTACGGCATCCAGACCTCGGCCGCCATGGGCGAGGCCAGTGCCAGCCTGATCCTGCGCCAGCCGCTGCCGGAACACCTGGGCCGCTTCGGCCTGAGTGCGGCGATGCTCTCCCCGGCCCGCCTCAGGTGACGCCTGGCGCGCTTTGCGCCACACTCGCCCGGCCGCGCCAAGGGGGCGCGGCCAAGCCTTTGCGGAGCCTTCCATGACGCCTCGTCCCGATCCGGCATTCGACAACTTCCGGGCCATAGCCGACGGCATCGCCACCCTGTTCTTCCCCCACGCCGAGGTGGTGGTGCATGACCTGCGCACGCAGAAGGTCGCCTACATCGCCAACAACATCTCCAAGCGCAGCATCGGCGACGACGCAGCCCTGGAAGACATGCTCGAGGATGGCGGCGAGGAGCGGAACATCGGCCCCTACGAGAAGCTCAACTGGGACGGGCAGAAGATCCGCTCCGTCAGCACCGTGCTGCAGGACGCCAGGGGCAAGCCGCTGGCAGTGCTGTGCATCAACCTCAACATCTCGCTGTTCGAGAGCGCCAAGGCGGCCCTGGACCTGTTCCTCGCCCCGGGCAAGCTGATCCCCCAGCCCGACGCGCTGTTCCGCGACGACTGGCAGGAACGCATCAACACCTTCCTGCACAACTGGATGCGCCAGCGCCAGCTCGGCCTCAACCTGCTCAGCCGCGAGCACAAGCGCGAGCTGGTCCTGGCCCTGCACGCCGAGGGCGCCTTCAAGGGCAAGAGCGCGGCCAACTACGTCGCCAACGTCCTCAACATGGGCCGCGCCACCGTCTACAAGCACCTGCGCGAACTGAAGGAAGAACCCGAAAACGAGATGTAGGGGGGGCGAATTCATTCGCCCAGCGGTGCCGCGCACCGCCCACTCCAGGCGATCTCGAAACTGCCGGGTTGCACCCGACCTACGGCCCACACCCTGTGGGAGCGAATTCATTCGCGATCGGGCTCACCGGCAAACGTTGGGCCTCGCTGCGCTCGGCGCCAACCTACGGGCGCTCCTCACGCCGGAAACCCGGGCGGCACATCGCACCGCCCCGCTCCACCTCAATCCCCGTAGATGTCGAAGTCGAAGTACTTGGCCTGGATCTTCTGGTAGGTGCCATTGGCGCGCAGGGCGGTGATGGCCGCATCCAGCTTGTCGCGCAGCTCGGTATCGCCCTTGCGCACGGCGATGCCGGCGCCCTCGCCGAAGTAGTGCGGGTCCTTCAGCACCGGGCCGACGAACTCGTAGTCCTTGCCGTTATCCGTCTTGAGGAAGCCCTCGTTGAGCGGGAAGGCGTCGGCCAGCACGGCATCCAGGCGCCCGGAGAGCAGGTCCAGGTAGATCTCGTTCTGGGTGCTGTAGCGCACCACCTTCACGCCCTTGGGCTCGAGCACCTCGGTGGCGAAACGGTCGGTGGTGGTGGAACGCTGGGTGCCGACGGTCTTGCCCACCAGCTGGGCGAAGTCATCGCTCACTGCACTGCCCTTCTTCATCGCCAGGCGCGCGGGGCTGTAATAGTACTTGTGGGTGAAATCCACCGACTTGCGACGCTCGTCGGTGATGGTCATGGACGACAGGATGGCATCCACCTTCTTCACCTTCAGCGAGGGGATCAGGCCATCGAACTCCTGTTCGATCCACTGGCACTTGACCTTCATCTCCTCGCACAGCGCATTGCCGATGTCGTAGTCGAACCCCTCGATCTGCCCTGCCGGGGTCTTGTAGGCGAACGGCGGATAGGCGGCCTCGATCCCCAGGCGCAGGGGCTTGTCGGCGGCGAACAGGCTGGATGCCACGAGGCTCAAGGCGATACCGCCGAGCAGTACGATTTTCTTCATGGTGCGACTCCCGCGATGCATAGCTGGGCCCGCCAGGACGGTGGGCCGGTTCGTGTGGGCGTTGATGGAGGGCAGAGAAGCGCAGCCGGAAGGACTCCAGCCGCCGAGTGGACCGCGATCGAGAAAGGTAGCGTGCATGGCGCAGCCCTGTTTTGTACTTATTTGTCCACTCTGGACTTATCCGTACAAATCGTCAATCGCCGTCCAGCTCATTTCCACGCCCAGAAGGCCGCGCCGATCCAACGCAAATGACCCGCGTCAGCACGCGGGAGCGCAGCGGCAACTAGTCTGGAATCAGGCCCCGGACGCAATGGAGAACGGCATGGACAACGTGCACATCATGATCGGCCTGCTCGTCGCGGGCTTCCTCATGCTCGGCATCGGCTTCAGCAACCGCGAGAGGGAATGGGGGGTCTGGTTGACAGGCCTGGGCACGGCCTCGATGTTCGCGCCCATCCTGTTGAAGATGTACATCGAGCTGGGCTGAGCCCTCGGGCTACGACCAACGAAAGCATGTAGTAACATATCTACATTTCTTCGGAGGACGATTCCCATGCCTACCACCCTCTCCAGCCGCGAGTTCAACCAAGACACCAGCGGCGCCAAGAAGGCAGCCCTGTCCGGCCCGGTATTCATAACGGATCGCGGCAGGCCCTCCCACGTACTGATGAGCATCGAGGACTACCAGGCCCTCGCCGGTCATCAGGCGAGCATCGTCGAGTTGCTGGCCATGCCCGCCGACGCCGAGGTGGAGTTCGACCCGCCCCGCGCCCAGATCAATCACAAGCCGGCGGACCTCGACTGATGTTCCTGCTCGATACCAATGTCGTCTCCGAGCTGCGCAAGGCCCGCCAGGGCCGTGCCGATCCCGGCGTGATCACCTGGTCCGGTTCGGTGAACGCCAAGACGCTCTACCTTTCGGCCATCAGCCTGATGGAACTGGAAACCGGTGTGCTGGGCATCGAGCGCAAGGATGCCACCCAGGGTGCGCTGCTGCGTACCTGGCTGAACCAGCAGGTGCTGCCCGGTTTCGCCGGCCGGGTACTCGCAGTGGACGCCACCGTCGCGCTGGCCTGTGCGCGCCTGCATGTGCCGGACCGGAAAAGCGAGCGGGATGCGCTGATCGCCGCCACCGCCCTGGTCCATGGACTGACAGTGGTGACGCGCAACCTTGCGGACTTCGAAGGCACCGGCGTGCCGTTGATCAATCCCTGGAGCCAGGGCTGATGTAACTCAGCCTTCCCAGCGCCTCGCCGCCGCCTGGTCGCTGCAGCGCCCTTCGACCCAGCGCGGGCCTTCGGCGGTGTCTTCCTTCTTCCAGAAGGGGGCGCGGGTCTTGAGGTAGTCCATGATGAAGTTGCAGGCGTCGAACGCCGCCTGGCGGTGGGCGCTGGCGGTGCCGACGAAGACGATCGGCTCGCCCGGTTCCAGGCGTCCGATGCGGTGGAGGATGTCGACCTTGAGCAGCGGCCAGCGCTGCCGCGCCTCCGTGGCGATCTTCTCCAGGGCCTTCTCGGTCATGCCCGGGTAGTGTTCGAGGAACATCCCGGAAACATCCTGGCCCTCGTTGAAGTCGCGCACATAGCCGACGAAGCCGACCACCGCGCCGACGCCGACGTTGGCCGCATGCAGGGCGTTCAGCTCGGTGCCGGGGTCGAAGGCCGCGACCTGTACGCGAATGCCCATGCTCAGCCCCCGGTCACGGTGGGGAAGAAGGCGACCTCGTCGCCATCGGCCAGCGCCTCGTCGAGGCTGCACAGCTCCTGGTTGCGGGCGCACATCAGGTTCTGCTCGTCGAGCACCTCCCACACGCCGCCACGGCCCAGCAGGCGGCGGCGCAGGTCATCCAGCTTCGCGAACGCCGGGTCCCAGGCGAGCTGCTCGCCATCGAGGCCGAGCGCTTCACGGTAACGGGCGAAATACTGCACGCGAATCATCTTCACTCCCCGGCCTGGTAATGGCCGCTCTTGCCGCCGAGCTTTTCCAGCAGGCGGACGCTTTCGATGGTCATGCCGCGATCCACCGCCTTGCACATGTCGTAGAGGGTCAGGGCGGCGACGCTGGCGGCGGTCAGCGCTTCCATTTCCACCCCGGTCTGCCCGGCCAGCTTGCAGCGGGCGACGATGCGCACCGCGTCGTCGCCCTCGGCGCTGAGTTCGACCTTGACGCTGGTGAGCATCAGCGGGTGGCACAGGGGGATCAGGTCCGAGGTCTTCTTCGCCGCCTGGATGCCGGCGATGCGCGCCACGGCGAACACGTCGCCCTTGGGGTGGCCGCCGGACTGGATCATGGCGAGGGTTTCGGGGCGCATGCGCACCCGCGCTTCGGCCGTCGCCTCACGGGCGGTCACCGCTTTTTCGGTGACGTCGACCATGCTGGCGCGGCCTTGGGAATCGAGATGGGTCAACACGGCTTGGCTCCTCTGGCGGGCACCACGAAAGGGCCCGCAGGAAGCGGATTGTATACAAATCCCAGGATTATCGAAGGCCTTTCGCCGGGCGGATCGCTCCGCCCGGCGGCCGTTCGTCACATGTGGGTTTCGGCGTATTCCGCCAGCACCGAGCGGGGCACGCCCTGCAGGGTGATGTGCACGCCATGGGGGAAGTCCTTGAAGCGCTCGGTGAGGTAGGTCAGGCCGGAGCTGGGTGCGGACAGGTAGGGGGTGTCGATCTGCGCCAGGTTGCCCAGGCAGATCACCTTCGAGCCGGTGCCGGCACGGGTGATGATGGTCTTCATCTGGTGCGGCGTGAGGTTCTGGCACTCGTCGATCAGGATCAGGCTCTGCTGGAAGCTGCGCCCGCGTATGTAGTTGAGGGATTTGAACTGCAGCGGCACCTTGCTGAGGATGTAGTCGACGCTGCCGTGGGTGCTCTCGTCGTCCATGTGCAGGGCTTCGAGGTTGTCGGTGATGGCGCCCAGCCAGGGCTCCATCTTCTCGGCCTCGGTGCCGGGCAGGAAGCCGATCTCCTGGTCCAGCCCCTGCACGCTGCGGGTGGCGATGATGCGCCGGTAGCGCTTGCTGACCATGGTCTGCTCGATGGCCGCCGCCAGCGCCAGGATGGTCTTGCCGGAACCCGCCGCGCCCGAGAGGTTGACCAGGTGGATGTCCGGGTCGAGCAAGGCGAACAGCGCCAGGGCCTGGTAGATGTCACGCGGGCGCAGGCCCCAGGCTTCCTGGTGCAGCAAGGGTTCCTGGTGCAGGTCGAGGATCAGCAGCTCATCGGCCTTGATGCCCTTGATCCAGCCGACGAAACCCTGCTCGTCGACGATGAACTCGTTGACGTGGACCGCCGGCAGGTTGTCGGTGAGTTGCACGCGATGCCAGGTGCGGCCGTGGTCCTGGCGGGTCTCCACCTTGCTCACGCGGTCCCAGAAGGAGCCCGGCATGGTGTGGTAGCCACGGGAGAGCAGTGAGACATCATCGACCAGTTGGTCGGTGTGGTAATCCTCCGAATCGATGCCACAGGCACGCGCCTTCAGGCGCATGTTGATGTCCTTGGTCACCAGCACCACGGCCATGCCCGGGCGGCGTGTCTTCAATTCCACCAGTTGGTTGATGATCTTGTTGTCGTTCAGGTCTTCGGGCAGCCAGGTGATGGGGGCTGCGCTCTTGCTCATGAGTATCGAGAGGAAGCCGCAGGGGCCGCTCTTTTCCCGCTGGATAGGTACGCCGTGCTCCACCTGCTCGGGCGTCGCTCCGCCCAGGATCTTGTCGATCAGCCGGATGGCCTGGCGGCATTCGGCGGCTACGCCTTGCTTGCCCGTCTTCAGCTTGTCGAGTTCCTCCAGCACGGTCATGGGGATGGCCACGTGGTGTTCTTCGAAGTTCAGGAGGGCGTTGGGATCGTGGATCAGAACGTTGGTATCGAGGGCGTAGAGGGTTGGAGCGGTGGGGCGGGCGCGTCCGTGATCATCCATACTCGGTCACCTTCTTGTCGGTCCGGGCGACGGAATGCCATGACGGCTCTCCGCCGAGGAAGGACCACCGTCCCCATCTGGCCGGGTCATGCCGGTCGCCAAGGGAGCCCGAGAAGCAGAGGTGAGGGCCTGGGGCCGCCACCTGTCTTCAGGATTCGGCGGTCTGATTCGTTAATAACCCAATACGGATGACAGAAAAAAGTACTTTTTCACCGCCGGCCGCTTTTTTTTCCAGGCGACGAAAAACCCTTGGCGCCATCCCTGGCCGTCGCTAAAGTCGAAAGTCCTGTCACCGCTCTTCCCGCGTTCCGACCGCCCCGGTCACCCTTCCCTACCGATACGCCCGACAATCTTCCCAGGTCAGCCCCGCCGCGCCGGTTTGCGCGTGCAGCCAGGGCACCGCCGTCTGCGCCTTGGCGTGGATGTCGTGGAAGAGGATGACGCCACGCCGCCACAGCAGCATCAGGCTGAGCACGCGCTGGCCGGCCACGTCGCCGCTGATGCGGGCGTTCCAGTCCTGGGAATCGATGTTCCACAGCGCCACGCGCAGCCCCTGCCCGGCGAAGAAGGCGCCGCTGTCGGCCTGGCGCTGGCCATAGGGCGGGCGGAACAGTGGAACGGCCTTGTCCGGCAGCGCCTTGCCCAGCAGCGCCTGCACGCGTGTCACCGAGTCCTGCCACTGATCCCAGCTGGCGTGGGACTTGTGCTCCCAACCGTGGGAGGCTACGCACTGGCCGGCATAGAGCGCGTTCAGCGCCTCGGGCGAGGTCTTCTGCAGGCGCGCCTGCAGGCTCTGGCCGAGGACGAAGAAGGTGCCGTTGACGCCGTTCTCCCGCAGCCAGGTGGTGATGCGGTCGCTGTGGCCGCCCACCGGCGCCGGGCCATCGTCGAAGGTCAGCAGGAAGTGCCGGTCCGCCAGCTCCTCGCCGTTGCGCTCCTGCGCGGAGAACAGGCCGATCTCGCTGCTGATCCGGGGGAACAGCGCGGCCAGGCGCATCTCCTCGTCGAGGTAGACCTGGTGGAAGCGGCGACTGGCCTCGGCCCAGGCGAAGAAAGGCGAATCCGGCGCCACATCGAAGTGCTTCGCCTGCTCGCGCAGCGCAGCCTCGTCGCTCGCCGGCGGGCAGAAGGGGCTGGCCGCCGAGCAGCCCTGGCTGGCCAGCCGATAGTTATCCACAAGGCGCGCCCAGAAATGCCTGCGCACCGTATCGATCCCGTCGAGGTTGACCGCCTTCAGGTCCAGGCGCCGCTGCCAGGCGCCGGCATCCAGCGTCTCGCTCTGCAGCAGGGCCTGGGCGAACACCAGGATCTCCGCCCGCGAGGCATCGTCGAAGGCCGCCGGGCTGTCCAGCGCGGCGGGCCAGGTGCTGCGGTCGAGGGTGGCGACCGCCCGAGGGCCGGCGGCCTGCGCCACGCCTGCGCCAAGGGCCAGGACGAGCCCCAGGGAAATGACTCTGAACATGAACCTGCACTCCAATGAAAAACGCGCCCCGGAGGGCGCGCTGGTGTCGGGGAAGATCAGTGGCGATCCTGGACCCGCTGGATCGCCTTGTCGTACACCGGGTTGGCCTTCTGCTCCTTGGCCAGGTGGTAATGGCGCAGGGCGTCGTCGAACTGCTCGGCCTCTTCATAGATGCGCGCGATGTTGTAGTAGGAGCTGGCACGCACGGTGGCCGCGCTGGCACCGCTGGCCAGGGCGATGGCCTTGCGGTTGGCCCAGATGGCCTCGGCGGTGCGGCCGGCCTTCTGGTAGGCCAGGCCCAGGTTGCTATAGGCCTGGCCGAAGTTGGCATTGAGCTCGATGGCCTGGCGATAGAGGTCGATGGCCTGGTCCAGCTTGCCGTCGTGGTAGGCGGCTTCGCCCTGCTTGTTCAGCGCCTTCGCGTCGCCCTGGGCGGCCTGGGTCACGGCCTGGGCGGCCACGTCCTGGCCATTGCCCAGCAGCGGCTCGATGTCGCCGAGCACGTAGTTGGCGTCCTCGGCCTTGCTGCCTTCGAGGGTGTTGATGTCCTGGAAGTCGCCGTTTCCGGACAGGCGGAACACCTTCCACAGGTTGCCGCGCTGGTCCTTCGGCACGTAGTAGGTGCGCACCAGGGACTGGCCGACATAGACGAAGACCTTGGCCTGGCTGGCCGACAGCGCCTTGGACGACGGGTTGTTGATGTTGGTGAAGTCATGCACCGCGTACACATAGCTCTCGCCAAAGCGCTTCTTGTGCAGGGTGATGGTTTCCGGGCCGAAGCTGTCGGTGTCGTCCACGTCCAGGTCGGCGTCGGTGCCCTCCTTGGCGTCGAAATAGATGTGGTTGCCGGGGAAGGCGATGTGCGAATCGAGGTCCGCCGGGGTCTCGCCCCAGCTCAGCACGATGCGCATGCCGTCCAGGTCCTGCATCACCGGGCTCACCGCATAGGTCATGCCCTTGCACGGGCACTTGGCGACGAGGTTGGAATAACCGGGCTTCTTGATGATCAGCAGGCTGTCGGCGTCGTCGGCGAAGGCGCTGTCCAGCGTCACCTGGCCCTGGGCGTTTGTCTTGCCGCTAGCGGTCTGCGCGCCGTTCTTCTGCACCAGCACCTCGGCGCCTTCGATCTTCTGGTCCTTGACCACGGCGCTGAGCACTTCGATGGGCAACTGCTCGGCCTGGGCCAGGACGGCACCGGAACCCAGCAGCAGGGATAGGGCGATTCTCGAGAGGGTCTTCACTGCGACCTCCTTGTCAAAGTGGATGAGAGGGGACCGGCGCACATGCCGGGCGCCGCACTATAGCGCAACGCCCCGGGCGCCGGATGTGATGCGTGGCAACCGGGCGAGGGAAATGGCTCGGACAGCGGAGGGCTTGAAGCCCCCCTGCGGCAGAGCCGCCTGTCTATGCCGCGGCCCCCTACAGAAAGCCTGCGCGCAGCGAGACACCGCCCCCTGCGGGACGCACCGACAGCGTCAATCGTCCCCATAGGTGGAGCCCACCGCTGCAAATCCCTAGAATCGCCGCATTCCCGTAGGAGACGATTCGATGCTACTGGTGATTTCCCCCGCCAAGACCCTGGACTACGAAACCCCGCCGGTGACCCCGCGCCACACCCTGCCCCAGCACCTGGACCACGCCCAGGAGCTGATCCAGCAACTGCGCGCCCTGGCCCCGAGCGACATCGCCGAGCTCATGCATCTTTCCGACAAGCTCGCCGGCCTCAACGCCGCGCGCTATGGCAGCTGGCACCCGGCGTTCACCCCCGAGAACGCCAAGCAGGCGCTGCTGGCCTTCAAGGGCGACGTCTATACCGGGCTCGACGCCGAGAGCTTCGCCGAGGCGGACTTCGATTTCGCCCAGCGCCACCTGCGCATGCTCTCCGGCCTCTACGGCCTGCTGCGCCCACTGGACCTGATGCAGCCCTACCGCCTGGAGATGGGCACCAAGCTGGCCAACGCCCGGGGCAAGGACCTCTACGCCTTCTGGGGCGATCGCATCAGCACCTGGCTCAACCAGGCACTGGCCGAACAGGGCGACGACATCCTGCTCAACCTCGCCTCCAACGAATACTTCAGCTCGGTGAAGCGCAAGGCCCTCGATGCCCGCATCATCGACACCGAATTCAAGGACCTGAAGAACGGCCAGTACAAGATCATCAGCTTCTACGCCAAGAAGGCCCGCGGCCTCATGGCCCGCTACGTGATCAAGGAACGCCTGACCGACCCGCAAGGCCTGAAGGACTTCGACTACCAGGGCTATCGATACAGCGCCGAAGCCTCCTCGCCGGACAAGCTGGTATTCCTCCGCGACACCCCGCAGGACTGATTTCCCCGCCTCGTTTACCACCACAACCTGCCATTGGTTGGGCGGCTCCGCTGCGAGTCGTCCAATCGGCGAAGTTTCCTCCTCCCGCCACTTCTGCGCGCCGGCCCGGTGCCATCACCTTTGATCGCCGCTGGAACTAACGTACCGCCTGCCTCACAACGGGCCAGGGAACTTCCGCGCCGTTGTGTAAACAGCGCGCAGGCTCTAGCACGGGCGATAGGGAACTACCGCTGCACTTGCACCCATTAAATACAGGGAACTTTTTCGGCGCGTTGAAACACCCGAAGTTTGCCATCAAGGTGCAATTACAAATGCCCGTAGTCGATGAATTGCAACAAATCAAATTGATGACGAACGGTAGGAACTATCCGAAAACCCGAACACTCATAACCCCGACGCTTAATTCTTCACGCAATATTTCAGCGTGATTCCAAACTGCCCCCATGTATCGGAATGCTCCGAGGGGGAAGTTGTGCGCCAGAAACGAAACAGGCGAACTAAGAGGAGAAGTTGGACACAGGATCGACTGACAAGAACCAGGGACAAGAGCCAGTAAGGTAATCAGTCCAGGAAACCTTGGAGCCAGCGAATTCACAGGCTCCGCTTCAGGTACCCGCAGTTTCGGTGCCAGGTGTTTGTCATGCCTGCACGCAGCTGAAAGTTACGAATTGAATGTAACGGCTGCAAAACGGAAGTGGCGATTATGCCACCAATTAACAGCGTGCTAAATGGATGAGGTGAATGCGATGCGTATCAGCATCTTTGGTTTGGGCTATGTCGGTGCAGTATGTGCCGGTTGCCTGTCGGCTCGTGGTCATGAAGTTGTCGGTGTAGACGTCTCCACCACCAAGATCGACCTGATCAACAACGGGAAGTCCCCCATCGTCGAACCCGGGCTCGAAGAGCTCCTGCAGCAAGGCCGCAAGACCGGCCGCCTGCGCGGCACCACCGATGTCGCCGCCGCGGTCCGCGACACCGAAGTCTCCTTCATCTGCGTCGGCACCCCGAGCAAGAAGAACGGCGACCTGGAACTGGACTACATCGAAGGCGTCTGCCGCGAGATCGGTTTCGCCCTGCGCGACAAGTCCGAGCGCCACACCGTCGTCGTCCGCAGCACCGTGCTGCCGGGCACCGTGATGAACGTGGTCATCCCGATCATCGAGGACTGCTCCGGCAAGAAGGCCGGTGAAGACTTCGGCGTCGCGGTGAACCCCGAGTTCCTGCGCGAAAGCACCGCGATCAAGGACTACGACTTCCCGCCCATGACCGTCATCGGCGAACTGGACAAGGCCTCCGGCGACCTGCTGGAAACCCTGTACCGCGAACTCGACGCACCGATCATCCGCAAGGAAGTCCAGGTCGCCGAGATGATCAAGTACACCTGCAACGTCTGGCACGCCGCCAAGGTCACCTTCGCCAACGAGATCGGCAACATCGCCAAGGCGGTGGGTGTCGACGGCCGCGAAGTGATGGACGTGATCTGCCAGGACCACAAGCTCAACCTCTCCAAGTACTACATGCGCCCCGGCTTCGCCTTCGGCGGCTCCTGCCTGCCCAAGGACGTGCGCGCCCTGAACTACCGCGCCAGCTCCCTGGACGTCGAGGCCCCGCTGATCGGCTCGCTGATGCGCAGCAACGCCTACCAGGTGCAGAAGGCCTTCGACATCATCGCCGCCCAGGACAAGCGCAAGGTCGCCCTGCTCGGCCTGTCCTTCAAGGCCGGCACCGACGACCTGCGCGAGAGCCCCCTGGTCGAACTGGCCGAGATGCTCATCGGCAAGGGCTTCGACCTGCGCATCTACGACCGCAACGTCGAGTACGCACGCGTGCACGGCGCCAACAAGGACTACATCGAATCGAAGATTCCCCATGTGTCCTCCCTGCTCGATAGCGATTTCGACGGCGTGGTCGGCGATGCCGACGTCATCGTCCTCGGCAACCGTGACGAGCTCTTCGCTCCGCTGGCGCAACGGGCGCCCGAAGGCAAGCGCGTGATCGACCTGGTGGGCTTCATGCCCAAGGCGACCAACGCACAGGCCGAAGGCATCTGCTGGTAATCCCGGACACCAGCTTCTAAGCGCAACGCAAGTGATGAACCTCGGGTCGGCGAACAACAAGAAGCCGCGCCCACGCCCGGGGTTTGTCCGGCGCCAACGACGGAATGGATAAACGTATGGACAAGCTCAAGCTAAGCCTCAACGAGGCGGCGGGTTGGCTTTTCTACCTGACGGGCCTGGGGCTGCTCGCACTGGCCCTGCCCAAGTCGGTCTTCGACCCCGACTCCAAGCATTTCCTGCTGCTGATCGGCCTGGTCGGCATCTGGCGCTACTCCATGGGCGGCCTGCATTTCATCCGCGGCATGCTGTTCCTCTATGTGGTCTACCCGCACTACCGGCGCAAGGTCCGCAAGCTGGGCGAAGCGGCGGACCCGTCCCACGTGTTCCTGCTGGTGACGAGCTTTCGCATCGACGCGCTGACCACCGCCATGGTCTACCGCTCGGTGATCCAGGAAGCGATCGACTGCGGCTACCCCACCACCGTGGTGTGCTCGATCGTCGAGCTGTCCGATGAACTCCTGGTCAAGGGCCTGTGGGCGAAGATGAACCCGCCCCAGCACGTCACCCTCGACTTCGTGCGCATCCCCGGCACCGGCAAGCGCGATGGCCTGGCCTATGGCTTCCGTGCCATCTCCCGGCGCCTGCCGGACGAGAACGCCGTGGTCGCCGTGGTCGACGGCGACACCGTGCTCGCCGAAGGCGTGGTGAAGAAGACCGTGCCCTGGTTCAAGCTCTTCCCCAATGTCGGCGGCCTCACCACCAACGAGTTCTGCGAGGTGCGTGGCAGCTACATCATGTCCGAGTGGCACAAGCTGCGCTTCGCCCAGCGCCACATCAACATGTGCTCCATGGCGCTCTCCAAGCGGGTGCTGACCATGACCGGGCGCATGTCGGTGTTCCGCGCCAAGGTCGTGACCGACCCGGACTTCATCGCCGACGTGGAAAGCGACCACCTGGACCACTGGCGCCTCGGCCGCTTCCAGTTCCTCACCGGTGACGACAAGTCCAGCTGGTACAGCCTGATGCGCCTGGGCTACGACACCTTCTACGTGCCGGACGCGGCGATCAACACCGTCGAGCACCCGCCGGAGAAGAGCTTCATCAAGGCCAGCCGCAAGCTGATGTTCCGCTGGTACGGCAACAACCTGCGGCAGAACTCCCGGGCCCTGCGCCTGGGGCCGAGCCGCCTGGGCTGGTTTACCACCCTGGTGCTCAGCGACCAGCGCGTATCGATGTGGACCTGCCTGCTGGGCCTGGCCGTCGCCATCATCGCCAGCATCAAGTACAGCATCGCCTACCTGCTCGTGTACCTGCTGTGGATCGGTCTCACCCGCTTCATCCTCACCCTGCTGCTGAGCGTTTCAGGGCACCACATAGGGCCGGCCTACCCGCTGATCCTCTATTACAACCAGATCGTCGGCGCCCTGGTGAAGATCTACGTCTTCTTCCGCCTGGACCAGCAGTCCTGGACGCGCCAGAACACCAAGCTCAACCGTGATCTCGCCAGCTTCACGCGCTGGTTCAACACCTGGTCCTCACGCGCCATGACCTTCACCGCAACCAGCGTATTCGTCGCCACGCTGATGGCGTTCGTGTGACAGAACTTGAATAGGAAATCCAAGCCATGAATACAGCCGTCAACGTCAATGTGGTGCACGAATCCGAAGCCCAGCGCCAGCACGCCCGGGTCAAGATACCGGCCAAGATCCGCTACCTGGCCAACAACGAACGGGTCGAGCACCGCCTGCTCGACCTCTCCGCCGGTGGCTTCTCCTTCCAGACCGGGCCCAAGCACCGCGCTCAGGTCGGCGACTACCACCAGGGCCGCATGCTGTTCCAGCTGGACAGCCTGACCCTGGGCCTGGACGTCGAATTCCAGGTGCGCACCGTGGACCTGGACAGCGGCCGCGCCGGCTGCCAGTTCCACAGCCTCAAGCCGCGCGACATCGCCACCCTGCGCTACCTGATCAGCGCCCACCTGTCCGGTGAGGTGATCAGCGCCGGCGACATGCTCAACACCCTGCAGCGCGAGAACTTCACCAAGCCGCGCAAGAACGGTGGCAACGGTGGCGGCATGGGCGTGTTCGGCCGCCTCAAGGCGGTGACCTTCAGCGCCGGCCTGTTCCTCGTCGGCCTGGCCGCCTTCGGCTTCATCTTCAAGTCCCTGTACGGCCTGTACTTCGTGACCCACGCCGAGTCCGGCATGGTCGCCGTGCCCAGCATGCAGGTCACCATGCCCCGCGAAGGCACCGTGCAGAGCCTGATCGGCGGCGAAGGCACCACCGTGGACAAGGGCGCCCCCATCGCCTCCTTCTCCGCCACCATGCTGGAGATGCTCAAGGGCCACCTGACCGACGACCAGCTCACCCCGGCCAACGTCGAGGAACTGTTCGGCAAGCAGATGAAAGGCACCCTGACCAGCCCCTGCAACTGCAAGGTGGCGCGCCAGCTGGTCGCCGACGGCCAGTTCGCCGGCAAGGGCGACGTCATCTTCGAACTGGTGCCCCAGGACTTCGAAGCCACCGTCAGCGCCCGCTTCCCCTACCGCAACTTCGCCCAGGCCAAGCCCGGCGCCAGCGTCACCTTCCAGGTGGCCGGCGAAGACAGCCCGCGCCACGGCAAGATCATCAGCAGCAGCCTGATCGACAGCGGCCTGTCCTCCGACATCCGCGTGGTGATCCAGCCCGACCAGACCCTGGACAGCAAGCTCGCCGGCCAGCCGGTGGAAGTCAGCATCGATCGTGGCCCGTCCTTCGACTGGATGATCGACCGCGCCCTGGCGGCCGGTTTCTGAGGAGGGACCCGCAGTGGCGACATTCCCATCCCGTTACCTGATGCTCGGCGCCGCGGTCGCGCTGGCCGGCTGTGCCGGCCTGCCCGACCAACGCCTGGCCAACGAAGCGCTCAAGCGTGGCGACACCGCCACCGCCGAGCGCAACTACCGCCAGCTGGCGGACCTGGGCTACGTCAGTGCCCAGGTCGGCCTCGCCGACCTGCAGGTCAACAGCGGTGACCCGGAGCAGATGCGCCAGGCCGAGCAGATCTACCGCCAGGCCATGGACGAGTCCCCGCGCGCCAAGGCCCGCCTCGGCAAGCTGCTGGCGCGCAAGCCCGACGCCACCCCGGCCGAGCGCCAGGAAGCGGCCAAGCTGCTGGATGAAGCCTTCAAGGCCGGCGAGCCGAGCAGCCTGCTGCCCCTGGTGATGCTCTACCTGACCTTCCCGCAGGACTTCCCGGGCGTGAACGTGCAGCAGCGCATCGCCCAGTGGCGCGCCGACGGCCAGCCCGAAGCCGAGCTGGCGCAGATCCTCTTCTATCGGAGCCAGGGCACCTACGACCAGCACCTGGGCGAGATCGAGGACATCTGCAAGCGCACCCTGGGCCAGGCCGACGTCTGCTACGTCGAGCTCGCCACCGTGTACCAGAAGCAGGGCAAGGCCGAGGAACAGAAGGCCCTGGTCGCCCAGCTGATGAACGGCTACCACGCAGGCGTCATTCCCGCCCAGCGCGTGGACTCGGTGGCCCAGGTGCTGGCCGACGCCGAGCTCGGCGGCAAGCCCGACGAAGGCAAGGCCCAGGAAATGCTCGAAGAGATCGCCCCGGCCTACCCCGCCGCCTGGGTCAGCCTCGCCAAGCTGCTCTACGAGTACCCGGGCCTGGGCGACATCGACAAGATGATGGAGTACCTCGACCACGGCCGCGAAGCCGCACTGCCGCGCGCCGAGCTGCTGCTGGGCCGCCTCTACTACGAAGGCAAGCTGCTGCCGCAGGACCCGCGCAAGGCCGAGGAACACCTGATGAAGGCCGCGCCCACCGAGCCGGCCGCCAACTACCTGCTGGGGCAGATCTACGTCCGCGGCTACCTCGGCGACATCTACCCGGACAAGGCGCTGGACTACCTGCTGAGCGCCGCGCGCAGCGGCCAGATCAACGCCGACTTCGCCCTCGGCCAGATGTTCGCCCAGGGCAAGGGCATCCAGCCCAACCTGGTCAACGCCTACGTCTTCAGCCAGCTCGCGCTGCCCAAGAACACACCCCAGGCCACCGAACTGGCCCAGGCGGTGGAACAACAACTGCAGCCTGCGGAACGCGCCCGGGCCGAGCAGCTGCTGCGCGAGGAGCGTCAGCTCCGAGGCGCGGCCCTGCAGGACGCCGCCCAGATGCAAGCCATGCAGACCCCTTGAAGGAACCGCTATGAAATTCAATCTCTGGACGAACGCCAGCCTGGGCCTGGGCGTCACGCTGATCACCGCGAGCAGCGCCTTCGCCGTGCAGATGAGTGACAAGAACTTCGGCCTCGACATCAAGATCACCGCGCAGTCCGAAGACGACCGCGACCTCGGCACCCAGAAGGGCGGCGACGTCAACGGCATCGGTCTCGACCTGCGTCCCTGGGTCTACGGCCAGCGCGGCGAGTGGAGCGCCTTCGCCATGGGCCAGGCGGTGACCGCGACCGACATCGTCGAGACCGACACTATCGAATCCAGCGACATCGACAGCGAATCCAGCCAGAACAGCGACGGCCGCGAACCCGACAAGAGCTACCTCGCCCTGCGCGAATTCTGGGTCGACTACGCCGGCCTCACCGCCTACCCGGGCGAGCACCTGCGCTTCGGCCGCCAGCGCGTGCGCAGCGAAGAAGGCACCTGGTGGGACACCAACATCGAGGCCCTGCGCTGGACCTTCGACACCACCCTGCTGACCGCCAACGTCGGCGTCGCCGAGCGCTTCAGCGAGTACCGCACCGACATCGACGAACTGGCCCCCGAGGACAAGGACCGCCAGCACTTCTTCGGCGACGTCGCCACCCAGTGGATGCCCAACCACTGGGTCGGCCTCAAGCTCCACCACAGCCGTGACAACGGCAGCCTGCCCGACAACGGCGAAGTGGTGGACCCGCTGGACAAGCGCTACACCGGCGACCTCACCTGGCTCGGCATCAATGCCGACAACGGCTTCTTCGACCGCCGCTCGCCCGAGACCCTCAACTACTGGGCCCAGGCCACCTGGCTCACCGGCGACATCGACGAACTGAACCAGACCGTGGTCGGCAACGACCGACTCGCCAACGGCTCGCGCAACGTCGACGTCGACGCCTGGGCGCTGGATCTCGGCCTGCGCTGGAACATCAACGACCAGTGGAAGGTCGGCGGTGCCTACGCCCGTGGCAGCGGCGGTGGCGACGACGACAGCTCCGAGCAGTTCCGCCAGACCGGCATGGAGAGCAACCGCTCCAACTTCACCGGCACCAACTCGCGCATGCACCGCTTCGGCGAAGCCTTCCGCGGCGAGCTGAGCAACCTCCAGGTGGGCACCGCCTTCGCCTCCTGGCAGCTGCGCGAAGACTACGACGCCAGTGTCGTCTACCACCGCTTCTGGCGTGTCGACGACAACCAGGACGTCGGCCAGGCCGGGATCATCGCCCCCCTGGAGGACGGCGAGAAGGACGTCGGCCAGGAGCTCGACTTCGTCGTCACCAAGTACTTCAAGCAGGGCCTGCTGCCGGCCTCGATGGCCGAGCACATGGACGACGCCTCCGCGCTGGTGCGTTTCCGTGGTGGCGTGTTCAAGCCGGGCGATGCCTATGGCAGCGGCACCGACTCGCTGATGCATCGCGCCTTCGTCGACTTCATCTGGCGCTTCTGAGGCCGCCATGCGCGAAGGGAGAACAGCCATGAGAAACCCCATCGGAACCCCACTGCCGCTCAGCGGAGTGGTACTTGGCGCGCTGCTCATCGCAGCGCCCTGGGCCCAGGCCGCCGAACCGGCCAAGGAGCTCAAGGAAACCAAGAACTACACCGTCACCAGCGCGCCGGTGGACCAGCTGCACCTGGACGCGCCCACGCTGCCCGACCTCTCCGGCTATACCGCCCAGGCGGTGGAAGCGAAGATCGACCGCTCGAAACAGGGCAAGGTCGTGGTGCGGCGCATGCTGCAACAGGACGCCCTGAAGGACTTCATCGGCGGCAACGAGCGCATGCGCGAATGGGTCACCCGCCAGCGCGGCATGCCCCAGGCGATCTTCATCGAGGGCGGCCACGTCACCCCCGCCGACATCGCCAGGGCCCTGCCCGACAGCCAGTTCAGCGAGACCGAGCCGGGCGTGTACATCGCCCGCCTGCCCGTGGTGGTGGCCCAGGACGCGAACCTCGAGATCGGCAAGGACACCAAGGACTTCCGCCTCTCCCAGGAGCGCGGCGCCTTCCTGGTCAACGACGGCAAGCTGTTCATCACCGGCACCCGGCTGACCGCCTGGCGCGAGCAGGACAAGACGCCGGCGACCTTCCGCACGCCCGACGAATTCCGCCCCTTCCTGGTCTCCTGGGGCGGCAGCGAGCTGTACATCGTCGGCAGCACCGTCACCAGCCTCGGCTACAACAACTCCAAGTCCTACGGCGTCTCCATCACCCAGTACACCCCCGGCATGCACGCGCGCCTCAAGCGCCCGGAACCCACCGGCTGGCTGGTGGATTCGGAGTTCGTCGACCACTGGTACGGCTTCTACTGCTACGAGGCCCGCGATGTGGTGATCAAGGGCAACACCTACCGCGACAACATCGTCTACGGCATCGACCCGCACGACCGTTCCCACGGCCTGATCATCGCCGAGAACACCGTGTTCGGGACCAAGAAGAAGCACGGAATCATCATCTCCCGCGAGGTGGACGACAGCTGGATCATCAACAACAAGACCTACGACAACAAACTCTCGGGCATCGTCATCGACCGTAACTCGGTCAACAACCTGGTGGCCTACAACGAGGTCTACCAGAACCATGCCGACGGCATCACCCTGTACGAGAGCTCCAACAACCTGTTGTGGGGCAACAAGATCGTCAACAACCAGCGCCACGGCATCCGCCTGCGCAACAGCGTGAACATCCGCCTGTACGAGAACCTCGCCATCGCCAACGGGCTGACCGGCGTGTACGGGCACATCAAGGACCTGTCCGATACCGACCGCGACATCGAGCTCGACCCCTTCGACACCAAGGTCTCGATGATCGTGGTCGGCGGCAAGCTCGCCGGTAACGGCTCCAGCCCGCTGTCCATCGACTCGCCGCTCTCCGTGGAGCTCTACCGCGTGGAGATGCTCGCCCCGAGCAAGTCCACCGGCATCAGCTTCGCCGGCGTGCTGGGCGAGAAACAGGAAGAAATCCTCGACCTCATGGTGCGTCGCAAGAAAGCGGTGCTCATCGACCCCGTCGAAAGCCAGGCCGAACTCCAGGATTGAGGCAACAGATCATGCACAAGAACAGCACCCGTTGGTTCGCCCCCTCCGCCCTGGCCGCCGCCCTGCTGGCCGGCGCCCACACCGCCCAGGCGGCCGAACCGCAGTACAGCGTGCAGCGCACCGGTCCGCTGTGCGCCACGGCGCAGAACCCGAACACCTACAACACCAAGTACCTGAGCTTCTTCACCGCCCTGGTGCAGGCCAAGGACGACTGGTTGTTCCGCTCGCGCAACGACCTGCGCACCGACTTCGGCACCACCCCCTACGGCTACAGCGAGTTCAAGCGCCTGCGTGACGCGCTCAAGGCCAAGGGCATCGAGCTGATGGTGGTCTACCAACCCACCCGCGGGCTGATCAACCGCGAGAAGCTGACCGATGAAGAAAAGGCCCGCTTCGACTTCGAGCTGGCGAAGAAGAACTACCTCAAGACGGTGGAAGACTTCCGCAAGACCGGCATCTGGGTCACCGACCTCTCGCCGCTGTTCGACGAGAAGGGCGTGGACACCGACTACTACTTCAAGGCCGACCACCACTGGACCCCCGCCGGCGCCGACCGCACCGCCAAGCTGGTGGCCGAGACGCTGAAGGAGATGCCCGGCTTCGCCGACATCCCCAAGAAGGAGTTCTCCAGCAAGGTCGTCGGCCTGCTGCCCAAGGCCGGCACCCTGCACAAGACCGCCGGCCAGCTGTGCGGCACCACCTACGCCACCCAGTACGTCGACCGCTACGAGACCGAAGCCTCGGGCGAGGCCGGCGGCGACAGCCTGTTCGGCGACGAGTCGAACCCGCAGATCGTCCTGGTGGGCACCAGTAACAGCGGCCCGGCGTACAACTTCGGCGGCTTCCTGCAGCAGCACAGCGGCGCCGAGGTGCTCAACATGGCGGTCAGCGGCGGCGGCTTCGACAGCGCCCTGCTGCAGTACATGAGCAGCAAGGAATTCCACGAGAACCCGCCGAAGATCATCGTCTGGGAATTCGCCACCCACTACGACATGGCGCAGAAGAGCTTCTACCGCCAGGCCGTGCCGCTGGTTGACAACGGCTGCGAAGGCCGGAAGGCGGTGATGCACAACAAGGTGAAGATGAAGCCCGGCGCCAACGAAGTCTTCGTCAACGGCCAGAACGCGCCGGTGAAAGACATCCGTAGTGGCGACTACCAGGTCGACCTGACCTTCAGCGACCCGTCCGTGCACGAGTCCAAGGCCACCATCTGGTACCTCAACGGCCGCCGCGAGAACTTCAAGATCGAGCAGAGCGACCGCGTCGACACCGGTGGTCGCTATGTCTTCGAACTGCGCGACGACCCCGATTGGCGGGACCTGAACGTCCTCGCCCTGGAAATCCACAGCCCCGAAGAGATGCCGGAGAACCTCAGCGTCGACGTGACCCTGTGCAAGCGACCCGGCAACGGCGGCGACACCCTCACGGCCAAGGCCGAGTGAGGAAGGAGGCCCCCATGAAGCATCCACTCAGCCTGCTCGCACCCTGCCTGCTCGGCGGCTGCCTGCTCGTCGGCCAGGCGAGTGCCGCCGACCTGGTGCCGCCACGCGGCTACTACGCACCGGTGGATATCGACGACAAGAAGCCCGAGGCCTGCAAGGCGCCGCCGCAGCCGTACACGGCCAAGCTCGACTTCCGCAGCAAGTACGAAGGCTCGGACAAGGCCCGCGCGACCCTCAACCCGGAAGCCGAGAAGGCCTTCCGCGAGAAGACCGCCGACATCACCGAGATGGAGCGCGGCGTCAACAAGATGGTCATGGTCTACATGCGCGAAGGGCAGCGTCCGCAGCTCGAATGCGCCCTGCAGTGGATGACCAGCTGGGCCCAGGCCAACGCCCTGCTCAGCACCGAGTACAACCACACCGGCAAGTCGATCCGCAAATGGGCGCTGGGCAGCCTGTCCTCCGCCTACCTGCGGCTGAAGTTCTCCGACAGCCACCCGCTGGACGCCTACAAGAGCCAGACCCAGGTCATCGAATCCTGGTTCTCGCGCCTGGCCGACCAGACGGTGCACGACTGGAGCGGCCTGCCGCTGAAGAAGATCAACAACCACTCCTACTGGGCCGCCTGGTCGGTGATGGCCACCGCCGTCGCCACCAACCGCCGCGACCTGTTCGACTGGTCGGTGGACCAGTTCCGCGTCGCCGCCAGCCAGGTCGACCAGGACGGCTTCCTGCCCAACGAGCTCAAGCGCCGGCAACGCGCCCTCGCCTACCACAACTACAGCCTGCCGCCGCTGGCGATGATCGCCGCGTTCGCCCAGGCCAACGGCGTGGACCTGCGCGAGGAGAACAACGGTGCCCTGCGCCGCCTCGGCGAGAAGGTCATCGCCGGCGTCGACGACCAGGAGCCCTTCGACGACAGGACCGGCGAGGACCAGGACATGGACGAACTGGGGAAACACGCCAAGTTCGCCTGGCTCGAGCCCTGGTGCGCCCTCTACGGCTGCAAGCCCGACACCGTGCAGTGGAAGGACTCCATGGGCCCCTACAAGACCTTCCGCCTGGGCGGCGACATCACCCAGGTCTTCCACCCGAAGAAGGAGGGCGGCAGCGGTAGCTGATGCAGCGCCCTCCCCTTCCGGGGAGCGCCTTGGGGAATCAACCGACCGCGCGGCAGACGCGGCGGCGCAAGGATTTGAACGCCACACCCTGGGGAGGGAATGGCGGGTCGCACACCGGGCTGGAACGTCCGGCGGCGACCCAGAAAGTTGACGTACAAGTGGAGAGACTCGGATGGTCTTTTCTTCAAACGTGTTCCTGTTCCTGTTCCTGCCGATCTTCCTCGGCTTGTACTACCTGGTCGGGACGCGCTATCGAAACCTGCTGCTGCTCGTCGCCAGCTACGTGTTCTACGCCTGGTGGCGGATCGACTTCCTCGCGCTGTTCGCGGCGGTCACGGTGTTCAACTACTGGATCGGCCTGCGCATAGGCGCCGCCGGGGTCCGCACGAAGACGGCGCAGAAATGGCTGATCCTCGGCGTGGTGGTCGACCTGTGCGTGCTGGGCTACTTCAAGTACGCCAACTTCGGTGTCGACAGCCTCAACGCAATCGTCACCTCGTTCGGCATGGAGCCCTTCGTCCTCACCCACATCCTGCTGCCGATCGGTATCTCGTTCTACATCTTCGAGTCCATCAGCTACATCATCGATGTGTACCGTGGCGACACCCCGGCGACCCACAACCTGATCGACTTCGCGGCCTTCGTGGCGATCTTCCCGCACCTGATCGCCGGCCCCGTGCTGCGCTTCCGCGACCTGGTCGACCAGTTCAACCACCGCACCCACACCGTCGACAAGTTCGCCGAGGGCTGCACCCGGTTCATGCAGGGCTTCATCAAGAAGGTCTTCATCGCCGACAGCATCGCGCCCATCGCCGACCACTGCTTCGCCCTCTCCGACCCGACCACGGGGGATGCCTGGCTCGGCGCGCTGGCCTACACCGCGCAGCTGTACTTCGACTTCTCCGGCTACAGCGACATGGCCATCGGCCTCGGCCTGATGATGGGCTTCCGCTTCATGGAGAACTTCAACCAGCCCTACATCAGCCAGTCCATCACCGAGTTCTGGCGGCGCTGGCACATCAGCCTCTCCACCTGGCTGCGCGACTACCTGTACATCAGCCTGGGCGGCAACCGCGGCACCACCTTCCAGACCTACCGCAACCTGTTCCTCACCATGTTGCTGGGCGGCCTGTGGCACGGCGCCAACTTCACCTACATCATCTGGGGCGCCTGGCACGGCATGTGGCTGGCGATCGAACGCGCCCTGGGCGTCGACGCCGCGCCGCGCGTGCTCAACCCGCTGCGCTGGGCCTTCACCTTCCTCCTGGTGGTGATCGGCTGGGTGATCTTCCGCGCCGAGAACCTCGACGTCGCCTGGCGCATGTACGCCGCCATGTTCAGCTTCGGCGAACTGGGCCTCTCCGAGCTCAACCGCGCCCAGCTGACCAGCCTGCAGATCGCCACCCTGGTGCTGGCCTACGTGGTGCTGGCCATCTTCGGCATCCGCCAGTTCTACACCAAGCCCCTGGCCGGTGCGCCCAAGGCCCGTGCCGAGGAACACATCGACGCCAACGGCCCGGCCACCGCCCAGCCGCGCACCCAGCAGGGCGGCGCCAATGACCCGGCGGCCATCGCCTACTCGCCGAGCGGCGGCCTGGTCTGGCAGCAGGCCTGGATGACCCAGCTGCCGATGCTGGCGACCCGCATCGCCCTGCTGGTGCTGTTCGCCGCCTCGATCCTGAAGCTCTCGGCGCAGAGCTTCTCCCCCTTCCTCTACTTCCAGTTCTGAGGAGCGCGACCATGAGCAGAACTGCCAACACCCTCTACATCGTCGTCTTCGCCGGCATGCTGCTGGCCCTGAGCCTGTGGTCCCTGCGCGGCATCGTCGGCTTCAGCGTCGCCAAGGAGACCACCGTGCTCAACGGCAAGCTGGCCCATGCCTTCGAGAAGCACTACGACGACCAATTCCCGATCAAGCAGATCGGCACCAACCTCTGGGCGCTGGTGGACTTCGGCCTGTTCGGCGAAGGCCGCCAGGGCGTGGTCATCGGCAAGGACGGCTGGCTGTTCTCCGACGAGGAGTTCGACCCCGTCGCCGACGGCAACCGCCACCTGCAGGAGAACCTGGCAATGATCCAGGGCGTGCGCGACGAGCTGGCCAACCGGGGCGTGACCCTGGTGCTGGCGATCGTGCCGTCCAAGTCGCGCCTGTACCCCGAGTACACCGGCGATGCCCGCCCCACCGCCCTGCGCCAGGACCTCTACGCCCAGTTCCGCGGTGCCGCGCGCAAGGCCGGGATCATCGCCCCGGACCTGCTCGGCACCCTGGAGCAGGCCAAGAGCGACGGCCAGGTCTTCCTGCGCACCGACACCCACTGGACGCCCCTGGGCGCCGAGGTGGTGGCCAACGCCCTGGGCGAGACCGTGCGCAGTGCGGCGCCGCTCTCGGGCGACGCCCAGGAGTACGTCACCGAGGCGGTGAAGAACGAGGACTACAAGGGCGACCTGACCCGCTTCCTGCCCCTGGACCCGATGTTCGAGAACCTGATGCCGGCCCCCGACAAATTGCAGAAACGCGAGACCCGGGCCGCGGTCGAAGGTGAGGCCAGCGGCGACTCCCTGTTCGCCGACAGCACCGTCCCGGTGGTGCTGGTGGGCACCAGCTACAGCGCCAACCAGAACTGGAACTTCGCCGGTGCGCTGCGCCAGTCGCTGCAACGCGACCTGGTCAACCACGCCGAGGACGGCCACGGCCCGATCCTGCCGATGCTCAAGTACCTCAAGAGCGACGAGCTGAAGAACGCCGCTCCGCAACTGGTGATCTGGGAATTCCCCGAGCGCTACCTGCCCATGCCCAACGACCTCAGCGAGTTCGACCCGCAGTGGATCGCCGAGCTGCGCAAGGGCGGCAACCCCGGCGAGCGCCTCGCGGCCACCGCCGCCAACTGAAACCCGGCAGTGAGGGCCCGCCCCGCGAGCCCTCGACGACTGTGGCCCCACCGGGCCATTTCAAGAAAGAAAGATGGAGGAACACCATGAACCGACAGAAGAAACGTAACTGGACGTCGTACGCCTGCGCCATCGCCCTGGGCCTCGCCGCCGTGCATGCACAGGCCGACGAAGGCGGGCTCTACGGGCCCCAGGCACCCAAGGGATCGGCCTTCGTCCGCGCCTACAACGCCGGCAGCAGCGAACTCAGCGTCAACGTCGGCAACACCGCGCTGAACGATGTCGCCCCGCTCGGCTCCAGCGACTTCAAGTTCCTGCCCGCAGGCAACTACAGCGCCCAGGTCGGCGCCACCAACCTGCCGGTGAAACTGGAAGCCGACCGCTACTACACCCTGGTCAACCAGCCGGGTGCCGAACCCAAGCTGGTGGAAGAGCCGCCCTTCAAGAACAAGCAGAAGGCGCTGCTGCGGGTGCAGAACCTCTCCGACGCCAAGCTCACCCTGAAGACCGCCGACGGCAAGACCGCCGTGGTCGAGGACGTGGCCGCCCAGGGCCGTGGCGAGCGCGAGATCAACCCGGTGAAGGTCAACCTCGCCCTGTTCGACGGCACCCGCAAGGTCAGTGACCTCAAGCCCGTCTCGCTGCAGCGCGGCGAAGTCGTCTGCCTCTACATCACCGGCAGCGGCGGCAAGCTCTCCCCGGTCTGGGTCAAGCGCCCGGCCGAATCCTGATGTACCCGGCCCGGGGCTCGCGCCCCGGGCGAACGCTTCGTACCCGCCGCACGAGACAGTGGGACTACAAGACAGAAATCAGTGATCGATGTGATGAGCAACCTATCCACAACCGATGAACGATTCTAGGAGATACACCCATGATTCCTGTGATCCTCTCTGGCGGTAGCGGCTCCCGACTCTGGCCCCTTTCGCGCAAGCAATACCCCAAGCAGTTCCTGGCCCTGACCGGTGACCACACCCTGTTCCAGCAGACCCTGGAACGCCTGAACTTCGACGGCATGCAGGCCCCGGTGCTGGTGGCCAACAAGGATCACCGCTTCATCGTCCAGGAGCAGCTGGACGCCATCAACGTCACCCCGCAGGCCATGCTGCTCGAACCCTTCGGCCGCAACACCGCGCCCGCCGTCGCCATCGCCGCCATGCAGCTGCTGGCCGAAGGCCGCGACGAGCTGATGCTGGTGATGCCGGCCGACCACGTGCTGGAAGACCAGCGCGCCTTCCAGCAGGCCCTGGCCCTGGCCACCATCGCCGCCGAGAAGGGCGAGATGGTGCTGTTCGGCGTGCCCGCCCTGCGCCCCGAGACCGGCTACGGCTACATCCGTGGCAAGGATTCGGCCGGCAGCCTGCCGGACGGCATCAGCCGCGTCGCCCAGTTCGTCGAGAAGCCCGATGCCGAGCGTGCCCAGCAGTACGTGGATTCCGGCGACTACTTCTGGAACAGCGGCATGTTCCTGTTCCGCGCCAGCCGCTTCCTCGACGAGCTCAAGCACCACGACGTGGACATCTACGACACCTGCCTGCTCGCCCTGGAGCGCAGCCAGCGCGACGGCACCACGGTGACCATCGACGCCGCCACCTTCGCCTGCTGCCCGGACAACTCCATCGACTACGCGGTGATGGAAAAGACCCAGCGCGCCTGCGTGGTACCGCTCTCCGCCGGCTGGAACGACGTCGGCAGCTGGAGCTCGATCTGGGAAGTGCACGAAAAGGACAAGGACGGCAACGTCACCAAGGGCGACGTGGTGGTGCACGACAGCCGCAACTGCCTGGTACACGGCAACGGCAAGCTGGTGTCGGTGATCGGCCTGGACGACATAGTCGTGGTCGAGACCAAGGACGCCATGATGATCTCCCACCGCGACAGCGTGCAGGACGTCAAGAAGCTGGTCAACGAACTGGACGCCCAGGGTCGCAGCGAGACCCAGAACCACTGCGCCGTGTACCGCCCCTGGGGCTCGTACGACTCGGTGGACATGGGCGGCCGCTTCCAGGTCAAGCACATCACCGTCAAGCCCGGCGCGCAGCTCTCGCTGCAGATGCACCACCACCGCGCCGAGCACTGGATCGTGGTATCCGGCACCGCCGAGGTGACCTGTGACGACAAGACCTTCCTGCTCACCGAGAATCAGTCGACCTACATCCCCATGACCTCGGTGCACCGCCTGACCAACCCCGGCAAGATCCCCCTGGAGATCATCGAGGTGCAGTCCGGCAGCTACCTGGGCGAGGACGACATCGAGCGCCTGGAAGACGTCTACGGCCGCAGCGACTCCGTCACCGTGAGCCATGTGACAGCACGCTGAGCCTCCTTCCCCCATCGGGAGGCCCATTCCCCCTGTGCCAGCGGGGGGAATGGCGTGCGCCAACCCAAGGGGGCCCCGCCGGGCCCCCGCGCCCGGCGCCTCCACCCAACCGCATCGCCCCGGCGTAATGCGCTAGCATTGAGCCCCTCCAATCCCCACGGGCGTCCCCATGCTGATCGGTGCGATCCTCACCCTGACCTGGCTGATCCTGGTCATCCGCCAACCCGCCAAGGCCCTGCCCATCTCGCTGGTCGCCGTGCTCGGCATCGGCCTGGTCGCCGCCTGGGTGCTCTGGGAAGAGCGCGTGGTGGACCGCCAGCTGGCCCTGCTCGACGTCCGCGTCGCCTACGCCCCCGACGCGTGCCCCGCCGACCGCCCGCTGCAGATCCGCGTGCACAACGGCAGCAGCACCACCCTGCTGGACCTCGCCTGGGTGATCCAGGCCTACCGCCCGGGCGACGCCATCAACCTCACCCAGTCGGCCTTCGATGCCGAACGCTCCCTCGGCCCGCCGCGCCTGCAGGCCGGCGCCGACTGGAGCCACTGCCTGCCCGTGCCGCCGCTGCGCAGCGGCTACCGCCCGCAAACCCTGGAGTTCCGCGCCGAGCGATTACATGGCAGATTCGCCGACTGATACGCGAACCGCCGTCCCGCCTCCATCACAACAAGACCAACAAGGAACCCAGCAATGAGCCAACCCGTCGCCCTCATCACCGGCTGCTCCAGTGGCATCGGCCGCGCCCTGGCCGATGCCTTCAAGCAGGCCGGCTACAGCGTCTGGGCCTGCGCGCGCAAGGCCAATGACGTCGACGCCCTGAACGTCGCCGGCTTCACCGGCGTGCAGCTGGACGTCAACGACGAGGCCGCGGTGGCGCAGCTGGGCGAGCGCCTGCAACGGGAGATCGGCCGCCTCGACGTGCTGGTCAACAACGCCGGCTACGGCGCCATGGGCCCGCTGCTCGACGGCGGCACCGACGCCCTGCGCCGGCAGTTCGAGACCAATGTCTTCTCCCTGATCGGCCTGACCCGCGCCTGCTTCCCCGTGCTGCGCGCCAGTCGCGGCCTGGTGGTCAACATCGGCAGCGTCTCCGGCGTGCTGGTCACCCCCTTCGCCGGCGCCTACTGCGCCTCCAAGGCCGCCGTGCACGCCCTCTCCGACGCCCTGCGCCTGGAACTCGCCCCCTTCGGCATCGACGTGATGGAAGTGCAACCCGGCGCCATCGCCTCCAGCTTCGGCGCCAACGCCAGCCGCGAGGCCGAGGCCGTGATCGCCGAAGGCTCGCCCTGGTGGCCGATCCGCGACGGCATCCGCGCCCGTGCCAAGGCCTCCCAGGACAACCCCACCCCCGCCACCGAATTCGCCCGCGACCTGCTCGCCGCCGCCCAGCGCCACCCGCGTCCACGCCTGCTGCGCCTGGGCAACGGCAGCCGTGCCCTGCCGCTGCTCGCCGCGCTGCTGCCCAAGGGCCTGCTGGAGTCGGTGCTGAAGAAGCGCTTCGGCCTCGACGTCGCCCTGGAGCGCCCGTGAACGACCCGCGCCCCGCCTTCCCGATGCGCTACGCCATCGGCGGCGTCGTGCTGGCGATGGCGCTCAACCTCGCCCTGCGCAGCCTGGTCAAGGTCGGCGGCCTGCTCGCCACCCTGATCATCGCCGGCGCCGTCGCCCTGCTGCTCGCCGGGGCCTTCCGCCTCATCCAGCGCCGCGCGCCCAGCCGCGACGAGGCCTGGCGCATCCTCCTCGGCTACGGCGCCCTGCTCGGCGTCCTCTACCTCGGCCTGCTCGGCATGATGACCCTGCAGGACCAACCCAGCCCCATGGCCGTCTTCCTGTTCTTCCTGCACTACCTCTGCTACCCCGTCCTCGCCTGGCTCACCCTCCCCCCCCGCCGCTGACCCCGCGCCGTTGGGCCTCGCTGCGCTCGGCGCCAATCTACGCCCACCTCTCCGCTCGGTCCTCACCGGTGTGTAGGGTGGATGCCGCTCTTCGCATCCACCAACGGGCTCTTCCCGAGCATCACGGCCTCAGGCTATAAACGCGACCTGCCGGCAAGCCCGTCGGTGGACAAGGAGCGGCAAAATGCAGGGAAGACTGACGGCGCTGGCGCTGGTGGCCGCGATGCTCGCGGGGTGCGATGCCATTGTCACAGTGGAAGGCACCATCGAACCCCGGTTGTTCGCGCGCTCCACATGCGAGTCCTTCATTCGAAACTCGACGGGGAAGTCATCCTCGTCAGAGATCCATGAGGCCACCTTTTACGACGGCATGATGGTGTCGCCATTCGGCTCCGACCTGTACACCGTCCGCGTCGACTGCAAGGCCCACGACGGCACGCTGCTGGCCAGCCGCCAGGAGATCGTGACCCTCGGTGACGACGCCTCGACGCTCTACATGGGCCTGATCAGCACGGAGCCACGCAAGGGACGGAGCCACGAGCCCAAGTGGGTCATCGCCGAGAAGGCACCGCCACCGCCGCCCGACCCCACCTGCCCTCGCCGTGAGTCACCGAGCGCCTACACCCAGGCATTCGCAGCCATCGAGCAACGCCTCGCCGAGGATGGCCAGCAGAAGGTCGCGATGAAGCGCCTGAACAGGCTGGCCCACCGTAATGGCTGGCTGCTGGTGGAGGCCGAATACGAGCGCCTTGGTCCCATGAGCTTCCTCCTCGAGCCCGCCGGCCAAGGCTACTCGGTGGCGAGCTATTACGTCGGCGCCACCCCGAAAGGCCAGCGCTACGCGCTGATCCATGAGCTGTTCCTGCGCGAAGCCCCCCAGGTGCCGCCCGACCTGCTCGCCTGCCTGCTGGACTGAGCTCTCCTCCAAGGCACGCCCCGTAGGTTGGCCCGGGCGGCGCTCCGCTGAGGCACGAAGCCGAACGCAGCGATCCCGCCCCCGCCCGTTGGGCCTCGCTGCGCTCGGCGCCAACCTACGTCCATCCCTCCACGGGCTTCACCGTTGCGTAGGGTGGGTGCCGCTCTTTGCATCCACCATGCGATGCCTGGTCAAGCACCGCTGGTGAGCCGACCCCACTAGAATCCTCCCTCTCACCAAAGGAACGGACACCATGCACCTGCGCCCCCTCGAACTGCCCCGCGATGCCAAAGCCCTGAGTGCCTTCGAGGCCGGCTACGACACCTCTGTCATCTACCGCGTGGAGCGGCAGGACCTGGCCTTTGCGCTGGTCGAGGAACGCCGCGCCCAGCCCTTTCGCAAGCGCTACGACGCCGGGGGGTTCGCCGAGGATGTGGAGGACGCGGACTTCACCGTCGCCGCCGAAGCTACGGACGGCAGCCTGGCCGGGTTCGCCTGCGTGCGACTGGACGAGTGGAACCGCAGCGCCGAGTTGAGCGCGCTGTTCGTCGCGCCGGCCTGCAAGGGCCGGGGACTGGGCCGGCGGTTGCTGGACCAGGCCACGGCGTTCGCCCGCAGCAGCGGCGCGCGCTGCCTGTGGCTGGAGACCCAGAGCAGCAACCACCCCGCCATCGGCTTCTACCTGAAATCCGGCTTCGCCTTCAGCGGCCTGAACACCGCGCTCTATGACCCGCGCGAGACCGCGCCCGAGGAAGTCGCACTGTTCTTCAGCCAGCCCCTGGAGACCTGAAAAACGTTGGAACCGTCGCCCTCCCCGCCTCACTAAAAAGAGAACTAGGGGGGATCCGATGGACTATCTCGACCTGCTGCAATGGCCGGCCATGCTGGTCACCGTGGCCGCCGCCTGGCTGATCGGCTCGAAGCAGCCGACACGACGCCACCTGGGTTTCTGGGTGTTCCTGGCCAGCAACGCGCTGTGGATAACCTGGGGCCTGCATGCCCAGGCCTGGGCGCTGATCGTGCTGCAACTGTGCCTGGCAGCGATGAACATGCGCGGGGCGAAGAAGGCCGACGAAGCGAGCTAGACGCTGCCTTCGCGCTCCACCGCCAGGATGCGCGCCACCCCGCGGGGGTGCGCCACGTGCTCGCAACCGGGCCCTGCATGGAACAGGTCGCCCACGCCCAGCAGCACCGCGTGTTCCTCGCCGCCCTCGCGGTAGCGCATCTCCACCTCGCCATCGAGCACCACGAAGACTTCGCTGCCGTCGTTGACGTGCCAGATGTACGGCTGGTCGGTCCAGTGCAGGCGCACCGTGGTGCCGTCGAGGTTGGCGATGTCCAGCGCGCCCCAGGCACGCTCGGCGGTGAACGCGCGACTGCGGACCACGCGCTGGCTCATGCGCGGCTCCCCAGGGGCGCGGCGGCCACCGGCGTCTTCGGCTTGCGGAACACCAGCAGGTTGCCGGCCATCACCAGTACCAGGCCGAGCAGCGCCGGGGCGGTCCAGGCATAGCCTTCGGCGAAGGCCGAGATGTTCAGCGCCACCACCGGGAACAGCACCGTGCAGTAGGCCGCGCGCTCCGGCCCCATGCGCCCCACCAGGGTCAGGTAGGCGGTGAAGCCGATCACCGAGCCGGGGATCGCCAGGTACAGCAGCGAGCCGACGTAGCGCGTGTTCCACTCCATGGCGAAGGGCGTGCCGCTGGCCAGGCACCCCAGGGCCAGCAGCGAGGCGCCGTAGAACATGCCCCAGGCATTGGTGGTCAGCGGCCGGTAGCCGGCCTTCTGCTGCAGGCTGGAGAGCATGTTGCCGGCGGAGAAGCACAGCGTGCCCAGCAGCGCCAGGCCGAGGCCCAGCCAGGTTTCGCGGCTGGCCTGGTGGCCGGCCAGTTCGGGCCAGAACAGCAGCGCCAGCCCGGCCAGGCCGAGCCCGCCGCCGGCCAGCACGTTGGCGGCGATGCGCTGGCCGAAGAACACCCGCGCATTCAGGGCGTTCCACAGGGTGGCGGTGGAGAACACCACGGCGATCAGCCCGCTGGGGATCCACTGGCTGGCGGTGTAGAAGCACATGAAGTTGACGCAGAACAGGCACAGACCCTGGGCCAGGCAGATCGCCTGCGCGCGGCCGTCGAGCTTCTGCAGGCGGCGGCTGAGCAACAGGATGGCGAACAGCACCACGGCGGCCAGGGCGAAGCGGTAGGCGATGGACACGGGGATCGCCACCTCGCCCATCTGCAGCTTGATGGCGATCCAGGTGGTGCCCCAGATCAGGACGGTGAGCAGGTACAGCGAGAGATTCATGGCGGTCATCCGGGCGGTGCGTCGTGTGGCCAGTCTCCCGCGCAGCCCGTCGGCGCGCTTGCAAAAACTTGCGCTTATCTGCGCCGCCCCGCTGCGTCGCGCGGGCGCCCGCGCTAGCATGAACACCCAAGCCCCGCGGTTGCCCCGAGCATGTCCTCACTCCTGCAGAACCAGGTCTTCCAGTCACTCGCCAGCTCGCCCCATGCCCGTCTTGAGCATGCCGCCGAACTGGGCGATGGCATGGGCGCGGCGCTGTGGAGCAACCACCACGACGCCCGCGACTACCAGGGCACCCGCCTGCACACGCTGTCGTGCTACCTGGCCGGCGGCACCGGCACCTTCCGCCGCGAGCGCCCGGACACCAAGGGCGCCCCCGACAAGCTGTGCATCCTCCCTGCCGGGCACGAGTCCTCCTGGGTGATCAACGGCGAGATCCGCCTGGCGCACCTGTACATCGCCCCGGCGCAATTCGCCCACGCCGCCGTGACCCTGCTGGACCGCGAACCGCGCGAGCTGGAGATGCGCGAAGCGACCTTCCTCGACGACGCCGAGCAGGCCGCACGCTTCCACCGCCTGATCCGCCTGGACTGGAACGAACCCGGCGAGCGCATGCTCACCAGCAGCCTCGCCCACGAGATGCTCGGCCACACCCTGCTCACCCAGGTCGGCCTGCGCCAGGGCCCGCAGCTCAAGGGCGGCCTCGCCCCGGCCGTGCGCAAGCGGCTGATGGACTACATCGACGAACACCTGGCCGAGCCGCTGAGCCTGGGCGAACTGGCGGCCTTCTCGGCGCTCTCGGAATACCACTTCGCGCGGATGTTCCGCGAAAGCTTCGGCCTGCCGCCGCACCAGTACGTCCTCGCCCGCCGCCTGGCCCACGCCCGCCACCTGCTGGCCCGCACCGCCCTGCCCCTGGGCGACGTCGCCCTCGCCTGCGGCTTCGCCAGCGCCAGCCACTTCAGCAACCGCTTCCGCAGCGCGGTCGGTGGTACGCCCGGTGAATACCGGGCAGCGATGGGGTGAGTGATGAGCCTCCTTGTGACACCGAGGTGATGGGTTTCGCGGGGCTCTACCCATCCTACGGGTGCCACGTAATACGGCGCGCGCATCGAAGAAGACGCCCCATCCACTGAGCGATGAAGGGACGCCGCCGGGCGAATGAATTCGCCCCTACAACGAGATCATTGCCCCCCGCATGCCGGCACGGCTTCGCAACGGCCGCCGGCCTTGGCTCCGGCACCCAGCGGCGCGGCCATGCGCGCATCGTCGGGAGCCAGTTGGCGGGCGCAGGCGCGGGCCTGCTCGGCCTGGCCCGGGCAGCCGCGTTCGGCCAGCAGCTCGGAGAGGTTGAACCAGCCCAGGGCGTAGTCCGGCTTGCGGGTGATGCTCTGGCGCAGGGCCTTCTCCGCGCCCTCGCGGTCGCCCTCGGTGTAGCGCGCGTTGGCCAGGGCGAACAACGGCAAGGGCTCGCGGTACCAGTGCCCGGAAGCCGTGAGATAGGCCCGTTCGGCACGCTCGCGCTGGCCGGTCTGTTCCAGGTCGCTGGCGCCCTGCATCCAGGCCTCCAGGCGCGGCTCGGCCGGCAGTTGCTCGGGGGGCAGGGTCACCACGGCCCAGCGCTCGGCGCGCGCCCAGGTGCGATCGAAACTGCGCAGGTCGGTGACCCAGCGCCGTGTGGTGGCCGAGCGCAGCACCAGCTCGTCCTTGGCGCGGTCGTAGCCGACCACCACCGCGAAGTGCCATTGCGGGTACCAGTCGAGGCCGAGGTTCTGCATCACCAGCACCGGGTTGCCCGCCGCCACCTGGGCCAGCAGGGCATCCAGGCTGTGTTGCAGCGGGTAGACCAGCATGCCGCTCTGCCGCGCTGCGGCCACCAGTTCCAGCTTGAGGCTGCCGCGCCGCTCGGGCAGGTAGACCTTGGGCACCAGCGCCTCCGGCGAGGTCGCCACGCCGCGGTGCACCAGCACCGTGGCCAGCGCCGCCGGGCCGCACTGGTAGTCCTCCTGCGGGTAGAAGGGCACGTCCGCCAGCTCGATGCGCTCGGGCAGCCGCTCGCTCTGCGGGGGCAGCAGCGGGCCGCTGGCGCAACCGGTGAGCAGTACGGCCAGGGCGAGGAGCCCCGGCCGCAGCACGCGCATCAACGGATGCACTTGATGAAGCTGAAGATGTCCGTGGCGCAGAGCATGTCGGTGATGATGAAGATCACCAGGAACAGCACGATGATGCCGACCACGCCGGCGCCGGCGGGCTCCTGCTGCAGCTGCTGGTTGAACTGCGCCAGCTCGGCCGGGGTGAGGCTGTTGATGCGCGCCTCCACCTGCTCGCGGGGCACGCCGTATTCCTGCAGCTTCTTCTGCACGTCCTGGTTGTCGAGCATGCCGCGCAGCTGCGCGCGGTCGACCTGTTGCTGCTGTTCCTGCAACGCCTGGGGCGTGCCGATCATGGCGGCCTGGGCCAGCGGCACCTGGGCGAAGAAGGTGAGTTGGCTGGCGACCAGCACGGCGGCGAGTCGGCGATGGGTGGCGGGACTGAGCATGGTGGTTCTCCTGGATCGAGTTGTTGTGATCGATTGACCCGCGCCTCGCTTCCCGGGTTCCACCCGCCGATTGCGCAACGGCCACGGCACAAATAGAATGCGAAGCATTCCTATTTGATCCATTCCCGAATCCCCCTTCCGGAGCCCTCCTTGACCAGCAGCCAGGCCGCCCCCGAGCAGGCGTTGCACAAGCTCTACAGCGACCACAGCGGCTGGCTCCGGCACTGGCTGCAACGCAAGCTCGGCTGCCCGCAGAGTGCCGCCGACTTGGCCCAGGACACCTTCCTCAAGGTGCTGCTGGGGCGCGAGGCGCACCGCATCCTCGAACCCCGGGCCTTCCTCACGACCCTCGCCAAGCGCGTGCTGGCCAACCACTACCGTCGCCAGGACATCGAGCGCGCCTACCTGCTGGCCCTCGCCGCGCTGCCGGAGGACGAGGCCCCCAGCGAGGAGGCCCGCGCCATCATCCTGGAGACCCTGGTGGAGCTGGACCGCCTGCTCGACGGCCTGCCGCCCCAGGCCAAGCAGGTCTTCCTGCTGGCCCAGGTGGACGGCTGCACCTACGCCGAGATCGCCGAGCAGCTCGGCCTCTCCCTCTCCAGCGTCAAGCGCTACATGGCCAAGGCCGCCGAGCGCTGCTACTTCGCGGAGTGCCTCTGATGGCCCTGCGCAAGAGCGGCGAGCCACGCATCGCCCCCGCCGTCGCCGCCCAGGCGGTGCAGTGGCTGGTGGAGCTGCAGGACGGCACGCCCTCGCGCCAGCGCCAGGACGACTGGCAACGCTGGCGCGCCGCCGACCCGGAGCACGAACGCGCCTGGCAGCGCATCGAGTCGGTCAACCGGGGCCTGCGCGGGTTGAACACGCCCACCGCCCTCGCCGCCCTGGATGCCCCGGCCTCACGCGGCCGGCGCGAGGCCCTGAAGCTGCTCACCCTGCTGGTGATCGCCGGTGGTGGCGCCCTGGCGATGCGGGACAGCGCCCCGATGCTGGCGCTACGCGCCGACCAGAGCACCGCCGTGGGCGAGCGCCGCCACCTGACCCTGGACGATGGCTCGACCCTGTCGCTGAACACCGACAGCGCGCTGGACATCCGCTTCGACGCCCGCCAGCGCCTGCTGCACCTGCGCCAGGGCGAGATGCTGGTGGACGCGGTGGACGAGGCACGCCCGCTGCGGGTGGAAACGCCCCAGGGTCTGGTCCTGCTCAACGGCGGTCGCCTCGCCGTGCGCCTGCAGGACAGCCGCAGCCAGGTCAGCCTGTTCGCCGGCGATGCCCAGGTGTTCAGCCATGGCCAGCGCCTGGCGTTGCACCCCGGCCAGCGCCTGGACCTGGACGCCCGTGGCAGCGGGGCGGCCCAGGCGGTGGACGAGAACAGCGTGGCCTGGATCAACGGCATGCTGGTGGCCAGTTCCATGCGCCTGGGCGACTTCCTCGCCGAACTCGGCCGCTACCGCCACGGGCGCATCGGCTGCGACCCGGCCATCGCCGACCTGCGCCTCTCCGGCACCTACCCGCTGGACCACACCGACAGCATCCTCGCCCTGCTGCCGCGCACCCTGCCGGTGGAGGTGCGCAGCGTCACCCGCTACTGGATCAGCGTGCACCCCAGGGCCGCCTCCTGAGCCGCGCACCGGCCCTGTGAAAAAAATCTCCACCGACCTGAACCTTTTTCCCGGCCTCGCGTGACAGGGAAGGCAGAACCCCCTTTCCCTCTCTCGACGAGTGCCGCCATGAACGCCGACCCGACCCTCCGCCGCTTCACCCGCACGCCCCTGGCCCGCGCCCTGCAACCGCTGCTGCTGGGCCTGAGCCTGGCCGCCGCAGGGCTGCCCACCGTCGCCGGCGCCCAGGATGCGGTGATCGGTGCCGACCAGCGCCAGGCCTTCGACATCCCGGCCGGCGCCCTGGAGCCCGCGCTCAACCGCTTCGGCCGCGAAGCCGGCGTGCTGCTGGCCTTCAGCCCGGAGCTGACCCAGGGCCGCAGCACCCAGGGCCTGAAGGGCGAGTTCGCCGTGGCCGAGGGCCTCGACCACCTGCTCGCCGGCAGCGGCCTGCGCGCCGAGTCCGCCGAAGGCGGCTTCAGCCTGCACACCGCCTCCGACGGCGCGACGCTGGAGATCGACCGCCAGGTGGTGATCGGCTCCCGCGCGCCGGTGAGCATCAGCGAGCTGCCGGGCACCGTGTGGGTAATCGACAGCCAGCAGCTGCAGGAGCAGACCAAGGCCGGCGTGCCTTTCAAGGAAGCCCTCGGCCAATTGATCCCCGGCATGGACATCGGTCCCCAGGGCCGCACCAACTACGGCCAGAACATGCGCGGCCGCAGCGCCCTGGTGATGATCGACGGCGTGTCGCTGAACAGCTCCCGGGGCATCAGCCGCCAGTTCGACTCCATCGACCCGTTCAACATCGAGCGCATCGAAGTGCTCTCCGGCGCCAGTGCCGTGTACGGCGGCGGCGCCACCGGCGGCATCATCAACATCGTCACCAAGCGCGCCGAGGCGGGCGAGGCGCGCTTCACCAGCGAAATCGGCGTGCGCAGCGGCTTCGAGACCCACCAGGACCACGACTGGCGCATGGCCCAGTCGGTCAGCGGCGGCAGCGAGCAGGTCAAGGGCCGCGTCTCGGTGGCCTACCAGAAGAACGGCGCCGCCTACGACGGCAACGGCGACCAGGTGATGCTCGACATCACCCAGACCGACCTGCAGTACAACCAGGCGGTGGACGTGATGGGCAGCCTGGACTTCGCCTTCGACAATGGCCAGACCCTGAACCTGGGCATGCAGTGGTACGACTCCGGCTACGACGGCGAGAAGGGCGTGAACCTGGGGCGCAACTTCCAGGGCCTGCGCGGCCAGACGCCCTTCGAGGTGGAAGGCGGCGCCAGCTTCGACCGCGAACCGCACACCGAGCGCCAGCAGTTCAACGCCACCTGGCACGTGCCGGAAGTGCTCGGCCACGACTTCTACCTGCAGGCCTACTACCGCAGCGAGGAAATGGCCTTCCAGCCCTACCCTTCCATCACCTTCGCCAGCGGTGCCATCGACGCCAACCGCTCCTACTATTCCGCCTCGCAGCAGGACACCGACTTCTTCGGCCTCAAGTCCGTGCTGGTCAAGGAATGGGACCGCGTCAGCCTGACCTACGGCGCCGACTTCGAGTGGGAGAGCTTCGACTCCGACCAGGCCCTGTTCAACCTCGATACCGCCGCCAACACCGGCGGGCTGGTGGCCGACGAGTACGCCCGCGTCGGCCGCTACCCGGGCATCGACACCGACAGCAAGTCGCTGTTCGCTCAGGCCAGCTGGAAGGCCACCGACGACCTGACCCTGTCCGCCGGGGTGCGCCACCAGCGCATCGGCAACGACGTCGGCTCCTTCGTCGCCGCCGCCCAGCAGATCCAGATCAGCAAGGGCAACGGCACCAGCGCCGACGCAGTGCCCGGCGGCTCGAAGGACTACCAGGTGGACCTCTACAACGTCGGCGCCGTCTACAAGCTGAGCAAGGCACAGCAGCTCTGGGCCAACTACTCCGAGGGCTTCGAGTTGCCCGACCCGGCCAAGTACTACGGCCAGGGCAGCTACACCCTGGTGGGCAACCACTGGACCCTGGGCCGCCACGTCAACGTCGAGGACTCGGCCCTGGACGGCATCAAGACCAAGCAGGTGGAGCTCGGCTGGCGCCACTACGCCGACGGCCTGGACGCCCAGCTGGCGGCCTTCTACGCCTGGTCGGACAAGAGCATCACCTACAACCGCACCACCCTGCTGGTGGAGCAGCTGGACAACAAGAAGCGCAACTACGGCCTCGAGGGCCAGGCCACCTACTGGCTGGACGACAACTGGCAGATCGGCACCAGCGCCCTGGCCATCCGCTCCCAGCAGAAGATCGCCCAGCGCTGGCAGAAGCAGGACGTCACCGCCGCCAGCCCGTCCAAGCTCACCGCCTTCGCCGGCTGGCAGGACGGCGAGACCAGCCTGCGCCTGCAGGCCGTGCGCAGCTTCAACCTCAGCGACGACGGCAACGTCCTGGCCAGCGGCACCTTCGACGGCAACGACCACAGGATCGACGGCTACACCACCTTCGACCTGCTGGGCAGCCAGGCGCTGCCGGTGGGCACGCTGAACTTCGGCATCCAGAACCTGCTGGACAAGGACTACACCACCGTCTGGGGCCAGCGCGCCCAGGTGTTCTACGGCACCAACGCCACCGCCGACCTGTTCGACTACCACGGCCGTGGCCGCACCTACAGCCTGAGCTACAGCGTCGAGTTCTGAGCCGCCTGGCACCGTACCCGGGCTGAAGCCCGGGCTACCCCCTCATCAGAGTCCTGACCGAACGACCCGGATTTGGCCGTTTGCGACAGGCGTCGTGAAACCGGCTTTCCGTTCGTCCAATGGGATCGAACTTTGCAGAGCCAGCCTCAGTCAATCGCTCCATGCGTCAACAACTCAGGTAGCTCGCCATGTACAACCCCTTTCAGATTCTGACCGACGCCTTCCAGGCCGATTACCGGGTCAACCTCAGCCTGGAGCGCCTGGACGGCAACATCATGCTCACCCTGGCCGATGAGACCGGCGTGGTCGCGCGGCGCATGATCAGCCCCGCGCAGCGCAACGATCCGAAGCGCCTGGAGCGGGTGATCGAAAGCATCCGTTTTGGCATCGCCATCGAAAAAGGGCACAACGTCGGGGAAATGCTCAGCGCGATGACGGGAGGCAAGGCCCTCCCCACGCTGGTCGAGCGCCAGCCCGGCCGAGTCACCGGCCCCCTCGCCGTCGGTATCTGAGCGCCCTCACGGGCGCTCGTGCTCAGGCTTCCTCTTCGCCACCGCGCGCCACCTGCAGGCGCCGCCTCGGGTTCACGCTGTCACTGGCCTCCGAGGGGAATCGCGACGAGGCGAAACGCACCACCAGGATCGACAACGCCAGCAGCAGGATCGCACCGCAGACATACACGATGCTCTCGTCGGGGCGGTTATGGTGCGAAACGTCGGAGATCAAGAGGCGCGTCAGCGCGGTGATCGCCACGTAGATCAGAAAGCGCACCGGCATGTGGTTGGTCTTGAAGTAGATCCCCACCATCGCCCCCAGCTCCAGGTAGATGAACAACAGCAGGATGTCATCCACCGTGATGTGCCCCTTCTCCACCATCCCCAGGAACGCCACCACCGCCGCCCAGGCGGTGATCCCGCCGATGGCGAACAGCGCCAGGTAGTGGAAGCTCTCCACCAGCAGGTTGCCCAGCGACTCGGCCAGCCCGTGCACGTTGCCGCGCAGCTCTTCAGCCCATTTGATTTTCACGATCCAGCTCCTCGGTACGTCTTGGGTGGCGATGGTGCATCACCGGGATGACGATCCGACCTTGCAGGATGAAGGCCAGCTGTCCCGGCCCAATGAGATGCGCGGGTGCGACCGGACGCCACGGGACAGGTTGTCGCAGGGGCCGACGAGCAGCAGGACGTTGTGGCTGGCATGGCCTATGAATGACATCTGTTGACGGAGAAATCCGACCCATATACTGTACGCACATCCAGTATCTTACAGACCGATTTCAAAGGTGAGAGGTGATGAATGGCCGTCGAAGTGGTGTACCGCAGCAGCCGCGACCCGGAGCGCTTGTTCATGGATAAAGCCGAAGCCGACCGTTACGACAAGATGCTCGAACTGGCCGAGTCCCTAGCCACTGTCCTGCACAAGGCCGTGCCTTCGCTGAGTGAACAGCAGGTCGAGGACCTGGGCATCTATATGGCGCGCAACCGCGACATCTTCGCCCGCGCCTTCAAGAACCAACCCGACGCCCTCGCCGAACTGGACGCCGTCCCCGCCGAGGAATGACCCGAACACCCCTCATTGCAGGCATGCCCGTCCTGCACCGAGCCCGCTGCCCCAGCGGGCTTTTTTTATGCTGCGCGAAAGAACGCGCGGGCAGCTTGCGCCGTTTGTTCAAGCGCCCGGTGGCCGCTCGCCGCCAAGCTGGAGGCTCGATATTCAGGAGCTTCCACCATGCGATCAGTGTTCGCCCGCCTCTACGCCCCCGGTTTTCTCTTCGGCTTCCTCGCCCTGGCCCTGTGGATGAGCGAGCGCCTGCCGCTACCCTGGCTGCTGGCACTGGTGCCGGTCGCCGTTGCCGCCTCCTTCATCGCGGAAGCCTCGATGCCCTATGAACGGGCATGGAACCGCAGCCACCACGACCGCCTGCGCGATGCCTTGCACGCCGTGGTCAACGAAGCGCTCAACTGCCTCGGCATCCTGGTGATCCCCCTGAGTGCGGCGCTACTCCCCGACGCCGGGCTCTGGCCCCATCACTGGCCGCTGGCGCTGCAACTGCTGGCCGCCATCATCGTCGCGGACCCGGGCATCACCCTCATGCACTACGCCAGCCATCGGGTGGGTTTCCTCTGGCGCCTGCACGCCGTGCACCACAGCGTGAAACGCATGTATGGCTTCAACGGCCTGATGAAGCACCCGCTGCACCTGGGCTGCGAGGCCCTGGCCGGCACCCTGCCGCTGTTGCTCCTGGGCATGCCCGAACAGGTCGCCGCCCTCCTCGCCCTGGCCATCACCCTGCAGCTGCTGCTCCAGCACAGCAATGTCGACATGCGCATCGGCGCCCTGCGCCACCTGTTCGCCTGGGCGCCGGTGCACCGCTTCCACCACATGAAGTACGGCCGCGCGGGCGACGTGAACTTCGCCCTGTTCCTCAGCATCTGGGACCGCCTGCTCGGCACCGCCTTCCACAGCGACTACCGCATGCACGGCGACGACCTGGGCATCGGCAGCCGCCCCGACTACCCCGACGCCTACCTCGCGCAACTGGCCGAACCCTTCCGCAAAAGCCCAGCCCAACACCCCAGCCCGGAAGTGCCGCAGGAATTGATGCGTTCATAGACCGCCGAACTCCACACAGGAGCCTGTAGGGGCTGTAGGGGCGACTTCAGTCGCCAAGGGCCGCGCAGCGGCCCCAATACCCCAAAAGCGGGCGAATGAATTCGCCCCTACACCGCTGCAGCCGGCAGCAATAGCGCTCCGCCGTGCCCTGTAGGGGCGACCTCCCTTAGGATGCGCATTCGTACACAGGGATGAACGATGCAAACACGAACCTACACACCCGCCTCGATTGCCAGGGCCTGCGCACGCTGGCTCTTCCGGCTGCTGCTCGTGCTACTGCTCATACCGGTGGGCGCCTACCTGGTCTTCGTGGTCACCCGTTTCCTGCCGGTCAAGTCGGAGCTGGATGCGAGCCTGGTGCCTTACCAGGGGCCGGCGCCGCACCTGCGGATGCTGAGGGGCCTCGTATGGGCAAACGTCCAGGGCAATCCCGCACGTCCCACCCCTGTTCATTGGTTGGATGGGCCGGACGCAAGGATCACCGGGCTGGTCGCACGTTTCATCACGGCCAAGGACGATCTCTACCGCTCCAGTCTGTGGCGCCATCTGGATGGCATCGCATGGCAACTGTCGCTGAATATCAGTTACGACCACGAGGCCATGGCGGCCCTGTGGAGTGCACAGGCCCTCTCACCTGCGGGAACGGGGCTGGAAGCGGCCGCCTTGCACTACTTCGAACGCCCTCTTCGCGAGCTGGGTTGCCATGACCTGGCGGCGTTGGTGGTGATGGTTCGCGCCCCCAGACGCTTCGTCCCAGGCTCGGAGGCTTCGGAGCGTCTCATCCACCGGACAGGCCTGGAGGCCGCCTGTGGACAACCGGTAACGGACAGCGCAGACGCATCGTAAAGCGGGTGAACCCCGCGAGCCCCATGATCACACCGCATGAAATCCCACCCTACGATTGCGCCGTTCCCCTGTAGGGGCGACTTCAGTCGCCAAGGGCAGCGCAGCGGCCCTCATGCCCAAAAGCGGGCGAATGAATTCGCCCCTACACCGATGCAACCGGCAGCAATGCGGCTCCGCCGTAGGGTGGGCCGGGCGGCGTTCCGCTTCAGCCCACCAACACAGCACCGCGTGGGCTGAAGCCCACCCTACGATTGCGCCGTGCCCTGCTGGGCGACTTCAGTCGCCCAGCAGGCGCAGTTGCAGGTTGCCGAGGTTGCGGTCGGCGCGGATGCCGAAGGTGGCGCGCATGGTGCGGGAGAAGTGCGCGGCGTCGGCGAAGCCGGCGCCATGGGCGGCCAGGGTGAGGGATTGGCCTTCCAGCGCCAGGCGCACGGCGAGGCGCAGCCGGCGCCAGAGCACCAGGCGGCGGACCGACAGGCCCACCTGCTCGCCGAACAGCCGCTCCAGCTGGCTCAGGGACAGGCAGGCGCGGCTGGCCAGGGCCTGGGCGCAGACCTTGTCGGCCAGCAGTTCGTCCACCTCGTCCAGGGCCCGTTGCAGGCGGGCGTCCAGCGTCGGGCGCGGCGCGGCGAGCAGGCGTTCGGCCAGGGCCTGCAGATCCGTACCGGCCTCGGCCACCAGCGCCAGCAATGCCTGCGGAGCGAAGGCCAGGGGTTCGGCATAGACGGCCAGCAGTGCCTGGCCAGGCAGGGCCAGCGCGTGCTCGCGCATGGATTCCACCAGCACCGCCTGGCCGCTCACCGACTCGCCCTCCACACGCAGATGAACCTGGGCCTCGCGGGCGAGGAGGACCTGATGGGCGTAATGGGCATGGGGACGGGTGTCGCCATTGGCGCCGTCGATCAGGCAGAAGTCGCGGGCCAGCCAGAGGGCGCCTTGCCAGGGGGACTCGATCATCGGGGACATGTTGTCGGTTACGGGGTGGATAGCTTCAGGGGGCGGAGCGCCGAGGGCAAGGGCCGGCGGCGATGTCAGGTTGATGCCGTCGATCACGGGGCCCTGTAGGGGCGACTTCAGTCGCCAACCGCGGCGAAGCGGCCCCTGCCCAAAAACGGGCGAATGAATTCGCCCCTACACCGGTGCAACCGGCAGCAATGGCGCTCCGTCGTAGGGTGGGCCGGGCGGCGCTCCGCTTCAGCCCACCAACACAGGCACCGCGTGGGCTGAAGCCCACCCTACGGAATGGTGTGCAGCGGCGGCTCGGCGATACGGGCCGACTTGAGGCGTTTTCCCACAGCGGGAAAGGACAATGCCCGAGGCGGGCCGATTGTTCGCTCAGTACCCCCTCCCTATCCTCCGGCGGTCGCGGTCAATCCCGCGACCGGGCGTTGACGGCCCGAAGAGATGGCGCATCGTGCCCACTGGCACATGTGGAAGGCGGCGTATGCCTTTTGTGCCTGCAAACCTCCACATAAGCTCAATGGCGGACTGCGCGGGGAGACCCTCAGGTCTGCCGGTCTACATCTCGCCGGTTCGTCAACCCCGCGTGGTCTGCCCCCCTTATCTTGACGAAACAGCCGGGCTAGGCAGGTCGCTTTTGTGGGAGCGGTTTCAACCGCGAAGGCCCGTGCGTCGGGCCTGATCGCGAATGAATTCGCTCCCACGGGGAAGACCCGTGCCGCTCGGTATTCGCCGGGCTACGGGCATGCCGCCTGCTGCGGGAGCGGTCTGGAGCCCCTTGGCCTAGTCGTCGTGGAAGCGCCGGGCGATCTCCTGGAACTGGGGGTGGATGCGGGCGAAGGCGTCGGTGATGTCCGGGTCGAAGTGATTACCCCGCCCCGCGAGGATGATCGGCACCACGTCCTCGTGGGGCATGGCGGCCTTGTAGCAGCGCTTGCTGATGAGCGCGTCGTACACGTCGGCCAGGGCCATCAGCCGCGCGGAAAGGGGGATATCGTCACCGGCCAGCCCGCTCGGGTAGCCGCTGCCGTCCCATTTCTCATGGTGGTGGCAGGCGATCTCCTTGGCCAGGCGCAGGAACTCCACTTCCACCCCCAGGGCCTCCTCGGCGTGGACGATGGCTTCCTTGCCCAGGATGGGGTGGTTCTTCATCTGGGCGAATTCCTCGGGCTCCAGCTTGCCGGGCTTGAGCAGGATCCGGTCCGGCACGCCGACCTTGCCGATGTCGTGCAGGGGGGCGGACTTGAACAGCAGGTCGATGGTCTTGGGCGTGAGTTCATCCTGGAAGCGCGGGTGGTCGCACAGCTCCTCCGCCAGCAGCTTCACGTAGTGCTGGGTGCGCAGGATGTGGTTGCCGGTCTCGTTGTCGCGGGTTTCGGCGAGGGAGGCGAGGGAGTGGATGGTGATGTTCTGGATCAGCTCGTTTTCCCGGGTGCGCCGCTCCACCTCCTGTTCGAGGTAGGCGTTCTGGTTGTAGAGCAGGTCCCGCGCGGTCTTCAGCTCCAGGTGGTTGCGCACCCGGGCGAGCACGATGGCGGGGGTGATGGGCTTGTGGATGTAGTCCACGGCGCCGAGGGCCAGCCCGTGGGCCTCGGCGCTCTCCTCCACCTGGGCGGTGAGGAAGATCACCGGCACGCCGCGCGCCTGGGGGATTTCCTGCAGCGCCTGCATCACCTGGTAGCCGTCCATGTGGGGCATCACCACGTCGAGGAGGATGAGGTCCACCCGGGTGCCCGAGGTGAGGATGTCCAGGGCCCGCTGGCCATTGATGGCGACCTTGACCCGGTAGTGGGGCCCCAGCAGGGCGCTGAGCAGTGAGAGGTTCTCCGGCGTGTCGTCGACCACCAGCAGGGTGGGTTTGCTGTCGGGATCCATCAGGTTGAGCATCGAAGGTGACCTCACTCCATATTGAACAGGTCGGGCCTGGCGGCCCGGAGCTGGTGCAGATGTGCCAGGGCATCGGTGAAGCGGAACTGCGTCATGGCCTCCGCCATGGCCGGCGCAGCCCCGCCCAAGGCATCGTCGAGCGATGGCCGGTGCTGCTGGAACAGGGCCAGGGCATCGGCGTCGTCATCGGCCAGCAGGGCCGTCAGCCGTGCCAGCAGGCCGGGCATGTCGGGTGCCTCCTGCCCGGCCGGGGTGGCGTCCTCCGCCGGCAGCAGCGCTTGCAGGCCCTCGGCCAGGCGCTGTTGCAGCTGCACGCCTTCCTCGGCCAGGGGCAGCAGGCCGCCAAGGTCTTGCTGTCCGGCCAGGGCGCCTTCGAGCCGGGCGGAGAGTTCCCGCAGCGACTCGGCGCCCAGGGTGGCGGCGATGCCCTTGAGGGTGTGGGCGTGACGGTGCGCCTCCTCCCGCTGGCCGGCCCGCAGGGCGGCGACCAGGTTCTGCATGGGCTGACTGCCCTGGCGGGCGAAGCTGCGCAGCAGGTCCTCGTACCACTGCCAGTTGTGCATCAGGCGCTGCAGCGCCGTCTCGGCGTTCAGGCCCAGCGCCTGCAGCGGCCCCAGCCAATGCGCCGGCGAGGCCGGTTCCGGGGCCGGCGGCTCGCTCGGCGCCTCGGCCTGGTGGGCGAAGTCGGGAAGCCAGCGCAGCAGGGCGGCATAGAGTTTCTCGGGGTCGATGGGCTTGGCGATGTGGTCGTTCATGCCGGCCTCCAGGCAGCGCTCGCGGTCGCCGGCCATGGCGTTGGCCGTCATCGCCAGGATCGGGATGCGCGCCCCACCCTGCTCGCGCTCGCGCAGGCAGCGGGTCGCGGCCAGCCCGTCCATCACCGGCATCTGCATGTCCATGAGGATCAGGTCGACGGGCACCTGGGCGGCCATCTCCACCGCAATGGCGCCGTTCTCGGCCACCACGACCTCGGCGCCGACCAGCCGCAGCAGCCCCTTGGCGACCTGCTGGTTCAGCTCGTTGTCCTCGGCCAGGAGAATCCTCGCGCCGTCGAAACGCTGGGGCACGGGCGGGCCGGCGCTGCGCTGCGGCAGGGAGGTCGCCTGCTGCCCGAACAGGCCGATGAGGGTGTCGAACAGCACGGAGGCGCACACCGGCTTGACCAGCACCCGGTCGAATCCGGCGCCTTCGGCCTCGCGGAACACCTGTTCGCGGCCGTAGCCGGTGACCATGATGCGGTAGGGCCGGCTGGTCATGCCGCGCGCGATGAGCCGGCGCCCGGTCTCGATGCCATCGAGCCCCGGCATGTGCCAGTCCAGCAGCACCACGTCGTAGGGGCGCCCGTCCTGCTCGGCGGCAGCGATCATCTGCAGCGCCTGCTGGCCCGACTCGGCCGTGTCCACGGCGAAGGTCATGCTGCCGAGCAGGGTGGCGAGGATGTTGCGCGCGCTGGCGCTGTCGTCCACCACCAGCATGCGCCGGCCGCGCAGGTCCAGGCTCGGCAGGTAGCGGGCTCGTCGCCGCCCCCGGCCGAGCCGGGCGGTGAACCAGAAGGTGCTGCCCTGGCCCGGCTCGCTGTGCACGCCCACCTCGCCCCCCATCAGTTCCGCCAGGCGCCGCGAGATGGCCAGGCCGAGGCCCGTGCCGCCGTATTTGCGGGTGGTGGAGGTGTCGGCCTGCTGGAAGGACTGGAACAGCCGCTGCTGCTGCTCCTGGCTCATGCCGATACCGGTGTCCTGTACGGAGAAATGCAGCAGGACCTCCTCCGGCCAGGTCTCCAGGCAGCACACCCTGACCAGGATTTCGCCCTGCTCGGTGAACTTGACCGCGTTGTTGGCGTAGTTGATCAGGATCTGCCCCAGGCGCAGCGGGTCGCCCTGCAACAGCGTGTCCAATCGATGGTCGATCTCGAACAGCAGTTCGATGCCCTTGGCCTCGGCCTTCTCTCCCACCAGGGTGGCGAGGTTCTCCAGCACGTGGTCGAGGTCGAACTCGATCCGCTCCAGGTCCAGCTTGCCGGCCTCGATCTTCGAGAAGTCGAGGATGTCGTTGATGATCCCCAGCAGGTGCTGGGCCGAGCGCTGGATCTTGCTGAGGTAGTCGAACTGCTGCGGGTCGAGGGGGCTCTGCAGGGCGAGGTGGGCCATGCCGAGGATGGCGTTCATCGGCGTGCGGATCTCGTGACTCATGTTGGCGAGGAAATCGCTCTTGGCCCGGGTGGCGCTTTCCGCCAGGACATAGGCCTGCTCCAGCTCCTGGTTCTTGGCCTGCATCAGGGCGAACAGTTCGTCGCGGGAAGGCTCGGCGAACTGCTGGCGCATGCGCTGTTGCAACTCGGCATCGGGCCAGCGCGGCAGCCGGCAGGACAGGGCGAGGCTGTTCTCCGCCAGGACGAGCAGGCGCACACCGCCCTGCACGGCCCCGTGCAGCGGGGGCTGCAGAGGCTGGTCAGCCGACAGGCAGAGCCCCAGCTCCTGGGTCCTGTCGTCCAGCCACAGTTGCAGGCGCAGGTTGGCTACGGTCGCCGCCAGTTGGCGCACCAGCTCGGAGGTGGTGCTCGCCAGCGGCGCCAGGAAGGTGGGGTGCGGGTCGATGCAGGCGAGCACCTGCGCGACCTTGCGCCGGGCCGCCAACGCGGCGGCCGGGCCATCGAGGGTGATGTCGCCGACCACGTGCCGCATCTAGGCGCCCTCGCCTGCCAGCACCCGCAGCACGATGCAACTCGCATCGTCGGTGCTGCGCCCGCTGTGGGTGATGACCTGGCGAGCCAGGGCCGCGGGATCGGCGCCCAGGTCGAGCAGGCCGTCGCGCAGGTTCAGCGTCTCGCTGACCCCGTCGGAATACAGCATCACGACATCCCCGGAATCGATCGGCTGGCGTTGCAGCAGAGGCGTGGGATAGCGCTCGCCGAGCACGCCATCGCGGGAGACGCCGCGCCAGGCCTCGCGGCCACGCAGGCAGATGCGGGTGTTGCCGATGCCGGCGTAGCTCAGCTCGCCGCGCTCGCCGTTGACCAGCGCCACGCCGGCCGCCGCGCCACGGGTGCCGATGCAGTGCTGGTGCAAAAGCTGCAGCAGGCGGGTGGGCTCCTGCTCAGGGGTCTGCTGCAAAACCGCCTCGAGGGCGCGGGCCAGTTGGTGGGCCGAGGCGCCATGGCCGCTGACGTCGATCAGCACCAGGCTCACCCCGTCCGGCCCCGCCCGCATGAAGGCCAGGTCACCGGAAACGCGCTCCGGGTGGCAGGGGCGGTTCTCGCTGGCCCATTCCAGTTGCAGGCCCTCCCGCCCCGCGCCCGGCACCGGCAGGGAGAGGCGCGCGGTATTAGGGGCGGGCCCCAGCCACTTGCGCGCCAGTACCTGCGTACCGCCCTCCGGCGGCAGGGTGATGGACAGCTCTGACATCATCCGGCGCACGCCGGGCAGCCCAAGTCCCAGGGTGCCCGAGGTGCTGTAGTGGTCCTGCACGGCCTTGTCCACGTCCGGGATGCCGGGGCCCTGGTCACGGGCGACGATGTCGATGCAGGGGCGCCCTTCGGCCTGGTTGAGGGCCAGCGTCACCTCGCCCTTCACCGCGTACTTGAGGATGTTGCTGCCAAGCTCGGACACCACGGTGGAGAGCATCGCGCGGTCGACCTCGGACAGGCCGGCAAGGAAGGGCAGCCGGCGCACCGACATCACCGCCAGGTGCAGGTCCACGTCGTGGCGCAACGGGTAGCGTGCCTCCCTGGCGTCCCGTTCCCCGGCCATGGCCTAGGCCGCTCCCTTGCAGCTGCGCGCGTGGGCCAGGGCGTCGTCCATGTCGATGAAGCAGCGCAACGGCCCGGGGTCGGCATCGACCAATGCGAGGAAGGCAGCGATCCCGGGATTCAGGCCGACCAGCAGGCAGTTCGCGCCGAGCAGGCGGCACACGTCGGCCACCTTGCGCACTTCCTTGAACTCGTGGTGGTCGAGCAGCGTGACCGCCGAGAAATCCAGCACCACGGCATGCTGGCGCCCCGAGAGCAGGCGTTGCGACAGCACCTGCGTGAAGCGCTGCATGCCCTCGTCGCCCAGGTCCGGGCGCATGCTGACGACGATGCAATCGGCGACGTCGGCGATGCCCAGGTCGTTGCTTTCCAGCTCCATGACCGCCTCCTAGAGCGCGGACCCGACTCGCTTGAGGGCGATCTCGAAGGCGTCGCGCAGGGTGGCGGTGGTGCGGATGTCGCCCACCGAGACGCCCAGCTCCACCATGGTCCGGGCGATGGCCGGGGAGACCCCGGAGATGATCGCCTCGCAGCCCATGAACTGGGTGGCCTTGGTGATCTTGATCAGCTGGTTGGCGACGCCGGTGTCCACCGTGGCGACGCCGGCGATGTCCAGCACGAAGACCCGGGCACGGGTCTCGGCGATCTTGGTCAGCGACTTGTTCATGACATCGGCGGTGCGCATGGAGTCGATGATGCCCACCAGCGGCAGGAGGAGGATGCCGTCCCAGATGGGGGTGACCGGGGTGGACATCTCCTGCAGCGACTTGTGCAGCTCCTCGCGCACCCGGGCGGCTTCCTCGGCCTCCTCCATCGCCTGCTTGAGGCGGCGGTTCTGCTCGACCTGGGCGGTGATGTCGGTGGCGAACTTGACGATCTTGCAGGGCTTGCGATCCAGGTCCAGCACCGGGTTGTAGGAGCCCTGGATCCAGACCTCGTGCCCGTCCTTGGCCACCCGGCAGAACTCGCCAGCCAGGTATTCGCCGCGCCGCAGGGTGTCCCAGAAGGCGCGGTAGTCCGCCGACTGGGCGTAGTCCGGGTCCACCAGGAGGCGGTGGTGCTGGCCCTTCAGTTCCTCCAGCTGGTAGCCCACGATCTCCAGGAAGCGCGGGTTGGCGTCGAGGATGGTGCCGTCCAGGGCGAACTCCACCTTGCCCATGACCCGGCTGAGAGCGTCGATCTGGCCTTCGAAGTTGGCGGCGAGCTGCTTCTGCTCGGTCAGGTCGATGGCGTATTCGACAATGCGCTGGGTGCGGCCCTCGGCATCGCGCAGCGGGCAACAGCCGCCACGCAGCCAGACGTCCCGCCCCTGGCTGTCGCGGTAGTGGAGCTCCCCTTCCCAGGCCTGGCCGTTGCGCAGGTTTTCCCAGAGCGCCTCGTAGGCGGCGGTGGTGCCCTCTTCCGGTGGCAGCAGGATGCGATGGTGCTGACCTTGCAGGTCGCCCAGGTCGTACCCCGTGATACGGAGGAAGTGTGGATTGGCGTCCAGTATCCGCCCGTCCGGGGAGACCTCCAGACGGGTCATCACCTGATCGACGGCGCCCAACTGGGCCTGAGCAAAGGCAAAAGCAGAAGCAGAGTCGAACTGATCAGAGGAAGCTTGAACGTCCATGGTCTCTCCGAAAGGAAGAGGTGTTGACTCAGGGCTACAGGAGTTATAGCCCAGCGGCAGCGATTGCGAGGGGGCAGCGCCGACCGCCCGACCGGCGCTTCGCCGGGGGTGATGGATCAGGCCCTGGATCGGGGCGCGCGGTGCTCGGTCGCCCCGTCCCTGGGGCGCGAGGGGTCAGGGTCAGGGTTGCTCCAGCGCCACCACCAGCGCCTTGAGGAAGCGCGCGGCCTCGCCACCGGTGACGGCGCGGTGGTCGAAGGTCAGCGACAGCGGCAGGATCGGGTGCACCGCCGGCTTGCCCTCCCAGGCCACCACTTCGTCGCGGATGCCACCCGCACCGATGATCGCCACCTGGGGCGGCACCACCACGGGGTTGGCGTAGCGGCCGAACAGGGTGCCGAAGTTGGACAGGGTGATAGTCGCGCCCATCATTTCCTGCGGCGGGATGGAGCGCGCCTGGACGTCCGCGCGCAGCCGCGCCATGCCGGCCTTGAGGTCTTCGGCGCTGCGCCCGCCGACATCCCGCAGCACCGGGACGAACAGGCCGTCGGGGGTGTCGACGGCGATGCCGAGGTCGAGCTTGTCGTGCCGGCGGATGGACAGCACGCGACCGTCGAACCAGCTGTTGAGGATGGGCTCCACCTCGCAGGCGGCGGCGATGGCCTTGCCGAGGCGGATCAACGGGTCGCGCGCCAGCGCCCAGCGGTGCAGGTCGGCGTCGCCGTAGATCGTCACCGGCACCACTTCGGCGTGGGAGCGGGCCATGTTGATCGCCATGCTGCGGCGCACCCCGCGCAGGCGTTCGCCACCGAAGCGGTCGCGGGCGCTCTGCGCGGCGGCCTCGACATCGGCCCGGGTGACCAGGCCTTGCGCGCCGCTGCCCTGCAAACCGGCCAGCTCGACGCCCAGCCGTTGCGCCAGCTGGCGCACCGCCGGGGTGGCGCGGGGGGCGAGGTGTTCGCGGGTGGAGGGGGCGGCGCCGACGAAGAAGGCATCGGCCCGGGCATCGCCACCGCCCTCCAGGCGGCCGACCACGGTCCCGGCGTCGCTGTCCTCGCCTTCGTAGGCCAGCAGCGGCTCGCCAACGTGGAGGATGTCGCCCTCGCGGCCGAACAGCTTGGCCACCACGCCGTCCTGGGGCGCGGGGATGTCCACCAGGGCCTTGGCGGTCTCCACCGAGACCACCAACTGGTCGGCGTGCACGCTGTCGCCGGCCTTGATGTGCCACTCGACGATCTCGGCCTCCTGCAGGCCTTCGCCGAGGTCGGGCAGTTTGAAATGCTTCATGGTCGTCTCCTCGGCTCGTCAGGCGTAGTCCAGCACCAGTTCACAGGCCGCGAGGATGTCCTCGGGGCTGGGGATGTAGAGCTGCTCCAGGCGGTAAAGGGGCGGCGGGATGTCCGGCGCGGTGACGCGCTGGATCGGCGCCTGCAGATCGAGCAATGCCCGTTCGTAGAGACTGGCGGCGATCTCCGCGCCCACCCCGCAGGAGCGCGGTGCCTCGTGCACGATCACGCAGCGCCCGGTCTTGCGCACCGAGGCTTCGAGGGTGTCGAGGTCCAGGGGCTTGATGCAGGCGACATCGATCACCTCGGCGCTGATGCCCTGCTCCTCCAGGCGCTGGGCGGCCTGCAGGGTCTCGTGGACGCTGGCGCCCCAGCTGACGAGGGTGATGTCGCTGCCCTCGCGCAGGGTGAAGCAGCTGTCCAGTGGCAGGCGCTGGCCGTCGTCCACCAGGGGTTGCGGGTTCATCCGGTACAGCCGCGTGGGTTCGAGGAAGACCACCGGGTCCGGGTCGTCGATGGCCGCCAGCAGCAGGCCGTAGGCGCGGGCCGGCGATGAGGGGATGACCACGCGCACGCCGGGGATCTGGGCGAAGATCGCCTCGGTGCTCTCGCTGTGGTGCTCCGGCGCGCGGATGCCGGCGCCCATGGGGCTGCGCAGCACCATGGAGCAGCCGAGGCGGCCCCGGGTGCGGTTGCGCATGCGGCTGGCGTGGGACACCAGGTGCTCCATGGCGGCGTAGATGAAGCCGAGGAACTGGATCTCCATCACCGGCTTCAGGCCCTGGGCGGCCATGCCGACGCAGAGCCCGGCGATCATGGTTTCCGCCAGCGGCGTGTCGATCACCCGCTTGAAGCCGAAGGCCTCGCGCAGGCCGAGGGTGGCACGGAACACGCCGCCGTTGACGCCGACGTCCTCGCCCAGCACGACGACGTTCTCGTCCTCTTGCATGGCGCGATGCAGGGCCAGGTTGACGGCCTCCAGCAGGGCGCGCCTTTCCAGGGTCACGGGCTTATTCATGGCGGTTCACCTCGCGGCGGGCGGCACGCTCCAGGAGCATTTCGCGCTGCTCGGACAGGGGTGCCGGCCAACTGGCATAGACATGGTCGATGACGGACTCCACCGGCTGGGTGCCGGCCGACTCGAAGCGTTCCACCGCCGCCTGGACTTCCTTCTGGCACTCGGCGATCAGCGCCTGCTCGCGGCCCTCGTCCCACACCGCATTGGCGGCGAGGTAGGCCTGCAGGCGCTTGATGGGTTCCTCCTGCCAGGCCTTCTTCACCTCGTCGGCGCTGCGGTAGCGGGTGGCGTCGTCGGCGGTGGTGTGGTCGCCCAGGCGGTAGCTGATGCATTCCAGCAGCAACGGGCCCTTGCCGTGGCGGGCCCGGTCCAGCGCCGCACGCATGCGGTCGTAGACGGCGAGCATGTCGTTGCCATCCACCTGCTCGCCGGGGAAGCCGGCGCCGATGGCCTTCTGCGCCAGGGTGGCGGCGCCGCACTGGATGCTGCGCGGCACCGAGATGGCCCACTGGTTGTTGTTGACCACGAAGACCATGGGCAGCTGCCAGGCACCGGCGACGTTGAGGGCTTCGAGGAAGTCGCCCTTGCTGGTTGCGCCGTCGCCGCAGGTGGTGACGGCGACACGGTGCTGGCCACGGATCTTGAACGCGGTGGCCACCCCGCAGGCATGCAGGGCCTGGGTGGCGATGGGCACGCAGAGCGGGAAGTCCTGCGCCACGGCCGGATCGGCATAGGCGCTGCCGCGTTCGTCGCCGCCCCAGTAGAGGAGGATTTCCTCCATGCGCACGCCGCGCATGAGCTGCACGGCGGTGTCGCGGTAGTAGGGCACCAGCACGTCCTCCTCGCGCATCAGGCTGCCGATGGCGACGCCGATCGCCTCCTGGCCGAGGGTCGGCGCGTAGGTGCCGATGCGGCCGGTGCGCTGCAGGGCCACGGCCTTCTGGTCGAACAGGCGGGTCAGGACCATCTGCCGATAGAGCCGGGTGAGCAGGTCGAGGTCGTCGGCCCAGGCGGGCAGCTCGCCGAGCAGGCGCCCCTCGGGGTCCAGGTGGCGCGTGTAGGGGATGTCGATCCGTGGGTTGTGCATGTCACTCCTCCTCACCTCGTGGGTGCTTCAAGGGTGGCGGCGTTCGTGGCGCCGCATGGGGGACGGCGGGCCGGATCACGGCCCTGGTCCCGGCTCCCGCGACGGGCGCGGGAGGCCCTGCTCAACGGTAGAGCAGGCGCTCCGCCAGGGCATCGGCGACGCGCGCGGGTGAGCGCTTGTCGGCCTGGGCGTGGGCGTAGATTTCGGTCAGGCGCTGACCGATGCGCGACAGGTGCGCGGTGATGGCGGGCAGCTCGTCACCCTTGTGCCTGAGGGCGACGTAGATGAGCCCGCCGGAATTGATCACGTAGTCGGGGGCGTAGAGGATGCCGCGGGCCTCCAGCCCGTCGGCGCTGTCGGCGCTGGCCAACTGGTTGTTCGCCGCTCCCGCCACCGCCGCGCAACGCAGCTGGGGGATGGTCTGCGGGTTGAGCACGCCACCCAGGCCACAGGGTGCGAGGATGTCGCAGGGCGTGGTGAGCAGCGCTTCGCTGGCCACCGGCTGGGCGCCTAACTGCTCCACCGCCAGTTGCACGCGGCCGGGGTCGAGGTCGCTGACCAGCAGCTCGGCGCCGGCCGCCACCAGTTGCTCGGCCAGGGCGAAGCCGACGTTGCCGAGCCCCTGGATGGCCACGCGCAGGCCTTCGAGGTCGTCGCTGCCGAGGCGCGCCCGGGCGCTGGCGCGGATGCCGGCGAACACGCCCATGGCGGTGTGCGGCGAGGGGTCGCCGGCGGAGCTGGTGCTGGTGACGTGGCGGGTCTGTTGGGCGATGCAATCCATGTCGGCGCTGGAGGTGCCGCTGTCCACCGCGGTGATGTAGCGCCCGCCCAGGGACTCGATCATGCGGCCGAAGGCTTCGAACAGCGCGGCGCGGTTATCCACATGGGCGGGGCGCATGATCACCGCCTTGCCACCGCCCTGCTCGAGGCCGGCGAGCGCGGCCTTGTAGCTCATGCCCTGGGCGAGGCGGATGGCGTCACGGATGGCGCTTTCTTCATTGGGGTAGGCCAGGTATCGGCAGCCACCCAGCGCCGGGCCGAGCCGGGTGTCGTGGATGGCGATGACGGCGCGGAGCCCGGTGACCGGGTCCTGGGCGAGGTGCAGCGCTTCGAGCCGCGCGGCCTCCATCATGCTGAACATGGCGAGCCCCTTGCTGACTTTAGGAGCCAGTATAGGCGTCAGCCGCCGCAGCGGGTCGCCGCCCGCCCACTGGACGAAAATCCAGGGGCCGGCTACAAACCTGAGGCGAACTGGAGATGTCTCATGACCCCCCGCCAACACTGCCTCGCCTGCCTTGAAGCCGACCCGCCCGCGACCCTGGAAGCGGCGTTCTGGATCGCCGCCGAGCATGACCCGGCGGTGAACCCGGCAACGCTGATGCGCGATGTCGCCGGCCTCGCCCAGCAGGTGGCCGCCGGCCTGCCGCAACTCCCGGCGATGGAGCTGGCGCAACCGCTGTTGCGCCGCCTGAGCGAGCTGGACTTCAACGAGGACGACGACCAGCCGCTGCGCCCCCGTGCCGCGCTGCTGGACCAGGTGTTGCTGCGCCACCGCGGGCAGCCGTTGTCCCTCGCCCTGCTGGCCCTGGAGCTGGCCCGGCGCCTGGACGTGCCGCTGGTGGGGGTGAACTTCCCCGGGCACTTCCTGTTGCGCGTGCCCGGTGCCGATCACCTGCTCGATCCCTGCGGCGGCCGCCGCCTCTACACCCGCGACTGCCGCGAGCTGCTGCTGCGTACCCTGGGCCCCAAGGCCGAACTCCAGGCCGGCCACCTGCAACCCTGCGACGCCCGCGAGCAGCTGCAACGGCTGTCACGCAACCTGCGCCAGCTGCACCTGCAGGCCGAGAAGCCGCTGGAAGCCTTGAAAGACGCCGAGCGGGTGCTGGAACTGGGCGTTGCCAACCTGGTGGACCACCTGGCCCGCGCCGATATCTACAAGCAGCTGGAGTGCCCCCAGGCCGAACGCTTCGACCTGCAACGCGCCCTGCTGCTCTGCGAAGACCCGGCCCAGCGCCTGCTGCTGACCCAGCGCCTGGAACAGCTGGGGCACGAGGCGACGCCGGCCTTGCATTGACGGCGGGCTGTCGCTTCGGGGTGATGGGTTTCGCTTCGCTCTACCCATCCTACGAACTGCATGCCGCTTGGCGACTGAAGTCGCCCCTACAGAAAGCAGCGGTGGGCTGAAGCCCACCCTACGCCCCCCTACTCCACCCTGTGCGCTGAGTAGGATGGGTAGAGCCCCATCTCCCTTCTCCAACGACCACGCGGCCGGGCTACATCAAGCCCATTGCCTTGGCGTGGGCAACCGCCTGGGTACGGCGCTTGACGCCGAGCTTGCCGTTGATGCGCCGGGCATGGGTCTTGACGGTGTGCAGGGAGATGAACAGGCGCTCGGCGATTTCCTGGTTGGAGCTGCCCTGGGCGATCAGCCCGAGCACTTCCAGCTCGCGCTGGCTCAACGGGCCACCGGCGAGGCTGTCGTCGGGCGCCTCGCCCGGGTCCATGTCCAGCGCCTTGAGCATGGCCGGCTGGCGCAACTGCAGCTCGCGCAGGGGCTGTTGCAGGTTGAACTGTTCGGCCAGGGTCAGGCCGTCGCGCAGGGTGGCGGCGGCCTGGGCCAGGTCGCCACCGAGGTATTCCGCCTCGGCCAGGGCCAGGTGGATTTCCACTTCCAGGGCGTGCATGCCGTTCTCCCGGGCCTTGTGCAACTGGCCCAGCAGGCGCTGGCGGGCGTTGAAGGCCTCGCCTTCGTAGAGCTCGGCCAGGGCCAGCTGCCACTCGATGCGCGGGATCAGGTCGAGGGTCGCCGGCGGTGGCTGCACCGCGTTCTCGCCACGGAAGTGCCGCAGCACCCGCAGCAGCGCGTGGCGGGCCTGGCCGGCACGGCCCTGCATCAGCAGCAGGCTGCTGCTGACCTGCAGGAGCACGGCACGGTAGACCCGCTCGGGGATGTGGCGCATCTGCATCAGCCGCTCGGCTTCGCGCAGGCGGTCGAAGGCGCGGTCGAACTCGCGGCGGTTGGCGTCCAGCGTGGCCAGGCCGAGGTAGCCGAACAGGGCACGGTAATCGCCGCAGTTGCGCGCTTCCTGCAGCCCGTACTGGTAGTGCTTGCGGGCCTCCTCGTCACGCCCCTGGCGCAGGGCCAGGCGCCCGCGACGCAAGGCCAGGCGGCCGAGCAGCGGGCTGGCGTTGCGGCCCTGCCCCATGAGGAATTCCTGGGCGCGTTCGAGTACCGCGTCGGCGCGCAGCAGGGCGCCGCGATGCTCCAGCAGCTGCGAGTGGTCCAGTTCGAGGAAGGCCTCCAGCAGCAGGCTGCCGTGGCTGCGCGCCAGCAGCAGGGCTTCGCGGCTCAGTTCCTGGGCGGCGTCCAGGTCGCCGGCCAGCAATGCCTGCTGGGTGAGGCCGGAATAGCAGATCAGCTTCTGCTCCCAGGCGTCGTCGCCCAGGGTCGCCAACGCCTCGGTCAGGTGCAGGCGCGCGCCGGGGCCGTCGCCCTGCAGGTGGGCGAGCAGGCCGTACTGGGCCTGCCAATAGGCCACCAGCTCGCGCTGCCGCTCGGCATCGGGCTGGGGCAGGAAGCGGCCCTGTTCGGCGATGCACTGGGCGGCCTCGTCGAGCTTGCCGGAGAACAGCAGCGCACCGGCCAAGAGGCGCAGGGAATGCGGGGAGACCAGCAGCAGCCCCTCCTCCACTTCCTTGTGCAGGCGCAGCAGCAGGGCGACGTTGCGCCCCTGGAACAGGTGCTGGACGCCGAAGTGCTGCAGCAGGCTCACGGCGGCTTCGGGCTGTTCGGCTTCCAGCGCATGCTCGGCGGCGGCCTGCCAGTCGCCTTCGGCGGCGAACCACTGGCAGGCGCGCAGGTGCCAGCCGCGCCCGGAGTGGGCGTCGCGGTTGCGCATCTGCATGGCCAGCGGGGCGAAGATGCGGAACCAGCCGGGGGCGTCGCCCAGGGGCTCGACGAAGCTGCCCAGGGCGTCGAGGTCGCGCAGCAGGCGGGCGCCTTCGCCGGGGCCGAAGAGGTGTTCGCACAGGGCGGCATTGAAGCGCGGCAGGTGCGCGAGGGCGAGCCAGGCCTCGGCCTGCTCGGGGCCGAGGCCGGCGAAGAGTTCGTGGTCGAGGTAGGCGGCCAGGGTGGCGGAATGGCCGCCGCGCTGCAGCGGGTCGGCGAAGCCCCAGTCCACCGGTTCCAGCAGCGCCATGCGCACCCCGGCGCACCAGCCGCCGGTGCTTTCCAGCAGGCGCGCCGGTGCATCGTTGGGCCAGCCGTGGCGCGACGGCTCCAGCAGCCGGGCCAGTTCCTCGGCCTCCAGCGCCAGGGCGGCGGCGTCCAGCTCCAGCAGCTCGCCGTCGATCAGGAGGCGCGGCAGGTTGCAGGCCGGGCGCCGCCGGCCGCTGATCCACCAGCGCAGCGCCGGGCTGCTGGTGGTCAGCAGGCGGTCGAGGCAGGCATCGAGTTCGGGGTTGGGCTGGCGGCAATAGTCGTCGAGGATGATCCAGCCGGGCGTCGTCCACTGGGCCAGGGCGCGCTGCACGCTGGTCTCGTCCGACTCCTCCAGCCCCATGACCGCCGCGAGGCCGGCACACAAGCCCGCCGGCGAGAGGGCCACGCCTCCGAGCGGCAACCAGTGCACCGAATGATCGGCTGGGCAGCGCTGCACGCATTCCATCAGCAACACGCTCTTGCCACTGCCGGCGGGGGCGCAGAGCAGGCGCAGGCGCGCCGAGGAGGCGACCAGGGCGTCGCACAGGCGCGGCCGCGGGACATGCAGCGCAGGCAGGCGCGGCAGGTAGGCGTGGGAATCGAAACGGGTCATGGCGGACATGCGGCACGCCTCAGTTGTTCTTGTTCGGGCTGCTCGGGGCGCCAGCCTAGGCCTCTGCGGCGCGCACCTTGAAGGATCATTCAGGGCACTGATCCACGCTCATAAAAAAGGCGGCCAAAGGCCGCCTCGCAAGGGAGCGTCACGACAACAAGATAGGAACACGCACATCCCTGTGCGTGTGGGGCATCAGCGCACGCCGGCGTTGCGCAGGGCGGCCGGGGTGTAGTCGGCGGCCTTGCCGACGAAGCCGAATTCGAAGCTGTGCTTCTCTTCGTTCTTCATGCCCAGGGCCAGGTAGCGGCCGGCGATGATGTCGTACAGGGCTTCCAGGGTGTAGGCCGGCACCTGCTGGTTGTAATAGAACTGGGCGTGCCCCTCGGCGACGCGCCACAGCTGGCCACGGCCGTCGTAATGGTCGACCAGGGCGACCTGCCAGCTGTCTTCGTCGATGTACATGTGGCGCTTGGCGTAGATGTGGCGCTCGCCGCTCTTCACGGTGGCGACCACTTCCCAGACGCGATGCAGCTCGTAGCGGGTCAGGTCCTGGTTGATATGGCCGGCCTTGATCACGTCGTCGTACTTGAGCGAGGGCGAGTCCAGCTTGTAGCTGTTGTAGGGGATGTACATCTCCTTCTTGCCCACCAGCTTCCAGTCGTAGCGATCCGGGGCGCCGGAGAACATGTCGAAGTTGTCGGAGGTGCGCAGGCCGTCGGAGGCGGTGCCCGGGCCGTCGTAGGCGACCTGGGGCGCACGGCGCACGCGGCGCTGGCCGGCGTTGTAGATCCACGCCAGGCGCGGTTCCTTCACCTGGTCCAGGGTCTCGTGCACCAGAAGGACGTTACCGGCCAGGCGCGACGGCGCGGTCACCTGCTGCTTGAAGAACAGCAGCACGTTCTCGCCCTTGCCTGCCGGCAGGTCCGGCATCTCCTGGGGCACGGCCACTTCTTCCTCGAAGCGGATCGGCGTGTAGGAGCCGTTCACCTGGGGCGTGGCCTGGGTGATGATCCGGCGCAGGTTGCCGCCACGGTAGCGGGTGATGTGGTTCCAGATCACTTCCACGCCGTTCTTCGGGATCGGGAAGGCGTAGTAGCGGCTGTCGGCGAAGTTGGCCAGGCCGTTGCCGTCGTTGATCGGCTGCACGGTGACGGCGCTTTTCTTCGCCGCCTCGTTGACCGCGGCGGGTACGGCGACGGTGCGGTGGGTCGGGTAGACCGGGATCTTGTAGGTCTCGGGGTAGCGCTTGAACATCGCCACCTGGCCGTCGGACAGCTTGTCCTTGTACTGGTCGAGGTTGGCGGCGGTGATGGTGAACAGCGGTTTCTCGCTGGCGAAGGGGTCGGCGAGGAAGCCCTTGGCGTCCACCGCGCCGGCGTCCCTGCCGATGCCACCGGTCCACTCGGGAATGCTGCCGTCGGCGTTGCCGGCCTTCTCCGCACCCAGCGGGGTGAGGCTGGTGCCGAGCTTGGCCGCTTCATCGGCGGACACGGCGGCCATCACATTGGCGGCGAGCAGGCTGAGGACCAGGGCGGTGCTGTGCAGGATCGTCTTACGCATAGTCATGTTCTCTGTTCACTCAGAAGTTCATGCCGAAGCTGAGGGCGAGGAAGTCGCGGTCGACCAGGGTGTTGTACTTGCCACCGAAGAAGTCCGTGTAGCTGAGGCTGGCGGTGTAGGTGTTCTGGTAGTCGGCATCGACACCGATGCTGAGCGCCTTGGCACCCTCGTTGAACAGGCCGTTGGGGCCGTAGCCGTCGACGTCATGGGACCAGGCCACGTTCGGCTTCAGGTTGATGCCGGCGATGACGTTGCTGTAGTCGAGGATGGCGCGGGTGCGGTAGCCCCAGGAGGTGCTGGTGACGAAGCCGTGGGTGTCGCCGCCGAAGCCGTAGGCGCCATACACCGAGTCGCGGCCGTAGCGCAGCTCGCGGGCGTTCTCCAGGCCGCCGACGTGCACCACGCCGACCTCGCCCACCAGGGTCAGGCGCTCGGCACCCAGGACCTGGTCGATGAAGTGGGTCAGGGTGGTCTGGGCCTGGGTGATTTCCTTGCGCTTGTAGCCGGTGTTGTCGGCGCCCGGCGCAGTGGCGATGGGCGACGCGGTGCCGCCGGCGATCGGGTTGACCAGGGCCAGGGTCACGTCGTTGGTGTTGAGCTGGATCGGCGCGTTCGGGCGGTAGCTGATCTCGCCGCTCCAGGCCGTGCCGGTGGGCAGGGTGGTGGAGAAGCTCAGGCCGTAGAGCTGGATGTCCTCGGGGTATTCCAGGTAGTAGCGGCCATTGCCCAGCATGGTGCTCTGCGCCAGGCCCGCACCGGAGCCGGGGACGATGCCGTTGGCGGTGCCGATGATGCCGGGCAACGCGGCGAGGGTCGCGGCGCCAGCCGTCTTGGTGCCCACGAACGGCGTGCGGCTGTGGTAGTTCATGAAGTACAGGCCGTACTCGGTCTCGTCGCCCAGCCAGCGCAGGGCCGCGCCGAACTGGCCGCTGTCACGGGCGTCGCGGTCGCCGGCCCGGGGCAGGATCACGCCCTCGGAGGTGACGTCGAAGCCCTGGCCGAAGGCGGCGGCGATGGGTTGCAGCGGGGCGATGGCCGGGGAGCCCACGGTGTAGCCGGTTTCGCAGCCGTCGGCAGCCACGTCGCCACCGAAGAAGGTGCCGCAGTTGTCCAGGACGGTCTGGTCCCATTCCAGTTGGTAGAAGGCCTCGACGCTGAGCTGGTCGGTCAGGGTCTGGGACAGGTAGAACATGTTGACCGGGATCAGGCCCTCCTTGATCTCCGCGCCGGGGCGGCGGAAGGCGGAGACGTCGACCGGGTTGATCGAGTTGATGCTGTTGCCGATGAAGGTGCTCTCGCCCCAGCTCACCACCTGCTTGCCCACGCGCACGTTACCCGGCAGGTCGGCGATGCTGTAGTTGTGGTAGACGAAGGCGTCGAGCAGTTGGGCGCCGGCGGATTTGGAGCCTTCCTTGCGGTTGTGGTCGCTGATGTCCTTGAACTGGCGGTTCTCGTCCTTCAGCTCGAAGTCGTACCAGTACTTGCCACGGACGAAGACGCCGGTGTCGCCGTACTTCAGCTCCAGGTCGTGGATGCCCTTGAAGATCTTCGAGAAGGTCTCGCCCTTCTTGAAGTTGAGGCGGCCATCGTCACCGGTGGACGACTGGCCCTTGCCGCCGTTCACGGTGCTGACCAGATCCGGGTCGGCGCCGCGCATGGACCAGCTGGCACCCACCGACAGCGAGGAGTCGAACTGCCCTTCGATCTCGCCGATGTTGAAGTTGACGGCGTGGGCCTGGGTGGCAAATCCCATGGCTACGGCGGCGGCCAGCGCGTGCGGCCGGAAAACTGCGCGCATTGTTGTTTTTGTCATGCGGCTTTCCTGGTTGGTGAAGGAGGAGCACACCCTAACCAGTCACCCGCACAGGCGATAAGCGCACCAAGGAGGGATTCATCCTGTAGCTCGAAAGAGTGAATCCACGCTCTGGAACACTCCTTGCCGGCCCATTATCCGGCGGCGCTATGGCGCACCATCGAGAGCATGGATGGAACTTCGGTCTCCCCCTACCCTCGCGGCCAGCGCTTTGGCATCCTGAGCCACTTGCCGATTCCCGAACGACCATGACCGAGCACGATCACGAAACCGCCGCCACCCGCGAAGTGGTGATGCGTTACCACCTCAGCTGGAAGGACCGCGACATCGATGCGGTGCTGGCGCTCTATCACCCCAACGTGGAATACAACGACTACTTCCAGAACCGCTGCCTGCACCTGGCGGAGCTCGGCGACTATGTGCGCGCCACCATGCCCAGCGGGCCGGACGAGTTCCTGGTGCACAGCGACCGCATCCGTGTCGACGGCGACACCGCGTTCATCCAGTACAGCCTGCGCCTGGGCCATAGCGGTACCTTTCGTACCAGCGAGGCCATTACCGTGCGTGACGGCCTGATCTGGCGGATCAACGAATACGCCCTGCTGATCCAGGCCAAGGCCGAGCCCGGCGACCGCGTGCAACGCCCCGCTGCCAGCCGCCTGGGGCTCTCGGCCCGCCAACTGAGCCTGCTGGCGCGGGACCTGGAGGACTACTTCCAGCACAGCCAGCCCTACCTCGACCCGGCGCTGGACCTGCACCAGGTGGCCGCCGCCACCGGCTATACGCGCAACCAGATCTCCTACCTGCTCAACCAGATGCTCGGCCAGAGCTTCTACCAGTACGTCAACCAGGCACGCCTGCAGCATCTGCTGGCGCAGCTGGAGCAGGGGCCGGCCTCGCCGCGCATCGACGAGATGGCCTTCGCCGCCGGGTTCAACTCGCTGTCGGCCTTCTACCGTTGCTTCCGCCAGCACACGGGGCTGTCGCCGAAGGCCTACCTCAAGCAGCTGCGCGAGGACGGCTAGGCGCCGCTCGCCGCACCGTGCGCCATTCGCCTGCGCATCGAGTCCCGGCGTGCACGCACGCACGACAACGCCCGCGCCAGCTTCTAGTCTTGCCGCCATCCGAACCTTTCCAACTGGGAGCCCCGCTATGCCGGCCTGGCAATCGATCAGCCTGTGGATGGACCAGCTCGACGAGCCGCTCACCCCACGCCCCGCCCTGGGCGGCAGCCTGGAGGTGGATGTCGCCATCATCGGCGCCGGCTACACCGGCCTGTGGACCGCCTACTACCTCAAGCGCCAGGCCCCCGAGCTGCGCATCGCCATCCTCGAGGCCGAGATCGCCGGCTTCGGCGCCAGCGGGCGCAACGGCGGCTGGCTGATGGGCAACCTGCTGGGCGAGGACCGCGCCCTGGCCAAGCTCTCCCGCGAGGAGCGCCGCGCGTCCTTCGACCTGCTCCACGGCATCCCCGACGAAGTGGCCGAGGTGCTGCAGCGCGAAGGCATCGACTGCGACTACCGCAAGGGCGGCGTGCTCTATTGCGCAGCCCGCTACCCCGAGCAGGAAGTGCGCCTGCGCCAGCAACTGCGCGACCTGCACGCCGAAGGCCTGGGCGAGGACGACTACCGCTGGCTGACGCCGCCCGAACTGGGCCGGCAGATCCGCGTGGCCGGCGCCCTGGGCGGCATCTTCACGCCCCATTGCGCCACCATCCAGCCGGCACGCCTGGTGCGCGGCCTGGCCCGCACCGTCGAGCGCATGGGCGTGCAACTGTTCGAGCAGAGCCGCGTCACCGACTGGCAGCCCGGGCGCATCACCACCCTGCAGGGCGAGGTGAAGGCCCACTGGGTGGTGCCCGCCATCGAAGGCTATGCCGCCGCCCTGCCCCCCCTCGGTCGCTACCAGTTGCCGGTGCAGAGCCTGCTGGTGGGCACCGAGCCGTTGCCGGAATCCACCTGGGCCGAGATCGGCCTGGAACAGGGCCAGGCCTTCAGCGAGAACAGCCGGCAGGTGACCTACGGCCAGCGCACCGCCGACAACCGCCTGGTCTTCGGCGCCCGTGGCGGCTACCGCTTCGGCGGCAAGCTTCGGGAGAACTTCCAGCTCGACGACGACGAGATCGCCCTGCGCCGCTACCTGTTCGGCGAACTGTTCCCGATGCTGCGCAACGTGCGCCTGACCCACAGCTGGGGCGGCAACCTGGGCATGGCGCGGCGCTTCCAGCCGCACATGCTGGTGGACCGCGCCAGCGGCATCGCCCTCTCCGGCGGCTACGGCGGCGAAGGCGTGGGGGCGACCAACCTCGGCGGTCGCACCCTGGCCGACCTGATCCTCGGCCGCGAGACCCAACTCACCCGCCAGCCCTGGGTGCTGGGCGACGGGCCGCTGACGCGCCTGTCCGCCTGGGAACCGGAGCCCTGCCGCTGGCTCGGCTACAACGCCATCATCCGCAGCTTCGTCCACGAGGACCGGGTGCTGGCCAACCCCCAGAGCGCCCCCTGGCGCCGCGCCCTGGCCAGCCGCCTGGCCGGGTTCATGGAAAGCCTGATGCGCTGAGCCCGGCAATGCCGGCCCCCGCGCACCGAAACGACCACCAGACTGGAAGCCCTTGCATGAAAGCCACCCTGCTGAAGAACACCCACGACCTGCAACTCTCCGCACCGGCGCCGGTACCCGTGCCGGTCGGCGAGCCCGTGCCGCACACCCGCGTGCACTCGGTGGAGCGCACCGACGGCGTGGAAACCGGCGTCTGGGAATGCAGCCCCGGCCAGTTCCGCCGGCAGATCCTCGAGCAGGAGTTCTGCCACTTCACCCACGGCAGCTGCACCTTCACCCCGGACGGCGGCGAGCCCATCGAGATCAAGGCCGGCGACGCCCTGCTGCTGCCCGCCAACAGCCTGGGCATCTGGGACGTGAAGGAAACCCTGCGCAAGACCTACGTGATCATCAGCCGCTGAGCCTGGCGGCGTGGCCCGGGAGTGCTGCGCGCTCCCGGGCGAATGAATTCGCCCCGACAGGGGAAGCGCCGTGGCAGATGCCAGGCGTAGAGTGGGCAGGTCGCTCTTTACCTCCACCAAGCGAATGCCATCGGTCACACCGAGCCTGCCAATTCGCGGTTGAAACCGCTCCCACGGACGGTGTTCAGCGAACGGATCCGTGCCCACAACCCGCCGTCAGGAAAACTGCCCGTGGCGCCCCTTGCCGCCGCTGAACGCCTGGGCGCCAGCGCGGGTTTCGCCGCTGTGGATAACCGCGAGGCCGCCTTCGAACTCATTGGCGATGGCCGCCTCGAACGGCAGTTGCCACTGGGCATAGGCGCTGGCGCGGTCGGCGAGCATGCAGCGCTGCGGGAAGGCGGCGATCTCCAGGGCCAGCCGCTGCGCCGCCTCCCGTGCCGAGCCAGGCGGCACCACGCGGTTGGCCAGGCCCATGGCGAGCGCTTCATCGGCCAGGACCGGGCGACCGGTGAGGATCAGATCCAGCGCCCGCCCCTGGCCGACGATGCGCGGCAGGCGCACGGTGCCGCCGTCGATCAGCGGCACGCCGAAGCGCCGGCAGAACACGCCGAGCACCGCGTCCTCGGCCACCACCCGCATGTCCGCCAGCAGCGCCAGCTCCAGGCCGCCGGCCACGGCATGGCCCTCGATGGCCGCGATCAGCGGCTTGGCCAGCTGCATGCGGCTCGGCCCCATGGGCCCGTCGCCGTCCGCTTCAAGGCGGTTGCGCCGCTCGCCGTCCTCGGCCACCGCGCCCAGGTCCGCGCCGGCGCAGAAGGTGCCGCCCGCACCGGTGAGCACCGCCACACGCGCCTCGTCGTCCGCCTCGAAGGCACGCAGGGCATCGGCCAGCGCCTCGGCGGTGGGGCGGTCGACGGCGTTGCGCACCTGGGGGCGGTCGATGGTCAGGGTGGTGACGGGGCCGTTCTTCTCGACTCGGATGCTCATCGGGACTCCTCGGGTTGGAACGCGGGCATGAAAAAGGCCGGCAAGGTTGCCGGCCTTCAACATAGTGCGTCCCCCGGGAGATGTTCAGCCCGCTGGCGGAACTCCCAAGGAGTCTGGCGGGATCAACCCACGTATTTCTGCAGGTTGGCCATCATTTCCTTCAGCGCCTCGACGTTGTCAGCCGGGTGGGCGGCGCCTTCGAAGTCGCAGATCTGCTTCCAGCTGGCAGCCACGTCTTCGACGCTGAAGCCCTGGCGCGGGTCGAAGCCGGCGCCCAGGCTGCGTTCCCAGCGCACCTTGCCGATCCAGCCGCCGCCCACTTCGAACAGGCCGGAGGTTTCCTGGCACTGCTCGCTGCCGAGGTAGACCACCAGCGGGCTGACCAGCTCGGGCTTGAGCTGCTCGAACACCTGCGGCGGGATCAGGCCTTCGGTCATGCGGGTGCCGCCGGTGGGGGCGATGGCGTTGACCAGGATGTTGTTCTTGCGGCCCTCGATTGCCAGGGTGCGGGTCAGGCCGTAGAGGCCGAGCTTGGCCATGCCGTAGTTGGACTGGCCGAAGTTGCCGTAGATGCCGGAGGTGGACGAGGTGAAGATCACCCGGCCGAAGCCCTGCTCGCGCAGGTGCGGCCAGGCGGCGCGGGTCACCTTGTAGGCGCCTTCGACGTGGACCTTGTAGACCAGGTCCCAGTCGGCGTCGTCCATCTTGTGGAAGGTCTTGTCGCGCAGGATGCCGGCGTTGTTCACCACCACGTCGATGCGGCCGAAGCTGTCGAGGGCGGTCTGCACGATCTTGTCGCCGTCGGTGACCGAGTCATGGTTGGCCACGGCGGTGCCACCCGCTTCGCGGATCTCGGCCACCACGCGGTCGGCGGCGGAGGCATTGGCGCCTTCTCCGTGGGTGCTGCCGCCCAGGTCGTTCACCACCACCTTGGCGCCGTGCCTGGCGAACAGCAGCGCATGGGCGCGGCCAAGACCGCCACCGGCGCCGGTGACTATGACCACTTTGTCTTCGAAACGGATCGACTCGCTCATGCAATGGACTCCAGGGCAGTTTTTGGTATCGGCCGAGTTTCCTGCAGCCCGGCCCCGCCCCACAAGGAAGGCAGCGGGCATGAATGGTGGCTGATAACGCCAGGGGATGACTCCGGGGCCGTCACTCGAAGGGCATGAAGATCCGCCCCCGCGGCCGCAGCTTGAACAGCCACCAGCCATGAAAGGTGCAAAGCAGCGTCAGCGCCAGGCAGGACACGAACGCGCCCGCCGCCGCCCACCAGATGCGCGGGCTGCTCTCGTGGTAGCAGCCGTAGAACACCAGGCCGATGCTGCCGAGCAGCAGAAGCAGCGCGAGGGGCCGCCCAGGGCCCTGGACGAAGGGGTGCAGCAACACCAGCAGCCTGTACAGCATGTCGATCTCCAGACGCCGGGCACGGGCCCGGCGAAACGTCGTTGAATGGAGTCGCGATGCTAGGAAACCCGGCCAGCCGCGGCTGCCGGGGGATTCCGACAGGGGCTGACGGATGCCTCGGATAATCGACCGCCCTACGCCGGTCGGATCAGGCTCAGGTGGTCGTAGAGGTGCATCACATGGGCCCGGGCGTAGTCCGCAGGGTCCAGCGCGCCATAGGCGAAGTGGTCCTTGAGCTCGCCCCGGTAGCTGGCGAAATCGGCGAAGGCCCGTTGCAGCCGGGCCAGCGCCTGGGCCTGGGATGCGGGCTGGTCGAGGGGCCGGGCCCCCGGAATCGCCTCGTCCAGCGCGTGGCGCATGGCGCCGCGTGTCGCGAACACGCCGAAGGCCAGGGGCCCGACGCTGCCCCGGAACCAGGCCGGCTTGAGTTCGGGGTAGCCGCTCATGGAGTACTCGATGCTCTGCGCGCAGTGGTTGAACACCTCGGCCGGGCTCCAGCCGCGAACGCTCACCAGCGCCCTGTCGGCCAGGCCCGCCAATACCCGCTGGGCGTCGGCCAGGTCGGTGGCGCCGGGCTGCGGTCCGCGGGGCAGCGCCCAGAAGCCGGCTCCGACACCGGCCACGCCGGCGGCGGCGGTCAGTTTCAGCAGTTGCCGGCGCTTCACGAACGCACCTCCAGCCCCTGGCGGAAGGCCAGGTAGTGCTCCAGCACCGCTTCGGGTGCCTCGGTCTGCGGGTAGTGGCCGATGCCGTCGAGCAGCACGGTGTCCGGTTGCGGGATCAGCTCGCGGTAACGCGCCACCATGTGCGCCCCGGAGATCGGGTCCACCGCGCCGTCGATCACCCGCAGCGGCAGACCGCCCTTCTGCATGGCGGCCACCCAGCGGTCGCGCTGCTCGCGCCGTTCGGGGATGTAGCGGATCAGCCGGTGCATGACGCGCGGCCCCTGCTGCTGGGCGATCAGGCTCCAGAAGTCGTCGAGCTCCGCCTCCGAAGGCTGGGTCGCGGGGCCGAACACCTTGCCGAAGTTGGCCCCCAGCTTGGCGCGGGAGAACCCCCGGCCGATCAGCGGCCCCAGGGGGCTGAGCAAGAGCTTCTGCACCAGCACCGGGCGGTGCGTCTCGGGGAACAGGCCGCCGTTGAGGAACACGCAACTGCCGAGCACGCAGCGCCCCTCGTGGTGCCGCGCCACCAGCTCCTGGGCGACGCTGTCGCCATAGTCGTGGGCCAGCAGGTGCACCGGCCCGGTGATGCCCAGGTGGCGCAGCAGCGCCAGTTGCAGGTCGGCCTGCTCCAGCAGCCGGTAGTCGTGGCCACGGGGCTTGTCGGAGTCGCCGAAGCCGAGCATGTCGCAGGCGATCACCCGGTAGCGCTCGGCCAGCGGCCCCCAGATGTAGTGCCAGTCCCAGGAGGCCGTGGGGAAGCCATGGATCAGCAGCAGCGGTTCGCCCTGCCCGGCCTCCCAGTAGCGGATGCGGTGGCGGTGGAACAGCAGGTCGCGTCCCTGGGCGCGCCAGTCGCCCAGGGGGATGCCCGGCAGGGCCATCAGTCGCGGTACCCGGGGTTCTGCAGGTCCAGCTTGCGCAGCAACGCCGGCCAGGGCAGCGCGCCGCCCATGCCGGAGGAGGTCTTCATCACGCCGGCGATCATCGCCCGGGCGCCGTCGAGGATCTGCTGCGGGATGTGGATGAGCTCGGCGCCGCCACTCTGGGCCATCACCTGGATCTCGCAGGCGCGCTGCAGGGTGAACATGCCGAGGAAGGCGTCGGCGATGCTGCCGAAGGCGGTGAGCAGGCCGTGGTTGGGCAGGATCAGGAAGTTGGCGTTGCCCAGGTCGGCCTGCAGGCGGGCCTTCTCCTCGTGGTTCAGCGCCACGCCTTCGTACTGGTGGTAGGCCAGGCTGGCGAGCACGAACAGCGACTGCTGGGACAGGGGCAGCAGGCCCTGCTTCTGTGCCGATACGGCGATGCCGGCGGGGGTGTGGATGTGCAGCACGCAGGCGGCGTCGTGGCGCACCTCGTGCACGGCGCTGTGGATGGTGTAGCCGGCCGGGTTGATGTCGTAGGGGCTGTCCATCAGCTTGTTGCCGGCCAGGTCTACCTTCACCAGGCTGGAGGCGGTGATCTCGTGGAACATCAGCCCGTAGGGGTTGATCAGGAAGTCCTCGGTGCCCGGCACCTTGGCGGAGATGTGGGTGAAGATCAGGTCGTCCCAGCCGTACAGGGCGATGAGCCGGTAGCAGGCGGCGAGGTCGACGCGGGTCTGCCACTCGGCGGCGGAGACCTGGTCCTTGACGGAGTTCGGGTGCAGGGGTTGGGCAGCGGTCACGGCGATCACCTCGGTTCTTGTTGTGTGCGATGACCCAGGAGTCTAGCGAGGGTGCGGCGATCCGATAGTCGCCTTGGCAGCCAACCGAATGACCGCAGGAGTCAGAGCAGCCACGCCACCACAGGCGCGGCGAAGAGGTTGAGCAGGCCCATCAGCACCATCACCAGGCCGGCCACGGTGCCCTCCTCGCGGCCCACCTCCTGGGCCCGGCTGACGCCCGCGCCGTGGGCGCCGACGCCCAGCAGCGCACCCCGCGCCAGCGCGCTGCGCAGGGGCAGCCAGCGGATCAGCAGGCTGCCGGCCAGGGCGCCGAAGACGCCGGTGATCATCACGAACACCGCGGTGAGTTCCGGCACGCCACCCAGCCCCTGGGCCAGCGGCATGGCGAAGGGCGTGGTGATCGAGCGCGGCACCAGCGACAGGCTCACCGAGCTCTCCAGGGCCAGCGCGTGGGCCAGCCACCAGGAACTGGCGATGGCGACGCTGCTGCCCATGAGCATGCCCAGGGACAACGCCGGCCAGTGCCGCGCCAGCAGGGCGCGCTGCTGCCAGATGGGCACGGCGAAGGCCACGGTGGCCGGGCCGAGCAGCAGCATCAGCCAGTGGGTGGCGCCGGAATACTCGGCGTAGCCGGTGTGCAGCGGCACCGCCAGGGCGAGCAGCAACGCCGGCACCAGGATCAGCGGCGACAGCAGATAGCGCCCGCTGCGCCGGTACAGCCAACGGCTGAGCAGGTAGCCGCCCAGGGTCAGCGCCAGCCAGAACCAGGACATGGGCTCAATGTTCACGGCTGTCGCTCCAGCGGCAGACGAATTCGACGGTCAGCGCGGTGGCGAGCATCACCAGCAGGGTGCTGACGCCTATCACCAGGAGGATGCGCCAGCCCTCGCTGCGCAGCAGGGCGCCGTAGTCCAGCAGGCTCATCAGGGCGGGGATGAAGAACAGCAGCATCTCCGCCATCAGCAGGCCGGCGCCCAGTTGCAGCGCGGCAGGCTGCACCCGGCCGCTGGCGAAGGCGGCGAGCAAGAGGCCGAGGCCGATCACCCCGCCCGGAATCGGCCAGGCGAGCCAGGCGGCGATCTGGCAACCGAGGACGTAGAGGCCGATGAGCACGGCGAGCTGCAGGCAAAGGCGGGAAAGGTGCACGAGACGAGGCATGGCGGGCGACTCCGGGACTGGTCACCAGCTTAGGGCGGCGCCTATCATCCCAAAAGCGAATTGTTCGACTTGCAGCCATTCGAAACTGGAATACTTAAATGGAATTCAACCAGCTCCGCAGCTTCGTCGAGGTCGTCCGCCAGGGCGGCTTCACCCAGGCCGGGCGTGCCCTGCATGCCACCCAGTCGACCATCAGCAAGCAGGTCGCGCAGCTGGAACAGCGCCTCGACGTGCAACTGCTCGAGCGCAACGGCCCGCACCTGCGCCTCACCGAGGCCGGCGCACTGGTGCTGCGCCGCGCCGAGGAGATGCTGCGCCTGCGCCAGGACCTGCAGAGCGAGCTGCACGACCTCAGCCAGCTGAAACGCGGCGAGTTGCGCCTGGGCCTGCCGCTGCTGGGGGGCGAGGTGCTGTTCGCCGAGCTGTTCAGCGAATACCGGCGGCGCTACCCGAACATCAACGTGCACCTCGCCGAGGGCGGCAGCAAGCTGCTGGAGCAGGCCATCCTGCAGGGCGAGCTGGAGCTCAGCGGCAGCCTCACGCCCACCGATCCGGCGTTCGATCACCAGCCGTTCTGCAACGAGCCGCTGGACGTGCTGCTGCCAGCCGACCACCCGCTGCACGACCAGCAAAGCCTGGCCCTGGCGCAGCTCGCCGACTCGGCCTTCCTGCTCTACCAGCAGAGCTTCACCCTCAACGACCGCCTGCTGCAGGCCTGCAAGCAGGCCGGCTTCACCCCGCGCGAGGCCGGGCGCAGCGGCCAGGCGGACTTCCTCGCCGCGCTGGTGGCGGCCGGCCAGGGGGTGGTGCTGCTGCCGCGCATCGTCGCCCGCCAGCTGGAACGGCCGGGGATCATCCGGCTGCCCCTGCGCGAACCGGACCTGCGCTGGGACATCGCCTTCGTCTGGCGACGCGGCGGCTACCTGTCGAAGGCGGCGCAGGCCTGGCTGGCGTTGTTGCGGGAGAAGGGACCGCTGGCCCGGCCCTGAGCGGGCCGCAGCCGGGGCAGGATCAGGCGCCGCGCAGGGCCTGGATGAGCCCGGCGATCCAGGGCTCGGCGTCGACTTCGGGGGTCACGGTCTCGCTGGAGTCCACACGCAGCATCTCCACGACTTCACGGATGCCCAGCTCGGCGTAGAGCTCGCGCACCTGCTCGCCACCGCCGCAGAACAGGTCGTAGCTGGAGTCGCCCAGGGCCAGCACGGCGCCGGGGCGGCCGCGCCAGTCGGGGAGCTGGTCGCGGATGCTGTGGTAGAGCGGCAGCAGGTTGTCCGGCAGTTCGCCCATGCCGGTGGTCGAGGTCACGGTGAGGAAGGCGTCCGGGGCGAAGGCCTTGAGCTCGTCGAGCCCCATGTGGGCCTTGTGCCAGGCCTCGAAACCGGCGGCCTTGAGCAGGCGCTCGGCATGGCGGGCAACTTCTTCGGCGGTGCCATAGACCGACCCGGAGAGAATGGCGACTTTCATGACAACTCCTGAAACGTTGGCAAACGGCGCGCATTATGCCGCAAGTGGAAAGCCTGGGCCGATGTCTTAGAATCTCGGAGCCACCGAACCGAGAGCCACTACATGATCAACGCCAAGCTGCTGCAACTGGTGATCGACGCGTCCAACGACGGCATCGTCGTCGCCGAGCAGGAGGGCGAGGACAACATCCTCATCTACGCCAACCGCGCCTTCGAACAACTCACCGGCTACGCCCGCGACGACATCCTCTATCAGGACTGCCGTTTCCTGCAGGGCGAGGACCGCGACCAGGTCGCCCTCGCCGCCATCCGCCAGGCGATTCGCAAGGGCGAACCGTGCCGGCAGATCGTGCGCAACTACCGCAAGGACGGCAGCCCCTTCTGGAACGAGCTGTCGATCACCCCCGTGTTCAACGAGGGTGACCAGTTGACCTATTTCATCGGCATCCAGAAGAACGTCACGCCCGAGATCGAGGCACGGCAGCGGGTCCGCGAGCTGGAGGCGGAAGTGGCGGCCCTGAAGGCGGAGCTGGCGGCCAAGGGCTGAACTGCCGAGCCGGAACGAGACGCCCCGCGCGAGGCGGGGCGTCTTGTGGGAATAAAAGACCGGCGGCCGAAGAGGAACAAGGAGGGGGACGCGTTGGCGGCCGGTTGCGCAGTTGGAAGGCTCACCACCAATTCTTGTACATAAAATAGATTTGTACAGGAATCGCATCGAAAATTTTTAGACCCGCGTCAAATCAGGTGTCCAGGTGCCCCGCGAGGAACTGCGCCAGGCGCCGCTGCATCGAGCGACCGTCGCTGCCCAGGCAGGCGACGGGCGAGCCATCGAGGCTGTCCCCCAGGAGGTCCGCCGCCTCGCCGGCCAGGGCCAGGGGGCAGTCGAGCGTCAGGGCCAGACGTGACAGGCGGCTGGCCGCATCGTCCTGCGGCGGGTGGTTGGAGAACAGCACCAGCGCCTGGGGCCGCATCTTCTCGCAGACCAGCGCCAGCTCCTGGAGGGGTTGCTCGAGCCCCAGGACGCTGACCGCCACCTCATCGCTGCCCATCAACAGGCCGGCCACCAGCAGCTCGAGTTCGCGGCATTCGCCGGGAATGGGCGCCAGCAGCACACGGTCATCGGCGAGATTGCGCGCCAGCTGCAGGCGCTGCAGCACCCGCGCGCGCAGGAAGGCGTCGAGGAAGGCCCATTCGCTGGCCGCGCCGTATTCGTCCTGGCGCAGCAACAGGTCGCGCCACACCGGCATGAGGACATCCTGGAACGCCACCGGGACCGGGTAGGTGGAGAACACCTGGCCGTAGAGACGCTCCACGCCCGCTTCGTCGAAGCCCGCCAGGACCCGGCGCAGCTGCGCCTGGAGCTCGACCCACTCGGCGCTCGCCACGCCCTGGTAGGCCGGCACCGCCGGGGCCTTGGCCTGGGCGCTGCGGGCCAGGATGGTGCCCACCTTGCTCACCGCCACGCCGCGGTCCATCCAGGCGAGGATGTTGCGCACCGCCTCGATGTCGGCGAAGGAATAGAGGCGATGGCCGCTGTCGGTGCGGGTCGGCTTGATCAGGCCATAGCGTCGCTCCCACGCACGCAGGGTGACCGGGTTGACGCCAGTGAGGCGGGAAACCTCGCGGATGGGGAACAGTTCTTCCTGCTGCATGGCGATATCGGCCTGAGGGGCGGCGGCGGGTTCGATCATGATCGGCTGCGGTGGATGGACGATGCGGCTGAGTTTAACCCAGCACGGGCCTCGCGCTCGAATGCATGTCTGACGGGCGGGCGCACCAGCCTGGTGCGATGTGCGCCAGCCGACGCGGCGCCAGCGACCGGCTGTCCGCCTGCAACCCGCGAGAAGACGTACCCCTGGAGATTTTTGGCGAATCCGGAATAATCCTTGCCTCTTCGAATACGCAGCCCATCACCCCGGGCTGCGTTTCGCGCCCCGCCTACCCGGCCGGGTGCCCGTTCAGTGGAGATACACGATGTCTGCCGACCCCGTCACCCTCATGGTGGCGCGCCGCGTTTCCCGCGAGCGCTATTCCGATTTCATGGCCTGGCTGCGCGAAGGCGAGCAACTGGCTGCCGACTTCCCCGGCTACCTCGGCTCCGGCGTGCTCGCGCCGCCTCCTGAAGACGACGAATTCCAGATGATCTTCCGCTTTGCGGACGAGTCGACCCTGTCGGCCTGGGAGCACTCCGCTTCGCGCCGCGCCTGGCTGGAGCGCGGCGCCGGCCTCTTCGAGCAGCCCCATGAACACCGCGCCCTGGGCCTGGACGCCTGGTTCGGCAGTGCCGATCGCCGCCCGCCACGCTGGAAGCAGAGCGTGGCCATCTGGCTGGCGTTCTTCCCGGTGTCGCTGGGTTTCAACCTGTGCTTCGGCCCCTGGCTGGCCGACCTGCCGCTGGTCCTGCGCATCCTCCTGAGCACCCTGGCGCTGACGCCGTTGATGACCTACTGGTTCATCCCGCTGTCCACCCGCCTGCTGGCCCTCTGGCTCAACGCACCGGCGCCAAGCACCCGCCGCCCGGGCGCCACCGCGCCCTCGCGATAACGTCACAAAGGTTGTACAGGCACGACACCTGTACAACCACAAAACGCGCCCACCCCCTCTATAACCCCACACAAATCAAGGCCTTGGCTGAAATCGAAGTCGGAATCCGTATTTTTGCGGCGCCAACAATTGTACAAATACGGGCATCTGGTATAAGTTTTCAGCATTCCGCCCCTCCCCGGGCATCGTCCTGCCTCGAGGCCCCCCCATGAGCCCTTCGGCCGCTCCCATCCTGATCACCGGCGCCAGCCAGCGCGTGGGCCTGCATTGCGCCGAGCGCCTGCTGGACGACGGCCAGCCGGTGATCATCAGCTACCGCACCGAGCGCGATGGCGTACACCGCCTGCGTGAGCGCGGGGCCTGCGTGATCGCGGCGGACTTCTCGGATGAAGCCGGGATCCTCGCCTTCATCGAACGCCTCAAGGCCGCCACCCCGCACCTACGGGCCATCGTGCACAACGCCTCCGACTGGCTCACCGAAGCCCCCGGCCACGAGGCCGAGGCCTTCCAGCGGATGTTCAGCGTGCACATGCTGGCGCCCTACCTGATCAACCTGCACGCCGAGCCGCTGCTGCGCCACGGCGGCCCGGCCGACATCGTCCACATCAGCGACGACGTGGCGCGCAAGGGCAGCGAGAAGCGCATCGCCTACTGCGCCAGCAAGGCCGGGCTGGACAACCTCACCCTCTCCTTCGCCGCGCGCTACGCCCCGGCCATCAAGGTCAACGGCATCGCGCCGGCGCTGGTGATGTTCAACGACAACGACGACGCGGCGTACCGCGAGAAGACCCTGGCCAAATCCGCGCTGGGCATCGAGCCGGGCGCCGAGGTGGTCTACCAGGGCCTGCGCTACCTGCTGGACAACCCCTACGTCACCGGCACCACCCTGACACTGAACGGTGGCCGTCACCTCATATGAGGCGGCCGCGAGGAAACCATCGATGAGCGAACAACTGCCCCACCATTACCGGGAAATCCTTCTCGGCCTGGGCGAAGACCCGCAGCGCGAAGGCCTGCTGGACACCCCCAAGCGCGCCGCAAAGGCCATGCGCTACCTGTGCCACGGCTATGAACAATCGCTGGACGAGATCGTCAACGGCGCGCTGTTCGCGTCCGACAACGACGAGATGGTCATCGTGCGGGACATCGAGCTCTATTCACTCTGCGAGCACCACCTGCTGCCCTTCATCGGCAAGGCCCATGTGGCGTACATTCCCACCGGCAAGGTGCTGGGGCTGTCCAAGGTGGCGCGCATCGTCGACATGTTCGCGCGCCGGCTGCAGATCCAGGAGAACCTGACCCGGCAGATCGCCGAGGCGATCCGCGACGTGACCGGCGCGTCAGGTGTGGCCGTGGTCATCGAGGCCCAGCACATGTGCATGATGATGCGTGGCGTGGAGAAGCAGAATTCGCAGATGCTCACCTCGGTGATGCTCGGCGCCTTCCGTGAGAGCTCGACGACCCGTCACGAATTCCTGCAACTGATTGGACGGAGCAAGTAACAATGCCGCGACTGGAGCCCGGAATGGCGCGAATCCGCGTCAAGGACCTGCGCCTGCGCACCTTCATCGGGATCAAGGAAGAGGAGATCCTCAACAAGCAGGACGTGCTGATCAACCTGACCATCCTCTACCCCGCCGTGGAGGCCGTGGAAGGCAACGACATCGAGCACGCGCTCAACTACCGCACCATCACCAAGGCGATCATCCGCCACGTCGAGGAGAACCGCTTCGCCCTGCTGGAGCGCCTGACCCAGGAGATCCTCGACCTGGTCATGGCCAACCCCAGCGTGCGCTACGCCGAGGTGGAAGTGGACAAGCCCCACGCCCTGCGTTTCGCCGAGTCGGTGTCCATCACCCTCGCCGGCCACCGCTGAGGCAATCCCTTGATGCCCGGCCGCTCGCCGGGCATTGCCGCAGCCGCGAGCCACTCTTATCATCCCGGCGCACCCGCCACCCGAGCCCAGGAGTACTGCGATGAACGAGCAAGAACGCCTCGAACTCGAAGCCGCCGCCTTCCGCCAACTGGTCCAGCACCTGCGCAGCCGCCCGGACGTGCAGAACATCGACCTGATGAACCTCGCCGGCTTCTGCCGCAACTGCCTGTCCAAGTGGTACAAGGCCGCCGCCGACGACCTCGGCGTCGAAGTCACCCCCGACCAGGCCCGCGAAGAGGTCTACGGCATGCCCTATGCCGACTGGAAGGCCAAGTACCAGAAAGAAGCCAGCGCCGAGCAGCAAGCGGCCTTCAACAAAGCGAACAAAGAATGACCCTGATCGATTTCCGCGCCCGCCTGCGCAGCGGCCAGCACGCCTTCGCCGACACCCTGGCGTTCATCGCCGCAGGCTACGACTACCAACCCACCGCCTTCGCCAACGGCAAGGTGGAGAACGCCGCCGGGCAGAACGAGGGCTCCTGCAAGACCCTCGGCCTGGCCCTGCTCGAAGGCCTCGCCCTGGAAGAGGCGCTGCTGGCCTTCGGCGAGCACTACCGCGCCGTCCTTGCCACGCCGCAAGGCAGAGACCACGGCAACATCCGCGCCCTCATGGAAACCGGCCTGGCCGGTGTTCGCTTCGACGGCGAGCCGCTCAAGCGCAAGGCCTGAGGCGGTGCCGGGCAGCGCTCCGGGCTGCTGCTCATCTGTCAGAGAAAGCTGACATACGTCACAAAGGGAACAACGTATCCTGCGCGACGTAACGGGAACACCAGGGACGGTGTCCTACGCATATACGCCCGTTGTGCGTTCCCCTTCCCGTGCAGTTTCGGAGTCGCATGGATGCAACAGACCCTCGTTTGGAAACCCTGGACCAACCCCGGCATCGAGAACCTGCGCCTGCATGTCGACAGCGCCGGCATCCACGCCAGCAGCCACCTCATGCTCAGTGCCGGCGGACAGAGCTTCGCCGCCACCTACGTGCTCGACTACGACCCCTGCTGGCGCTTCCGCAGCCTGTGGATAAAGGTCGACAACCATGGCCAGGCCAGCCTGCGCCTGCAGCGCGACATCCGAGGCCAGTGGCGCCTGGACGGCCAGCCGCGCGGTGACCTCGACGCCTGCCAGCAGGTGATGCTCTCCGCCAGCCCCTTCACCCATACGCCGATCCTGCAGCGCAGCGCCCTTGAGTGCGGCCAGAGCGAGGAGGTGCAGATCGCCTTCATCGACCTGCCCAGCCTCGCCGTGCAGGCTCGCAGCCAGCGCTATCAATGCCTGCGCAGGCAAGCGGAACAGACCCTCTACCGTTGCGAACCCCAGGGCCGGCACAGCACTGAACTTGCCCTCGACCCCAACGGCCTGGTGCTCAAGGCCAGCGACCAGTTCCTGCGCATCAGCGCCCGCACCCTGAGCCTGGACGAATTGCCCATCAGCACCCTGGTGTGAATCCCGCACCATGGAAAAGCCCCGCCGAAGCGGGGCTTTTTGTTCACGAGGATGACGTGCACCGCAGGTTGGCGCCGAGCGCAGCGAGGCCCGACACCTGGACAGTCACATTCCTCGGACCTCGTCGAGATACCGCTCCACATCCAGCGCCGCCATGCACCCGGCACCCGCCGAGGTGATGGCCTGGCGGTACACGTGATCGGCCACATCGCCCGCCGCGAACACGCCGGGGATATTGGTGGCGGTGGCATTGCCGTCGCGGCCGCCGTTGACCACCAGGTAGCCGTCGCGCAGGGCCAACTGGCCGTCGAACAGCGAGGTGTTGGGCGTATGGCCGATGGCGACGAACAGGCCGTCCACCTTGAGTTCGTCGGCACTGCCGTCGTTGTTGCGCAGGCGCACGCCGGTGACACCCATGTCGTCGCCCAGCACCTCCTCCACCTGGGCGTTGAGCTTGAGCACGATGCGGCCTTCGGCGATGCGTGCCTTGAGCTTGTCCTGGAGGATCTTCTCGGCACGGAAGGTCTCGCGGCGATGCACCAGGGTCACCTTGCTGGCGATGTTGGCCAGGTACAGCGCCTCCTCCACGGCGGTGTTGCCACCGCCCACCACCGCCACCTCGCGGTTGCGGTAGAAGAAGCCGTCGCAGGTGGCACAGGCGGACACGCCCTTGCCCATGAAGCGCTCCTCCGACGACAGCCCCAGGTAACGGGCGCTGGCGCCGGTGGCGATGATCAGCGCGTCACAGGTGTATGTACCGCTGTCACCGCGCAGGGTGAAGGGCCTGCCGGCGAGGTCCACGGCATTGATGTGGTCGAAGACGATCTCGGTCTCGAAGCGCTCGGCGTGCGCCTGCATGCGCTGCATCAGCGCCGGGCCGGTGAGGCCGTGGGGGTCGCCGGGCCAGTTGTCGACTTCGGTGGTGGTGGTCAGCTGGCCGCCGGCCTGCATGCCGGTGATCAGCAGCGGCTTGAGGTTGGCACGCGCGGCATAGACGGCCGCGCTGTAACCGGCGGGGCCGGAGCCGAGGATGATGACCCGTGAATGGCGCGTGGCGGACATGACTGACACCTCGTGAAATAAAAGGAGGTCACTGCGGGCACTTGGGGAAGGCTTTGGAAGTGCAGCGACCTCGCGAACCGTCGGGGCCGGCGGGATGAGCGCCCGGGCCCCGAAATTGCTGGCAAGGCTATCGGGCGCCACCCGGGCACGGAAATACGCATTCCTTATCCCGACCATAGGGCGGTCCTATCGCTGGATGGGAAGCGCGACGCAGCCGCTTTTACCGGTCACGCAAAGCCGGTAAGGTCGCGCCATGTCCACCCTCTGGAGTCCTCGATGCCCGCCCCCGCCCTGTCCGGCCCGCAATACCTCGGCGAAGGCCTGAAACTCATCCTCAGCCCCGGCCTGCGCCTGTTCGTGCTGCTGCCGCTGACGCTCAACCTGGTGCTGTTCATCGCCCTGATCGGCTTCGCCATGCAGCAGTTCAGCGGCTGGGTCGATGCCTTCATGCCCAGCCTGCCGAGCTGGGCGAGCTTCCTCGAATACCTGATCTGGCCGCTGTTCGTGATCCTGGTACTGCTGTTGGTGTTCTTCAGCTTCACCATGATCGCCAACATCATCGCCGCGCCGTTCAACGGCTTCCTTGCCGAGAAGGTGGAGGTGGTGGTGCGCGGCCAGGACGACTTCCCCCCCTTCAGCTGGGCCGAACTCACCGCCATGGTGCCGCGCACCGTGGGCCGCGAGCTGCGCAAGCTGGGCTACTTCCTGCCACGGGCCATCGGCCTTCTGGTCCTCAGCTTCATCCCCGGGGTGAACCTGGTGGCGACGCCGCTGTGGTTCCTCTTCGGCGTGTGGATGATGGCCGTGCAGTACATCGACTACCCGGCGGACAACCACAAGCTCGGCTGGAACGAGATGCTCGCCTGGCTGCGCGAGAAGCGCTGGCAGAGCCTGGGCTTCGGCGGCTCGGTGTACCTGGCGCTGCTGATCCCCTTCGTCAACATCGTGATGATGCCCGCCGCCGTGGCCGGGGCCACCCTGTTCTGGGTCCGCGAAGGCGGCGAAAAGGCCCTGCCGCAGGCCTGAACCACCCCGCCCCGGCCACTCGCGCCGGGGCTGTCACCCAGCCGTCATACAAATTTCACACTGGCTACATGGCGCTGATCGACACTGCATCCATGAGCCTGCTGCCCCTGAACATCTCGCTGATCAGCGAAACCTTCCTGCCGGAGATCAACGGCGTCGCCAATACCCTGGCGCGCCTGTGCGACGGCTTGCGCGCCCGTGGCCACCGCCTGCAACTGGTGCGCCCGCGCCAGGCCTGCGACCAGGGGGTCAAGAGCAGCGACGAGCTGCTGCTGGTGCGCGGCTGGCCACTGCCCGGCTACCCCGGCCTGCAATGGGGCCAGTCGAGCCTGCACAAGCTGCTCGCGCGCTGGAAGCGCAAGCGCCCGGACGTGCTCTACATCGCCACCGAAGGCCCGCTCGGCCTCTCCGCCCTGCGCGCCGCGCGGCGCCTGGGCATCCCGGCGATCAGCGGCTTCCACACCAACTTCCAGCAGTACACCGGGCACTACGGCGTCGGCCTGCTGACCCGCCTGATGACCAACTACCTGCGCTGGTTCCACAACGCCTCGCAACTGACCCTGGTGCCCAGCGCCAGCCAGAGCGAGGAGTTGCGCCGTCGCGGCTTCGAGCGCCTGGCGCTGCTCTCGCGCGGCGTCGACGGCCAGCTGTTCAACCCGGCCCGGCGCTGCGCCGCATTACGTGAATCCTGGGGCCTGGGGGCGGACGACATCGCCGTGCTGCACGTCGGTCGCCTGGCGCCGGAGAAGAACCTCAAGCTGCTCGGCCCGACCTTCCGTGCCCTGCAGCAGGCTTATCCACAGAAGACCATGAAGCTGATCCTGGTGGGCGACGGGCCGCAGCGTGCGCAACTCCAGGCGGAACTGCCGGACGCCCTGTTCCGTGGCCTGCAGCGGGGCGAGGAGCTGGCCAGGCACTACGCCTCCAGCGACCTGTTCCTGTTCCCCAGCCTCTCCGAGACCTTCGGCAACGTGGTGCTCGAAGCCCTCGCCTCCGGGCTCGGCGTGGTGGCCTTCGACCAGGCCGCGGCGGCGCAGCATATCCGCCACGGGCACAACGGCGCACTGGCGATGCCGGACGTGCCGGTGACCTTCAGCGATGCCGCCTGCTGGCTGCTGGAAGACAGCGAGACCCTGCGCCGGGTGCGCCTGAACGCGCGCCAGCATGCGGGCCGCCAGGGCTGGGAAGCGATCATCCAGCAGTTCGAACAGCACCTGCACAGCGTCCACAAGGCGCCGCCCGAGCCCCAGCCGGCGCCGGGGCTGGACCGCCTGCAGCGCTGATCAGCCGAAGGGACGGGGCGGGGCGGCGAAGGCCAGGCTCAGGGCGCCCTTGCCCAGGTTGATGGCCCCGGTGGGGCTGAGCATCGCCACCTGCAGGTTCACCTCGCGCTGGGCGCAGGTCGCCTCCAGTTGGGCGAACCCCGGCAGGTCGCGTACCACCGACAGGTCACCCGCATAGCTCAGGCACAGCTGCGGGGCCAGCAGCTCGCCCGCCAGCACCTGGGCGGTGGCGTGGGCCAGCAGCTTCTGTGCCGCGCGCTCGAAGCTGGGCGCCAGCGAAACGGGCTTGTCCTCGCCCTGCTGCACGCTGATCACAGGTTTCACCTCCAGCAGCGAGCCCAGCCCCAGCGCCGCGCCGCGCATGCGGTCGAGCAGGCCGCCGCGCTCGCCCTTCTGGAAGCCGCGCCGGCGCAGGTGGCCGAGGTCGTCGGCGATGAGGAAGGTGCAGACGCTTTCCGACAACTGCTCCAGGCGCGCACGCACGGCGCTCGGGTGGGCGCCACCGGCGATCAGCCGGGCCGCCTCGGCAGCGAGCACGGCACTGCCGGCGAACATGCTGCGGCCATCCACCACGCGCATGGCGAAGGGGCTGTTGAGGCCGGCCTCGGCACGGCGCTCGCGGTAATGCTGGAGCAGGCCGAAGGAGGCCTGGGTGGCGTGCTCGAAGATCGGGCTGCGCAGGCTGGAGATGGTCAGGCAGATGACGTGGTCGTAGGCGGTCACCAGCTCTTCGAGGAACCACTGCTGCATCTCCGCCACCGACAGCGCGTCGCTGTGGTCCTCGGGGGCGACGCTGGCCAGTTGCTCGGCATAGAACTGCCGCGTGGCTTCCGGCACGCGACGGTCCACCAGGGCGTCCCGCCCCAGGTGGATACGGATCGGCAGCACACGGATGCCGTGGGCGGCGAGGAATTCCTGAGGCAGGTCACAAGTGGCATCCACTACCAGTCCAGTGCGCATGACGACTACTCCTTCGGCCGGTGAACCGGCGCTTGTTGTGATGTTCGCGACCATGCGCCTTCCACCCGGCCAAGTCAGCCCAACCGATTGAGGGTTCGACGGGATATCGCGAGGCATAAAAAAGCCCCGCACGAGACGGGGCTGGAAATGGGTGCGCCGGCCAGGCCGGCGCACCGGGGGTCATGCTCAGACCAGGCTGGTCAGGGCGTCGCGGCTGAACGGCAGGATGTCCTGCATGCGGCCTTCGCGGACCTTGGTCGCCCAGTCCGGGTCCACCAGCAGGGCGCGGCCCACAGCCACCAGGTCGAACTCCTCCTTATTCAGGCGCTCCAGCAGGCCTTCGATGTTGGCCGGCTGGGCGACCTTGTCGGTCTTGACCATGAACTGCAGGAACTCGCCATCCAGGCCGACGCTGCCGACGGTGATGGTGGGCTTGCCAGTGAGCTTGCGGGTCCAGCCGGCCAGGTTGAGGTCGGAGCCTTCGAACTCCGGCTCCCAGAAGCGGCGGGTGGAGCAGTGGAAGATGTCCACGCCGGCCTCAGACAGCGGCTTGAGGAAGCCTTCCAGCTCTTCCGGGGTCTGCACCAGTCGGGCGGTGTAGTCCTGCTGCTTCCATTGGGAGAAGCGGAAGATGATCGGGTAGTCGGGGCCGACGGCCTCGCGCACGGCCTTGATCACTTCGATGGCGAAGCGCGAGCGGTTGGCCAGGCTGCCGCCGTAGCCGTCGGTGCGCTGGTTGGTGCCTTCCCAGAAGAACTGGTCGATCAGGTAGCCGTGGGCACCGTGCAGCTCGACGCCGTCCATGCCGATGGCCTTGGCGTCACGGGCGGCCTGGGCGTAGGCGGCGACGACCTCGTCGATGTCCTGCTGGGTCATGCCGTGGACCACCACCTGGCCGTCCTTGAGCTTCTCGCTGGGGCCGTAGCCGGGGACGCTGGCGTCCGGCTCGGTGCCCAGGCGGCGGACGTTACCGACGTGCCACAGCTGCGGGACGATCTTGCCGCCTTCGGCGTGCACGGCCTCGACCACCTGCTTCCAGCCGGCCAGGGCGTCCTCGCCGTAGAAGCGCGGGACGTGGGGGTAACCGTTGGCGGCCTGGTGGCCGATGGTGGTGCCTTCGGTGACGATCAGGCCGACACCGGCTGCGGCACGGCGGCGGTAGTACTCGACCACCTGCTCGGTGGGCACGCCGCCCGGGGAGAAGGAACGGGTCATGGGCGCCATCACCACGCGGGTCGGCAGCTCCAGGGCGCCGAGGCGGAAGGGGGCGAACAGGGCGTCTACGGATGCGGTCATCGGGGTCTCCTGATTCCGGCCAAGTGACCGGTCGTCTCGTTAATGGGCTTTTTAGGGGGTCACACCCGCAGCAGGCGCTGCAGGCGGGTCATGAAATCCAGCAGCGGCCGGGCGCCGGCACCGACTTTGAGGCGGGTGAGCACGCCCTGCCAGGCGTTGGCGATGAAGCCGGCGAGGTTGGCGCAGTCTTCGTCGGCCGGTAGCTCACCGGCACGCTGGGCCTCTTCCAGGCAGGCCTGGAGGATGTCCGCCGAGCGCTGCAGGATGGCGTCCACCTGGGCACCGATGGCCGGCGACAGTTCGGCCATCTCGAAGCTAAGGCTGCCGATGAAGCAGTGGTATTCCAGCTTCTCGTGGCGGGTGAAGTGGCTGACCAGTTCACCGTAGTAGTCGAGCACCCGCTGGCATGGGCTCTTCACCGGGTCGGACAGGGCCTGGGCATAGCGCTCGAGGCGCGGCGAGTAAAGGTAGTCCAGCGCCTGCAGGGCGAAATCCTCCTTGCTGGCGAAGTAGTGGTAGAAGGACCCCTTGGGAATCCCCGCCGCCTGGACGATCTCCTGCACACCGGTGCCGTGGTAGCCCGAGCGGGTCATCACGCCGGTGCCCTTGGCCAGGATCAGGTCACGCTTGTCGAGTCGGATGCTGTTCATGGCGGCGAGCATATGACCGGTCGTCTCGCCCGGCACAGCACTATTGATCAGGGTGATTTTGGGTCAGAAAGCAGGCGCGGCTTACCCGAGGGTAATGGCCTGTCGTTGAGGTAATCAGGTGCGGGCCGATCGCGAATGAATTCGCTCCCACAAGGGCGGCGGCACTGCGCACCGCTTGGCGACTGAAGTCGCTCCTACAAAGCCCCCCAGCCGTCACGGACATGACCGATGTGTAGGGTGGAAGTCGCTTTTTACTTCCACCAGGCGGAGTTGGGGGATGCGCCGTGGATTGGCCGTAGGGCGGGTAAAACCCGCGAAGAAGTGGGCAAGGAGTCGTCGGGTTGCACCCGACCTACGCACTGGGCCAGAAGAGCGGTGGGCTGAAGCCCACCCTACGAAGAGCGTCGCAGCCCTGGCTCGGAGACCGGGAAATGGTGGATGAGAGGAGCGCCATCCACCCTTACCGCCGTCGAGCAGGGGGAGCGACTCAGCCCAGCGCCTTCTCGATGGCCAGCACCAGCGCGGGATCGTCCGGGGCGGTACGCGGGGAGAAGCGTGCCAGCACGCGGCCGTCCTGCCCGACGAGGAACTTCTCGAAGTTCCAGGTGATGTCGCCGGGGAACTCGGCGCCCTCTCCCGCCAGCAGGCGATACAGCGGATGACGCCCCGGCCCGTTGACCTCCAGCTTGCTGCCCAGCGGGAAGCTGACGCCGTAGTTGAGGCTGCAGAACTCGCGGATCTCGTCCTCGCTACCCGGCTCCTGACCGGCGAACTGGTTGCAGGGCAGGCCGAGCACGGTAAAGCCCTTGTCGCGGTACTGCTGGTAGAGCTTTTCCAGCCCGGCGTATTGCGGTGTCAGCCCGCACTTGGAGGCGACGTTGACCACCAGGACCACCTGCCCCTTGTAGGGCGCCAGAGGCAGCTCCTGACCGTCGAGGGCACGCAGGTTGAGGTCGTGGAATGCACTCATGACAAACTCCTGGATCGTCGCAAGGGGAACAACGCAGCGGGACAAAAAAGGCGCCCGTAGGCGCCTTTTCGGTTGATCAGAGCTTAGCAGCCCGATGGCGACAGAGCGTTGCCGCAAGTCGCCTGGCCGCCCGCCGATCAGTGGTGGTGACCACCTTCGCCATGGATATGCCCGTGGGCGATCTCTTCGGCGTTGGCTTCACGCACGTTGACCACTTTCACGTCGAAGTTCAGGCGCTGGCCGGCCAGCGGGTGGTTGCCGTCGACGGTCACGTCGTCGCCGTCGATGTCGCGGATGGTGACGATCTGCATGCCGCCGTCCGGGCCCGACGCATGGAACTGCATGCCGACTTCCAGTTGATCGACGCCTTCGAACATGGCGCGGCTGAGGGTGGCGACCAGCTCGGCGCTGTATTCGCCGTAGGCTTCCTCGGGCTCGATGGCGACCTTGATCGCATCACCGGCCTGCTTGCCTTCCAGGGCCTTTTCCAGGCCGACGATGATGTTGCCGGAACCGTGCAGATACACCAGCGGCGCGCCGCCAGCGGAGCTGTCGATGACCTCACCGGCATCATTGGTGAGCGTATAGTCGATGGAGACAGCCTTGTTGGCGGCAATCAGCATGGTGCGAGACCTTTTGGAGAAGATTGAAGAACGTGCAAGTCTAACTGCCAAGACGGCCGATTGCGACCCGAAGGCTGACGGACGGATCGTACGCTTGCTTGACTTCCGCCAGGATGACGAAGGCCATTGGGTGGCAGTCTTGACCTGCGGCCACACCCAGCACCTGCGCCACCAGCCGCCCTGGCAATCGCGCGCCTGGGTGCTGGACCCGGCACAACGCGAAGCACGGCGCGGTCAGCCTTTTTCCTGTGGCTGGTGCGCCCGTGGCGCGGCCCCCGAAACTACCAAGGAGCAATGATGCCCTCACGCAACATTCTGGTGATCAACTGTGGCAGCTCGTCGATCAAGTTCGCCCTGGTCAGCGAGGCCCATTCGCAATTCCCCCTGTTCGGCATCGCCGAGCGCCTGGGCAGCCGTGACGCCGAGCTGCGCTGGCAACGCGGCGGCGACAAGGACAGCCTGATGATCCCCAATGGCGACTACCGCGTCGCCCTCTCGCAGTTGCTCCCCCTGGTGCAGGCGGCCACCGGCGGCAAGCTGCACGGCATCGGCCACCGCGTGGTGCACGGTGGTGAACGCTTCACCTCGGCACATCGCCTGAACAGCGAGGTGATCGCCGCGATCCGCGCCATCGCCCCCCTCGCCCCGTTGCACAACCCGGCGGCATTGCAAGGCATCGAAGCGGCCATGAGCGTCTACCCGCAACTCCCCCAGGTGGCGGTGTTCGACACCTCCTTCCACCAGAGCCTGCCCGAGCACGCCTACCGCTACGCCGTGCCGGAACAGCTCTATCGCGATCATGGCGTGCGCCGCTACGGTTTCCACGGCACCAGCCACCGCTACGTCAGTCACCGTGCGGCCGAAATTGCCGGGCTGTCCATCGGCGACAGCAGCTGGCTCTCGGCGCACCTGGGCAACGGCTGCTCCACCTGCGCCATCGTCGACGGCCAGAGCCGCGACACCAGCATGGGCCTGACGCCCCTCGAAGGCCTGGCGATGGGCACGCGCAGCGGCGACATCGATCCCAATCTGCACAGCCACCTGGCCAGCACCCTGGGCTGGAGCCTCGAAGAGATCACCCGCGTGCTCAACAGCGAGAGCGGTCTCAAGGGACTGTCCGGGCTCTCCAACGACATGCGTGCCCTTGAACAGGCGCGCGAGCAGGGCCACCCCGGCGCCACCCTGGCCATCGAGGTGTTCTGCTACCGCCTGGCGAAGAGCCTGGCGGCCATGAGCTGTGCCCTGCCGCAGCTGGACGGCCTGATCTTCACCGGCGGCATCGGCGAGAACTCGCCGCTGATCCGCAGCAAGACGGTGGCGCACCTGAAGCTCTTCGACCTGGCCATCGACAAGGAGGCCAACGCCCGCTGCATCCGTGGCATCGCCGGGCCAATCCACAAGTACGGTCACACGCGCATCCTCGTGGTACCGACCAACGAGGAGCGGCAGATCGCCCTCGATACCCTCGCCCTGCTCAACTAAGGCGGCTCCATGCATACATTCTTCATCGCCCCCACCGGTTTCGGCGTCGGCCTCACCTCCATCAGCCTGGGCCTGGTGCGTGCCCTGGAACTGGCCGGCCTCAAGGTCGGTTTCTACAAGCCCATCGCCCAGCCCCACCCGGGTGATCGCGGGCCCGAGCGCTCCAGCGAACTGATCGCCCGCACCCACGGCCTCACGCCCCCCAAGGCGCTGGAGCTGTCACAGGTCGAGCGCATGCTCGGCGACGGCCACCTCGACGAACTGCTTGAGGAAATCGTCAGTCGCTACCAGCAGGCCGCCGAAGGCAAGGACGTGGTGATAGTCGAGGGCATGGTGCCCACCCGCCACGCCAGCTATGCCGCACGGGTCAACTTCCACCTGGCCAAGAGCCTCGACGCCGAGGTGATCCTGGTTTCCGCGCCGGAGAACGAGACCATCACCGAGCTCTCCGACCGCATCGAGATCCAGGCCCAGCTGTTCGGCGGGCCGCGCGATCCGAAGGTGCTCGGGGTGATCCTCAATAAGGTGCGCGAGGCCGACTTCGCCACGCAGATCCGCGAGAACTCCTCGCTCCTGCGCAGTGACGACTTCCGCCTGCTCGGCTGCATCCCCTGGGAGGACGAACTGAACGCCGCGCGCACCCGCGACGTGGCCGACCTGCTCGGCGCCCGGGTGATCAACGCCGGCGACTACGACCAGCGCCGCGTGCAGACCATCGTCCTCTGCGCCCGCGCCGTGCCCAACACCGTGCCGCTGCTCAAGCCCGGCGTGCTGGTGGTGACCCCGGGCGATCGCGACGACATCATCCTCGCCGCCAGCCTCGCCGCCATGAACGGCGTGCCGCTGGCCGGCCTGCTGCTGTGCAGCGACTTCCCGCCGGACCCGCGCATCATGGAGCTGTGCCGTGGCGCCCTGCAGGGCGGCCTGCCGGTGCTCGCCGTGGCCACCGGCTCCTACGACACGGCCACCAACCTCAACCGCATGAACAAGGAAATCCCGGTGGACGACCGCGAGCGCGCCGAGAAGGTCACTGCCTTCGTCGCCCGCTTCCTCGACCAGGACTGGCTGCGCGACCGCTGCGGCACCCCGCGCGAGCTGCGCCTCTCGCCACCGGCCTTCCGCCACCAGTTGGTCAAGCGCGCGCAACTGGCCGGCAAGCGCATCGTCCTGCCCGAGGGCGCCGAACCCCGCACCGTGCAGGCCGCCGCCATCTGCCAGGCCCGCGGCATCGCCCGCTGCGTGCTGCTGGCCAAGCCCGAGGACGTGCAGGCAGTCGCCGCCGCCCAGGGCATCGTCCTGCCAGAGGGGCTGGAGATCCTCGACCCCGACCTGATCCGTCCACGCTACGTCGAACCCATGGTCGAACTGCGCCAGGGCAAGGGCCTCAACGCGCCCATGGCCGCCGCGCAACTGGAGGACAGCGTGGTTCTGGGCACCATGATGCTGGCCCTGGACGAGGTCGACGGCCTGGTCTCCGGCGCCGTGCACACCACCGCCAACACCATTCGCCCGGCCCTGCAGCTGATCAAGACCGCGCCCGGCTACAAGCTGGTGTCCTCGGTGTTCTTCATGCTGCTGCCGGAGCAGGTGGTGGTCTACGGCGACTGCGCGGTGAACCCCGACCCGAGTGCCGCCGAACTGGCCGAGATCGCCCTGCAGAGCGCCGACTCCGCCGCCGCCTTCGGCATCGAACCCAAGGTGGCGATGATCAGCTACTCCACCGGCGACTCCGGCAGCGGCGAGGAAGTGGAAAAGGTCCGCGAGGCCACCCGCATCGCCCGTGCCGCGCGCCCCGACCTGCTGATAGACGGCCCGCTGCAATACGACGCCGCCGCCATCGACAGCGTCGGCCGGCAGAAGGCGCCCAACAGCCCGGTGGCCGGCCACGCCACGGTGTTCGTGTTCCCCGACCTGAACACCGGCAACACCACCTACAAGGCGGTGCAGCGCAGCGCCCAGGTGATCAGCGTCGGGCCGATGCTGCAGGGCCTGCGCAAACCGGTGAACGACCTCTCCCGCGGCGCCCTGGTGGACGACATCGTCTACACCATCGCCCTCACTGCCATCCAGGCGGCGACCCGCGGCTGAGTACCGCGCCTGGCGGGTGGCCGTGCCGCCCGACCAGGCGGTCACCCTTGCCGCTTGCAGTTCAGTGAACAGGCGTTAACCTGTGCCACCACTGGCCCCGCCGCGTGCGCGGCATCCCCTCAACAGGGCGGCACAGACCGCCCGGAAACGAGGTCACGACCTTCATGCTGAGCTTTCTTCCCGCCTTCGTTCGCGGCGTACTCGCCTCCCTGCTGCTGGCGCTCAACACCCTGTTCTGGTGCTGGCCGCTGTTCGCCGTCACCCTGCTCAAGCTGATCCTGCCGTTCCGCCCGGCGCGCCTGGCGCTGAACTGGGTGGTGAACTTTATCCACGAAGCCTGGGTGACCTGCAACAAGGGCTGGATGAACCTGGTGCGCGATACCCGCTGGAAGGTGGAGGGCCTCGACGGCCTCGACTACCAGCACTCCTACCTGGTCACCAGCAACCACCAGAGCTGGGTGGACATCCTGGTGTTGCAGTACGTGCTCAACCGCCGCATCCGCCCGCTGAAGTTCTTCCTCAAGCAGGAACTGATCTGGGTCCCGGTGATCGGCCTGTGCTGGTGGGCGCTGGAATTCCCCTTCATGAAGCGCTACTCCAAGGCCTACCTGGCCAAGCACCCGGAGAAGAAGGGCAAGGACCTGGAAACCACCCGCCGCACCTGCGACAAGTTCCGTGACAACCCGGTGGGCATCTTCAACTTCCTCGAAGGCACGCGCTTCACCGAGGGCAAGCACCGCGAACAGGCCTCGCCCTTCAAGTACCTGCTCAAGCCCAAGGCGGGCGGCATCGCCTTCGTCCTCGACGCCATGGGCGAGCAGATGCAGGCGCTGCTCAACGTCACCATCCACTACCCGGAAGGCAACCCGAGCTTCTGGACGCTGATGGCCGGCGACATCCCCGAGATGATCGTGCGCATCCAGGCGATGCCGATTCCCCAGGAGTTCATCGGCCGCAGCTACGACCAGGACGAGAACTACCGCAAGACCTTCCAGCTCTGGGTCAACCAGCTGTGGGAAACCAAGGACGCCGAGCTGGAGCAGCTGCACCGGCAGTTCCCGCCGAGCCGCTGAGGCATCGCCCCGGAACGCGAAAGCCCGCCTATCGGCGGGCTTTTTCATGGGGGCAGACTGCAATGATCGCCCCGTAGGGCGGGTGAAACCCGCAATGTACCGCGCCCAGACGCGTCTGGTTACACCCGACCTGCATCATCCTCACATCGCACCCTAGTAGGTTGGGCTGAGGCACGAAGCCCAACACAGCGATGCCGAATCTCGCACCGTCGGGCCTCGCTGCGCTCGGCACCAACCTACGGTGTTCCCTTTCAGCACGACAGCACCTCGTCCACCTGCAGCAGCGGGGCGATGTTGGTGTAGCGCGGGATGTCCTCGTTGATCGCCTGGCCGTTCTTGCGCAGCGTCGCCTGCAGGCTGTCGATGGACTTGATCCAGATGTTGGCCAGGCACAGGAAGGGCGCGGCCGAGCCATCGCCGGAAGCGAGCCCCTTGCGCACTTCGACCTTGACCAGGTTGTCCCCCAGCATCTCGCTCACCATTGGGATGTGCGTCTTGAGGTAGTAATCGAAATCGAAGGTGCCGCCCTCGTTGTTCGGATAGGCCACAAACAGGCAATACATGGGAAAACTCCTTGGGTTGGCCGGCTGCACGGGCGCGCCGTGGGGCAAGTGTAGGACGCCCCATGAGGGGCGCTTGCCATCATTTGGTCGTAGTCGCGGATGAGCATGTGGGCGACGCCCGCGCCGGGCGCCGCGCCTCGGCTTCAGCTCTGCGGCTTGAAGCTCGCCCAGTCCACCTGCAGCGGGAAGTTCTCCGCCTTGGCCACCGGCAGCCCGGGGGAGACCAAAAAGCCCTGCATGATCGAGCAGCCATGGTCGATCAGCCAGTCGCGCTGGGCCAGGGTTTCCACCCCCTCGGCGATGACCTCCAGGCCCAGGTGGCTGCCCAGGTCGATGATGGTGCTGACCACGGCGGCGTCGCGCGGCGACTCCAGCATGTTGGAGATGAACAGCCGGTCGATCTTCAGCGTGTCCAGCTCGAAGTGGCGCAGGTAGGCGAGCGACGAGTAGCCCGTGCCGAAGTCGTCGATGGCGATGCGCACGCCCAGCTCGCGCAGCTGGCGCAACTGCTCGCGGGTGTTGTCCAGGTCCTGCATCAGCGCGCTCTCGGTGACCTCCACTTCGATCTGCGACGGCTTCAGCCCGTGGGTCGCCAGCACCTCGCGCAGGGCGTCCACCAGCGTCGGCATGCCGAACTGCACCGGGCTGAAGTTGATGCTGATCACCAGGTCCTCGCCGAAACGCTCGCGCCACTGGGTGCACTGGCTGACCCCCTGTTCGAGGATCCAGTCGCCCAGGCGGTTGATCAGCCGGGTCTCCTCCAGCAGCGGGATGAACACGTTCGGGGCGACCGTACCGGCGACCCGGTGCTCCCAGCGCAGCAGCGCCTCGAAACCACGCAGTCGGCCGCTGTCGAGGTAGATCTGCGGCTGGTAGACGAGCACGAAATCATCCTGCTCGATGGCGTTGCGCAGGCTTTCCTCCAGCATCAGCCGCGACCGGGCGCGGCCATTCATTTCCGGGGAGAAGAAGCGGTACTGCTGGCGCCCGGCGCGCTTGGCCTCGTACATGGCGATGTCCGCGGCGCGCAGCAGGCCGTCCACCGTCTGCCCGCACTCGGGGAAGCAGGCGATACCGACGCTGGCACCCAGGGTGATGTCGATGCCGTCGATGCGGTAGCGCACCGAGACCAGTTCGATCAGCTTCTCGGCCACCCGCGCCGCGTCCTCCGGATGCTCCAGCGAATCGATCAGCGCGGTGAATTCGTCGCCCCCCATGCGCGCGAGGATGTCGTAGGGGCGCAGGCAGGTCTTGAGCTGTTCGGAGACTCGCCGCAGCACCTGGTCGCCAGCGTCATGGCCGAGCGAGTCGTTGATGCGCTTGAAACCGTCGAGATCAAGGTAGAGCACCGCCATGCGCTTGCCGCTGCGCTCGATACGAGCCAGAGCGGCATCCAGGGACTGGTGGAAACCACGCCGGTTGAGCAGACCGGTGAGCGCGTCTGTGATGGCCTGGGACTCCAGCTGCGCATGCAACTGCCGCACGGTCGACATGTCCAGGCTGATCACCACCATCGAGCGCTGCGCCCGTGGCAGCGGCGCGCAGGACAGCGTCACCGGCAGGGTGCTGCCGTTGAGGGTGTTGAGCACCGCGTCGTGCAGGCGATAGGGCTCGCCGCGCTTCCAGTGGCGATAGAACTCGGAGAGGCGCCAGTCGCCGGCGATCTCGGGGCTGGCGATCAGCGAGAGGAAGCTGCCGCCCTCCAGGTCGGTGACCGAGCCCTGCAGCATCAGCGCCATGGCCGGGTTGGCGAAGTTGACGATACCGTCCTCGCCGACCACGAGGATGCCCTCGGCGGCGTTCTCCAGCACCGAGGCGTTGAAGGCGCGCGCGCTGTCCAGCTGCTGGGTCAGCTGCAGCAGGTCACGGCGGTTGCGCTCGTGCTCCAGCAGGGACTGCACCTTGTGCCGCAGCACCTGCGGGTCGAAGGGCTTGAGGATGAAGTCCACCGCGCCGCTGGCGTAGCCGCGCAGCACGGCTTCCTGGGTATGGGCGATGGCGGAGATGAAGATGATCGGGGTGTAGCGCGTGTGCGGGCTGCCGCGCATCAACCGGGCGACCTCGAAGCCGTCCATCTTCGGCATCTGCACGTCGAGCAGCACCAGCCCCACCTGCTCCTCCAGCAGCACCTGCAGGGCCGCCTCGCCGGAATCGACGGTGCGCACGTCCCAGGTGGAGTCTTCCAGCACCGCCTCCATGGCGGCCAGGTTCTCGTGGCGGTCATCGACCACCAGGAGGATGTTCTCGGGCCCCTTGAGCTTAGGCAGTGGCTGCGTCATTGCCGCCTCCGGACACTTCCAGCCAGCGATGGAGCAGGTCGATCAGTTCCTGGCGGCTCACGGGCTTGGCCAGATAGTCGTCAGCACCTGCGGTAATGCACTTTTCCCGGTCCCCCTTCATCGCATGGGCCGTGAGCGCGATGATCGGGATGTTGCAGCCGTGCTCGTCCTTGAGCAGGCGGGTTGCGGTGTATCCGTCCATGTTGGGCATCGCCATATCCATCAGAATCAGGTCGAAGGGTTCACGCTGGTAACACTCGATGGCCTCCAGGCCATCCCGCGCGGCGCTGACTTCGAGGCCGACCTCGTCCAGCAGCGCACTGAGCGCATAGATATTGCGCACGTCGTCATCCACCAGCAGCACCCGCAGCCCCTGCAACGAGGTGCGCCCTGTACCGCCCGGCACCTCGCCGGCCTGGGCACGGACGCTGCCGAGGAATCCCTGGACGGCCGAACTGAGCTCCTGCAGGTCGTCGCCCGACTTGCGCACCACCACCGCCGAATAGCGGCGCAGGCGCTGCAGGGTCTGCAAGGTGACGTCCACCCCAGTGTTGATCACCACACGCGAGTCAGCCAGCGGGCGCTGTCGATCGAGGCTGTCGAGCAGGTCGAAACCGTCCTGGTCGGGCAGGTCCAGGTCCACCACCAGTGCGGAGAAACGCCCGTCCGCATAGGCCTGGCGCGCGCCCTCGGCGCTGCTGGTGGCCGTCACGGAGAAGCCCAGCTCCTCCAGGTGGTCGCGGTAATGATCACGTTCGATGGCGACGTCCTCCACCAGCAGCAGGCGATGTGGCTCCGGCGGCACGCTGGCCTCCAGGTCATCGAAGACCCGCTCCAGGTCCTCGCGTCCGATGGGTTTGACCAGGTAACGGGTGGAATCGTCCAACCAATCCGTCGGCTGGGGTACGCAGGAGATGATGTGCACAGGCGTGGTGCGATGCAGCGGCTGGCTGCGCAGGCGACGGAATATCTGCCAGCCGCTGACATCGGGCAGGAGGATGTCGAGGATCACCGCCGCGAAGCGCTCCTGCTGCAGCAGGGTGACGGCCTGGCGACCACTGCTGCAGAGCACCGTGGCGTAACCGTGGCCCTGGGCGGCCTCGGCGATGACGCTGGCGAAGTCGCCGTCGTCCTCGACGATGAGCACCGCCGGCCCCTCGCCGGCGCGCACCGGCCCGTGCTCGCCGGGAACCTCCTTCTCCACCTCGATGGCGACCGCCACCGGCAGCTCGACGATGAAGCTCGAACCCTGCCCCGGCTGGCTGACGATGCGGATCTCGCCATCGAGCGCGAGCACCAGCTGACGGGTGATGGCCAGGCCCAGCCCGGTGCCGCCGAAGCGCCGGCTGGTGGAGCCGTCGATCTGCTGGAAGGCCTGGAAGATGCGCTCGTGCTGTTCGGGCGGGATGCCGATGCCGGTGTCGCGCACGGTGAAGCGGAGGATCTCGCGACCATCACCGTCGGTCCTGTCGACCAGCCCGATGCTGAGCTCGACCTCGCCCTGTTCGGTGAACTTGAGGGCGTTGGACAGCAGGTTGCGCAGGATCTGGTGCAGCCGCACACGGTCGCTGTGGATGACCCGCGGTACGCCCGCCTCCACTTGGGTGATCAGGCGCAGGGCCTTGATCTCGGCCATCGGCCGCAGGCTGGCATCCAGCTCTACCAGCATGTCCTGGACGTTGAGCGGTTCAAGCTTGAGCTGCATGCGCCCGGCCTCGACCTTGGCCAGGTCGAGCACGTCGTTGATCAGTTGCAACAGGTCGCTGCCGGCGCGGTGGACGATATCGGCGTGGCGGGACTGTTTCTCGGTGAGGTTGCCGGCGCTGTTCTGACGCAACTGGTCGCTGAGGATGAGGATGCTGTTGAGCGGCGTGCGCAGCTCGTGGGACATGTTGGCGAGGAACTCGGACTTGTAGCGGTTGGCCAGGATCAGTTGCTCGGCCTGGTCACGCAGGCGCTGCTCGGCGGCCTTGCGCTCGCTGATGTCGATGACCACCGCCTGCACCCAGGTCTCGCGGCCACTGCGGATCGGCGACAGGCCGACCTCGAGGGGGATCATGCGGCCATCGCGGTGCTGGCCGAACAGCTCGCGGTTGTTGCCCATGCGGCGCGGCTCGGGGTTGCGCTGGAAGCCCTCGCGCAGCCCTACGTGGGCCTCGCGCAGGGCCTCGGGCAGCAGGCGTTCGACGGTGGCGCCGAGCAGCTCCTGGCGGCTGTAGCCGAACATGTGCTCGGCCTGGCGGTTGACCATGACGATGCTGCCGCGCAGGTCCACCAGGATGATGGCGTTGGGTGCCGCCTCAACCACCAGGCGGAAGCGCTCCTCGGCGGTGCGGCGCGCCTGCAGGTCCACCAGGTTGATCAGGTAGCGCGTGCCGTCGCGCTGCTGTAGCGAGGTCAGGCTCAGGGCCACCAGCCCCTGGCTGCCATCGTCCCGCTGGGTGACGAACTCGGCGGCACCATCACCATCTCCCTCTCCCCGCAGGCGCTCATCATCGAGCGTCTCGAGACGCGGCAGGAAACGGCGCACACGCTGCCCGCAAAGCAGCTCCGACTCGCAACCGAGCAGCTCGCCGGCGCTGCGGTTGGCCATTTCGATGCGCCCCTGCATATCGCACAGCAAGGTCGCCACCGGCAGGCGTTCCACCAGAACGCGCAGGCGCTCCTCACGCTCGCGCAAGAGACCCGAGGCCTGGTCGCTGGCGCTCAGCTCACGCTCGCGCAGGTAGAGATACCCGCCCACCAGCAGGGACAGCAGCACCACGGCAGCCAACCCCGTCCACAGGCTGTAGCTGAGCCGGCCGTCAACCAGCAGCGCCTCGTACTCGGGGGTACTGCTCACGGTCAGCATCCAGGTGCGGCCGAACAACTGGAGCTGGCGCTGCTCCTCGAAACGCGCCGGCCGGCCGTTGTCGTCGGGCAGTGCGAGCAAGGGGATCTGTACTTCGTTGTCGATCAGGCCGACGCGGTACAGGCGCCCCCGGTTGCCGAGGATGCCCTCCATCAGATCGTGCAGGCGGAAGGCCCCGGCCACGGCACCGATGAAGGCTTCGCGCCGCTCCTCGACCGTGGTGGCCGGCGCGTCGGGACGATACACGGGCATGTAGAGCAGCACGCCGCTCTGCTGGTCCTGTTCGGTTTCCTGCTTCAGCCGCAGGGGACCGGTGAGGCGCGCCTCGCCACTCTCCCGGGCCGACTGGATGGCCTGTGCACGCACCGGCTCGCTGAGCATGTCGAAACCCAGGGTACGGCGGTTGCGCCAATCCAGCGGGCTGGTGTAATCGACGACCAGGTACTCGTCGCGCTGGCCGGGTGGGAATACGCGGAAATCGCGGCGACCGGCGGCCTGGGTGGAACCGACGAAGTCGTTCAGCTCATCGCGCCTGAGGAAGCTGCTCCAGGCCAGGGCCTGGATACCGGGGTAGCGGTCCTGGAGATGCAACTGGTCGGCCGCCTTCGCCCACTCGTCCGGTTGGACGTCGGAGCTGCCCACCAGCAGGCCGGACATCCCCCGCAGCACCATTTCGTAGGCGCCCATGCGGGTTGCGAGACGCTCGGCGATCTCTTCGCTTTCCAGGCTGAAACGCCGTTGGTAATCGGCCTGGTTGCTGCTCTCAAGGGATATCCATTGCCACAAGACCAGGCCCCCGAGCCCCACCAGCAGCGCCAGCGCAACAGCCAGGGGCAGCCAGGGTTTTCTCGCGGAGGTGCCGGTTCGCTCGTCCATGCGTGCTCCTGTCCGTTCCTTCTCCGGAGGCTGGCTTTTCTCAAGCCTCCGACCGGCTATACGGGGCGCGTGAGGCACCCTGTTTCGGCAGTCTAGTCAGGAATCTGCAGCATGGCCTTGCGCCAGCAGAGAGACGACGGACGGCATGAAACGACAAGGCCCCCGAACGGGGGCCCTTTACGCGAGCGATGGGGTCAGTAGCCCTGTTGCTGGGGCACCTGGGCGTTGGGCAGCGGGGTCAGCTTGATCTCCACGCGGCGGTTCTGCGAACGGCCGGCCTCGGTGGCGTTGCTCGCCACCGGCTGGTCCGGCCCCATGCCGCGCGAGCTCAGGCGCGCACCGTTGACGCCCTGGGCCATCAGGTAGTTGGCCACGCTCTGCGCCCGCAACTGCGAGAGGTTGACGTTGTACTGGTGGCTGCCGGTGCTGTCGGTGTGGCCGACGATCTCGATGTTGTTCTGGTCGTACTGCTTGAAGGAGTTGGCCAGGTTGTTCAGCGGGGTATAGAAGTTGCTGGCGATGTCCGCCGAGTTGGTGGCGAAGGTGATGTTGCCGGGCATCACCAGGTTGATGGTGTCGCCCTGGCGCTGCACCTGCACGCCGGTGCCCTCCATGCTGCGACGCAGCTCCGCTTCCTGCTTGTCGGCGTAGTAGCCGTAGCCCGCACCGGCGGCGCCGGCCACGGCCGCACCGATCAGTGCGCCCTTGCCACGGTTGTCGTGGTTGATGGCGGCGCCGGCGATGGCACCGGCGACCGCGCCCAGGCCGCCATAGGTGGCGGTCTTGCTCACGCCCTGGCGCGGGCCCTGGTTTTCATAGGGGTTCTGCGAAGCACAGCCTGACAGCAAGGCGACGGCGGTAGCGGCGATGATCAGGCGACGCGTGGTGAACATGGACTTTCTACTCCTGAATGCTCGTCAGTCCCGGTGGACTGACGACGATTAGAGCATGGCCCATTCTGGAAATTCCGTGGCCTCAGGCACGGATAAACGGGTTTTCGCGCATCTCGTCGCCCAGGCGGGTATCGGGTCCATGGCCGGTGACCACCGTGGCCTCCTCGTCCAGGCTGTACAGGCGCTGGCGGATGGAACGTTCGATGGTGGCGTAGTCGCCGCCCCACAGGTCGGTGCGGCCGATGCCACGGCGGAACAGGGTGTCGCCGGCGATCAGCAGGCGCGCCTCGGGGAACCAGAAGCTCATCGAGCCGGGCGTGTGCCCAGGGGTGTGCAGGGCCACGCCGCAGCCGCAGGCCAGTTCCTCGTCGTCGGCCAGCCACTGGTCGGGCGCCGGCACCGGCTTGTAGGGCACGCCGAACATGCGGCACTGCATCTCCAGGCTGTCCCAGAGGAACTGGTCGTCCTTGTGCAGGTGCAGGGTGGCGCCGGTGGCCTTCTTCAGCTCGCCGGAGGCGAGGAAGTGATCCAGGTGCGCGTGGGTGTGGATGATGCTGACCAGTTTCAGGCCGTGGGCCTCCAGCCGCGCGATGATCTGCTCGTGGTTGCCGCCCGGGTCGACCACGATGGCCTTCTTGCTGATGGGGTCGCCGATCAGCGTGCAGTTGCACTGCAACGGGCCGACGGGGAAGGTCTCGCGGATCAGGGTGGGTTGCGCTGCGGTCATTGCCGGTCCTCCAGGCCAGGTCGCCGGCCTCTGTGCGGGTCGGTCGGATCAGGGGTCAGCACGATAATCGCTGGGCAGCTTGCCCGTCCATTTCTTGAAGGCGCGGCGGAAGTTGGAGGGGTCGCTGAAGCCCAGCAGGCTGGCGATCTCGAACAGCGGCAGGTGGGTGGTGGTGAGGTACTGCAGGGCCAGGCCCTTGCGCACCTCGTCCTGCACCTGCTGGTAGCTGGTGCCCATTGACGCCAGGTGGCGGCGCAGGCTGCGCCCGCTGGTGTGCAGCGAGCGCGCGGCGCTGTCGAGGTCGGGGAAGTCGCCGGGGCGGGCCAGCAGCAGGCGGCGTACGCGGGTGAGCAGGGCGTCCTGCACGTCGAGGGTGGCCAGCAGCGCCTCGCATTGCTGCTCGCACATCTGCACCGTCGCCGGGTTGGCCAGGGCCATGGGGCGGTCTAGGTAGTGCTTGGGCAGGGTCATCCAGTGGTAGGGCTGCTCGAACTCCACCGGGGCGCCGAACACCTCGGCGTAGCGCGCCGCGTGGGTCGGAGCCGGGTGCGCGAAACCCACACGCAGGCCACGCAGCTCCTCGCCCAGGAGAAAGCGGGCGATGGTGCAGAAGCTGGTCATCAGCCCCTCCCCGGCGAAACGCCCGAGGGGGCCCATGGGGAAGGATTCGACGGCACGCATCTGCAGGTCCTCGCCCTGCTCTACCAGCTCCAGCTCATAGGCCAGCCCCAGCACCCGGTAGTACTTCATGGCGAACTGCAGCGCACGCCCCAGATTGGCACTGGAGAGCACCGCGTAGCCGAGGATGCCATGGGTGGAGACGTTCAGCCGCTGGCCGAGCACCAGTCCCAACGCCGGCTCGTTGCACAGCATCAGGGCCGCGCTGGCCAGGAGGTTGAAGTCGATGAAGGACAGGCGGCCATTGGGGCTCTGGAGGATTTCCGCCCGCACCCGGGCCTGGGCGAGCAGGGTTTCGCGGGCGACGCCCAGCTCTTCGGCGAGGGCCAGCAGCGCCTCGGCATAGGCGACGGGCACCAGTTCGGCAGAGAAGGTCAGCGGTTGCTTCATGAGTATTCTTGTTGTCGGCCGTGGCCAGATATGACCCGATGATTGGCAGAAGATAACCTTGTCCGACAAAACCCGGCAAGCCAAAGTTGGAGCGTGGTTTCTGCATAGACTCAGGGAGTCCCCATGACCAGCACGACCCCAGAAGGATTGGTAATCCGACCGCGACACATGGATTTCGACCTACCCAATCCGCTACCGCGCCACTGGCACAGTGGCAATGCCTTCAAGACCCACCTGTTCGACGCCATGTCGGTGCTTTTCCCCGATGGCGAACGCTTCTTCATCGACTCGGTGCGCAACTTCCGCGAGGAGATCACCGACCCGGTGCTCAAGGAGCAGATCCGCGGCTTCATCGGCCAGGAAGGCCACCACAGCCGCGAGCACCTGGAATACAGCAACCGCCTGCGCGACCTCGGCTACGACATCGGCCGCATCGAGCGCCGCGCCCAGGCGCGCATCCGCTACACCCAGAAGAAGTTCTCCAAGCGCCGCCAGCTGGCCGCCACCGCCGCCCTGGAGCACATCACCGCGATCATGGCCGACGGCCTGCTGAAGAACCCCGAGCACATCGCCGGCGCCCACCCGACCCTGGCCCGCCTGTGGCGCTGGCACGCGCTGGAGGAAACCGAGCACAAGGCGGTGGCCTTCGACGTCTACAACCAGGTCTGCGGCAGCCGCACGCTGCTGCGCCGGGCGATGATCATGGGCACCTTCTTCTTCATGCTCGACACCCACCGCGGCCTCATCCACATGCTCAAGCGCGACGGCCTGCTGTGGAACTGGCGCGTCTGGCGCGATGGCCTGAGCTGGATGTGGGGCAAGAACGGCATGTTCCGCCAGTTGATCCCGGCGTACATGGACTTCTTCAAGAAAGGCTTCCACCCCTGGCAGCACGACAACCTCGAACTGCTGCACAAGACCCGCGAGGAATTCGACGGCGTGCCTGCGGCGGCGTGATTCCTCGGTGTTAACGCTACGGCCCTTCGGGGCCGTTTTCGCTTTGGAGGTGGAAGGGCTTCGCGAGCAGAGCTCGCTCCTACGGGTAGGCCGTGCCTACAAAAAGCTCGAAGCCCCGTCGTAGGGTGTGCTGCGCGCACCGGGAAGGTGGAGCGCACATTCATCCAGAACCTGGCGAAGACGTTGGAGCAGAGAGAGCGGTGGGCTGAAGCCCACCCTACGCCCACCCCGCCCACCCCACACCATCCTGCGATTCTGCGCCCACGCAAAAACGCTGCTCACCGGGAAGTTATCCACAGCCGGGAGCAGCGCTCGGTAGAGCCTTCGCTAGCGGGCGTCAACCCTGCAGGAAGCGCAGCGCATCCGCGGCCGTCTGCTCGGGGATCTCCTCCATGGGGATGTGCCCGACGCCGGGGTAGGTACGCACCTGGATGCCCGGCAGGTCGCGCTGCCACAGCGGTACATGCTTGGGCGAGATCCAGCGGTCGCGCTCGCCCCACATCAGCAGGGTCGGCGCCTTGATCGCGGCGACGCGCTGGCCGGTGCCTTCCAGTTCGTCCTTGTTCACCTTCAGCAGCACGCGGAAGATTTCCATCATCGCGCGGCGGTTGCCCGGGCGGCGGCTCAGGTCGTAGTAGCGATCGACGACGCCGGGCTTGATCCGCCCGGGCTCGCCATAGACTTCCTTGATGCCCTGGGCGATCAGCGCGCGCGGCATCCACATCGGCATGGCCACGGTGGAACCGGGCAGCGCGGCGGAGGCGATCATCCAGGGCACCTTGCGCATCTGGTAGCCGGCCGGGTCGATCAGCACCAGTTTTTCCACCCGCGAAGGCTGTGCCAGGGCGAAGTTCCAGGCGATGTAGCCGCCCAGGGAGTTGCCGGCGATGGAGGCCTTGTCGATGCGCAGGTGGTCCAGCAGCAGGCCGAAGATGCGGATCATCCGCTCGCCGGAATAATCGCCATTGCGCTTGGGACCGGTGAGGCCGAAGCCGGGCACGTCGAAGCGGATGATGCGGTAGTGCGGGGCGAAGGCCTGCACCCAGCCGTCCCAGGTGTGCAGGGACGCGACCACGCCATGGATCATCACCAGCACCGGCTTGTCGCGGCTGCCTTCGTCGCGGTAGTGGACGTTGAAGCCGTCCAGCTCGATGAAGCGCGAGCCGCTGTCGGGGCTGGCGTAGCGCGCCTTCAGGCGATCCAGGGGCAGGGAGCCGAAGCCCAGGCGGGAGAACCCGACCGCGAGCGGTGGCGACATCGGCAGGCTGGTAGCGGACATGCGGGCACCTCGTGATTGTTATTGTCGAGGGCCTTATCAGATCACGGGGTCGCGCGCCCCGCGCCCCAACCTAGGTAGAGCGTGGATGCAGGGCGGCGATCAGGAGGTCGCCCAGCACCGTGCGGGCGTGTTCGATGCGCTGGCGGCTGGCGGCACCGCCGAGCAGGTCCATGGAAGCGGCCTCCAGGGCCCAGATCAGTGCGCGGAAGGTCAGCGGGTCCACCACCTGGCCGGTGGCCTGGAGGCGTTCGGCGAGCAGCGCGGCCATTTCCAGGTGAGCGCGCTGGCGGTGGGCGGCCAGGGGCGAGTCGGTGCGCATGGCCTCTTCCTGCATGAGGCGGATGATCGGCCCCACGGCCAGGTGGTAGTCGAAGAAGCAGCGCACCATGTCGCGCAGCCAGGCCTCGTCGCTGCCAGCGGCGGCGCGCATGCCGCGGAAGCGGTTGAGCAGCAGCACCACGGCGGTCTGGTAGATGCTTTCCAGCACATCCATCTTGTTGGAGAAATGCTTGTAGAAGGTGCGCCGCGATACCTGCGCGGCTTCCAGCAGGTCGCTCACCGTGGTCTCGCCGATGCCCTTGCGGGCGAACACCGGGATGGCCGCCAACTGGATATTGGTGCGCAGCAGGTGCCCCACCAGCGGGCCTTCCGCCTCGGCCTGCTGGCGCGCCACGGCGCCATAGCCGCCGAGGTCCTCGAACACCGCGAAGATCGCCCCGCGCTCGCTCTCGTCCATCACCCTCACCCCAACCAAGGCGCGGGTGACGGCACGCCACGGCCCCGTTACTCTTGGCGCGCCCCTTCCCGCTGGAATCTTCCGTGCCGATGAAGCTATCACGCCGCCTGCCGTGGCCGCTGGCCATCCTTTTGCTGGTCCTGGCGCTGCCCGCGTCGGCCGCCGAGCTGTTTTACCTGGGGCAGAAGATTCCCGACATCCAGCGCCCCTGGAGCAGCCACGACTACCAGCAACTGATCGAAGCCCTGGACAAGGTCGACCGCACCCAGGTCAACGCCCTGCCCCGGCGCAGCGGCGAATTCACGGGGCCCATCTACACGCGCATGGTCAGCGAGGAGAACTTCAAGCCGCAGCTGAACATCTACGCGCCCCTGGAGCTGCGCCAGAACGAGGCGCGCGAGGTGCTGTTCCGGCTCAAGGAGCTGATGCGCCTGTACTTCGACTTCAAGGCCGCGCAGCAACCCTACGGCGCCGAGGCGCTGGGGCTGATGAGCTATTCGATGCGCCAGCAGGCCATCCTCTTCACCCTCACGGTGGAGTTCTGGATGACCCTGTCGGAGAGCGAGCAGAGCAAGCCGGTGCGCCTGCAGGGCCTGCAGGAAACCAAGGAGGCGGCGGCGATGCTGACGTCCAGCGCGCTGGACTACCTGGGGCTGACCAGGCAGTTCAACCGCGAGGACCTGGTGCTCTATGCCGCCGAGCTGGGCAAGCAGATGCCGGAGCTGTTCATCCACCTGCGCAGCGATGTGCGCGCGCAACTGATGGCGCGCGTGGGTGAGCTGGCGGAAAAGCACCCCTATGCGGAGGTGCGCAGCAGCATGGCCGACCTGCTGCCGGTTCTGGCTGCCATCCAGCAGGACGTCGAGCAGCAGTTGGCCAAACCCGTGCCGGCCGGCAAGCCGAAGCCGGCCCTGGATCTCTCCGCGCCGGCGCCGCTGCAGTAGCGGTTCAGCGCAACAGGCCGAGGGCCTTGGCCCGTGCCACCGCCTGGGTGCGCCGCTCCACCCCGAGCTTGCCGTTGATGTGGCGTGCGTGGGTCTTGACCGTGTGCAGGGAGATGAACAGCCGCTCGCTGATCTCCTGGTTGGAACAGCCCTGGGCGATCAGTTGCAGCACCGCCAGCTCACGGGTGCTCAACGCATCACCGCCGGCCAGTGGCGCCTCGCTGGCAGCCGGCGCCTGCGCTTCCGGCAACAACGCCAGCAATGCCGCGGCCTCAGGGGCCGAGCGCACCAGCAGTTGCTCGCGCAGCCAGGGCCCCTGGTGCGACAACAGCTCATGGAAGGGCAGCAAGGCGCCACCGGGCAGCGACTCCAGGGCACTGCCCAGCAATGCGAGGGCGTCCTTGTCGCGCCCTCCGACACGCAGCAATTGCGCCAGGTGCAATTGCGCCACCTGTGCCATGAGCGCGCCGCCACTTTCCTTGGCCCGCTGCACCAACGCACGCAGACGCCGTTCGGCCTCGCCGCTGCGCCCTTCGATCCGGGCCAGGGCGGCCTGCTGCAATTGGATGTGCAGCGGCAGCTGCGGATGGAATTCGGGGGCCGCGGCGGCCTGCTCGCCGCTGTAGGTTTCCGCCAGGCGCGAAAGCCAGGCCGAGGCGAGCTCCACCTGCCCCTGCACCAGCCAGAGCTCGCACTTCACCAGGGTGACCATCGCCAGGTAGTACACCGGTGGCACGTCCCAGATGTGCATAAGCCGCTCCGCCTCGGCGAGCAGGGCGAAGGCTGCCGACAGGCGCCCTTCACGGCCCTCCAGGCTGGCCAGCACGCTGTAGCCGATCAGCAGGCTGATGTCGCGGCAGGCACGCGCCTCGGCGATCCCGGCCAGCAGGCGGCTGCGCGCGGCCTGGGGTTGCAGGCGTACGCAGAGCAGGTAGCCCTCGTAGATCATCAGCCGCGCACGGGCGGCGTAGAAGCGCTGGGACGGTAGGCCACGCAGGCGCTCCTGGCCCTGGTGCACTTCCTCCAGCGCGCGAAGAATCTCGCCACGGGCCTGCAGCACCCGAGCACGGTCGTAGTGGGCCAGGGCCTCGAACAGCGGGTTGCCGATGCGCTGCGCCAGCTCCAGCGCCTCGCGATTGAGGCCACGGGCGCGCCACAGGTCACCCCGGGCGACGGCGATGTTGGCGAGGGTGGACAGGCACAGCAGGCGCTGGCCGTAGCGCTCCTGGGACAGGGCGGTGAGCGCCTCGGCGCAATGCCGCTCGGCGAGGACGATGTCGCCACGGCCCCGGGCGATGACGCCGCTCAGGGCCAGCCACTGGGCGATCAGGCCCTGCTGCGTCTGGGCGTTGGGCGCCGGCAGGAAGCGCGCGAGCTGGGCACCCAGCTCCTCGGCGGCGTCCAGCTGGCAGGCCAGGGCCAGGGCCATGCTGTAGAGCATGATCAGGCGCGGCGTGCTGACCAGCAGGCTGTCGGGCAGGTCCATCTTCCAGCGCAGCAGCATGGCGATGTTCTGCTCGGCCAGCAGCTGCTCCTCGGAGAGGTTCTGCACCAGGCTGGCGGCAACGTCCGGCTGGCCGGCGCGCAGGGCCTGCTCGATGGCTTCGTCCAGCAGGCCCTGCGCGCTGAACCAGCGGCAGGCACGCAGGTGCAGGCTGGCCAGGGGAATGGTCGCGGCGTGGGCCGGGCGGGCCCGCAGCAGGTCTGAAAACAGGTGGTGGTAGCGGAACCAGTGGCCGTGCTCGTCCAGCGGCACCAGGAACACCTGGTGGGCCTGCAGGTGCTGGAGGATGCCGGCGCTGCCGTGCCCGTCGCGCACCGCGTCGCACAGCTCGGCGCAGAAGCGGTCGAGGCAGGCGGTCTCATAGAGGAAGGCCTGCACCTCGGCACTCTGCCGGTCGATCACCTCTTCCAGCAGGTATTCGCGGATCAGCCCCTCGTCACCGTGGGGGCCGCGCGCCAGGGCATGGGTGTCGCCCTCGTCCTGGCTCGCCAGCAGCCACAGGCGCAGGCCGGCGGCCCAGCCCTCGCTGCGCTGCAACAGGTTCTCCAGGTGCGCACCATCCAGGCGGGCGCCCTGGGCCTGGAGCAACGCGGTGCTCTCGGCGTCAGTCAGGCGCAGGTCGTGTTCGTTGAGTTCCACCAGTTGCCGCGACAGGCGCAGGCGCGCCAGGTGCCAGTCGGGACGCTGGCGGCTGGTGACCAGCAGCACCAGGCCCTCGGGCAGGTGGTTGAGGAAGAATTGCAGGCAACGGTCGAGCACCGCGCCCTGGGCCAGGTGGTAGTCGTCGAGCACCAGCAGCAGCGGTTGCCGGCGATCCAGGCGCTGGCCGAGCTCGTCGAGCAGGCCGTCGAGCCATTCCTCGAAGGCGAAGGGCTGGTGGCGCTGGCGCATCTTCAGCAGGCCCATGGCCTCCTCGCCCATGCCCGGGAAGAACTGGCGCAAGCCGTCGAGCAGCCGCTCGAGGAAGCGCCCGGGGTCGATGTCGCGTCGCCCCAACCCCAGCCAGAGCGCCTGCCAGCCATCCGGCAGGCCCTCGCAGAACTCGATGGCGAGCGAGCTCTTGCCGAACCCCGCGGGCGCGCTCACCAGCAGCAGGCGCCCCCCCAGGCCGGCGGCCAGGCGATCGCACAGGCGCGGGCGCGAAAGGTGCCCGGCCGGCAGCGGGGGACGGAAAAAGCGTTCGCCGGCTACCGGGACGGCAGCGGGCGCGAAGGAACGCGAACTGGATAGATCGGTCATCAACCCGGCTTCTAGGAATGGTTATGCCGCGGGGGCGTGAGCGCTGAGGCAGCCTAGCCTTTCGGTCCGCCCATTTGTAGTCCCTTGGGAAAGTACAGACAAGAAAAAGCCGGCCCGAAGGCCGGCTTGTTTACGCGGTATTACAGGATCAACGCACGCCAGCCTGACGCAGGGCCGCCGGGGTGTAATCGCTTTCCGAAGCGCTGTAGTTGAAGTCGTAGGACTGTTTCTCCTCGTTCTTCATGCCCAGGGCCAGGTAGCGACCGGACAGCAGGTCGTACAGGGTTTCCACGGCGTACCAAGGCACCTGCTTGTCGTAGTAGAACTCCGAGTGGGCCTCGGCTACGCGCCACAGGGTGCCACGGCCGTCGTAGTGGTCGATGGCGGCAGCTTGCCAGGTGTCTTCGTCGATGTAGAAGTCACGCTTGGCGTAGATGTGGCGCTCGCCGGCCTTCAGGGTCGCGACAACGTGCCACACGCGGTGCAGCTCGTAGCGGGTCAGGTCCTGGTTGATGTGACCGGCCTTGATGATGTCGGCGTACTTCAGCTTCGGCGAGTCCAGGCGGTAGCTGTTGTAGGGGATGTAGATCTCCTTCTTGCCTTCCAGCTTCCAGTCGTAGCGGTCCGGCGCACCGTTGTACATGTCGAAGTTGTCGGAGGTACGCAGGCCGTCGGCGGCGGTACCCGGGCCGTCGTAGGACACCTGCGGGGCGCGGCGGACGCGACGCTGGCCGGCGTTGTACAGCCACGCCAGGCGCGGCTCCTTCACCTGGTTGAGGGTCTCGTGCACCAGCAGCACGTTACCGGCCAGGCGCGACGGAGCGGTCACGCGCTGCTTGAAGTAGAACAGCACGTTGCTCGGCTTGCTCGGGTCGTAGTCCTTCAGCTTGTCGCGGAAGGTGAACTCGTCCTGGAAGTACACCAGGCTGTAGGAGCCGTTCGGCTGCGGGGTCGCCTGGGTCACCAGGCGACGCACGCTGCCGCCGCGGTAGCGGGTGATGTGGTTCCAGATCGCTTCCAGGCCGTTCTGCGGGATCGGGAAGGGGTTGGCGGTCTTGAAGTTCTCGAGGCCGTTACCACCCTCCACCAGCTTGGTGTTGGCCGCGTTCTCCTTGGCCGCCGCGATCACGTCCGCCGGTACGGTGGCCGTACGGTGGGTGGTGAACACCGGCATCTTGTAGGTTTCCGGGTAGCGCTTGAACATCGCGTACTGGCCGGGGGTCAGCTTGTCCTTGTACTGCTCGACGTTCTGCGCGGTGATGGTGAACAGCGGCTTCTCGCTGGCGAAGGGATCGGAAACGAAGCCCTTGTCGTCCACCGGGCCGGCGTTCTGCGGCAGGCCGCCGGTCCACTCGGGGATGGTGCCATCGGCATTGCCGGCCTTCTCGGCACCCAGGGGGGTCAGGGTGGTGCCGATCTTGGCCACCTGGTCGGCCGGGGCCGCCGCCATGACGGCGGTGGCCAGCAGGGACAGCGCCAGCGCACCGGTTTGCAGCAGGTTCTTTGTTGTTTTCATAGGTGATTCCTTAATTCCGGGCCGCTTAGAAGTTCACGCCAAAGCTGAGCGCGAGGAAGTCGCGATCGATCAGGGTGTTGTAGTCGCCACCGAAGAAGTCGGTATAGGACAGGCTGGCGGTGTAGGTGTTCTGGTACTCGGCGTCCAGACCCAGGCTGATGGCCTTGGCGCCCTCGGTGAAGGTGCCGTTGGGGCCGTAGCCATTGACGTCGTGCGACCAGGCGATGTTCGGCTTGAGGTTCACACCGGCGAAGGCGTCGTTGTAGTCCCAGATTGCGCGAGCACGATAACCCCAGGAGTTGCTGGTCACGAAGCCGTCGTCTTCGCAGTACTTGCGCTGGTTCTCCCCGGCACCGTTAAGCGCTGCGCAAGTGTTCCCACCCAGTGCAGCGGTCGGCGGCAGCGGACCAGGACCATAGATCGGGTCACGGCCGTAGCGAACCTTGCTGGTGCTTTCCAGCCCACCTACGTGGGTGAAGCCCACTTCACCGACCAAAGTCAGACGCTCAGCACCCATCACCTGATCGAAGAAATGAGTGAAGGTCGTCTGGAATTGGGTGATTTCCTTGCGGTTATAACCATGCAAATCCTGGCCAGGGCGGCCGTTGAGCAGCGAAGCGTTCGCGTAGGCACCACCCAGCAGCTTGACGCCGCCGTACAGAACGTCGGTGGAGTTGATCTGCACTGGGGCATTCGGACGATAGCTGACCTCGCCCGACCAGGCCGTGCCGGTGGGCAGTGTGGTGGAGAAGCTCAAGCCATAGAGGCGAATGTCTTCGGGGTATTCGATGAAATACTTGGAGTTGGCGGCCACGACCAGGGGAGCGGCAGCGCCAAAACCTGGAGCGGCGGTATAGACACCACTGCCGGCGGCTGTAGCGCTGAAGATCGGCGCACGGCTGTGGTAGTTCATGAAATAGGCACCGAACTCGGTGTCCAGTTCTTCAGAGAAGTAACGCAGCGCGGTCCCCCACTGGCCGCCATCACGAGCATCGCGGTCCCCGCTGCGAGGAACGATCACGCCTTCGCTGGTGGCGGTGACGGGCGAAACGCCCAAGAATGCCGGCAGGCCCGCGATACCGCCATTGATGGTGGCAAGTTGTAAGGCGCTGGGCGGGGTCAGAACCGCAAGGTTACCGTTGCAGCCGTCGGCAACGATATCCGGCTGGGCGAAGAAGGTGCCGCAGTTATCGGTGACGGTCTGATCCCACTCCAATTGATAGAAGGCTTCTGCGGAAAGGTTGTCGGTCAGGCTCTGCGAGACGTAGAACATGTTGACCGGGATCAGGCCTTCCTTCACTTCGGCGCCGGGACGGCGGAAGGCGGAGACGTCGATCGGGTTGATCGAGTTGATCCCGCCCTGGATGAAGGTGCTCTCACCCCAACTTACGACCTGCTTGCCCAGGCGCACAGAGCCCGGTTTATCTGCGATGTCGTAGTTGTGGTAGATGAAGGCGTCGAGGATCTGAGCGCCGGACGACTGGGCGGCCTCCTTGCGGTTGTGATCGTCGATGTCCTTGAACAGGCGGCTCTCGTCCTTCAGCTCGAAGTCATACCAGTACTTGCCACGGACGAAGACACCGGTGTCGCCGTATTTCAGCTCGAGGTCGTGGATGCCCTTGAAGATCTTCGAGAAGGTCTCGCCTTTCTTGAAGTTCAGGTGGGAATCATCGGAGGTCTGCGACAACCCCTGACCACCATTGTTCTTGCCTATCAGATCCGCATCCGCGCCGCGCATGGACCAACTTGCACCGACGGACAACGAGGAATCGAACTGCCCCTCGATCTCGCCGATATTGAACGTTACGCCGAATGCCGGGGCGGCGAGAGTGGATGCGAGGCTGACGGCCATTGGCAGTCGGGCCAGGCGCCAGAACGGTTTTCTTGTTGTCATCGACGCTACTCCATGTGTGTTTTTTTGTTATGGATTGGTGCGGACTATAGCCAGGAGGTAGTAGTGCTTGATCCCTCTAAAGTGTGATTTGCAGTCCGGCGAGCACTCTGGCCCGCAGGTTTGCAGACTAGCCCGATCTGGCGATTGGTAAAGCCGGGGTGAGCTGGCGCGGAGCCAGCAATAAACAAGCCAAGCGTTTGCTTGGTAGACAGGCCGGGCCTTGTAGGACCCGGCCTACAGCGGCTCAAAGAGCGGAGAGGAAGGTACTGCCCGTGGCCTGCCACTGAGCGATATCGACGCGGATGCGTTTCTTGTCCAGTTTGCCGACGCTGGTCTTGGGAATTTCAGTAACAACGGCGATCTGGCTGGGAATGGCCCACTTATTGATGTGACCTTGCTCTACGAAAGGCTTGAGGTGCTCCTTGAGTGCCTTGGCGTCCAGGGTCTGGCCTTCACGCAGCACCAACAGGGCGAAGGGGCGTTCGCCCCACTGCGGATCGGGCACGCCGACCACCGCCACTTCGCGCACCGCCGGGTGCCGGCTGACCAGGTCCTCCAGCTCCAGGGAGGAGATCCACTCGCCGCCGGTCTTGATCACGTCCTTGATGCGATCGCGGATGTCGATGAACCCCATGCCGTCGATGGTGGCGACATCGCCGGTGTGCAGCCAGCCGCCTTCCCATAGTTCCAGGCTCTTCTCCGGCTCGCGGAAATAGCCCTGGGTCAGCCAGGGCGCACGCAGCACCAGCTCGCCCTGGGATTCGCCGTCGGCGGGCAGGAAGGCGCCCTCGGCGTCGATGATCGCGGCGTCCACCAGCGGTACCGGTACGCCGGCCTTGATGCGGTAGGTGGTGCGCTCATCCTCGCTGCCGGCCAGCAACTCGTCGTTCATGTGCGCGCAGGAGATCATCGGGCAGGTCTCGGACATGCCGTAGGCGGCCGTCAGGTGGATGCCGCGTGCCTTGGCCGCGTCGTACAGCGAGCGGTTCAGCGAACTGCCGCCGATGATCAGTTTCCAGCCACCGAAGTCCACGCCCTGCGCGGCCTTGGCGTTCATCACCATCTGCAGGATGGTCGGCACGCAGTGGGAGAAGGTGACCTTCTCGCGACGCCACAACTCCACCAGCAGCTCGGGGTCGTAGCGGCCGGGGTAGACCTGCTTCACCCCCAGCATGGTCGCCACGTAGGGCACGCCCCAGGCGTGCACGTGGAACATCGGGGTGATGGGCATGTAGACGTCATCGTTGGCCATCAGACGCGGGCTGTGCACCGAGCCCATCATGCTGGCCATGGCCATGGTGTGCAGCACCAGTTGGCGGTGGGTGAAATACACGCCCTTCGGGTTGCCGGTGGTGCCGGTGGTGTAGAAGGTGGTGGCCAGGGAGTTCTCGTCGAAATCGGGGAAGTCGTAACGGGTGGAGGCCCCGGCCATCAGCGTCTCGTACTCGCCCACCAGGTTCGGCAGGTCGGCGCTCTTGTCGGCCGCGTCGGTCAGCAGGAGGGTCTTCTCGACCGTGGTCAGCTGGCCCTCAATGGCCTTGTAGATCGGCACGAACTCGCTGTTGACCAGCACGAAGCGGTCCTCGGCGTGGTTCATGGTGTAGAGGATCTGGTCCGGCGAGAGGCGGATGTTGATGGTGTGCAGCACCGCGCCGATCATCGGGATGGCGAACATGCACTCCAGGTAGCGGTGGCTGTCCCAGTCCATCACCGCCACCGTGTCACCCGCCTTCACACCCGCCTCGGTGAGCAGGTTGGCGAGCCGCGCGACGCGCTCGTTGAAGGTCGCGTAGCTGTAGCGGACCAGGTCGCGGTAGACGATTTCCCGGGTCTTCTCGTAGCGGCTGCCGGAAAGCAGCAGGCCTTTGATCAGCAAGGGGTATTGGTAGGCGTTGTCGGCCGGTTTGATGACTCGGGTCTGCACCATGGAAATGCACCTGCGCGCGAGGATGTAGTTATTGATTTCCCCGCACTCTAGGGCGCTGCGTCCAGGCATAAATCAGTCAAAAGAATGATTTGTACGTGACCCTTTGGCCACTTTCGGTCACGAGATAGAATCAGACCCATCGGCCAGTCTCGGCCCATCACCCGAAGAGGTAGGAACAAGATGTCTGAGATCGTAATCGTCAGCGGCGCCCGCACTCCGATGGGCGGCTTCCAGGGCAGCCTCGCCGGCGTATCCGCCGTCGACCTGGGCGCCCTGGCGATCCGTGAAGCCATGGCCCGCGCCGGTATCGACGCCGCCGACGTGCAGGAAGTGATCATGGGTTGCGTGCTGCCCGCCGGCCTCAAGCAGGGCCCGGCCCGCCAGGCCTCGCTGAACGCCGGCCTGCCCGCCGCCACCGGATGCACCACCATCAACAAGCTCTGCGGCTCCGGCATGAAGGCCGTGATGCTGGCCCACGACCTGCTCAAGGCCGGCACCAACAGCGTCATGGTCGCCGGCGGCATGGAGAGCATGTCCAACGCCCCCTACGTGCTGGAGAAGGCCCGCACCGGCCTGCGCATGGGCCACGGCGAGATCAAGGACCACATGTTCCTCGACGGCCTGGAAGACGCCCGCACCGGTCGCCTGATGGGCTCCTTCGCCCAGGAGACCGCCGACACGTACAACATCACCCGCGAGGAGATGGACGCCTACGCCATCGAGTCCCTCAAGCGCGCCCAGGCCGCCATCGCCGAAGGTGCCCTCGCCGCCGAGATCGTCCCGGTCACCGTCACCACCCGCAAGGGCGAGACCCTGGTGAAGGACGACGAGCAGCCGCTGACCGCCAACCTCGACAAGATCCCGACCCTGCGCCCGGCCTTCCGCAAGGACGGCACCATCACCGCCGCCAACGCCAGCTCCATCTCCGACGGCGCCAGCGCCCTGGTGCTGATGACCGCTGAACAAGCCCAGCGCCGCGGCCTCAAGCCGCTGGCGAAGATCGTCGGCCACGCCACCCAGAGCCAGGACCCGAGTGAATTCACCCTCGCCCCCATCGGCGCCATGACCAACCTGTTCAGGAAGACCGGCTGGAGCAAGGACGACGTGGACCTGTTCGAGATCAACGAAGCCTTCGCCATGGTCACCATGCTCGCCATGCGCGAACACGGCCTCGACCACGCCAAAGTCAACGTCTACGGCGGCGCCTGCGCCCAGGGCCACCCGGTGGGCTCCACCGGCTCGCGCATCATCCTCACCCTGATCAACGCCCTGCGTAACAAGGGCGGCAAGCGCGGCGTCGCCTCGCTGTGCATCGGCGGCGGCGAAGCCACTGCCGTGGCGGTGGAACTGCTGTAACCCGCCCGCGCGGCCAATGAAAAGGGGCTCCCGGACCAACGTCCGGGAGCCCCTTTTCATTCCACCCGGGCGCGCCTCAGGCGGGCACCGCCTTGGGCGCGTGGGCCGGCGTCCTCGGGAAGGCCAGCGCCGCCGCGAAGGTCAGCGCACCGAACACCGCCAGCACCAGGTACAGCCCCACCAGCCCATGGCGCGGTTCGATGAAGGCGATCATCGGGATGGCCGCCGCACTGGCGCCGAAGGACAGGAAGTAGCGCAGCGCGAAGACCCGCGCCTGCCACTGCGGCGCGACGAAGTTGGCCACCATCGCATCGTTCACCGTCACCTGGCCGAACACCGCGAACATGAAGGCGGCGCCCAGGGCGATCACCGCCCAGCCATCGGCATAGGCCATGGCCACCAGCAATGGCCCCTGGCAGAGGGTCATCACCACGAACGGCAGCTTCAGGCTGTAGCGATCCAGCACGCGGCCCATCAGCAACTGCGCCACAGCACCGAAGGCATAGGCGATGCTGACGATGATGCCGAGGCTTTCCGGCGAGGCGAACAGGTCCACCAGGCGCTCCTGGAACAGCTTCGGGTAGGTCATGGTCGAGGCATTGAAGATCACCCCGCCGGTGGCCGTCACCAGCGCCAGCACACCGAACACCAGGCGCATCGACACCTGCCCCGCCCCGCCAGCCCGATGGGTGCCGGCCGCTGCGACGGGAGACGCCTCGTCCCGCACGCAGAGGGCGAACCACACGCCAATGGCCACCGACAAAGCGCCCGGCAGGATGAACGCTGCGCGCCAGCCGAAATGAGCGGTGAGAAAGCCCGTGACCAGCGCCGAGAACGCCACGCCCAGGTTGCCCCACATGCCGTTGATGCCGATCTCGCGACCACGGTTCTGCGCATGGGCCACCAGCATCGCCGTGCCCACCGGGTGGTAGATGGCGGCGAACACGCCCATCAGCGTCAGCCCCAGCACCAGCATCGGCGTGCTGCGGCTCAGCCCGGTGAAGATCGCCGCGCCGCCGATGCCGAGGAAGAACGCCAGCATCATGTGCCGGCGGCTCCATTTATCCCCCAGCCAGCCAGCCGGTAGCGAGCAGGCCCCGAAGGCGATGAAGCCGCCGAGGGACAGGCCGATCAGTTCGGCGTAGGACAGCTCGAAGGTGGCGGTCATGCCCAGCACGGCGGCGGGGAAGATGAGCATGAACATGTGGTCGATGATGTGGGCGGCGTTGATGAAGCGGATGACGGTACGCGGTCGGTTCATGGCAGTTTCGCTGCTGTTTGGTTGTTGTGGACCGCCATGCTAGGTTGGCCGCCCAGCAACGTTCTGCCAAAAAGATCATCGGATCGGCCATGTTCATCGACCATCTCCCCCAGGGCCGGATCGGCGCCGTCGCCCTCGACTACCCCGACGGCGCCCATGTCGACCTGCACCTGCACAGCCAGGCGCAATTCCTCTACGCGGCGCAGGGGCTGATGCGCCTGGTCACCGAGGCCGGCGCCTGGGTCATCCCGCCGACCCGTGCGGTGTGGATCCCACCGGGTATCGAGCACCAGATCTTCATGTCCGGGCATGTGCAGATGCGCACCCTGTTCATCGCCGCCGAAGCCGCACCGCCGAGCCTCGATGCCTGCTGCGTGCTGGCGGTACCGCCGCTGCTGCGCGAGCTGATCCTGCGCCTGGTGGCGCTGGAGGCCGGCGATACCGATGACGAACACCGCAGCCTGGTGCAGCGCCTGATCCTCCACGAGATCGCCGCCCTGGAGCGCATGCCCCTGCACCTGCCGATGCCTCAGGATCGTCGCCTGCAAGCCATCTGCCTGGCCCTGCTGGAAGCCCCGGAGAGCACCCGCACCCTCGACGACTGGAGCCTGGAGGTGGGCGCCAGCACCCGCACCCTGAGCCGGCTGTTCGCCCAGGAGCTGGGCATGAGCTTCAACGACTGGCGCCAGCAACTGCGCCTCACCGAAGCCCTGCCACGCCTGCTCGCCGGGCATGGCGTGCAACAGGTCGCCCACGACCTGGGCTACGGCAGCGGCCGCGCCTTCAGCGCCATGTTCCGCCGCCTGCTGGGGGAAAACCCGAGGGAATACGTGGCCAGCCTGGGGTTGCTGGCCACGCTGGAGAAGGAGTGAGAAGAGTCCGGATTGAAGTCCGGGCTACGGGGTTGGACGTAGAACGGTGAAGGGCTTCGCGAGCAAAGCTCGCTCCTACGGGGAGCACCCTGCGTTGCGGTGCAGCCCGTTACTTCATCGAGGTGAATGCCAGCTTGACGCCGAGCCCCACCAGCACCGCGCCCATCAGGCGGTCGAACCAGTGGCCCAGCCGGGCGAAACCGCTACGCACACGTTCCTGGCTGAACAGCATCGCCACCAGGCAAAACCACACGGCGGTGGCACAGGCCAGGTAGAGGCCGTAACCGGCCTGGATGGCCAGCGGGGTGTGGGGGTTGATGACCACGGTGAACAACGAGAGGAAAAACAGCGTCGCCTTGGGGTTCAGCCCGTTGGTGATGAAACCGGTGACGAAGGCCCCGCGCGGGCTGCGCTCGGGGGCGGTCAGCTCGGCCTCGGTGGCGATCGGGTCGGCCGGCTTGGCCCGCAGCGCCTTGATGCCGATGTACAGCAGGTAGGCCGCTGCCAGCCATTTCAGGGCATTGAACGCCACGATGGACTGGGAAACGATCAGCCCGATCCCCAGCAGCGAATAGGCCACATGGACGAAAATGCCGGTGCCCACGCCGATCGCCGTCCAGGTGCCGGCGCGGCGGCCATGGGCGACGCTCTCGCGCACCACGATGGCGAAATCCGGGCCGGGGCTGGCCACGGCCAGCAGGTGGATCAAGGCAACGGTGAGGAATTCCGCCCAGTACATGCGACCTCCTGAGAATGGGTTGAGCTGATAGGCTGGCAACCTTACGCCTACATCTGCCTCGGAAAAAGGTACAGCTGATGACCAACAGCCTCCGCGCGGTCTTCCTCGACCACGCCTCCCTCGATCTCGGCGATCTCGACCTCACGCCGTTGCGCCAGCAGTTCGCCGAACTGGAGCTGCACGACCAGACCGGCCACCGCGATGTCGTCGAGCGCCTGCGCGGCGCCCAGGTCGCCATCAGCAACAAGGTGACCATCGATGCCGCCGCCATCGCCGAGCTGCCGGATCTGAAGCTGATCCTGGTCAGCGCCACCGGCACCAACAACATCGACCTCGCCGCCGCCCGCGCCCGTGGCATCACCGTGTGCAACTGCCAGGGCTACGGCACCCCGTCCGTGGCCCAGCACACCCTGATGCTGCTGCTCAACCTGGCCACCCGCTTCGTCGACTACCGCGAAGCCGTGCGCCATGACCACTGGCAGAAGGCGACCCAGTTCTGCCTGCTGGACTTCCCCATCGTCGAACTGGAGGGCAAGACCCTCGGCCTGCTCGGCCACGGCGAACTGGGCAGCGCCGTGGCGCGCCTGGCCGAAGCCTTCGGCATGCGTGTGCTGCTCGGCGCCCTGCCCGGCCGTCCGCCTCGCGCCGACCGCCTGCCCCTGGCGGACCTGCTGCCCCAGGTGGACGCCCTGACCCTGCACTGCCCGCTCAACGAGCACACCCGCAACCTGATCGACGCCGAGCAACTGGCGTTGATGAAGCCCGGTGCGTTCCTGGTCAACACCGCACGTGGCGGCCTGGTCAACGAACACGCCCTGGCCGACGCCCTGCGCAGCGGCCACCTGGGCGGTGCCGCCACCGACGTGCTGACCCAGGAGCCACCGAAGGACGGCAACCCACTGCTGGCCGTGGACATCCCGCGCCTGATCGTCACCCCGCACAACGCCTGGGGCAGCCGTGAGGCGCGCCAGCGCATCGTCGTACAGATGGCGGAGAACCTCGAGGCCTGGCTGAAGGGAACGCCTCGCCGCACGGTCAGCTAAGACCCACAAGATTCTGATAAAATTCGTGGCTTTTATCAGGATCTACCCCATGGACCCGCGCAGCGAAGTACTGCTTCGACAGGCCGACCTGTTCCTTGGCCCGCTGCTCCTGGCGGGCCTTCCTGCCGACGACCTGCTGGGCGAACTGCCCCAGGCCAACGGCTGGACCTGGCACGCCGGTGAGCAGACAGCCCTTGAGGCCCGCTTTCCCGGGCGTTGCGAATTCACCGTCAACGCCCCCAGCGCCCCCTTCGAAGCAGCCGTGCTGTTCCTGCCCAAATCCCGCGAGCTGACCGACTACCTACTCAGAACCCTGGCCGCGCGCCTGCCCGGCAAGCCGCTGTACCTGGTGGGCGAGAAGCGCGCCGGCATCGAGCGCGCCGCCCGCCAGCTGGAATCCTTCGGCAAGCCGCGCAAGCTCGACAGCGCCCGCCACTGCCAGCTGTGGCAGGTGCAGGTGGAGCAGGCACCGGCGACCCCGGACCTGGAGGCCCTGGCCCAGCGCTACAGCCTCGAGCTGGCCGACGGCCCGTTGCAGGTGGTGAGCCTGCCCGGCGTGTTCAGCCACGGCCGCCTGGATCGCGGCAGCGCACTGCTGCTGGACAACCTGGCCAAGCTGCCTACCGGCAAGGTGCTGGATTTCGGCTGTGGTGCCGGGGTGCTCGGCGCCGCGCTCAAGCGACGTTATCCACAGAGCCAGCTGGTGCTGCTGGATGTCGACGCGTTCGCCGTTGCCGCCAGCCGCCTGACCCTGGCCGCCAATGGCCTGGAAGCCGAAGTGATCGCCGGCGACGGCATCCACGCGGCGCCCAAGCTGCTCTCGGCCATCGTCAGCAACCCGCCCTTCCACCAGGGCGTGCACACCGACTACCAGGCGAGTGAGACGCTGCTGCGCGAAGCCGGCCGCCACCTGCTGATCGGCGGCGAACTGCGCCTGGTGGCCAACAGCTTCCTCAAGTACCAACCCCTGATCGAACAGGCGTTCGGCGGCTGCCGCATCCTGGCCGAAGGGGGTGGTTTCCGCATCTACAGCGCCCGCCGCTGAAAGGCGGATACCCGCGCACCTTCCATACTCGCGCTGCACCCGATAGCCGCAACACGCCTGGCGAAGAACCGGGCATCTGGAGTTTTTCTTGACTGACCTCGACACTGCCGCCCCCACCGCCAGCAGCGGCCTGCACCGTTCGCTGAAGCCCCGCCACCTGAACATGATCGCCATCGGCGGCTCCATCGGCACCGGCCTGTTCGTCGCCTCGGGCGCCACCGTGGCCAACGCCGGCCCGGGCGGTGCCCTGCTCGCCTACGCGTTGATCGGAGTGATGGTGTACTTCCTCATGACCAGCCTCGGCGAGATGGCCGCGCACATGCCGGTTTCCGGCTCGTTCAGTACCTATGGCAGCCGGTTCGTCGACGATGGCTTCGGTTTCGCCCTGGGCTGGAACTACTGGTACAACTGGGCGGTGACCATCGCCGCCGAGCTGGTGGCCGCGCAGCTGATCATGAGCTTCTGGTTCCCAGACACCCCGGGCATCTATTGGAGCGCGCTGTTCCTGGCGCTGATGTTCCTGCTCAACGTCATCTCGGTGAAGGGGTTCGGCGAAAGCGAGTTCTGGTTCGCGCTGATCAAGGTGGTCACGGTGGTGATCTTCATCGTCATCGGCCTGGCCACCATCTTCGGCGTGATGAGTGGTATGGAATCCCCCGGCTTCAGCAACTTCACCCAGGGCGAGGCGCCCTTCGTCGGCGGCCTGCAGGCCATGGTCGGGGTGGCGATGATCGCCGGCTTCTCGTTCCAGGGCACCGAGCTGATCGGCATCGCCGCCGGCGAGTCGGAGAACCCGCGCAAGAACATCCCCATCGCCATCCGCCAGGTGTTCTGGCGCATCCTGATGTTCTACATCCTGGCGATCTTCGTGATCGGCATGCTGATCCCCTACACCGACCCGAGCCTGCTGCAGAACGACGCCAGCGACATCAGCGTCTCGCCCTTCACCCTGCTGTTCGAGCGCGCCGGCTTCGCCGCGGCCGCCGGGGTGATGAACGCGGTGATCCTCACGGCCATCCTCTCGGCCGGCAACTCCGGGATGTACGCCTCGACGCGGATGCTCTACACCCTGGCCATGCAGGGCAAGGCACCGCGCCTGTTCGCCCGCGTCTCCGCCAGCGGCGTGCCGCGCAATGCGCTCTACGCCACCACCCTGGTCGGCGCGCTGTGCTTCTTCACCGCCGCTTTCGGCGAGTCGACCCTCTACACCTGGCTGCTCAACACCTCGGGCATGTGCGGCTTCATCGCCTGGCTGGGCATCGCCATCTCCCACTACCGCTTCCGCAAGGGCTACCTCTTGCAGGGCGGCCGCCTGGAAGACCTGCCCTACCGCGCCAAGCTGTTCCCCTTCGGCCCGCTGTTCGCCTTCGCCCTGTGCCTGGTGATCACCCTCGGGCAGAACTACGAGGCCCTGGTGGGCGAGCGCATCGACTGGGCCGGGCTGACCGCCACCTACATCAGCCTGCCGCTGTTCCTCGCCATCTGGTTCGGCTATCGCCTGAAGAACGGCAGCCGTACCGTGCGCTACGCCGAGATGGACGTGCGCGCCACGGACAGCTGACCAATAGCGCAACGGCGGGCTTGCCGGGCACGCCCGCCTTGTGCAAAATGCGCCCCGTCCTAGGGGAGTAGTCTCCCGCGAGCGCCCTGCTCGCCAGGCACGCGTCAACATACTTGGTCCACAGACCATGGCGCGTGCGACCCAAGCCTGCCTAGACAGGCCAGCGGTTTGACAAGACCTATGACACATACAACCTGACCCGGGGCGGGCAGATTGCGTGTGTCATGGTGATTAGTCGACCCGCCCCCCGTAGGAACCCTGATGCTGGAATCCCTGTTCGTCCCCACACTGATCGTCGCCCTGGCGGAAATCGGCGACAAGACGCAGCTGCTCGCCCTGCTGCTGGCCGCGCGCTTCCGCAAGCCCTGGCCGATCATCTGGGGCATCGTCGCCGCCACCCTCGCCAACCATTTCGCCGCCGGCGCCGTGGGCAACTGGGTCGCGAGCTTCTTCTCCACCGCCACCCTGAGCTGGATCCTCGCCGCCTCCTTCGTTGCCGTGGCCCTGTGGACGCTGGTTCCAGACAAGCTGGACGACGACGAAGAATCCGGCCTGAAGAAATACGGCCCCTTCCTCACCACCCTGATCGCCTTCTTCCTCGCCGAGATGGGCGACAAGACGCAGGTCGCCACGGTGATGCTGGCCGCCCAGTACCCGCACTTCATCCTCGTGGTAGCGGGCACCACCCTGGGCATGCTGCTGGCCAACGTGCCGGTGGTGCTGGCCGGCAATTTCGCCGCCGACAAGTTGCCGCTGACCCTGATCCGGCGCCTGGCGGCCGCCGCCTTCGGCGCCCTGGCCATCTACGCCGTGTACAAGGCGCTGACCCTCGGCGCGGCCTGACTCGCGTCACCGGCCTGACGCCAGTTCGCTGGCGTTTCGGCCAATGGCAGCGCCGCGCCAACTGGTAGATTTCTCCCCCTACTGCCGGCCCGGCCAGGGAGAAGGAAAAGCAGATGACGTCGACCGACGATCGCAAGCGCGTGGCGCGCCAACATATCGACCTATCGTGGAACAAGGGTCGCGTGGCACTGGCCGAGCAACTGCAGAGCAAGGATTTCCTCTACAAGAGCTCGTTCATGCCCGGCCCCCTGGACGGCGAAGGCTACCGCGAGATGGTGCTGAAGATCCGCGACGCCATGCCGGACCTGGAGGTGGTGGTAGAAGAGTGCATCGCCGAGGACAGCCACGTCTTCACCTGGTGCACCCTCATCGGCAGCATCCACAAGCCGGCCCTCGGCTACCCGCCCAGCGACCGCATCCTCAGCATTTCCGCCATGGCGTTCTGGACCTTCAACAGCCGGGGCGAGGTGCAGGAGATCTGCACCATGTTCGACATGGAAAGCTTCCGCGCCCAGCTCGGCCTGAGCAATCGCGCCTACGCGGAGAAGGCACTGCCCTGATCCGACTTCCCCCGTAGCCCGGGGCGCTCCGCCCGACACGCTCAGAGATACCCGTTCTCACCGAACCAGCGAATGGTCCGGCGCAGGGTATCGTCCAGCGCCACCTCGGCCCTGAAGCCCAGCTCCGCCTCGGCCTTGGAGCCATCGAGGAACTGCCCGCCGGCCATGACGGCGATGCTGGCCGGGTCGATTTTCGCAACCTCGCCACTCATGCGCTGACGCAGGCGCAGCAGGGCCGCCATGCCCCGTGCGACCGCCAACGGCATGGGCGTGGGTGCCGGCACTTCCAGCAGGCGTGCGATGTGCGCAGTCAGCTCGGCCATCTCGATGTCGTGGCCGGTGATCAGGTAGCGCTCGCCGGCCCTTCCCTTCTCCAGGGCCAGCAACAGTCCGCGCCCCGCCTCGGCGGCATCGACGACATTGCGCCGCCCCACCACGTAGCGGCTCATGGCGCCGCTGGCGATGGCGGTGACGATGCGCCCCGGGCCGGGGCCGGCGTCGAACTCGCCCAGCGCCATGCCGGGGATGCCGATCACCACCGGCAACCCGGCGCGGGCCTGCTCGCGGGCCTGTCGGTCCAGGGCCCACTGGCTCAGCAGGTAGGGGTTCTTCCAGCGCGGCATCTCGTCGTAGAACAACCCTTCGTGGCCCGGCGCACCATCGGGATTGCGCGGCAGCACGACCGAGGCACCGACGAGCAGGATGCGCGGCACATGGGCCGCGAGGCAGGCGGCATAGAAGTGGTTGGTTTCCTCGAGCGCGCCGGCCACGACGTCCTGCCAGCGTCGAGGCCGGGCGGGGGCATCCTGGCGGCAGAAGACCACGCCATCCACATCGGCCAGGGCCCGGGTGAGCTGTGGATGGTCGAGGGGCTCGGCCGAACGAAGCTGGGGGTGGAGATAACCCAGGCGCTCGATGCGCGACGCGGGGCGATGGATCAGCACCAGCTCGTGGCCCGCCGCGCGGATGGCGCGGGCCGTGTGGTGGCCCAGCAGGCCGGTGGCGCCAAGGACTGCGATCTTCACGGGAAACCCTCGATCCAAAGCACGCCGCCTGCATCATGCAGGCGGCGAGCAGTCTAGGACGGCCTTTGCGGGCCCGCCAGCGTCACTTGCCCCGGGCTTGCTGGTAGAACGGCATGACCTTGGGAATGGCCGCCTGGAGGGAAGCGATACGCGAGCTGGAGGACGGGTGGGTGCTCATGAACTCCGGCGGTGCGCCTTCGCTGGCCTTGCTCATCTTCTGCCACAGGCTGATGGCGGCGTTGGGGTTGTAGCCGGCGCGGGCGGACAGTTCCAGGCCGATCAGGTCCGCCTCGTTCTCGTTGGCGCGGCTGTTGGGCAGGGTCATCAGGTACTCGACGCCCTGGTTGGCCACCTGCAGGCTCTGGTCGCCGGCGCCGAGCAAGGAACCGAGCTGGGTCGCCATCTGCACGCCATAGGCCTTGGACATCGCCTCGCGGCCGTGCTCGCGCAGGGCGTGGGCGATCTCGTGGCCCATCACCGCCGCCAGTTCGTCGTCGGTGAGCTTGAGCTGATCGATCAGGCCGCTGTAGACGATGATCTTGCCGCCCGGGCCGCAGTTGGCGTTGAGCTCTTCGCTGTCGATCACGTTGGCTTCCCAGGCCCAGCTGCCGGCATCGGGACGGAACACCGTGGTCTGGGCGATCAGCCGCTTGGCGATGGCCGAGACGCGCTTGGCGTCCGCGCTGTTCTTGTCCAGCACGCCCTGCTGCGAGGCCTCGGAAAGGGTCTGCTGGTAGGACTGCGCGTACATCTGGTTGACCTGCTGCTCGGACAGCATGCTGAACATGTACTGCTTGCGCTCGACGCCGACCGCACCGCCGCTGGTGGTGTTGACCGCCTGGCATCCCGCCAGCAGCAGGGGCAGTGCAAGGCTGCCGATGATGTGAGACTTCGCCACTGTGACTCTCCTTTGAAAACTGCGCCGTACTCTATGCCTGCGCCACGACCCGGAGCAACCGCATCCCTTGCCATCCAGCGACTTGCGTTCTTTTCTTGTGAAGCAGGCTCATGCTTCGGCGACTGTCGGCCGATATGCCATGGACACAGGCTGTACCTGAGACTCCGGGAGTTCCCATGAAATTCAGATCGATCCAGTTTTCGGTCGCGACGCTGGCCGGTGCCAGCGTGCTCGCCGTGGTTGTGGCCCTCGTGCTCTATGCGCTGTTCGCCGGTGCACGGACCCAGGAGCTGGTACAGACACGCACCCAGGCACTGCTGGAGCAGATCATCAGCGAGCGCCTGCTGAGCCTGGCCGCCTCCCAGGTCGCGGACATCCAGCGCGAGCTGGCCTACCCGATGACCGTGGCCAGCAGCCTGGCGCAGACCAACGCCCTGGCCGGCGAGACCGACGAGAGCGGTGCCGTGGCGATGGACAACAGCCGCCCGGAAATGATCAACCTGCTGCACCACATCCTCGCCAACAACCCCAAGCTGCTGGACGCCTATATCGGCTGGGAACCCAACGCCTTCGGCGAGGACGCCAACTTCCTCGGGCAGACCGGGCACAACGCTGCCGGGCGCTTCATCCCGTGGTGGTACCGCGACGCCAGCGGCAAGCTGGTGATGGACGTGCTGGGCGAGACCCTGGAAAGCGTCAAGCCGCTGCCCACCGGCGTGCGTGAAGGCGAGTACTACCTATGCCCGCGGGATACCAAGCGCCCCTGCGTGATCGACCCGGCACCCTACGACATGGGCGGCAAGATGGTGATGCTGGCCTCCTTCAACGCGCCGATCATGGTCAAGGGCCAGTTCCGCGGCATCGCCGGCGCCGACCTCTCCCTCGACTTCATCCAGCAACTGCTCACCAGCGCCAACCAGAAGCTCTACGGTGGCGTCGGCGAGATGGCCCTGCTCTCCAGCAACAAGCGCCTGGTGGCCTATACGGCCGATGCCAGCAAGAACGGCGAGCCGGCCGACCGCGTGCTGGGCAGTGCGGTGGCGGAAAATCTCAGATCCCTGCAGGGCGACCAGCCGGTATACCGGATCGACCGTGACAGCGGCCGCATCCTCCTGTTGTCGCCGTTCAAGGTGGCGGGCACCGATGCCACCTGGTTCCTCAGCCTGAACATGCCGCTGGAAACCGTGATGGCCGACCTGCACAAGCTGGAGCAGGACCTGTCCGCCCAGCGTGACGAGGACATCTTCGGCATGACCCTGGTCGGCCTGCTGATCGCCGCCCTCGGCCTGGTGGTGATCTGGTTCGTCGGCTTCGGCATCGCCAGCCCGCTGCGGCAGATGGTGGCCATGCTCGACGACATCGCCCAGGGCGAAGGCGACCTCACCCGCCGCCTGCACTCCGATCGCGCAGACGAACTGGGCTCGATCGCCAGCGGCTTCAACACCTTCCTGGCCAAGCTGCAGTCGATGATCAGCCAGGTAGTGAGCTCGGTGCAGAAGGTCAGCGACTCCTCGGAACACACCGCCGACATCGCCATCCGCACCAACCAGGGCGTGCAGAAGCAACTGGCGGAGATCGAACTGGTGGCCACGGCCGTCCACGAGATGACCGCCACTGCACAGGACGTGGCGCGCAACGCCACCCTCGCCGCCGAGGCCGCCAGCCATGCCGACCAGGCCGCCAACCATGGCAAGCGCATCGTGCAGAGCACCACCGAGGCCATCACCGCCCTGGCCGGCGAGATCAGCCGCGCCGTGGGCGTGGTGCAGAACCTGGCCAAGGACAGCGAGAACATCAACGCCATCCTGGTCGCCATCAGGGGCATCGCCGAGCAGACCAACCTGCTGGCGCTCAATGCCGCGATCGAGGCCGCCCGCGCCGGCGAGCAGGGCCGCGGCTTCGCCGTGGTGGCAGACGAGGTGCGCAACCTGGCGCAGAAGACCCAGCAGGCCACCGAAGAGATCCAGACCATGATCCAGCAGCTGCAGCAGGGCACGCGGGACGTGGTCAAGGTGATGCAGGACAGCCAGGACAAGACCGACACCAGCGTGCAGTCCGCCAGCGAGGCGGCCCATGCGCTGGAATCCATCACCCAGGCGGTGTCGGTGATCAACGACATGAACACCCAGATCGCCAGCGCCGCCGAGGAACAGAGCGCGGTGGCCGAGGACATCAACCGCAACGTCACCAACATCGGCCAGGTGGCCAACGAAGTGGCCGGCGGCGCCGACGAGGCCTCCCAGGCCAGCGCCGAGCTGACCAAGCTGGCCGAGCAGCAGCGCCGGTTGATCAATCAGTTCAGGGTGTAGCGCTTCAAGCCGTGCATGGGGCGGGTTCATTCGCGAATGAATTCGCTCCCACCGGCTCTTCCCCGCCACCACGCCTGTAGGGGCGACTTCAGTCGCCAAGGGCAACGCAGTTGCCCCCTTCCATTCACCTGTCCCGCATGACTCCGATGAGCAGCCCTGCGGGCTGCCGGGCGAATGAATTCGCCCCTACCAGGCACGCCCTGTAGCCCGGGCTTCAGCCCGGGAAGATCCGATCACGCGGGCGTCAGGCACTCCGGCCCATCCAGCTTGGGGTCGTTGACCAGGGTGGCCAGCGCCCGTTCACGCAGGGGTGGCGAGGCAGCGGTGAGCATCGCGCGCAAGTCGTCGGGGGCCGTGTCGGCGGCCAGCCAGGCCTGCTGGCCGGCCTCGTCCAGCACCAGCGGCCGGCGCAGGTCGGCGGCGGGGCGGGTGATCATCGCCAGGCTGAGGTACTCGGCATCGCCCACCGGAAAGGGCTCCCAGAGCGCGGCGAAATGCACCAGCGAGGTCTCGCCGCTGACCCAGTAAGGCCGCTTGCGCACGCCACGCCATTCATAGAAGCCGTTGGCAGGGATCAGGCAGCGGCGCTGGCGGAAGGCATCGCGGAACATCGGCTGCTCGACCAGGGTTTCGGCGCGGGCGTGGGCGGGGGTCTTCGAAAGATCGGTGAGCCAGGCCGGGGTCAGGCCCCAGCGAGCCAGGTCCAGGCGGCGCTCGCCCGCCTGCTCGCGCAGCATCAGCACCCGTGCGCCGGGCGCCAGGTTCCAGTGCGGCTGCTGCTCGACGGGAAAGCCGGGCAGCGCGGCGAAAGCGGGCGACCAGCGAAACAGGGCGAAGCGTCCGGACATGGGGCGAGGGGCTCGGGCAGGTTCAGCACAGCAGGGTGCCGGGGTAGCTGTCGGGCTCGTCGCCCGGCACGGGTTGCGCGGCATTGTACGCGGCGATCAGCAGCCGTGCCCGGTCGGCGTCCTCGTCCTCCACCAGCAGGCCCAGCAGCCCCATCAGCGGCAGCTCGCCGATACCGCCCAGCAGGTGCCCGCCCGCCAGGTGGGCCTCGACGCCCTCGCTGGCGAGCATGCCCAGGAGCAGTTGCGCCTCGATCAGATCACCCGGCTCGTAGATGCGCTGCATCAGTCGTCCTCCCGGCGCACGTCCAGGCTCCAGTCCTCGCCATCGGTGGCCAGCGCGAAGACGATGGGCCGGCAGCACACCGGGCAATCCTCGATGTACTGCTGGTCGCCCGCGGAAAGGTCGAGGACCGCTTCCACCGGTTCGCCGCAATAGGGGCATTCATAGGCCTGGGTTTCCAGCATGCGAAACTCCCGTGTGACTTGGCTGTATAATCGCCGGTCTATTTCAGGCCCCGTGATTCGGGGCTCCACCCTTATCTCCAGCCGCAGCACAACAAGAGAACACGATGGGCGAATTCGAAGCCATCCGACCCTATGACGATGCCGAGGTGGCCGAGGTGCTCGCGCGCCTGTCCGCCGACCCGGCCTTTCTCGGCGCCCTCACCCGTTTTCGTTTCCCCCGCCTGGCAGGCCCGCTCGGCTGGCTGCTCAAGCCTGTTATAGCTCATCGCCTGCGCCGCGAGTTCCGTGGCATCGCCTCGGTCACCGCCCTGCAGGACAAGATCGAACCCTATGTCGACCGCACCATCGAGCGCGCCACCGACGGCGTGACCTACTCGGGCGTGGACAAGCTCACGCCCGGCAGCCCCTACCTGTTCGTCGCCAACCACCGCGACATCGTCATGGACCCGGCTTTCGTCAACTACGCCGTGTACCACGCCGGGGTGCCCACGCCGCGCATCGCCATCGGTGACAACCTGCTGCAGAAGCCCTTCGTCAGCGACCTCATGCGCCTGAACAAGAGCTTCATCGTGCACCGCAACCTGGCGGGCCGGCGTGAGAAGCTGGCGGCCTTCCAGCTGCTGTCCGCCTACATCAACCATTCGATCCGCGTGGACGGCCAGTCGATCTGGATCGCCCAGGCCGAGGGCCGCGCGAAGGACGGCGACGACCGCACCGATTCGGCGATCCTCAAGATGTTCCACATGAGCCGCAAGGATGAGCCCTTCGCTTCGGTGATCCACGACCTGCACGTGGTGCCGGTATCGATCAGCTACGAATACGACCCCTGCGACCTGGCCAAGGCTCGCGAGCTCTACATCCGCGCCACCACCGGCAGCTACGAGAAGGCGCCGGGCGAGGACGACACCAGCATCGCCCTGGGCATCACCGGCTACAAGGGCCGGGTACACATCGCCTTCAACGACGAGATCCGCGAGGAAATCGGCGACGCCAAGCTGCTGGCCGCGGAAATGGATCGCCGCATCCTCGGTGGCTACCGCCTGTTCCCCGTGCACTACCTCGCCTACGCCCTGTGGAGCGAGCGCGACCCGGCGCTGGCGGTGCCGAAACTGGAAAGCCTGTTCGGTGCCGAGGAGATCGTCCGCGCCCGCGCCCAATGGCAGAAGCGCCTCGATGCCTGCCCCGAGGAACAGCGCCCCTGGCTGGTGCTGCAGTACGCGACGCCCGTGCGCAACCAGTACCGCATCAAGGCCGGCCTGCCGCTCTGATCGTTCCGCGCAATGCAAAACGGCGACCCCAGGGTCGCCGTTTTCATGTGCATCGGGGCGCTGCCCGCGATGGCCTCAAAGCTGGGTGCTGGCCCAGGAAACGCCCAACGCCACCGCCAGGCTGAAATAGCCGAAGGCATAGAAGAAGCGGTTGAGCCGCAGGGTGGACTCGTCCGGCATCAGCGCCGGCTGCGCCACGCCCTCCAGTTCGCTGTCGGCGGCCAGGCGGCCGGCGACACGCTGTTCGCGCAGGCGGGTGGCGACCAGCAGCCAGGCGCCGACCAGGGCGAAGAACAGCGCCAGGGCGTTGACCACCTGGTGGGGATGGGCGAGGTAGGCAGACCAGAGGTCCTGCAGGGACATCTTCAACTCCGAGCAGGCACGGCCTGCGAGGTGGAAATGCGGCCGCGCGGGGAGCGGGCCATCCGGATTCGGCGGCGAGTCTACCCGAGCCCCCCGCCTCCCTGCTGCGTTTCCGACGAATCGCGCGGGCAAGAAAAAGCCCGGCGCGAGGGCCGGGCTCCTTCACAGCGGGTAGCGCCTCACTGCGCCAGCATCTGCCCGATGGTCGGGTCCTTGAAGGCGCGGGTCAGGGCATCGCTGAGCACGCCGGAAACCAGCTTGGTGTTGGTTTCCTGGTTCGGCGCGGTGCCGAACTGCTGGGCCAGCGACGCGCTGTAGCGGCCGCTGTAGCGACGGCTGGCGTTCTGCACGTCGACGCGGAAGGTGGCGCTGATGTCGGCCTTGGTCACGTAGACGCCTTCCTTGGGCGACTGGTACTTCAGGTCGGCCAGGGTCAGGGTCAGCTGCGGGGCATTGAAGGCATTGGGCGAAGGCGTGAAGCCCAGCAGGCGCACGGCGGCCTCGGCCTCGGTCTGCAGGCGCGGCAGGATGTCCTGGCCCTGGACGGTGATGTTGCTGGTGTCCGCATAGAGGCCACCACGGGTGCCGAGCACCGGGGAAGAGCGGCCATCGGCGACGCGAACCACTACCGGCTGGCCTTGGCCGACGGGGGTCAGCGGGCCGGTGAGCTTGGGTTGCGGGCTGAGTTGTTGCGGGCTGAGGGCACAGCCGACCAGGGTCAGGCTGAGGCCGGCCAGCAGGCCGAGCAACGCGCGATTCAGCATGCTTGTTTCTCCAGGTTGGACGCGGAAGGCCGGGAGTATAACCAGCCGGCACGCCTACTGACAGAGCGCTGGCAGTGGCCTGGATTGAGACCGCCGGTAAGCTCGCGCAGTTCCTGTAACGCCCCTGTCACGCGGGGGTGGGATAAAGCGGCGTACCCAAGGAGAAAGCCATGATGATGTTGCTCTGGTCCCTGTTCGCCCCCCGCGCCAAGATCCGCTGCTTCGCCCTGCTCGACGACAAGGGCGCCTGCCGTGGCTTCCACCAGAGCACCGAAGCCCCCGCCCGTGGCAACTGGGTCGAGGTCCGCGAGCCGCGCCTGTCCTGGATCGGCCAGCCCCTTCCGACCGCCGCCCCGCTCAAGCGGGTCGTCCGGCAGGCACGCGGAGCGCGAGCGTTGGCGGCCTGACCGATGGATGAATAAAAGTCACGTACAAACGCTCATTTCCCCCGATTTCTTCGCTACAATCGCCCCCCGATTATAAGGTCGTCTCCTGATCGGGCCTCGCAACACCGGCCGATGCACTCGCTCGGCACCCGCACAGCCCCACAGAGAGTCGTCCACTTTCGCGCTGCCATTGCTGGCCTGCCGCACCTTCCGCCCGAAGTGCAATTCTTTTGCATGGACGCAGCGCAACTCAGCGCTGATGGAAGCGGCCTGCCCCCGGTAGGCGATTCTTTTGAGGTTCACGTCTCCAAAAGAGCGTGAGATGACGGTTTTTCACTACTTCACGAGAGAGTGGCGAGCAAATGGCGCAAGACGATTACCAAGCAGTGGACGTGTTGCTGGTCGGGGCCGGCATCATGAGCGCCACACTGGCGGTCCTGCTGAAGGAACTCGATCCGGGCATCAAGCTGGAAATCGCGGAGCTCCGCGAATCCGGTGCCATCGAGAGCTCCAACCCCTGGAACAACGCGGGTACCGGCCACGCCGGCCTGTGCGAGCTGAACTACACCCCCCAGGCCGCCGATGGCTCCATCGACATCAAGAAAGCGGTCCTGATCAACACCCAGTTCGAAGTCTCCAAGCAGTTCTGGTCCTACCTGAGCGGCAAGCCAGGCTTCGGTTCGCCGCGTGACTTCATCAACTCCGTGCCGCACCTGTCCTTCGTGCGCGGCAAGGACATCCCCTTCCTCAAGACGCGCTTCGAGGCCATCACCAAGCACCACGCCTTCGCCCACATGGAGTACTCGGAAGACCGAGCCACCCTGGCCGAATGGATGCCGCTGATGATGCCCGGCCGCCCTGCGGACGAAGCGGTCGCCGCCACCCGTGCGGCCAATGGCACCGACGTCAACTTCGGCGCCCTGACCAACCAGCTGCTGCAGTACCTCGCCACCCAGGCCGATACCCGCGTCAGCTACTTCCAGAAGGTCACCGACCTCAAGCGCACCGACGAGGGCTGGAAGGTCAGCATCAAGAACACCCAGAGCGGCGCCAGCCGTGAAGTCTCCGCGCGCTTCGTATTCCTCGGCGCCGGCGGCGGCGCGCTGCCGCTGCTGCAATTGTCAGGCATCCCGGAAGGCAAGGGCTTCGGCGGCTTCCCGGTGAGCGGCCAGTGGCTGCGCTGCGACAACCCCGAAGTGGTCAAGCACCACCAGGCCAAGGTCTACAGCCAGGCCGAAGTGGGTGCCCCGCCGATGTCCGTGCCGCACCTGGACACCCGCGTGGTCGACGGCAAGAAGTCCCTGCTGTTTGGGCCCTACGCCGGCTTCACCACCAAGTTCCTCAAGCACGGCTCCTTCCTCGACCTGCCGCTGTCGGTCCGCCCGAGCAACCTCGGCCCGATGCTGGCCGTGGCGCGCGACAACATGGACCTGACCCGCTACCTGATCAAGGAAGTGATGCAGTCCCAGGAACAGCGCCTCGATGCCCTGCGCAAGTTCTACCCGGAGCTCGATCCGGCCGACTGGCGCCTGGAAGTGGCCGGCCAGCGCGTGCAGATCATCAAGAAGGACGCCAAGAAAGGCGGCATCCTGCAGTTCGGCACCGAGCTGGTGGCCGCCGAGGACGGCAGCATCGCCGCCCTGCTCGGCGCATCGCCGGGTGCCTCGGTGACTGTCTCGATCATGCTCAACCTGATCGAACGCTGCTTCGCCGAGCAGGCCCGCTCGGCCGAGTGGAGCGCCAAGCTGAAGGAAATCTTCCCCGCCCGCGAGAAGGAACTGGAAGCCGACGCCGAGCTCTACCACCGCGTCAGCCAGGAGTCGGACGCCCGCCTGGGCATCGCGACCGCCAAGCCGGCCGAAGCCAGCGCCGCCACCGCGGGCTAAGCTTCAGCGCCATGAAAGAACCGCCCCTCGGGGCGGTTTTTTCGTTCCGGGCCGGACCTCCAGGCCGGGTGGGAGCGGTTTCAACCGCGAAGGTCCGGGCATGGGCCTGATCGCGAATGAATTCGCCCCCACAACGCCACTCACCAGGCCAGCGGTGTTTCCTCGCCCTTCCAGAACAGCCAGCGCCGGCGTTCGCGGTGCTCACCGGTGCCGATCTGCCATTCGGGGCGGCCGGCGTCTAGGTCGATGATGGCGATGATCCCGGCGTAGCTGGAGGCCACCAGGGTGCGGCCATCGACGGAGAGGTCGATGGCGCAGAGGGTCGAGCCGAGGAAGTGCTGCCAGACGGGGTTACCCGCCGCGTCGACGCAGCGCAGGTAGCCGTAGGCATCGCCGAGGATGAAGCGATCGCCCCACGAGGCGCCGGCGTAGACCCGTGCGCCCGCCTCCACCAGCGTCACCCCGTCCACCTCCTCGTAGTGGTCCGAATCCAGTCCGGGCGCGCGGGCCAGGTCCACGGCGATGGTGCCGCCGTTGTAGAAATGACAGGCGTTGAAGGCGACGCTGCGGCCATCGCCGCTGAACAGCGCGAAGTGCGGGTACTCGCCATGGGGGCCGATGGCCGCGACCGGCTGCAGGTCGGCATCGAACAGGTGGTGACGCCCGTCCTGGGCGCCCACCGCGATCCACCGGCCATCCGCCGACACCGCGCCGTGCTCCATGCTCAGCCCCGTGGAATAGGGCGGGTCGTAGTCGGTAGCCTCGGCGTATTCCCGGAGCGATGCGTTGTCCGGGTACAGGCGGCGCGCGCCTTCCGGTTCCAGCACGAAGATGCCGGAGCCGCTCACCAGCAGCACCCGGCGGCCGTCCGGGAAGGGCTGCAGTCGCGTGGGGCGCGGCGTCTCGGCAAAGGCTTCCAGCTCCACGCCCTCGGGCGCGTCCTCATCGCCTCGCGGCCAGGGGCATCGCAGCACCACCGGGCCGTCCCAGCCGTCACGCACTTCCACACCCGCCTCCCGCGCCAGCGCGTAGAAACGGCGGTTGGGGCAGGCACCGAAGAAGGCCAGGCCCGTTACATCCTCGACCCGATCACCGACGATGCGCACCACCCGCCCCGGCTCCCAAATGGCGCCGATGCGCGCGACGATGGAGCCATCATCGAGCAGCGCCAGCAGGGGGATCGCCTGGCCCTTCTCGTCGAGCACCTCGTGCAGCGGCGCATGGGCCGGCGGCCAGGTCGCCTGCAGCCCGTCCAGGCGGCCGCTGCGGTTGGCCTCGCGCAGCGCCTCCAGCAGCGCCGGGACCAGCTTCTCGCGCCCGGCGGAGCTGGGCTCATCACCCGCGTTGTCCCAGCCTTCGCGCAGGCCCTTCTCGACATAGGCATTGATCGCGCGAGCATAGGCGATGGTCTGCCGCTGCCAGCGTTGCGATGCGTCTTCCTTGCTCATGTGCACCTCCTCGTGCGTGCGCTGGGTCACTGTTTTCGCCAGGCCCAGAAAAGCAGAAACCCGCTCGAAGGCGGGTTCCTGTGGATGGGTTCTTGCCGGATCAGCCCCGGGCGGCCTGGACCGCCTCGATGTAGGGCTCGGCCAGGCGCTGGTCCTTGATCAGGGCGATGAAGTCGTTGCCCTGGGCGTCCTTGGCCGCGAGGTCGTAGCCGGCCTCGAGGAAGAACTGCAGGAAACGTTCGAAGTCGTCGATGCGCAGGCCGCGGTAGGCCTTGACCAGCTTGTGCAGGGACGGCGGCGTGTCGTCGGCCGGCTCCACCTCGAGGAACAGCTTGATCGAGTCCTCGGTGATTTCTTCGCCGATCACCTGCTTCTTGTCTTTGCGCATCGCTCACTACTCTCTGGCCGGAACACACGGGGCCCGAAGTTTACCCCCGCAGGCCGACGCGGCTCAACGCAGGCGTACGGGCCCCTGGTGGAGATCGGCCCAGACATGGCCATTGGGGTAGGCGGCGAACTGGCAGAACACCGCACCGTTGCGCAGCAGGTCGAGCACCGCGCGGTACTGGGACTGTGGATAGTGCAGCGTCAGCTTGCGGAAGGCCTCGTCGTAGGTCGCCTTCTTCAGGCTCTTGCCGTCGACCTCGAAATAGATTTGCACGTCGACCGCCTCCGAGCCCTTGCCGACCGTCTTGCCTACGGGCGTGGCGCGCAGCTGGATCAGCATCGGCGTGGTGATCGGGATCGGCTGCTGGTTGGACTGGCGCTGGTTGCCCAGGGTGACGCGGTAGCTGGCCACCTTCAGCAGCAGCACCTGTTCGGGCTGCTCCTGGCGCAGGCCCTGCTCGTCCGGTGGCAGGAACTCGGCGTGCAATTGCGTGGCGGCGCCCTTGGGGGCCTCGCCCAGGGCGGCGGCCAGGGGCAGGTTGGCGGCGAGCAGGAGGACGGCGGCGAAACGGCTACGGCGAGGCATCGGCAACTCCCGGTACGAACGAGCGCAGCACTCTAGCACGGGCTCCCGGCCCGTAGTCATTGGACTCAGGTCAAGGTGCCTGGCGCCGTGCAGCCCTTATACTCGGTGCCTTCCGCCGAGGAGCCCGCCATGTCATTGCCCCTGCCGCCCTTGTTCGCCGCCCTGCGCCAGAGCCTGCGCAGCGGTTATTCCTGGAGATCCCTGCGCAACGACCTCGGCGCCGGGCTGACGGTGGGCATAGTCGCCATCCCGCTGGCCATGGCCCTGGCCATCGCCGTTGGGGTCGCCCCGCAGCACGGCCTCTACACGGTGCTGGTGGCCGCCCCGCTGATCGCCCTCACCGGCGGCTCGCGCTTCAACGTCTCCGGCCCCACCGCCGCCTTCGTGGTCATCCTCCTGCCGATCACCCAGCAGTTCGGCCTCGGCGGCCTGCTGCTGTGCACCATGATGGCCGGGACGATCCTCATCGCCATGGGCCTGGCGCGCTTCGGCCGGTTGATCCAGTTCATCCCCTACCCGGTGACCCTGGGCTTCACCGCCGGCATCGGCATCGTCATCGCCACCCTGCAGGTCAAGGACCTGCTGGGCCTGCAGCTGGCGCACCCGCCGCAGAACTACGTCGAGCAGATCGGCCTGCTGGCCCGGGCGCTGCCCGGTGCGCACCTGGGCGATGCGCTGGTGGCCCTGGCCTGCCTCGGCGTCCTGCTGCTGTGGCCGCGCCTGGTACCCAAGGTGCCGGGGCACCTGGTAGCCCTGGCGGTCGGCGCCCTGCTGGGCCTCGCCCTCGAACGCATGGGCCTGCCGGTGGCCACCCTGGGCGAACGCTTCACCTACGAACTGGACGGCGTGGTGCACCCGGGCATCCCGCCGTTGCTGCCGAGCTTCGCCTGGCCCTGGCAACTGCCGGGGGCCAGCGGCGCGCCGCTGGTGCTGTCCTTCGAACTGGTGCGCCAGCTGCTCGCGCCGGCCTTCGCCATCGCCATGCTCGGCGCCATCGAATCGCTGCTCTGCGCCGTGGTTTCCGACGGCATGGCCGGCACCCGCCACGACCCCAACGCCGAGCTGCTGGGCCAGGGCCTGGGCAACCTGGTCGCCCCGCTGTTCGGAGGCATCACCGCCACCGCCGCCATCGCCCGCAGCGCCGCCAACGTGCGCGCTGGTGCCGTCTCGCCCATCGCGTCGGTGATCCACGCCGGCGTGGTGCTGCTGGCGATGCTCCTGCTCGCGCCGCTGTTCAGCTACCTGCCGATGGCCGCCCTGGCGGCGTTGCTGCTGATGGTGGCGTGGAACATGAGCGAGGCACGCCACGTCGCCCACACGCTGCGCATCGCACCGCGCAACGACGTACTGGTGCTGCTCACCTGCCTGGTGCTGACGGTGCTGTTCGACATGGTGCTGGCGGTGGGCGTCGGCCTGCTGCTGGCCGCTGGGCTGTTCATCAAGCGCATGAGCGACCTGACCGATGCCCTGCCGCTGCCGCCGCGCTTCCACCAGGCGCTGGACGGCCTGCCGGAACAGGTGATGCCCTACGTGATCCGCGGCCCGCTGTTCTTCGGCGTGGCAGAGAAGGCATTGAGCGTGCTGCGCCGGCTCAATCCGCAGGTGAAGGTGGTGATCGTCGAGATCAGCGCGGTGCCGCTGCTGGACATGACCGCCCTGGCGGCCATCGAGAACCTGTTGGCCGACTACCACAGGCAGGGGATCGGCCTGGTCCTGGTGGGCACCACCTCGCGGGTGCGGCTGAAGCTGCGCCGCGCCGGTATCCTCCGCGAGGAAGGGCGCCTGGCCTATGTGCGCGACCTGGAGCAGGCGCGCGCCAAGGCCCTGCGCTGGCTGGAGCCTCAGTCGAACTGAGCGCGCATCCAGGCCAGGTAGTCGGGGGCGGCGGGCTCGCCTTCGCGTGGCGCCCAGGGCGCGAACTCAGCCTCGACGAGCGCGCGATAGGGGCCGGCCTTGCATTCGAAGAGCAGGCTGTCGGCCTCCAGCACCACCAGGGCGTGGAACTGCCCGGGCGGGAGATCGACACCGACGCATTCGCCGCCGGCGACCAGTTCACGGGTCGCCTCCAGGGCGCCGTCGTCGGCGAACAGCAGCAGGCCCAGGCGGCCCTTGAGTACCAGCAAGGTCTCGGCCTTGTCGGCAGAAAGATGGCGATGGGGCGCGATATAGGTGCCGGGCTGCAGCCCCACAGCCATTCGGTGGCAGGGCTCCTCCATCGCGTGGAAGTTGTGGTGCAGCCGCTGGCGCGGGCTGGCCGCGGCCCCTGCGGCCAGTTCGGTGAACAGAGACTGGTCGAGGAAGCGCGCGGCCACGGGCTCAGAGTCCCTTGACGGCGAAGATGCCGGCGGCGTTGCGCCAGTAGCCCTTGTAGTCCATGCCGTAGCCGAAGATGTAGCGGTCCACGCAGGGCAGGCCCACGTAGTCGGCCTTAAGGTCCGGGCGGGCCTTGCGGTCGTGGGTCTTGTCGATCAGCACGGCGGTGTGCACGTGGGCGGCGCCGGCGTGCTTGCAGAAGTCGATGATGGCGGCGAGGGTGTGCCCTTCGTCGAGGATGTCGTCGATGATCAGCACGTCGCGGTCGATGAAGGAGATCTCCGGCTTGGCCTTCCAGAACAGCTCGCCGCCGCTGGTTTCGTTGCGGTAGCGAGTGGCGTGCAGGTAGGACAGCTCCAGCGGGAAGTTCAGCTTCGGCAGCAGCTTGCCGGCGAAGATCAGGCCGCCGTTCATCACGCAGAAGACCACGGGGTTGCGCTCGGCCAGCTCGCCATTGATGGCGCCGGCGATCTGGTCGATGGCGGTTTCGACCTGGGCATCGGTGTACAGGCAGTCGGCTTCGGCCATTACCTGGCGGATGTGGGCGAGATCTGCGGGCATGGCTTTTCCTCTGTTTTTGAGCGGCGTTGGCCCTGGCTTCCCGCGGGAAGTTGATCGGGGCGTCAAGATAAAAGTCGGCAAAGGTACTCATCCGCCTGTCCGGGAGCAAGTCCCGCCGGACGAGTGTCGAGGATAGTTTGTCGCAGCCCCGCAGGCCTCGTCACGCAACGCCCTGAAGGTCGCGCGACCGGCCAGTCAGTCACGACATGGCACGGGCAATGCTTTAATCTAACGCAATTTTTTTGCCAGCCCGCCGGAGTAACACCCCATGCCTATCCGAGAGATCCGCCACCCGCTGATCCGCCACAAAATCGGCCTGATGCGCCGCGCCGACATCAGCACGAAGAACTTCCGCGAACTGGCCCAGGAAGTGGGCGCCCTGCTCACCTATGAAGCGACCAACGACCTGCCCCTGGAAAACTACGAGATCCAGGGCTGGGCGGGCCCGGTGCAGGTCGAGAAGATCGCCGGCAAGAAAATCACCGTGGTGCCCATCCTGCGTGCCGGCATCGGCATGCTCGACGGCGTGCTCAGCCTGATTCCCGGCGCCAAGGTCAGCGCGGTGGGCGTGGCCCGCAACGAGGAGACGCTCGAGGCGCACACCTACCTTGAGAAGCTGGCCCCCGAGATCGACGAGCGCCTGGCGCTGATCATCGACCCGATGCTGGCCACCGGCGGTTCCCTGGTCGCCACCATCGATCTGCTCAAGCGCGCCGGCTGCAAGGAAATCCGCGCCATGGTGCTGGTGGCGGCACCCGAAGGCATCAAGGTGGTCAACGACGCCCACCCCGACGTGATGATCTTCACCGCCTCGATCGACGAGAAGCTCAACGAACACGGCTACATCATCCCGGGCCTGGGCGATGCCGGTGACAAGATCTTCGGCACCAAGCAGAAGGACACCTGATCCATGAGCGACGACTACAACGATCCGCTCTGGCGCCAGGTGCTGTCCGGCGCGCAGATGCTCTTCGTGGCCTTCGGCGCCCTGGTGCTGATGCCGCTGATCACCGGCCTGGACCCGAATGTGGCGCTGTTCACCGCCGGTGTCGGCACCCTGCTGTTCCAGCTGGTGACCGGGCGCCAGGTGCCGGTGTTCCTGGCGTCGAGCTTCGCCTTCATCACCCCCATCATCCTCGCCAAGGGCCAGTTCGGCCTGGCGGCGACCATGGGCGGCGTGGTGGCGGCGGGCTTCGTCTACATCTTCCTGGGCCTCGCGGTGAAGATCAAAGGCACCGGCTTCATCGACCGCCTGCTGCCCCCGGTGGTGATCGGCCCGGTGATCATCTCCATCGGCCTGGCCATGGCCCCCATCGCCGCCAACATGGCCATGGGCAAGGCCGGTGACGGCACCGAGCTGATCCCCTACGCCACCGCCATGTGGATCTCCATGCCCGCCCTGCTGACCACCCTGGTGGTGGCAGTGTTCGGCAAGGGCATCTTCCGCCTGGTGCCGATCATCTCCGGCGTACTGGTGGGCTTCGCCCTGTCGTTCTGGTTCGGCGTGGTCGACACCGCCCGGATCGTCGCCGCCCCCTGGCTGGAACTGCCGGCCTTCACCGCCCCCGAGTTCAACTGGCAGGCCATCCTGTTCATCGTCCCCGTGGCCCTGGCTCCGGCCATCGAGCACATCGGCGGCGTGATCGCAGTGGGCAGCGTCACCGGCAAGAACTACCTGAAGACCCCGGGCCTGCACCGCACCCTCTTGGGCGACGGCCTGGCCACCTCGGCCGCCGGCCTGTTCGGCGGCCCGCCCAACACCACCTACGCCGAAGTCACGGGCGCGGTGATGCTGACCAAGAACTACAACCCGAAGATCATGACCTGGGCGGCGGTGTTCGCCATCGGCCTGGCCTTCATCGGCAAGTTCGGCGCCATCCTGCAGAGCATCCCGGTACCGGTGATGGGCGGCATCCTCTGCCTGCTGTTCGGCTCCATCGCCGCCGTGGGCATGAACACCATGATCCGCCACAAGGTCGACCTGGCCGAGGCGCGCAACCTGGTGATCGTCTCGGTGACCCTGGTGTTCGGCATCGGCGGCGTGCTGATCGGCACCGGCACTGGCCCGGACGACTTCGGTCTGAAGGGCATCGCCCTGTGCGCCATCGTCGCCATCGCCCTCAACCTGATCCTTCCCGGCCACGATGCCTGGAAGCACAAGGCGGCGGACGACGCGCCGGACATCTAGAGTCCTGCCCCAATGAAAAGCCCCGCGATCGCGGGGCTTTTTGTTGGAGCCGATCAGGCATCCACCAGCTTGGCGCCCGTCACCGGGCTCGGCGCCGCCCAGAGCTTCAGGCGCTCGACGCTCTCGCGGTAAGGCTTGAGGCCCATCCACAGCAGCACCACCGAACTGAACACCGCCAGCGAGGTGACGATCAGCAGCGAATAGCGCAGGGCCTTGTCGTCGGCGAACACGTAGTCGGTGACCAGCGCCACGGCGGTGGGGCCGAGGCCCAGGCCGATCAGGGTGATGACGAACAGGTAGATGGCCGAGGCCTGGCCGCGCATGGAGTTGGGCATGATTTCCTGGATCGCCGCCGGCGCCACGCCAAAGGGCATGCTGAGGAAGAACACGGTCGGCGCCATCAGCACGGTCACCCAGTTGGCGTTGTCCAGCAACGGGAACACCAGCACCAGCGGCAGCGCGCCGAGAGCGGCGATGAGCCCGACCCGCATATTGGCGTCGCAGCGCCCGCGCTTGGCCATGCGGTCCGCCAGGCGACCGCCGAAGACGATGCCGAGGCAACCGAACACCGCGACGATGCTGCCGTAGACCACGCCCACATGGCCGGCATCCCAGCCGTAGGTGCGGATGAAGAAGGTGGGGATCCACGCCGCGCTGCCGTAGCCGGCGAAGGCCAGCCCGGCGAAGCCGAAGTTGTGGCAGAGCACGGTGCGGCGGTTGGCGCGGATGTAGCGCCCCACTTCCGCGAAGGGCACCGCGACACCGGCCCCGACGCCGCGCCGGGCCGGCTCGCGCACCGCCAGCATGAGCAGGGTGAAGAGCACGCCGGCACCGCCGAGGATGAGGAAGATCAGCTGCCAGGGGCGCACGTCGCCCAGCAGCGGCAGGTGCACGTCGCCCTGGGCCGAGGCGAACTTGATCACCAGCCCGCCCAGCAGGAAGGCCAGTCCGGAGCCGAGGTAGACGCCCATGGAATAGACGCTGATGGCGGTGGCGCGACGCTCCTGGGGGAAGCTGTCGGCGATCAGCGAATAGGCCGCCGGCGACAGCGCCGCCTCGCCCACGCCCACGCCGATGCGGCAGACGAGGAACTGCCAGTACAGCTTGGCCATGCCGCAGGCGGCGGTGGCGGCGCTCCAGAACAGCACGCCGATGGCGATCAGCCCGCGGCGGCTGCGGGTATCGGCCAGGCGCCCGAGGGGGATGCCGCAGACGGTGTAGAACAGCGCGAAGGACAGGCCCATCAACAGGCTCATCTGCGTGTCGCTGATGACCAGGTCGCGGCGGATGGGCTCCACCAGCAGGTTGAGGATCTGCCGGTCGATGAATGACAGCACGTAGGCCACCATCAGGATGGCGACGGTGGTCCAGGCTCGCAGGCCCGAGGGATAGCCATTGTTGTTGTTCTGCATGGGCTCTCCTCGGCGCCGCCGGTGCGGCGCACGACGGTGGAAGGAGCGCCCAGCTTAGGTGCAGACGAGCTGGGGCAGCGGCCTTATAGGCCAGGCGAATGCCCGGGCTGTCCCCGGGCTGATGCTCAGAGCAGGCGCTGGGCCTTGCCGGAAAGGCTGGCCAGGGCCTGGGCCCATTGCGGGTGGTCGTTCATGCAGGGCACCAGCACCAGGTCCTCGCCGCCAGCGGCGATGAACTGCTCGCGCCCGCGATCGCCGATCTCCTCCAGGGTCTCGATGCAGTCGGCGACGAAGGCCGGGCACATCACCAGCAGTTTCTTCACCCCTTGGGCCGCCAGTTCGTCGAGGCGGGTTTCGGTGTAGGGCTCGATCCACTTGGCGCGCCCCAGGCGCGACTGGAAGGACACCGACCACTGCCCCGGCTGCAACCCCAGGCGCGCGGCGAAGCCTTCGCTGGTGCGGTAGCACTGGGCGCGGTAGCAGCGGGCGAGCACCTGGCCCTCGGCACGCTGGCAGCAATCCGCGCCCTTCAGGCAGTGGCTGCCACTGGTGTCGGCCTTGTGCAGGTGACGCTCGGGCAGCCCGTGGTAGCTCATCAAGAGGTGATCGAAGCCCTGCTCCAGGTGCGGGCGAGCGCTGGCCGCCAGGGCATCGAGGTACTCGGGCTGGTCGTAGAAGGGGTCGAGCACCTGCACCTGGAGCTTGAGGCCATGGGCGGCGATGACCCGGCGCGTCTCCTGTTCGACGGTGGTGGTGGTGCTGTCGGCGAACTGCGGGTAAAGCGGTGCCAGCGTCACGCGCCTGACACCCTGGCGCACGAGTTCCTGCAGGGTGTTCTCGATGGAGGGCTCGCCGTAGCGCATCGCCAGGGCCACCGGCCCGTGGGGCCAGAACGGCCGGGTTGCCTCTTGCAGGCGGCGGCTGAGGGCAACCAGCGGCGAGCCTTCGGGCCACCAGATGGAGGCGTAGGCATGGGCCGACTGCGCCGGGCGCTTGATCAGGATCAGCGAGACCAGCAGGCGGCGCAGCGGCCAGGGCAGGTCGATGACGTAGGGATCCATGAGGAACTGGTTGAGGTAGCGACGCACGTCCTCCACCGAGGTGGACGATGGCGAACCCAGGTTGGCGAGCAGCAGCGCGTGATCAGTCATGCAACGTCCTTAGGCCTCAGCACATCGGCGAGCGCCGTATCCAGATCGGTAAAACGAAAGGTGAATCCCGCCTCCAGCAAACGCGTCGGCAAGGCGCGCTGGCCACCCAGCAGGAGGATCGACATCTCCCCCAGCAACAGGCGCAGGGCGAAAGCCGGGGCCGGCAAAAAGGCCGGCCGACCGAGCGCGCGGCCCAGGCTGCGGGTGAAGTCACGATTACGCGCGGGGTGCGGAGCGCACGCATTATAGGGACCGCTGGCCCCCTCCTGATGCAAAAGAAAATCCATCGCGGCGATTTGATCCTGCAGGTGGATCCACGGCATCCACTGGCGACCGCTGCCCAGGCGCCCGCCCAGGCCGAGGCGGAAGGCCCGGAGCATGTCCCGCAGGAAGCCATCGTGCTCGGCGAGCACCAGGCCGGTGCGCAGCAGCACCACACGGATGCCCAATGCCTCGGCACGTTGCGCGGTTTCCTCCCAGGCGATGCACAGGGCGCTGGCGAAATCGCCGTTGCCGGGAGCCGAATCCTCGCGCACCTCGCGCTCGCCGGCATCGCCATACCAGCCCACCGCCGAGCCGGACAACAGCAGCGCCGGGCGTTGCTTGCGGGTCTCGAGCCAGGCCAGCAGGCGCTCGGTGAAGGCGACCCGGCTGTCGAGGATCTTCGCCTTGCGGGCGCGGGTCCAGAGCCCTCCGGCCACCGGCTCGCCGGCCATGTTGACCAGGGCGTCCAACGGGCCGTCGCCATAGTCATGGACACTGCCGATGGCCCGCACCGCGGGCCCGCAGAGCCCGGCCACCCGCTGCGGCGTGCGGCTGAGCACGGTGACCTGGTGGCCCTGCCCGCTCCACAGCCGGCAGAGCTCGCGACCGATCAGGCCAGTACCGCCGGTCAGCAATATGTGCATGGCATCCTCCTCGCATGGTGCTAAGTGGAGATATCGCCCTAGTCTGAATCAAGACAGGGCACGGGTTGAGTCCGCCATGGTCACACCTTTATGAGCGGCACTCGAATTGGAACCGATAGCCCTGTACAACGCAACAAAAGTGTATAGGTTTATCGAACACCTGATCAGCAGTCGCCACAGCACAAGGTAAAGAGGTAACCATGAGCACTCCCATCGCCATCATCGGAACCGGCCTCGCGGGCCTTTCCGCCGCCCAGGCGCTGCATGCCGCCGGGCACGCCGTGCAGCTCTTCGACAAGAGCCGCGGCAGTGGCGGTCGTATGGCTAGCAAGCGCAGCGACGCCGGTTCGCTCGACCTCGGCGCGCAGTATTTCACCGCCCGCGACCGCCGCTTCACCGAAGTCGTCCAGCAATGGCGCGACCGCGGCTGGGTCGCCGAATGGACGCCCACCCTGTACAACTTCCGCAACGGCGGCCTGACGCCCTCGCCGGACGAGCAGGTGCGCTGGGTCGGCACGCCGCGCATGAGCGCCATCACCCGCGCCCTGCTCGGCGCCTTGCCGGTCAACTTCGCCTGCCGCATCACCGAGGTCTTCCGTGGCGAGCAGCACTGGGGCCTGCAGGATGCCGAGGGGCAGAGCCACGGGCCCTTCAGCCACGTCATCATCGCCACTCCCGCGCCCCAGGCCACGGCCCTGCTGGCAGCGGCCCCCAAGCTCGCCGGCGCCGCCGCCAGCGTCGCCATGGAGCCCACCTGGGCCGTCGCGCTGGCCTTCGAGCGACCGCTGGATACCCCGGTTGAAGGCTGCTTCGTCCAGGACAGCCCGCTGGACTGGCTGGCCCGCAACCGCACCAAGCCCGGCCGCGAGACCACTCTCGACACCTGGGTGCTGCACGCCAGCAGCACGTGGAGCAAGCAGCACCTGGACCTGCCCAAGGAGGCGGTGATCGAGGAGCTGCATGGCGCGTTCGCCGAACTCATCGGCTGCGCAGTGCCGGCCCCCGTGTTCAGCCTGGCCCACCGCTGGCTCTATGCACGGCCGGCCCAGGGCCACGAATGGGGCGCACTGGCCGATGCCGACCTGGGCCTCTATGCCTGTGGCGACTGGTGCAGTTCCGGCCGTGTCGAAGGTGCCTGGCTGAGCGGGCAGGAAGCGGCCCGGCGCCTGATCGAACATCTCGGTAGGTAGCAGCACGCGCCAGGCCGACCGCCTGCGGAGCCTGGCGCACATCCCCCTTCCCAGCCCCTCCCCCGGCCATAGCTGGCTCCGATCCCTCACAAAAAACCTGTACAAGACATTTGACTTGTACAACCACATGCCTAAGATGGAATTACCTGTACAGAAATATCGTTTTGTACAAGAAAAAATCCGAGGCCATTCTCATGTCACAGGACGCCCCTGCACACCCCAAGCCCAGGCTCGGTATCAGCGCCTGCCTGCTCGGCGAGCCGGTGCGCTTCAATGGCGGCCATAAGGAGTCCCGCCTGTGCAGCCGCACCCTGGCCCGCTATTTCGACTTCGTGCCGGTCTGCCCGGAGGTCGCCATCGGCCTGGGCACCCCGCGCGAGGCCATTCGTCTGGTGGGCGATCCGACGATGCCGCGCGCCGTCAACCGCGACGGCTCCCGTGACCTGAGCGAGCCGCTGACCGCCTACGGTGAACGCATGGCCGGGGAACTGGACGACCTGTGCGGCTACATCTTCATGCAGAAGTCCCCCTCCTGCGGGCTGCACCGCGTGAAGGTGTACCAGGCCAATGGCATCCCCGCCGAGGAAGGCGGGCGCGGCCTGTTCACCGATGCGTTCTGCAAGCGCCACCCGGAGCTGCCGGTGGAAGAGGAAGGCCGCCTCTGCGACCCGGTGCTGCGGGAGAACTTCCTCACTCGCGTATTCGCCTGCGCGCGCTGGCGGGCACTCTGCGCCAGCGGCCTGACCCGTCGCGGCATCCTCGAATTCCATGCCCGCTACAAGTACCAGCTGATGGCCCACGACCCGCAGCAGTACCGCGCCCTCGGCCGCCTGCTGGGCGATATCGGCAAGCACGCGCCGGAGGAATTCGGCCCGCCCTACTTCCGCCAGCTCATGGCTGCCCTGGCCCGCTGCGCCACCCGGGGCACCCACAGCAACGTGCTGCAGCACATCAGCGGCTACCTGAAGGGCAGCCTGGGCCGGGACGAGAAGGCCGAGATGCAGCGCCTGATTGAGCAGTACCGCAACGGCATCGTGCCGCTGGTGGTGCCGCTGACCCTGCTCAAGCATCACTTCGCCCGCCATCCGGATCCCTACATCGCGCAGCAGGCCTACCTGCAGCCGCACCCCGAAGACCTCAGCCTGCGCAACGCCATCTAGCCATGGACGAACACGAAGACACCCCACTCGACGGCGATTTCCAGGAAGCCCTGGCCCGCGGCCTGCTGCCCATCCGCGACGTATCGCGACTCACCGGCGTCAACCCGGTGACCCTGCGCGCCTGGGAGCGCCGCTACGGCCTGGTGCTGCCCCAGCGCACCGCCAAGGGCCACCGCCTCTATGCGCCCGAGCACGTGGCGCGCATCCGCGCGGTGCTCACCTGGCTCGACCGCGGCGTCCCCGTGGGCCAGGTGAAAGGCCTGCTGCGTGGTGGCCAGCATGCCGCCCTGGCCCCCTCGTCACTGTGGGACGAGCAGCGCCACCAGCTGCTGGAAGCCATCGCCGCCCTGGCCGAACGGCGCCTCGACGAACGCTTCAACGCAGCGCTGTCGATCTACCCGCCGCTCACCCTCTGCCTGCAGTTGCTGCTGCCCTTGCTCGAGACGCTGGAAGAGCGCTGGCGCGATGCCTACGGCGCGCGCCTGGAGCGGGTGTTCTTCAACGCCTGGCTGCGCAGCAAGCTGGGGGCCCGCATCTACCACAACAACCGCCAGCATGGCGGTGCCCCGCTGCTGCTGCTGAACCCCTGCGAACACCCCATGGCGCCCGGCCTGTGGCTGAGCGCCTGGCTGGCGAGCAACGCCGGTTGCGCCGTGGAGGTACTGGAATGGCCGATACCACCGGCCGAGCTGCCCCTGGCCGTCGCCCGCCTCGAACCCCGCGCCCTGCTGCTCTATGCCGAGCAGGCCCTGAACGGCACCAGCCTGGCCCGCCTGCTGGCCGACCCCGGTTGCCCGCTGGTGCTGGCCGGGCCCGCCGTGCACATCCATCAGCGCGAGCTGGAGGAGCTGGCCAGCCAGGGCATCCGCCCCCATCTCGCCGACGACCCGGTCGCGGCCCTGCAAACCCTGACCAGCCTCGGACTGCTGGGCAGGCATGAGGATCTTCCATGCGCCAATTGATGTGGTTCCGTTGCGACCTTCGCGTCCAGGACAACACCGCCTTGTCCGCCGCGATGGCAGCCGGGCCGACCCTCGCTCTCTACCTGATCACGCCCGGGCAATGGCTGGAACATGACGACGCCCCCGCCAAGGTGGACTTCTGGTTGCGCAACCTCGTCGCGCTCCAGGCCGAACTGGCACGCCTGAACGTGCCGTTGCTGGTGCGCCACGCCGAGCACTGGGACCAGGCCGCAGAAGCGGTCGCCCGCCTCTGTCATGAACACCAGGTCGGCGCCGTCCACGTCAACGAGGAGTACGGCATCCACGAGAGCGCCCGCGACGCGGCGGTGAAGGCCCGGCTGCAGGCGGACGACGTGCGCCTGCGCAGCCACCTCGACCAGTTGCTGTTCAAGCCCGGCAGCGTGCTGACCAAGAGCGACGGCTACTTCCAGGTCTTCAGCCAGTTCCGCAAGGTCTGCTATGCACGGCTGCACGCCGCCCTGCCCGCCTGTGCGCCGGCGCCCGCCGTGCAGGCCCCGCTGGAGATCGAGGGCGACGCGACCCCCGCATCGGTCCAGGGCTTCGCCACCCCGGCCACCCCACTGCAGGCACTCTGGCCGGCCGGCGAGGCACATGCCCTCCAGCGCCTCGAAGCCTTCGCCGACCAGCAGATCGAGCACTACCAGGACGAACGTGACTTCCCCGCCCGCCCCGGCACCAGCCAGCTGTCGCCCTACCTCGCCGCAGGCGTGGTGTCGCCGCGCCAATGCCTGCATGCCGCGCTGCGCAGCAACCAGGGCGAGTTCGACTCGGGCAACGCCGGCGCCGTCACCTGGATCAACGAGCTGCTCTGGCGCGAGTTCTACAAGCACATCCTGGTGGGCTACCCGCGCGTCAGCCGGCATCGTGCCTTCCGCCCCGAAACCGAGGCGCTGCGCTGGCGCGACGCGCCGGAGGAGCTGCACGCCTGGCAGCAGGGGCGTACCGGCATCCCCATCGTCGACGCGGCGATGCGCCAGTTGCTCGCCACCGGCTGGATGCACAACCGCCTGCGCATGGTGGTGGCCATGTTCCTCACCAAGAACCTGCTGATCGACTGGCGCGAGGGCGAGCGCTGGTTCATGCGCCACCTGATCGACGGCGACCTGGCCGCCAACAATGGCGGCTGGCAGTGGAGCGCCTCCACCGGCACCGACGCGGCGCCCTACTTCCGCATCTTCAACCCGGTCAGCCAGTCCCAGCGCTTCGACCCGCAAGGCGTGTTCATCCGCCAATGGGTGCCGGAGCTGGCCGGCCTGGACGCCAGGGACATCCACGACCCGGCCGCCCGTGGCGGGCTGTTCCTGCCGGCAGGTTATCCACAGCCCATGGTCGACCTCTCCTCCAGCCGCGACCGTGCCATCGCCGCCTTCCGCAACCTGCCCAAGGTGGCCGCATGAGCACCTTCCTGCACCGCTTCGCCGAGGACTTCGCCCGCCTGGATCGCGACAACCTCGCGCTGCTCGACACGCTGTACAGCGAGGACGCGCAGTTCACCGACCCGCTGCACCATGTCGAAGGCCTGCCCGCCATCCGCCAGTACTTCGCCGGGCTCTACGAGAACGTCAGCGACCTGAGTTTCCGCTTCCATGGCCACGACCCGGTCGGCGAGGGCGAGGGCTACCTGCGCTGGACCATGACCTACCGCCACCCGCGCCTGGACGGAGGTCGCCCAATCACGGTCGAGGGCTGCTCGCACCTGCGCTGGGGCGAACGGGTGCATTATCACCGCGACTACTTCGATGCCGGCGCGCTGCTCTACGAGCATGTGCCGCTGCTGCGCGGAGCCATCGCACTGCTCAAGAGGCGACTGGGATGAACGGGACCCGACGCATCTGGCTGACCGGCGCCAGCAGCGGCATCGGCGCCGAGCTGGCCGAACTGCTGCTGCGCGATGGCCATCGGCTCGCCCTCAGCGCGCGTCGCAGCGGCCCGCTCGAAGCGCTACGGCAACGCTTTCCCGAGCAGGTGCTGCTGGTGCCGGGCGACCTGACCGACGCCGCCCAGGTCACCGCCATGGGCGAGCGCATCGCCCAGCACTGGGGCGCGCTGGACAGCGCCATCCTCAACGCCGGCACCTGCGAATACCTGGAAGCCGGGCAGTTCGACGCCGACCTGGTCGAGCGCGTGGTAGCGGCCAACCTGCTCGCTCCGGCACGTTGCATCGAGGCCGCCCTGCCGCTGCTGCGCAAGGGCCAGCGGCCGCATCTGGTCGGCGTGGTCAGCGCAGTCACCCACTTCGCCCTGCCTCGTGCCGAAGCCTATGGCGCCTCCAAGGCCGGCCTGCGCTATCTGCTGGAATCGCTGCGCGTGGACCTGGCCCATGAAGGCCTCGACGTCACCCTGGTCAGCCCCGGCTTCGTCGACACGCCACTGACCCAGCGCAACGACTTCCCCATGCCCATGCGCTGGTCGACGCAACGCGCCGCGCACCACATCGTCCGGCGGCTCGAGCAGCGGCCGCTGGAAATCGCCTTCCCGGGCCCCTTCATCCTCGCCCTGCGCCTGCTCGCCCGGTTGCCGGCGCGGATGCGCCTGGCCCTGGGCCGACGCCTGGCCCGTAACGGAGCTCCCCAATGAAAGTCGCCATCATCGGCAGCGGCATTTCCGGCCTCACCTGCGCCTGGTTGCTGGCCCGCCAGCACGACATCCAGCTGTTCGAAGCCAGCGACTGGATCGGCGGCCACACCCACACGGTGGACGTGCACCTGCAAGGGCGTGACTACGCCGTGGACACCGGCTTCATCGTCTTCAACGACTGGACCTACCCCAACTTCATCCGCCTGATGGAGCGCCTGGGCGTGGCCAGCCAACCCACCGAGATGAGCTTCTCGGTGCACGACCCGGCCAGCGGCCTGGAGTACAACGGCAACAACCTCAACAGCCTCTTCGCCCAGCGGCGCAACCTGCTCTCGCCGGGCTTCTGGGGCATGCTGCGGGAGATCCTGCGCTTCAACCACGACGCCCAGGCGGACCTCGACGCGGGCCGCATCAACCCCGCCATCACCCTCGGCGACTACCTGCGCCTGGGTGGTTATGGCGAGCGCTTCCGCGATCACTACCTGGTGCCGATGGGGTCGGCGATCTGGTCCATGCCGCTGGAAGACATGCTGGCCTTCCCGCTGCAGTTCTTCGTGCGCTTCTTCAAGAACCACGGCCTGCTCTCGGTCAACGACCGCCCGCAATGGCGGGTCATCAGCGGGGGCTCGCGCAGCTACGTGGCGCCACTGACGGCCAGCTTCGCCGACCGCATCCGCCTGTCCTGCCCGGTGACCTGGGTCGAGCGCGACGCCGAGGGCGTGACCCTGCACAGCGCCGCCGGCAGCGAGCGCTTCGACAAGGTGGTATTCGCCTGCCACAGCGACCAGGCACTGGCCCTGCTGGCCCAGCCGAGCGCAACCGAGGCCGAGGTGCTGGGCGCCCTGCCCTACGCCGACAACGAGGTGGTGCTGCACACCGACACGCGCCTGCTGCCGCGCCGGCCACTGGCCTGGGCCAGCTGGAACTACCGCCTGGGCGGCCCCCGCCAGCGCCCGGCGGCCGTGACCTACAACATGAACATCCTCCAGGGCATCCAGGCGCCGGAGACCTTCTGCGTCAGCCTCAACCAGGGCGAGGCCATCGACCCCGCGCGCGTCCTCGCCCGCTTCAGCTACGCCCATCCGCAGTTCAGCCTCGAGGGCGTCCGCGCCCAGGCGCGCTGGGAGGAGATCAACGCCAAGCAGCACAGCTACTTCTGCGGTGCCTACTGGGGCAACGGCTTCCACGAGGATGGCGTGGTCAGCGCCCTGCGCGTGGCCCGCGAGTTCGGGGAGTCCCTGTGAACAGCGCCCTCTACAGCGGCTGGGTCAGGCACCGGCGGCACACGCCCCGGGCCCACGCCTTCCGCTACCGCATCGGCCTGCTGTACCTGGACCTGGACGAGCAGGAACAGGTGCTCGGCCTCTCTCCGCTCGCCGGACCGGGGCGCTTCGCGCCCTTCGCCTTTCGCGAGCGCGACTTCCTGCCGCAGTTCACCCGCACCGGCATGCGCCTCGCCGAGGCCGTGCGCCAGCGGGTCGGCGAGGCCCTGGGGCGGCGCCCCGAAGGCGCCATCCGCCTGCTGGCCCAGGCGCGCAGTTGGGGGCTGGCCTTCAACCCGGCGGCCTTCTTCTACTGCCATGACGCCGAGGGGCGGCTGATGGCGATCCTCTGCGAGGTCACCAATACGCCCTGGCGCGAGCGTTACCACTACGTGGTGCCGGCGGAGGGCGAGGGGCACCAGCGGGTGCGGGTCGACAAGGCCTTCCATGTCTCGCCCTTCCTGCCCCGCGAGCTGGAGTACCGCATGGCCTTCAGCCCGGTGGGGCAGCGCCTGGCGGTGCACATGGAGGACTGGCAGGGCGACACCAGGCTGTTCGATGCGACCCTCGACCTGGAACGCTGCGAGCTCGACCGCGCCAGCCTGCACCGCTACCTCGCGACTTTTCCCTGGATGACGGCCAAGACCGTCCTGGGCATCTACTGGCAGGCCCTGCGCCTGCTGATCAAACGCCTGCCACTGTTCTCCCACCAGGCGGCGGACGGCGCCTACCGCGTCGCCACCATGCATTCGAAGGAGCGTATCCATGAAGAGCCCTAGCCTCGGCGCCAAGCCGGGCCTGTTCAGCAATACCGGCCTGGCCGGCGGTCTGTTGCGCCGACTGGTAATGGCCCAGCTGGAGCGTCTGCGCCATGGCCAGCTGACGATCCTGGAAGACGGCGAGGAGCGGGTCTACGGCGACACCCAGGCCGAACTCCGGGCGCGTATCGAGGTGCAGGACCCGGCTGTCTGGCCGCTGGTGGCGAGCAATGGCTCCATCGGCTCGGGCGAGGCGTACATCCATGGCTACTGGACGACGCCGGATCTCACCGCAGTGATCCGCGTGTTCGTCGCCAACCTCGACGTACTCGACAGCATGGAGCGCGGCCTCGCGTCGCTGGGGCGACCGCTGGTGCAGGGCCTGCACTGGCTCAACCGCAACACCCGGGCCGGCTCACGGCGCAATATCGCCGCCCACTACGACCTGGGCAACGACCTGTTCGAGCAGATGCTCGACCCGACCATGATGTATTCCGCCGCGCAGTTCGCCAGCCCCGATCAGGGCCTGGAGCAGGCCCAGCTGAACAAGCTCGCGCGCATCTGCCGCAAGCTCGAACTCAAGCCCGACGACCACCTGCTGGAGATCGGCACCGGCTGGGGCAGCATGGCGCTCTACGCCGCCACCCACCATGGCTGCCGGGTGACCACCACCACGCTGTCCCGCGAGCAGTACGAATACACTCGCCGGCGCATCGAGGAACAGGGCCTGCAGTCGCGGGTCACCGTACTGCTGCAGGACTACCGCGACCTCGACGGGCGCTTCGACAAGCTGGTCTCGATCGAGATGGTCGAAGCCGTGGGCCATCGCTTCCTGCCCACCTACTTCAGCCAGTGCGCGCGCCTGCTGGAAGACGACGGGCTGATGCTGCTGCAGGCCATCACCATGCGCGACCAGCGCTACGAGCAGGCCCGGCGCAGCGTCGACTTCATCCAGCGCTACATCTTCCCCGGCGGCGCCCTGCCCTCGGTGCAGAAGATGCTGGAGGTGATCACCCGCGACAGCGACATGAACCTGCTGCACATGGAGGACTTCGGCCTGCACTACGCGCGCACCCTGCGCCACTGGCACGACAACCTGCGCGTGGCGCGGGGCCGCCTGGAACAGCTGGGCTACGACGAGACCTTCTACCGGCTCTGGGAGTTCTACCTGTGCTACTGCGAGGGCGGCTTCCTGGAGCGCGCCATCGGCACCGCCCAGTTGCTGCTCGCCAAGCCCGGCGCCCGTCCCTCGCCGCTGCTCGGCCAATTGGATGCCTAGGCGCCTGGCCAATGCGGTGCTGTTCCAGGTGGGCTGGTTCGCCTGCCTGTTCGCTGCCGACCAGCCGCTCCTGCTGCTGGTGGCGCCGGCGCTCCTGGTGCTGCATTTCCTCTGTATAGGCAGCTGGGCTGCGGACGGCCGCTTGGTAATCGCGGTGGCGTTGCTCGGCAGCCTGCTGGACTGCCTGCTGCTCAACCTGGGGCTCTTCGACTTCGGCCATGGCGGGCGCCTGATCCCGCCCTGGCTGGCGCTGCTCTGGGCGCTGCTGGGCACCACGCTGAACCACTGCCTGGCCTGGACCGCACGCCCCTGGTGGCTCGCCGCCCTGCTGGGCGCCATCGCCGGGCCCTTGTCGTACCTGGCCGGCGCTCGCCTGGCGGGGGTCGGCCTGCCGTTCGGCACCCTGCCCAGCCTGCTGGCGCTGGCCCTGATCTGGGCGGCGCTGCTGCCGTTGTTGCACCGCCTGGCGTGGCGACTGGGGCGACCCGCGCCGGGCAACTGATCGGTCCGGCCCCCATGGCGGACGCCTTTGCCGTAGACTGCGCGCCCATGAATTCCTCGCACATCCCCCTCAGGCAATTGCCTGCCACCCCCGCCGTCACCTGCTCCACCTGCGCCGCCTGCTGCTGCCAGCTGGAAGTGATGCTGATCACCGACACCGGCGTGCCCGAACGCTTCATCGAGACCGATGAGTGGGGCGGCGACGTCATGGCGCGCCTGGACGATGGCTGGTGCGCCGCGCTGGACCGCGACAGCATGCTCTGCAGCATCTACGAGAACCGCCCGCTGATCTGCCGCGAATTCGAGATGGGCGAGGCCGATTGCCTGGAAGAACGCCGGGGCATCGACAGCGCCTACGGGCGCGCGATCTGACCGGTACCTGGCACCCGGAAGGGTCCCGGGCTGAAGCCCGGGCTACGCAAATGACGCGAAAGCGACAGGTCGTCGAGACCGCATCGCGAATGAATTCGCTCCCACAAACATCGCTCCTGGCACCGCTGGGCGAATGAATTCGCCCCTACGGAAATGCCACCCGGCGATTTATCCACAGGCATAAAAAACCGGGCGCCAGGCCCGGTTCTTCGTGTCGCTCGCGCTTAGAAGGAAACGCGGTAGTGCAGGCTGTAGGCCTCTACCCCATCGTTCGGCTGCTTGATGCCGGCGTTGGAATAGTGAATGGCACGGATGCCGACTTCCTGGTTGCTGAAACGCAGACCGGCGCCGATGCGGTCTTCGAACTGGAAGGAAGAGCCCAGCTCGTTGTTTTCCAGCTCGGTGTTGGCGAACAGAGCAACACCGATACCAGCCTCGACGTAGGGCTTCACGGTTTCGCCGGCGAACTCGTAGACGAAGACCGGAGCGAACGAAATGCTGTGGTTGCTGGAGGTCTCGTCACCATCCCAGTAGGTGTAGCCGGCATCCCAGTAACCGGTCAGGCGACCCACGTCGGTCTGGAACCAGCTGCTGGAGAAATCGAACTGGGTAGCGAGGCGATAGACCATGGTCGATTCGCCGGTCTGACCAACATCGAGAGAAACATCCGCCGCCTGCGCCGCAACACCTTGCCCCACGCAAATGGCCGCGATCGCGGCCATAGAGAACAGTTTCTTCATGGAAACTTCCTTATTCAGACTTAATCGACAGGTTCAAAACGTACGATTTGTAGCGATTATAGATACGTTTGGACTAAGAGAAAGATGGCTGCCGGCAAGTTCAAGGTTTTTTTACAAGCCGAGATTTGCCACGCAAACAGCCTCTTCACCCCACAGTTTCGGCAGCACATTCTGCAGCGCCGAAGGCTCGCCACTGCTCCAGAAACGGCAAGGTTGCACCGGTCCGCAAGCCAGCAGGTCACGGGCTTCGAGCAGCCGTTGCAGCTGCCTCGCCACGGCCGCGCCGGTGTCCACCAGGCGCACCGACTCGGGGACCATCCCGACCAGCAACGGGCGCAGGAAGGGGTAATGGGTACAGCCGAGGATCAGCGTATCGCACCCTTCCGCCAGCAGCGGCTGCACGTAGCTCCAGAGCAGCGCGCGGGTCGCCTCTCCATCCAGTTCACCCGCCTCGATGCGCTCCACCAGGCCCGGGCAGGGCTGGGTGACCACGCGCACGTCATTGGCGAAGCGATCGAGCAGGGCGGCGAACTTGGCGCTCTTGAGGGTGCCGGTGGTGGCCAGCACGCCGACCACGCCGGAACGGGTCGCGGCGGCGGCGGGCTTCACCGCCGGCTCCATGCCGACGATGGGCAGCTGTGGATAACGCTCCCGCAGGTCCGCGACCGCTGCCACGGTGGCGGTGTTGCACGCCAGCACCAGGGCCTTGGCGCCCTGCTCCAGCAGGAAGCGGGTGATCGCCAGGCTGCGCTCGCGGATGAACTCCTGGCTCTTCTCGCCGTAGGGGATATGGCCACTGTCGGCCACGTACATCAGGGATTCGCTCGGCAGCAGCGCGCGGATTTCGCGCAGCACCGACAGGCCGCCGACGCCGGAGTCGAAGACGCCGACGGGAGCCTGGTCAGGCATGCGCGTTCCCGCAGACGCTGCAGCCCGGGTCGCGCTTGACCCGCAGTTCGCGGAAGCGGCCACCGAGGGCGTCCACCAGCAGCAGGCGGCCGACCAGGGGCTCACCGAAACCGGCCAGCAGCTTGAGCGCTTCGAGGGCCTGCAGGCTGCCGACCAGCCCCACCAGCGGGCCGACCACACCGGCTTCGCTGCAGGTCAGCTCGGCTTCGCTGCCATGGCCGTAGAGGCAGTGGTAGCAGGGGCTGTCGTCGCGGCGCGGGTCGAACACCGAGAGCTGGCCTTCGAGGCGGATCGCAGCGCCGGACACCAGCGGCTTGCGCGCGGCCACGCAGGCGGCGTTGACCGCCTCGCGAGTGCCGAAGTTGTCGGTGCAGTCGAGCACCAGGTCCACGGCCGCGACGGCCTTGGCCAGGGAGTCGACGTCCAGCGCGGCGCGGTGCGGCACCAGGCGCACCTCGGGGTTGAGCGCGGCGAGGCGGGCCATGGCCGAGTCGACCTTGGGCAGCCCGACGCCGTGGCTGTCGTGGATGATCTGGCGCTGCAGGTTGGTCAGGTCGACGCTGTCGAAATCCGCCAGGTGCAGTTCGCCGACGCCAGCGGCAGCCAGGTAGAGGGCGACGGGCGAGCCGAGGCCGCCGACGCCGACTATCAGTACGCGAGCCGCCTTCAGGCGCAGCTGGCCGTCGACGTCGATCTGCGGCAGGAGGATCTGCCGGCTGTAACGCAGGAGTTCTTCGTCGCTCAGCATGGCAGCCGCCCCAGGCTGATGCGCTCGTGGCCGCCGAGGTCGCGGCGGCTTTCAACGGCCTCGAAGCCCTGGCGGGCCAGCAGTTCGCGCACGGCGGCGGCCTGGTCGTAGCCGTGCTCCAGCAGCAGCCAGCCACCGGCATTCAGGTGAGCGGGGGCCTCGCTGACGATCAGGCGGATGTCGTCCAGCCCGTCGGCGCCGGAGACCAGGGCGCTGGAGGGTTCGAAGCGCACATCGCCCTCGTCCAGGTGCGGGTCGCGAGCGGCGATGTAGGGCGGGTTGCTGACGATGAGGTCGAAGCGCTCGGCGCCCAGGGTGGAGAACCAGTGGCTCTCGCGGAATTCGACGTTGTCCAGCTGGAGCCGCACGCGGTTGCGTTCGGCCAGGGCCACCGCGTCGTCGATGCGGTCGACGCCGATCAGGCGCCAGAGCGGGCGCTCGCAGGCCAGCGCCAGGACGATGGCACCGCTGCCGGTGCCGAGGTCGAGTACGCGGGCGGGAGCAGCCGGCACCAGGGCCAGGGCGGTTTCCACCAGCAGCTCGGTATCGGGACGGGGGATCAGGGTGTGCGGGGCGACTTCCAGGTCCAGGCTCCAGAAGCCCTGGCGACCGAGGATGTAGGCGACCGGCTCGCCGTTGCGGCGGCGCGCAAGGTAGCTCGCGTAGAGCTCGGCAGCCTCACCGCTGACCACGCGCTCGGGCCAGGTGTGGAGGAAGCTGCGCGGCTTGCCCAGGGCGGCGGCGAGCAGCAGCTCGGCGTCCAGGCGGGCGCTTGGCGAGTCCGGCAGGCGGGCCTCGCTGAGCAGGCTGGCGATGATGGTCACGTCAGTCCCCCAGGGCGGCCAACTGGTCGGCCTGGTATTCGGCGAGCAGCGGTTCGATGACCGACTCGACACTGCCGGCGAGTACGTCGTCCAGCGCGTAGAGGGTCAGGTTGATGCGGTGATCGGTGACCCGGCCCTGTGGATAGTTGTAGGTGCGGATGCGCTCGGAACGATCCCCGGAGCCCACCAGCAGCTTGCGGGTCTCGGAGATTTCCTTGTGGGCGGCGGCTTCCTGCTGGTCGTTCAGCTTGGCCGCGAGCCAGGCCATGGCCTTGGCGCGGTTCTTGTGCTGGGAGCGCTCTTCCTGGCACTCGACCACGATCCCGCTGGGGATGTGGGTGATGCGCACGGCGGAGTCGGTCTTGTTCACGTGCTGGCCGCCGGCGCCGGAGGAGCGGTAGGTGTCGATGCGCAGGTCCGCCGGGTTGATCTCGATGGCGGCCTGTTCGTCCGGCTCGGGGAGCACGGCGACGGTGCAGGCGGAGGTGTGGATGCGGCCCTGGGATTCGGTTTCCGGCACCCGCTGCACGCGGTGCGCACCGGACTCGAACTTGAGCTTGGCGTAGACGTTGTCACCCTCGACGCGGGCGATCACCTCTTTATAGCCGCCGTGCTCGCCCTCGTTCTCGGAGAGGATCTCCACCCGCCAGCCCTGGCGCTCGGCGTAGCGCGAGTACATGCGGAACAGGTCGCCGGAGAAGATCGCCGCCTCGTCGCCACCGGTGCCGGCGCGGATCTCGAGGAACACGTTGCGGCCGTCGTTGGGGTCCTTGGGCAGCAGCATGCGCTGCAGGCGGGCCTCCAGTTCGACCAGTTGCTCACGGGCCTGGGCGACTTCTTCTTCGGCCATCTCGCGCAGGTCCGGGTCGCTGTCCTTGAGCAGCGCCTGGGCGCCTTCGAGATCGGACTGCACCTTGCGGAACTCGCGGAAGGCGAGGATGACCGGCTCGACCTCGGCGTATTCCTTGGAATAGGCGCGGAACTTGGCCTGGTCGCTGATGACTTCGCCATCGCCGAGCAGGGCCGTGAGTTCCTCGAAACGGTCCTGGAGGATGTCGAGCTTCTTGAGCAGTGACGCTTTCATTGGGCTTGCTTGTCCGTGCCCTCGTCGAGGGCGAAGAGTTCCTGGGCCACGGCGAGCGCATCGAAGCGGCCGTCGGCAGAGAGTTTTTTCAGCTGCACGCTGGGCGCGTGCAGCAGCTTGTTGGTGAGGCCACGGGCGAGCTGGGCCATGACGTCCTCGGCGGAGCTGCCGTTGGCCAGCATGCGCTGCGCCTTGGCCAGCTCCTCGTCGCGGGTGCGCTCGGCCTGCTGGCGGTAGGCGCGCAGCACGTCCACCGCAGCCAGCTCGCGCAGGCGCTGCATGAACTCCTGCACGCCGCTGCCGACCAGCTCCTCGGCGGCCTGGGCGGCGCCCTGGCGGCTCTTGAGGTTCTCGGCGACCACTTCGTGGAGGTCGTCGACGGTATAGAGGTAGACGTCGTCCAGTTCGCCGACCTCGGGCTCGATGTCGCGGGGGACGGCGATGTCGACCATGAAGATCGGCTTGTGCTTGCGCTGCTTCAGCGCGCGCTCGACCGCACCCTTGCCGAGGATCGGCAGCTGGCTGGCGGTGGAGCTGATGACGATGTCGCTGTTGACCAGCTCGTCGGGGATATCGGCCAGCAACACCGCGTGGGCACCGAACTGCTCGGCGAGCATGCTGGCGCGCTCCAGGGTGCGGTTGGCGACGACGATGCGCTTCACGCCCTGCTCGTGCAGGTGGCGGGCGACCAGGGTGATGGTCTCGCCGGCGCCGATCAGCAGCGCCTGGCTGCGGTGCATGTCGGTGAAGATCTGCTTGGCCAGGCTGACCGCGGCGAACGCCACGGAGACCGGGTTCTCGCCGATCGCGGTATCGGTGCGCACGGTCTTGGCGGTGCTGAAGGTGGCCTGGAACAGGCGCCCCAGCAGCGGGCCGACGGTGCCGGCCTCACGCGCCACGGCGTAGGCGGATTTCATCTGGCCGAGGATCTGCGGCTCGCCGAGGACCATGGAATCGAGCCCCGAGGCGACGCGCATCATGTGGCGGACGGCGGAGTCGTCCTGGTGCACGTAGGCGCAGGCGCGCAGTTCTTCGAGGCTGAGGTTGTGGTAGCCGGCGAGCCAGGCGAGGACCTCGTCGGCGGAAACCTGGTCCTGCTCCAGGTAAAGCTCGCTGCGGTTGCAGGTGGAGAGGATCGCCGCTTCGCGACTGGGGGTGAGGCGACACAGCTGCTGCAGGGCCTCGACCAGTTGCTCGGGGGTAAAAGCCACGCGCTCACGCACATCCACGGACGCGGTTTTGTGGTTGATACCGAGGGCAAGAAAGGCCATGCAGGGTCGCTAACGAAATCAGGAGGCGCGCAATTGTCCTCCTTCGACAGATTGAGAACAACCACCGCTCGCTATTGTCACAATCACCATGAACCCGCCCGACAATGTATCGGCCCTTGCCCCATGGGCTTGCCCAGCCGCTTGTGTCATGATGCTCCGACCGCAGGTTAGTCGCCTTTTCCCCTATGAATAAATCCTTCGCGTTGCTGACCGCCCTCCTGCTTGTCGGCGGTTGCCAGACCCTGGCCCCTTCCTCCCCGGACGGTACGCCGCCGGTGGAAGACACCAGCCAGGCGCCCGAATCCAAGCCGGAAGTCTATGGCTCCTTCAGCCGCGACACCCTGTTCGCCCTGCTCTCGGCCGAAGTGGCCGGGCAGCGCAATCGCTTCGATATCGCTCTCGGCAACTATGTCCAGCAGGCCAATGCGACCCAGGACGCCGGCGTAGCCGAACGCGCCTTCCGCATCGCCGAGTACCTGGGTGCCGACCAGGCCGCGCTGGACACCGCGCTGATCTGGGCGAAGAACGCCCCGGACAACCTCGACGCCCAGCGCGCCGCCGCCGTACAGCTGGCCCGAGGCGGCCGCTACGACGAATCCATGACCTACATGGAGAAGGTGCTACAGGGCCAGGGCGACACCCATTTCGACTTCCTCGCCCTCTCCGCCGCCGAGACCGACCCGGACACCCGCGCCGGCCTGCTGCAGAGCTTCGACCGCCTGCTCGCCAAGTACCCGGACAACAGCCAGCTGGTGTTCGGCAAGGCCGTGCTGCTGCAACAGGACGGCCGCACCGAAGAAGCCCTCGCGCTGCTGGAGGACATCCCTTCCGACGACCAGCAGATCCCGCCGATCCTGCTGCGCGCGCGCCTGCTGCAGAGCCTCGACCGCACCGACGAAGCCCTGCCTCTGCTGCAGAAGGGCATCAAGCAGCACCCGGACGACAAGCGCCTGCGCCTGACCTACGCCCGCCTGCTGGTGGAAGAGAACCGCCTGGACGAGGCCAAGTCCGAGTTCGCCGGCCTGGTGCAGCAGTTCCCCGATGACGACGACCTGCGCTTCTCCCTGGCGCTGGTGTGCATGGAGGGCGAGGCCTGGGACGAAGCCCAGGTCTACCTCGAGGAACTGGTCGACCGGGGCAGCCATGTGGACTCCGCCCACTTCAACCTCGGCCAGGTCTACGAGAAGCGTGGCGACAAGGAAAGTGCGCTGATCGAGTACGGCCTGGTCGGTGCCGGCAACGACTACCTGCCGGCCCAGCTGCGCCAGACCGAGATCCTGCTCGACGCCAACCGTCCCGACGAGGCCGCCGCGCACCTGGACAAGGCTCGCGAGGCCCAGCCCGACTACGCCATCCAGCTGTACCTGATCGAGGCCGAAAGCTTCGCCGAACGCCAGCAGCCTGACCGCTCCTGGAAAGTCATCCACCAGGGCCTGCAGCAATTCCCGGACGACCTCAACCTTCTCTATACGCGCGCGATGCTCGCGGAGAAGCGCGGCGACCTGGCGCAACTGGAGCGCGACCTGCGCTTCATCCTCGAACGCGAGCCGGAAAATGCCATGGCGCTCAATGCCCTCGGCTACACCCTCGCCGATCGCACCACGCGCTACGAAGAAGCACGCCAGTTGGTGGAGCAGGCTCACCAGCTCAAGCCGGATGACCCCGCCATCCTCGACAGCCTCGGCTGGATCAACTTCCGCCTGGGCAACATGGACGAGGCCGAGCGCCTGCTGCGCCAGGCCCTGAAGGAATTCCCCGATCACGAAGTGGCGGCCCACCTGGGCGAAGTGCTCTGGACCCGCGGCAAGCAGAGCGAAGCGCGCGAAGTCTGGTCCGAAGCCCTCAAGACCCAACCCGACAGCCCGATCCTGCGCGGCACCCTGCAGCGCCTGACCGGCTCCGAGACCCTCTGATCCATGCGTCTACGTTCACTGCTAGCCGCCGGCGCGCTGCTCCTGCTCACGGGCTGCGCCGGCCTCACCTCCCACGAGACCGTTGAAGGCCAGGGCGACCCGGCCCAGTGGAAAGCCCACAAGGAACAGGTCGCCGCCCTCGACGGCTGGCAGATCGCCGGCAAGGTCGGCATCCGCGCCCCGCGTGATTCCGGCAGCGGCACGCTGTTCTGGCTGCAACGCCGCGACTACTACGACATCCGCCTCTCCGGCCCGCTGGGTCGTGGCGCCGCCCGTCTCACCGGGCACCCGGGCGCCATCACCCTAGAAGTGGCCAACCAGGGGCGCTACGAAGCCGAATCCCCCGAGGCCCTGCTGGAAGAACAGCTGGGCTGGCGCCTGCCGGTTTCCCACCTGCAATGGTGGGTGCGCGGCCTGCCCGCCCCGGACAGCAAGAGCCGGCTGACCCTGGACGGCAAGAGCCACCTGGCGCGCCTGGAGCAGGACGGCTGGCAGGTCCAGTACCTCAGCTACGTGGAGCAGAACGGCTTCACCCTGCCCGAGCGCATCAAGCTCAAGGGCGCCGATCTCGACGTCACCCTGGTGATCAAGGACTGGCAACCGCGCCAGCTCGGCCAGTAGGCACGCCATGCAGGACGCACAGCTGATCCTCCCGGCTCCGGCCAAGCTCAACCTCATGCTGCATATCCTCGGCCGCCGCGCCGATGGCTATCACGAGCTGCAGACCCTGTTCCAGTTCCTCGAACACGGCGACGAACTCGGCTTCGCCCTGCGCCAGGATGGCGAGATCCACCTGCGCACCGAGGTGCCCGGCGTGCCCCATGACAGCAACCTGATCGTCCGCGCCGCCAGGCGCCTGCAGCAGGAATCCGGCACCTCCCTCGGCGCCGACATCTGGCTCGACAAGCGCCTGCCCATGGGCGGCGGCATCGGTGGCGGCAGCTCGGACGCCGCGACTACCCTCCTCGGCCTCGACCACCTGTGGCAGACCCACTTGGGCGAGGATCGCCTCGCCGAACTGGGCCTGGCCCTGGGCGCCGATGTACCGGTATTCGTACGCGGGCGCGCCGCCTTCGCCGAGGGCGTCGGCGAGCGCCTGCAGCCGGTCACCCTGCCCGAACCCTGGTTCCTCGTCGCCGTACCGCAAGTCTTTGTCAGCACAGCAGAAGTTTTCACCGATCCCGAGTTGACACGGAATACGCCGCCCATTAATCTTCGCAGCCTTCTTGAGGGGGGCGGTCGTAATGACTGTCAGCCGGTGGTCGAGAAGCGTTACCCGGATGTTCGTAACGCGCTGATCCTGTTGAATAATTTCACAGCAGCTAGACTGACCGGCACTGGAGCTTGTGTGTTTGGGAGCTTCCCAAACAAGGACGATGCTGATAAAGTCGCCCGCCAACTTCCAGCCACTCTGCCGAATTTCGTCGCGCGAGGAAGCAACGTCTCGATGTTGCACCGCAAGCTCGGAATCCTGGCTTGAAAGAAGTGTTGCAAGTCCTCCGGTTATACCGATACAGGGGCGTCGCCAAGCGGTAAGGCAGCAGGTTTTGATCCTGCCATGCGTTGGTTCGAATCCAGCCGCCCCTGCCATAACCCTCCAAGGGTTCGGTACGACAAGGTCTTGCAAAGAAAGTTGAAACAGATAGGGGCGTCGCCAAGCGGTAAGGCAGCAGGTTTTGATCCTGCCATGCGTTGGTTCGAATCCAGCCGCCCCTGCCATACACGAGAAAGCTGTTCAAAAAGCACCCGTGCATTTTGAACAGCTTTTTATTCATCAGGTCCACCCTCAGCCGGCAGGTACTGCGCGTGTCCAAGATGATGGTCTTCACGGGGAACGCCAACCCCGATCTGGCGCGTCGCGTCGTACGTCAATTGCACATCCCCCTCGGTGATGCCTCCGTAGGCAAGTTCTCCGACGGCGAGATCAGCGCTGAAATCAATGAAAACGTTCGCGGTAAGGACGTCTTCCTGATTCAGCCCACGTGCGCGCCCACCAACGACAACCTGATGGAACTGGTGGTGATGGCTGACGCCTTCCGCCGTTCCTCGGCGTCCCGTATCACTGCAGTGATCCCCTACTTCGGCTATGCCCGCCAGGACCGCCGCCCGCGTTCCGCTCGCGTGGCGATCAGCGCGAAGGTAGTGGCCGACATGCTCACCGTGGTCGGCGTCGACCGCGTGCTGACCGTCGACCTGCACGCCGATCAGATCCAGGGCTTCTTCGATATCCCGGTAGATAACATCTACGGCTCCCCCGTTCTGGTGGATGACATCGAAGACCAACGCTTCGACAACCTCATGATCGTCTCCCCGGACATCGGTGGCGTCGTGCGCGCTCGCGCCGTAGCCAAGTCCCTGGGCGTCGACCTGGCGATCATCGACAAGCGTCGTCCCAAGGCCAACCAGTCCGAAGTCATGCACATCATCGGTGATGTGGATGGCCGTACCTGCGTCCTGGTCGACGACATGGTCGATACCGCCGGCACCCTCGGCCACGCCGCCAAGGCCCTGAAGGACCACGGCGCCGCCAAGGTCTACGCCTACTGCACCCACCCGGTGCTGTCGGGCCGTGCCATCGAGAACATTGAAAACTCCGTGCTGGACGAGCTGGTGGTAACCAACACCATCCCCCTGTCCGCCGCGGCACAGGCCTGCTCGCGTATCCGCCAACTGGATATCGCGCCGGTCGTGGCTGAAGCGGTCCGCCGCATCAGCAATGAGGAATCGATCAGCGCGATGTTCCGCTAAGGACATCCCTGACGAAAACGCCCCGCTCCGGCGGGGCTTTTTTGCCTAACCGCCCAAGATGCTGGTCGCAAGCACTCGGGGCGGTTTGGCTATTTTGGAGAAACGTAATGACTGATTTTGCCCTGAATGCCGAAGCGCGTTCCGACCTGGGGAAAGGTGCGAGCCGCCGCCTGCGTCGTAATGCCAACCTGGTTCCCGCCGTGATCTACGGTGGCGAGAAAGCCCCGCAATCCGTAAGCCTGCTGGCCAAAGACCTGGCCAAGCTGCTGGAAAACGAAGCTGCCTTCAGCCACGTGCTGTCCCTGAACGTTTCCGGCAAGACCGAAACCGTTCTGATCAAGGCCCTGCAGCGTCACCCGGCCAAAGGCTTCGTACTGCACGCTGACTTCCAGCGCGTCGTCGCCGGCCAGAAACTGACCGCCCACGTGCCCCTGCACTTCCTGAACGAATCGACCGCCGTTGGCGTGAAGACCGGTGGTGGCGAGATCTCCCACACCATCTCCGAAGTCGAAGTCTCCTGCCTGCCGAAAGACCTGCCGGAGTTCATCGAAGTCGACCTGGCCAAAGTCGAACTGGGCCAGATCGTTCACCTGTCCGACCTCAAACTGCCGAAAGGCGTTGAGCTGGTCGCACTGGCGCACGGCAACGACCTGGCAGTGGCCAACATCCACGCCTCCCGCGTTGTGAAAGACGAAGAAGAAGGCAAAGCCGAGTAATCACTACTCGCCAGCCTGAGGAAGGGCCCCTGTCGTGACTGCCGTACAACTGATCGTCGGCCTGGGTAATCCAGGCCCTGAATACGACCAGACCCGGCATAACGCAGGGGCCCTTTTCGTTGAGCGCGTGGCGGACAGCCAGCGTGTCAACCTCTCCCTCGACAAGAAATACTTCGGCCTCGTTGGCAAGTTCAGCCACCAGGGTCGCGACGTTCGCCTGCTCATCCCCACCACCTACATGAACCGCAGCGGCCAGTCCGTGGCGGCGCTCGCCGGCTTCTTCCGCATCCCGGTCGACGCGATCCTGGTGGCCCACGACGAACTCGACATGCCTCCCGGCGTCGCCAAGCTCAAGCAAGGTGGCGGGCACGGCGGGCACAACGGGCTGCGCGACATCATCGCCCAGCTTGGCAACCAGAACGGTTTCCACCGCCTCCGGCTCGGCATCGGCCACCCGGGGCACAGCAGCCTGGTCTCCGGCTTCGTCCTCGGCCGCGCACCGCGCAGCGAACAGGAAAAGCTCGACTCCAGCATCGACTTCGCCCTCGGCGTGCTGCCGGAAATGCTCGCAGGTGACTGGACCCGCGCGATGCAGAAGCTGCACAGCCAGAAGGCCTGATCACACCTCTTTCATCGCCAATCGGCCCGAGGGACATAGCATGGGATTCAACTGCGGCATCGTCGGCCTGCCCAACGTCGGCAAGTCCACCCTGTTCAACGCCCTGACCAAATCCGGCATCGCGGCGGAAAACTTCCCCTTCTGCACCATCGAGCCGAACAGCGGCATCGTGCCGATGCCCGACCTGCGCCTCAACGCGCTGGCCGAGATCGTCAAGCCCGAGCGCGTGATCCCCACCACCATGGAATTCGTCGACATCGCCGGCCTGGTTGCGGGTGCCTCCAAGGGTGAAGGCCTGGGCAACAAATTCCTCGCCAACATCCGCGAGACCGACGCCATCGCCCACGTCGTGCGCTGCTTCGAAGACGAGAACGTCATCCACGTCTCCAACAGCGTCGACCCCAAGCGCGACATCGAGATCATCGACCTCGAACTGATCTTCGCCGACCTCGACAGCTGCGAAAAGCAACTGCAGAAGGTCGCGCGCAACGCCAAGGGTGGCGACAAGGACGCCCTGGCGCAGAAAGCCCTGCTGGAAAAACTCATCCCCCACTTCAGCGAAGGCAAGCCCGCGCGCTCCCTGCTGAAGAACCTGGGTGACGACGAGAAGCGCCTCGTCCGCGGCTTCCACCTGCTCACCAGCAAGCCGGTGATGTACATCGCCAACGTCGCCGAGGACGGCTTCGAGAACAACCCGCACCTCGACGTGGTCCGCGCCATCGCAGAAGAAGAAGGCGCCATCGTGGTACCGGTCTGCAACAAGATCGAAGCCGAGATCGCCGAGCTCGACGACGGCGAAGAGAAGGACATGTTCCTCGAAGCCCTGGGCCTCGAAGAACCAGGCCTGAACCGCGTGATCCGCGCCGGCTACGACCTGCTCAACCTGCAGACCTACTTCACCGCCGGCGTGAAGGAAGTACGCGCCTGGACCGTGCGCATCGGCGCCACCGCCCCGCAGGCCGCCGCCGTCATCCACACCGACTTCGAAAAAGGCTTCATCCGCGCCGAAGTGGTCGCCTATGACGACTTCATCCAGTTCAAGGGCGAAGCCGGTGCCAAGGAAGCCGGCAAATGGCGCCTGGAAGGCAAGGAATACATCGTCAAGGACGGCGACGTGATGCACTTCCGCTTCAACGTCTAAGCCCTCCCCGCTTTACCCGAAGCCCCCTGCGGACCTGCTCCGCCGGGGGCTTCGTGCTTCAGGCCGCCTCCCCCCGCTGCTCGAACACCTCCCGCGCCACCGCCAGGCCGTTCAGCGCGGCCGGGAAGCCGGCGTAGACGGCCATCTGCATGATCGTCTCGATGATCTCCGTGCGGCTGGCGCCGACGTTCAGCGCGCCGTGCACGTGGACCTTCAGTTGCGGGGCGGCGTTGCCCAGGGCGGTCAGGGCCGCCACCACGGCGATCTCCCGGCTCTTCAGGTCAAGCCCCGGGCGGGAATAGATGTCGCCGAAGGGGAACTCCACCAGGTAGCGCGCAAAGTCCGGGGCGATGCCCGCCAGGCTCTCCACCACCCGCTCACCGGCCTCGCCGTCGATCTCCTTCAGTTTCGCCAGCCCACGCTGGTAGCGGCTCTCGTCATTCATCTGCGTTGCCCTTCTCGGTTGATGGCTCCAGCGCCAGGGCCTGCTCGCACGCGCGGTAATGCTCGATCTTCGCGTGCAGCGCATCGGCGGCCTGGCGCATCGCCTCGATCTCGGCCAGGACCTCCGCAAGGTGGCCCTCCAGCATCTGGCGACGCGCCGGCACCGTCGGGTCCCCGGCGCTCCTCAGCGCTGCGAACGCCTGCATCTTGCCGATGGGCATGCGGGTCGTGCGCAAGCGCAGCAGGAACTCGATCCAGGCCATGTCCGAAGCCGCATAGCGCCGCTGCCCACCCGGCGCCCGGCCCACCGGGGCGATGAGCCCGATGCGCTCGTAATAACGCAGGGTGTGAGCCGTGAGCCCGGTGCGCCGGGCGACTTCGTCGATGCTGAGATGAGGTTCCATGGGGCGATCCTAGAAGTTCGAGCGCGCTCTAAGTCAACCCTTTGCCGGTGCCACGTCGCCCAGGGCATCTCTAAAAACGTAGGCGAGGCAGTCAGCGCAAGGCGCAACGACCAAAGGGAGTAACAGCCGAAGGCTGGCCCGAAGGGCGCGCATCAGCGCGTCAAACAGGCGAGAAAGCGCAGTTTACGTACGGTAAATGAGCATTTTGATCGGACTCGCGCACGAGCCTGTTTTTAACGCCGCGATGACAACGCAGGTAGTTTTTAGAGGTGCCCTTCAACGCCGGCGAAAACGCAGGGGCAACCCCTGGCAATCCTCCCCGCAGCGCCCCTGGTGCCAACCCAGTTGGCCCGACACCAGCGTGGTGCGCACCGCGTGGCGGAAGGTGCGTCCCTGGAACGGCGTCCAGCCGCATTGCGCGTGGATCGGGTCCGCCTCCACCGCCCGGGGCTCGGCCAGGCGCTCCACCAGCACCAGGTCCGCCCAGTAGCCCTCGCGCAGGTAGCCGCGCCGCTCGATGGCGAAGCGCTCCGCCACCGCGTGGCTGGTCTTGTGCACCAGCAGCGTCAGCGGCAGCAGCCCGTCGGCCACCAGCTCCAGCAGCGCCGGCAGGCTGTGCTGCACCAGCGGCAACCCGGCCGGCGCCTGGGCGTAGGGCCGGGCCTTCTCCTCCCGGGTGTGGGGCGCGTGGTCGCTGCCGATCACGTCCAACCGCCCGTCCAGCAACGCCCGGCGCAGGGCATCGCGGTCGGAGGGCGCCTTGATCGCCGGGTTGCACTTGATCAGGTGGCCCAGGCGCGGGTAGTCGCGGTCATCGAACAGCAGGTGATGCACGCACACCTCGGCGGTGATGCGCTTGCCCGGCAGCGGCCCGGGGCTGAACAGCTCCAGCTCCCGCGCGGTGGTGATGTGCAGCACGTGCAGGTCGGTGCCGAAGCGACGGGCCAGCGCCACCGCCCGGCTGGAGGAGCGGTAGCAGGCCTCCGCATCGCGGATCAGCGGGTGCGCGTCGGGCGGGATGGCATCGCCGTAGCCCGCCGCCCATTGCGCCTCGCGTTCGCGGAAGCGCGGCGTGTCTTCGCAGTGGGCCAGCAGCAGCGTCGGGCAGTCGCGGAACAGCCGCTCCAGGGACGCCTCGTCGTCCACCAGCAGGTTGCCGGTGGAAGCGCCCATGAACACCTTCACCCCCGCCACCCGCTCCGGGTCGAGCCGGGCCACGGTGTCGAGGTTGTCCCGGCTCACGCCGAAGTGAAAGCCGTAGTTCACCGAGGAACAGGCCGCCGCGCGGCGCTCCTTCGCCGCCAGCGCCTCCAGGTCCAGGGTCGGCGGCTGGGTGTTGGGCATGTCCATCACGCTGGTCACACCCCCGGCCAGCGCCGCGCGGGATTCGCTGAGGAAGGTGCCCTTGTGGGGCGCGCCGGGGTCACGGAAGTGCACCTGGTCATCAATCATCCCCGGCAGCAGGTACTGGCCGTTGGCGTCGATCACCCGCACACCCGGGCGGGCGCTGATGCTGCGGTCGATGCGCTCGATACGACCGTTGTGCACCAGCAGGTCGGCTTCCCACTCGCAGCCTTCATTGACCAGGCGGGCATTGCGGATCAGCAGGTTGTGCATGGCTGGAACTCGTTTTGCAGGGCCTGGTAGCCGGGCCCCAGGTCGATGGGGACAAGGGCCACCTGCTCGGACGGGTGGGCCGGCACGCCAGGCTCGGGCGCTGCGCACGTCACCCGCAACCCCGCGCCGGAAAGCTGGTTGTAGAAGCACGAACGGCGCCCGGTGTGGCAGGCCGGGCCGGCCTGGTCCACCTGCAGCAGCAGCGCATCGCCGTCGCAATCCAGGTGGGCACTGACCAGGTGCTGCACATGCCCGGAGGTGTCGCCCTTGCGCCACAGGCAGCGGCGCGAGCGCGACCAGTAGCACGCCCGCCCCTCCTCCAGCGTGGCCCGCAGCGACTCGGGGTTCATCCACGCCAGCATCAGCACCTCGCCGCTGTCGTACTGCTGCGCCACCGCGGGGATCAGCCCATCGGCACTCCAGGGAATGGCCGCCATCACCGCCTCCAGATCCCGCCCGGTGCCGGCCGGGCTCCGCTCCAGTTGCAGCCAGACGCTCATGGCGCCAGCGCCTGCAGCAGCCGCTCGACGTTCTGCCGGTACATGCCGAGGTACGTGCTGGCCGGGCCCTCGGCCGCCAGCGCATCGGAATACAACGTGCCGCCCACCCGCGCGCCGGCCTCCTCGGCGATCTGCTTCACCAGCCGCGCATCGCGGATGTTCTCCACGAAGATGGCCCGCACGCCCTCCGCCCGCAGCTGGCGGATCAACCCCGCCACCTCGGCAGCGGAGGGCTCGGCCGCATCGCTCACGCCCTGGACCGCGAGGAACTGCAGGCGCCACTCCTGGGCGAAGTAACCGAAGGCATCGTGGCTGGTCAGCACCCGGCGCCGCTCCGGCGGCAACGCCATCAGGCGCGGGGCGATGCTCTGGCGCAGCGCCCCCAGCCGGCCCAGCCAGGAGTCCCGCCGTGCCTCGAAGGCCGCCGCGCGGGCCGGCACCAGCTGCACCAGCGCCTGGGTGATATTGCGCGCGTAGATCTCCGCATTACCCAGGCTCTGCCAGGCGTGGGGGTCCACCAGGCGCTGGTCGTCCTCCAGCACCGTCAGCGGTACCACGCCCTTGCTCGCGTCGACGCGCGCGCCGCGCGCCTCGCCGTTGGCCAGCAGGCGCTCCAGCCAGGGCTCGAAGCCCAGCCCGTTGGCGATCACCAGGTCAGCCTCCAGCACCGCCCGCACCTGGGCCGGAGCGGGCTCGAAGACGTGGGCATCGGCATCCGCCCCCACCAGGTTGGTGAGCTGGATGTCGTCCCCGCCGATCTCGCGGGTGATGTCCGCCAGGATGCTGAAGGTGGTCACCACCCTCGCCTTCTCCGCAGCGGACAGTGAAACGGGCAGGCACAGCAACAGCACAACGCACAGGCGCATGAACATGCGGGGGCTCCTCAACAGGGCACAGGAAGGGGCGCGCGTCGCAGCAAGCCGTGGACCGGCCCGACGAACACCGAAATCAGGTAGGCCAGCCCCGCCAGCAACACGATGCAGGGCCCGCTGGGCAGGTTGGCGTGGAACGACAGCAACAGCCCCAGCCACACGCAGCTCGCGCCGATGCCCGCCGCCGTCAGCAGCAGCACCGGCAGGCGCCGGCTCCAGAAGCGCGCGGCAGCGGCCGGCAACATCATCAGCCCCACCACCATCAGCGCACCGATGGCGTGGAAGCCGGTCACCAGGTTGAGCACCACCAGCGCCAGGAACAGCGCATAGGCCGGCGCCCCGAAGCGGCTCACCCCACGCAGGAACACCGGGTCGAAGCTGTCCCACAGCAGCGGGCGGTAGATCAGCGCCAACAGCGCCAGGCTCGTGCCGGCCACCGTCAACATGCTGCGCAGCGTCTCGCCGTCCACCGCCAGGGCCGAGCCGAACAGCAGGTGCAGCAGGTCGATCCGGCGCCCGGCCAGCCCCAGCAACAGCACCCCGCCCGCCAGGGAAATGGGGTAGATGGCCGCCAGGCTCGCATCCTCCCGCAGGCCGGTGCGGCGGGTGATCCACGCCGCCAGCCCGGCCATCCCCAGCCCCGCCACCAGGCCGCCGAAGGTCAGCGCCGGCAGGCTCAGGCCGAAGAACCAGAACGCCAGCGCCGCACCGGGCAACACCCCATGGGAAATGGCATCGCCGATCAGGCTCATGCGCCGCAGCATCAGAAACACCCCGAGCGGCCCCGCGCTGCACGCCAGCGCCACCCCGCCCAGCAGCGCCCGCTGCAAAAAGGCGAACTCCGCAAAGGGTTGCCAGAGCACCGCGAGCATCAGGCCACCTGCTGGCGGGTCGGCGCCGGCAGCAGCACGCGGCTGGTGCCATGACGGCAGCCGTCGGCGCGGATCAGCAGGCAGCGCGGCAGGCGCTCGCGCACCGCCTCCAGGTCATGGCAGACCACCAGCTGCGTGCGCCCCTCCCGCTGCCAACGGGCGATGCGCTGCCAGAGAATCGCCTGGCCCTCCACGTCCAGCGCCGCGTCGGGCTCGTCCAGCAACAGCAGCGGCGCGTCCATCAGCTCCAGCCGCGCCAGCAAGGCCCGCTGCAACTCCCCGCCGGAAAGCGCCAGCAGCGGCTGGTCGGCCAGCGCCTCCAGCTGCCAATCCGCCAGGGCCGCCTCGCAGCGCCTGCGCCGCTCCACCCGGCTCAAGCGGCTGCGCCACAACCCCGCCATCGCCAGCTCCCCCAGGCTTAGGGGGAACTGCCGGTCCAGTACCTGTTGCTGCTGCAAAAAGCCCACCGCCCCCAGGCCCGCCGCCCCGACGCTCACCCGCCCCGCCAAAGGGCGCTGCAAACCGGCGATCACCCGCAGCAGGCTGCTCTTGCCGCACCCGTTGCGCCCCACCACCGCCGTGAGGCTACCGGCCGGCAACGCCAGGGAAAGCGGCGGCGCCAACGGCCGCGCAGGCGGCCCCCATTGCAAGGCATCGAACTCAAGCATCGTCAGGTCCAGGGCGTGGGAGAAAGGGCTGTAGGAAAACGCAAATGTTATAAAGTAACAATTCACACTTCACAACCCATTTCCCCGCGCACGGCCCCTCCCCTTTTCCAACACGAACGCCAACCGGCACCCACCGCTAAGCGGTTGATCGCCCTTCGAAAAATTCTGAAAAGTGGGGTTGACAGAGGCAGGAAGCGAGAGAATAATGCGCGCCACGTTGGCTACGTAGCTCAGCTGGTTAGAGCATAGCATTCATAATGCTGGGGTCCGGGGTTCAAGTCCCTGCGTAGCCACCATACAAAACAAAGGGTTAGCTTCGGCTAACCCTTTGTGCTTTCTGGGGGGCTTTTTTTGCTCCTCCGCCTCAGAAAGCGTCGGAAGATGTCTATAAGACTCTTCCGACGTTAACCTTCAAAGCTGAATTTCCACAGCTTTCCTAAGCGCTCTCCAAGCACTACTAAAAGGACTAGCTTCTTAGCTCTTGCGCCAATAAGGCCCTAGCTGTTACGTATCATCCTGCCGCTGTTAAAAACATATTTTGCTCTTCTCCTGGATATTTAGGCGTCCACTCCTTATCCCCAGCACCAAGAGCATAATGATATTCAGTACTAGAGAAAACCACCTGAAAATTATAGTCCGCACCTATTTTTTTCAGACGATTAAAATATCTATCTAGATCCACATCATAAATTTCGTGCTGCTTGGGAGTATCCAAAATCAAGAACTTAAACGGAAGAAAACCACGTTTAACCATCAATTCAATTAGAGCAGCATGATAAGCAAGAACCGCTCTAAATCTTGTACTACCTTTTAGCTGCGAAACAGACTCCCTCCCTAAAATCGGAATAAAGTCATCTTTAAACGTTATATCTTTGCTAATATTTACCGTGTGAATGGTATCCAACCACTCCAAATACAACTCCCGCAACCCTGAGCGAACCTCAACGATAGAGACAGAATTCGAGGTCTCAACACTAAAAGACTGAAGATATTCTAGCGCCTTGTCGCGCTCATTGATTGCTTTTACATATACTTTTTCCAGCGCAGAAACCTTATCTAATTCATTTTTCTGCAACTGCAAATCAAATACTCTCTCCTTTAAGCTCGATATAGCTTCAACCACCGCAGAAACTTCGCTCGACTTAAATAATTTATTCCTCTCATCAATTATCGCCTCCATCTGCTGTTGAAGTAACAGTCGCCGCTCCGTTGCTTGAACGAGCCGTTGACTATCGACCTCTGCATTGCGCTCAAGGTCTTTTATCTGATCCCTCAAATACAGCAAATTCTTGCTATAAGATTCTGAGCTTGCCGAAAATAATTGACAGGCTGCCGACCCGCATATTTCACTGAATGACATAAATAAGCGTCGCGACTCCTCATTTAGAGTCAACGTATCAATTTCAGTGTTAATTTCATGACTTATTCTTGACACGCCAGAAATACGCTTATTCAGAGTATCGATCTCAGTTATAGCCTCTCTTATCTCTGCTCGAAGATGAGCAATTAACCGATCAAAAGCGCTAACAGAATCATCCCTCCCGGCACTAGTTGACTTCAGCAACTCAATCTCGTCAACAAGCGACTTGATTTGATCGTTCAGCTCCACTGCTGATAGCTTGATATATTCGGTAGTAGTCTTTGCAGAGTCATAAAGCCGTCTCTGAAGCTGAACCTCTCTGTCAAGAAAATCCAACCGTTCTTTTGCCCGAATTCTTTCCTTTTTGGCTTCAAACGAATTCTTCACTGGAAGCCGAAACAGAACTCGCAGCATTTCAGAAAACTGATCTTTGATAAACTTATCAGGAGGACAGTACAACGCGTTATAGCCATCATCTTGATCTAGATAGAACAGCGGCAACAGTGCCGCAAGATACGGTTGGGTAAGTTTGTTCCCGACGGACACAAGTTTAGGAATAGATAAACCTAGCAATTCGAATAAAAAATCCGAGTAATCCTTCTCATCATAAAACCGCTGAAGGGGAATTCCGTCCCCCGTAACCTCTATATCAACAGAACGATTGTAAACACGCTTAATTCGGAGAAATCCGCGAGCAGTACTCACCACCAACACAACATATCCGCAGTGATCATAAATATCTTGGCGAAACACACATGGGTAGCCTAGGCAGAAAGCAATAGACTGCATCAACGGCGTCTTACCACATCCATTTGGACCGTATAGTTGAGTAATCTTAGTGCCAAAACCTAATAACTCGGAACGCCATCCGGAAATTCCATTTCCAAAAACTTGCAAACTAACAAGATTCATTCCAACTCCAAATCAAGCTGACGTGCCACGCAAATATTGCGATATGCGCGCGCGGCGTGAACGAGGCCGAGCGATAGGTCATCATTCCTACTCAACGCGCGGTCAATAACTTTTTTTCCAAGCTCAGTTATTTTCAGGCGACTTTTTAGATTCTCAACAACCACAAGGTTAGCCAACTCCAAAAAACTAATTGCCTTTACAGTTCTAATTCTCAAATTAGCTGACCAGCCAATATTCTGAGAAGACCCTTTAAATCCAGGCATACTAGCTTCAATACTTTCACCGACTAACTGCCCAATCTCAGAGATCTTTGGCTTCCTACGATCCTTAGCCATAAGCAAAATAATAAGCGCGATTAGCGGCAACTGAAATAGAGCCTCATTGTTTAGAAATCTTGCAGTAGAGAATTCCGAGCCAACATTCAGAATAACATCGGAGTCTTGAACCGATGAAAAAAATTCTTCAAAATTCATGAGCCCTCCTTTACTAGCTCAGAAAAAAAAGCGCCAAATAGCAGATTCAAACTCAAATCATAGAGCAAGCCACTCTTTGACAAACTTTCCTCCAGCCCTTTAATTGGCTCACGAAGAGAGTGCAACGCAACTTTACCGTTACTATCCCTTACGCTAAGCAATGTAGAGCGCACAGCTGAAAAAATACACTCAAGGTCAGGATCCAGAATGATATGCCGATTCTTTCGCACCCACATATCCCACTCTGATTTGCAGCGTGAGCAGTACTCTATTTCGCTAGAGCTCGCCCCACTTTTCTGCAAAGCCCGCTGAATAATAGAGGCAGACTTTATTGCCTTAACATCCCCACCAGCAAGTATGCTTCTGTATGCCTCTTTGGATATACTCAAGATACCCAACAGATCATCTACAGATATACCTGCTCTTGACTCTATATTATCTGCAGTCCACTCATGAATTACTCCCTCAGATTTTGACTGAACCAACTCCATGAGGCGAAGTAATATTTCATCAAGCTCCGCTCGCTCTAGCTCTATTTCGCTGAACTTATAAATACGCTCCCTAGCTAACGGCTCGAAATTGTTATCCTTTTCCTTCAAATACTGAACATCAGTTTCAAACTTCAGCCTAGACAGCCTTTCTTTAACCTGATCTACAGACAAGTCGTGGCCGCCAAAACACTCGACAAATCTATCAACCAGAACTCTCGAAAACTTATTGGAAAACAACCCAGACTCTATATCATTGAGGACATCATCAATATTATCATCAGCATGAACATTAGTTTGGAACACAACAGAATGACAGTGCGCATCAAATACAACAGTATGAAGCAAGAGTTTTCCAATAAAGCTTTCTCTTATACTTGATGACTCATGCTCTTCGGCTTTTCTTGCCTTGGACTTAAGCCCCATGACCTCATTAATTGTCCAACTCTTATTAAGCTTAGCTTTAGTTTTTACTTGATAAAATGCATAAGAACAGCCATCAGCTGACTTCATTCGAAGAACAAAATCGTCATGTAAATCACAGTAAACTCGATCAATTTCGCCACCTTCTAAAATCGAAAGAGCAGCCATGGCAGCAGAGCGCGCCTGAGCTCTGTATCGACTAAAAGAATCTCGCCCGTTTTGCTCTCTTGCTGGCTTAGTTTCAAGTACCAAATCAATACTCCACAAGAAATTGGCCAAGATGAGTTAGCACCACCTAAGACCATGAACTATTTAGTAGCTTCTGCCACATTCCGGAATAAATATTTGAGCAAACTTTACTGAGAGCAAAGATAAAGCATATGAAGTGCTGCCCCCTATGACGAGGCCCCGGAAATCAGCGCCAGTCATATCAGGTCTATGTGGATAATCCGCCGGAACCTGGCTGTTGGCATGCCAATAGGACAAGTGCCTGGACACTAGGATGATTAACAGGCTTCCCTGCCAGAGCAGCAAGGTTACGCATATGAGGATATTTTTAAGGGAGGCGGTTTTGCGGCGACGTGCCATGCCATGCTCCAATCCGATTCCATTCGTGGCAAAACGCTATGACGGACACTAGCGCGGTCCCCCATTACCCGTAAATACCCTGGGGACATACCTTAGGCGTAGAGCCCTGACAGTGAGCCTGACCAAACCAAGGAGCGGTAACGATGAAAGCAGCATCCCTAGCCCTCACCTTCCTACTTGCGGCCCTCGCGCTGCCCTCCTCCGCTGATGAGTCGAAACCTCTGGCCACTCAAGCCGGAGAGGCCGTGCAGCCCTATGCCAAACAGATTGGCCAAGCCATTGACCGAACCGTGATGGAGTTCTTCGCCGGCTCCGATGGCCCAATGGGCGACGCGGCACGCAGCAATCTCAAGATGCAGGAGCAAGCCGAGCGCCAGGCTAATCGCGGCACGCGGAAGCCGATGAAGGAATGTATCAAACCCGGGAACGTGATTGATGATGACGTGAAGGAGTGTATGGAGGGGTTGAGAGAGCGGGATTGGTGACTCAGCAGATTGATACAACTGAGGGCTCTGTCTTCTGTTGCTGTGCAACACAGCCAGACGATCAGCAGTCGCCAGAGTTAGAGCCACACGGGCTAATCACTCAGCCTGATCGTTGCCCCGAGTGACTCCAGCGTGTGTATAAGCGCGCCCGCCGCTTCCACGCTGGTGACTTCGATCTGTTCGATCTCTCTCTTTCGTATGGCGCGAGCGAGGCGTTTCAATTCTGTGCCCCGCAGTGTGGAGCACAGGGATAACCGCTGAACAAAGGCCTCCAGATTCCAGCCATTCACTGAGGCCCAGGCCACGTCATCGGACCAGGACTCAATCTGCAGCACAGGCATGTTCCAAGTTCCTTCCTTGGGTGTGTTCTGGGCATCAGCCCGAAGCGAGGACAGCGTTGCACTCGCGATGAGCCAAATAGTGAAGCGCCGGGATCATAACGCTGACGGGGGTTGAATTCGCCACCCCGCTCTTCCCAACACCTCTTGATCTTTTATTCGGTTGATCGATTCACCTCGGCGCCAAAGGCTCCGTGCTGCGCGGCGAATCGCCTCCATCAATCTCTCCCAGCGTTGTAATCCTCAGCCGAAGCCCAAAGACCTTAATCAGACTTCCGACTTGGGTAACATCTTCTGAAGTGACGAGTCGGTAACTCCAGCTCTGTACCGCGTGAAAAGAAGCGTCGGTTCATCTCACTCCTCAACTGCTGGCCCCCTTCCCTGCCCGGCCACCCGTGCGGCTTCCGGGCGAAGGTTTCGCGCAGGTAGAGGCCGGCAGGTAACGCCAAGCCCCAGCGCCCTTGAACATCGACCCAGGGTGCGCGTGCCCTCAGCGTCATGACGGGCACCGCATGCAGTGATCCCGTGGACGACGGCACAAGCAGGCAAAGCAGGCGCAACTCTCTGCGCCCGCGAAGCTTCCGGACATTGCCTTTCATGAGTCCTCCATCACCCCCGGCCCTGTCGCTGCGCAAATGCATTCAGGCCCAATTGGTCGATTCGTCGCAGCGCCGCGGCTTCATAGGCACCCGTGTCATGCAGCGCATCCACGTAACCGGTGAAACGCATGAACTGTGCGAACGCACGATCCGGGTCCGCGTAGCGGATGATCCGCAGCAGAATCAGCAACTGGTGGATGGTGGTCTTATTCATTCGCGTAGTCCCCTGCGCTGAAGACCGTCTTGCCCTGTTCCAGGTCGCTGCGAATGCGATGGAGATTGATCACCCGACGACGCCCTATCTTCACGGTGGGGATCGTTCGAGTCTCGACCCAGCCGCGCACCACGTCCTCGGTGATCTCCTCGATGCCGCACATTTCAGCCAGCACCTGCTGCGTGCAAAACGGCGCACAGCGGAAATCGTTCATTCGCTCGGGCTTTGCGCCCTTGTTGAACCTCACTACTCCAGACTGTTCCATACAGACACCCTATAATCGGCCACTCTAAGCCATCGCGAGTAATAGATACTCAAAGCAATCTAGGGCACTGCTACTTTCGAGTAAAGGTTACTCAAGCCGAGAAAACTCAATGGATGCTGTAAGAAACAGAGCACTTCAACTGATTCGGGCTGTAGGACCGAAACACTTGAGCGAGCTTGGTGGGAAGAACTACGAGCGCTGGCGCAATATCAGCGGCGGCAAGATCAGGATCAGCACAGAAGAAGTGGGCATCCTGGCCGAGGCTTATCCACAGTTCGCGCTCTGGCTGGTCTCCGGGCGCACGGAGCCCGAGAACGGGCACATCAGCCCGAATGACGCATCCTCTGCTTGATCAAGGTGAGGTGCAGCCGGGCCAAGGACAAACCAGCCCCGAACACGACGGCCTGATCGCCCCACCCTCCCTGGGCTAGCTCACCTTTCCCGACTCGGTGCACAGCTCATGCGGCACCGAGCCGTTCCCCCTCCAGGCCGCCCGGCCTTACTTCCACTCTCCCCTTCTGCGCGCTGCCAACTGCTCATGCAGTGACCACGCGACGGCGTAGGGCTGCTCGCGCCGGTTGAGGGCGTCCCCCGCCTGTTGCCAGCGCGCTTCATTCAGCCCGCTGCGGGCGATTTGGTGGGCGAGTGCATCGATCTGCTTTTCGAGCGTGCTGCCGAGGCCGGCAGTGACGGTGAGGGGCAGGCCGAGCAGCGGCCGCCCGATGAAGGCGGGGTTGCGCTCCTCCGGCACGTCCAGAGCGGTGGCCTGGATGCCCAGCAGGACGATACGGCCCTCGGCATCCACCACCTCCAGAGCGTACGAACCGCCATCGCTCAGGGCCCAGCCGTCGGGGCGCTGGAGGGGGTAGGCCAGGCGGGGCACCTGGGTGAGGTACAGGTAGCCGGCGCCTGCGGCACTGGCGGCGAGGGCCAGGGTGAGTGAGGTGATCCATAACGCGCGTTTCATCGAGGCCTTCTTGCGGGTGGGCGAAGCCTACAGGGCGCGGGGCCTGGCTGGCCAAGGTGGCTCGTCGAGGCGCTGAAAGCGGAACTGGCCGGTCATCCCCCCGGCGGGAAAAAGTTGTACAAGCCTATTGCGCAAACTTATACGCAGCAGTAAAAAAGCTGTACAAATCAATTCAATGTACAGCTTTAGAGGACTCCACCATGCCGGCCTACCGCGCGCCGCTCCGCGACATGCGCTTTGTGTTCGATGAAGTACTCGATGCCTATACGCACCTGCAGGCGTTGCCGTCCCAAGGGGAATTCGGCACGGACCTGGGCAGCGCGATCCTCGAAGAGGCGGCGCGCCTGGCTGAGGGCGTGCTGGCCCCGCTGAACAGTTCGGGCGACAAGGAAGGCTGTCATTACGACCCGGCGACCCGCGCGGTGAAGACGCCCGCCGGGTTCCGCGAGGGCTACCGCCAGTTCGCCGAAGGTGGCTGGACGGCGCTGGCCTGCCCCACCGAGTTCGGCGGCCAGGGCCTGCCCCATGTGCTGAACATGATGGTGGAGGAGATGGTGTGCTCGGCGAACCTGTCGCTGGGCATGTACCCGGGCCTGACCCATGGCGCCATCAATGCCCTCTCCGCCCACGGCACCCGCGAGCAGCAGGAGGCCTACCTGCCGAAACTGATCAGCGGCGAGTGGACCGGCACCATGTGCCTGACCGAGCCGCAGTGCGGCACGGACCTGGGGTTGATCCGCACCCGCGCCGAACCCCAGGCGGACGGCAGCTACGCGCTGAGCGGCACGAAGATCTGGATCACCGGCGGCGAGCACGACCTGGTGGAGAACATCGTCCACCTGGTGCTGGCCCGCCTGCCCGATGCGCCGGCCGGGGTGAAGGGGATTTCGCTGTTCCTGGTGCCCAAGTTCCTCGCCGATGGCAGCCGCAACCCGGCGTTCTGCGGGGGGCTGGAGCACAAGATGGGCATCAAGGGCTCGGCCACCTGCGTGATGAATTTCGAGGGTGCCAAGGGCTGGCTGATCGGCGAGCCCCACAAGGGCCTGCGCTGCATGTTCACGATGATGAACTCGGCACGCCTGATGGTCGGCATGCAGGGCCTGGGCATTGCCGAGAACGCTTACCAGATCAGCCTGGGCTTCGCCCGCGAGCGCCTGCAGAGCCGCTCCCTGAGCGGGCCGAAGGCGCAGGACAAGCCGGCCGACCCGATCCTGGTGCACCCGGACGTGCGGCGCATGCTGCTGCGCCAGAAGGTGATGATCGAGGGCAGCCGCGCGCTGGCCTACTTCACCGGCCTGCATCAGGACATCGCCCACGACCACCCCGACGCCGAGGTGCGCCAGCAGGCGGACGACCTGGTGCAGCTGCTGACACCGGTGGTGAAGGCCTTCCTCACCGATGAGGGCTTCGCCTGCGCCAACGAGGGCCTGCAGGTGATGGGCGGCTCGGGTTTCACCGAGGACTGGGGCATCGAGCAGCTGGTGCGGGACTGCCGCATCACCCGTATCTACGAAGGCACCAACGGCATCCAGGCGCTGGACCTGGTGGGCCGCAAGCTGGCCCTGGGCGGCGGCCGTGCGGTGCGTGGCTTCTTCCAGTTGGTGGGTGAGTGGCTCAAGGCCAACCCCGAGGCGGCCCACGTGGCCAAGGTGGACAAGGCGCTGCGCCAGCTGCAGCAGGCGACTATGTGGCTGGCCACCGAAGGCATGAAGGACCCGGAACAGGCCGGCGCTGCGGCCACGCCCTACCTGCGGCTGTTCGCGCTGACCGCGCTGGCCTGGCTGTGGGCCCGCATGGCTCAGGTGGCCCAGGCCAAGCTGGATGCTGGCAGTGAGGAGAAGACCTTCTACGGCGCCAAGCTGAAGTCCGCCGACTTCTACATGACCCGAACCCTGACCGAGACCGACGGCCTGCTGGCCGAGGTGATGGCAGGCAAAGCATCCCTGATGGCGTTCAACGAGGACGAGTTCGCCGCATAGCCAACCCTCCCCTCCGTATGCGCACGCCGGCAATCCCTCCCTTTTTTGATTGCCGGTTTTTTTTGCCTGGAATTTGGTCGGCCCGCAGGGTAGCGCCAGGCGGGTTGGGCAGTCGTAGGGTGGGCTTCAGCCCACCAGCGGAGCCATGCCGGATGCCCATGGTGGGCAGGAAAAGCATCGCGAATGAATTCGCTCCCACGGGGTGCGTCATGGGGCCATGGGGTGGGCTTGTGCCGAATGCCTTTGGTGGATGGAAAGAGCGCCATCCACCCTACGCCCCGAAAGACGATGTGCCGGTTTGTCGGGGCGAGTTCATTCGCGATGGGGCGGGGGATGATCGGCCCCTGGCATGAGCACAAAGCAGCCTGTCATGCTTGCCCGAAGCGACAACCACCTGAAAGGAAGCATCTTGAAGAAAACTACGCTGGCACTCGCGCTCCTGGTAACCACCGCTCACGCGGACGACTTTGATATGAAGTCATACGTGGACAGCGCCTATAAGAAAGGCGACTCCGTCCTCTTCAAATGTGTCGAGGCCGATGGCTCATACGACTACATAGATCTCTATGGCGAAGACGAGATGCTGTGGACGAGGTACGTGGGGGGTGATCCGGTCACAAGGCAGTTCGTAAAGCCTAAAGTCTCGAAAGACAAGGTCGTGATTCCGCTCGAAAACGCTTATGAAGGCGCCTCCGAACGGGTGTTCACCTTCGTGGCCAAGGAAGGGAACAAGGTGACCTGGAACTACGGGAAGCAGTGCACGACTGAACTGCAGTGACCCCGCGCTCCCGGAGGGTTGAAGCAAGCCCTCCGGGAACCTTTGGCAACTCACTTTTTCAGTCTCGATAGCGCTAGAACCGTCCCAAACCCCACCCCCGCCACCATCACCGGCAACGCCGCATACCACAGCACCTCGATCGCCATCTCCAGGCTCGTGTAGGTGCTCCAGCTCGCTACCCGGTTATCGAAGACGCTGATGTCCACCAGGTACCACGCAAGCATCGCCAGCACGGTGGCCAAGGTCACTCTGAGCAGGCGGTAAGTGATGCGCTTGCCGAGCCAGCGGGCGAGCAGCAGGAACGGGATGAGCACCAGCGCATGCACCAGCAGCTCCTCGGCCAGCGAGTAGTGGCCCATGTCGGAAGGCAGGTTGCTGGCGAAGGGCGCGAGGGCCCAGAGGCCCTGGAGCAGAGTGCCGGCGATGAAGAGAAGGCTGGTCGCCAGTAGCCGGCCAGCGCTGCGCAGTCCGTTGCTCAAGAGGTGATCCGTCCTGTGGATAAGGTGCGCATTGTATGCCGCGGACGGACAAGATGCCGCCAAGGCGTTCGCGAGCAGAGCTCGCTCCTACGGTGAAGAGCCGCCCAAATGAAAACACCCCGAACCAGTCGGGGTGTTTGGGTGCATCAGCGCGGCGATCAGGAAGCGAGATCGCCCACCGCGTTGTCCGCTTCGACCTTGGCCTTGAGGTTGAACACCTTGTACAGCACGGTCAGCAGCACGAGGAATGCCGGGCCGATGTACAGGGCGATGCGGGTTTCCTCGAAGAAGGCCATCAGCACCACCACCAGCACCAGGAAGGCCAGGGCGAGGTAGGAGCTGAGCGGGAACAGCCACATCCTGAATTGCAGCTTGCCCTGCTCGGCCGCGCTGAGGCTGCGGCGGAACTTCATCTGCGCGAGCAGGATCATGGCCCAGGTCCAGATGGCGCCGAAGGTGGCGATGGAAGTGACCCAGACGAACACCTTCTCCGGTACCAGGTAGTTCAGCAGCACGCCCAGCAGCAGGGCGAAGATGGACAGCAGCAGCGCATTGCGCGGTACGCCGTTACCCGAGGTGCGGGCGAAGGGCTTGGGTGCCTGGCCGTGCTGGGCGAGGCTGTAGAGCATGCGGCCGGTGCTGAAGATGCCGCCGTTGCAGGAGCTCAGCGCCGCGGTGATGACCACGAAGTTGATGATGCCGGCGGCGGTCTTGATGCCGAGGCGCTCGAAGGTCATGACGAAGGGGCTGCCCTGGGTGCCGATCTCGTTCCACGGGTAGATGGACATGATCACGAACAGCGCGCCGACGTAGAACAGCAGGATGCGCCAGAACACCGAGTTGATGGCGTTGGGGATGGTCTTCTGCGGGTTGCGCGCTTCGCCGGCGGTGAGGCCGATCATCTCCACGCCGAGGTAGGCGAACATGACCATCTGCAGCGACATGAGCACGCCCTGGATGCCGTTGGGCATGAAGCCGCCGTGGCTCCACAGGTTGCTGATGCCGGTGGCGATGCCGCCATTGCCGATGCCGAAGACGATCATCCCGGCGCCGGCCACGACCATGGCGATGATGGTGACGATCTTGATCAGGGCGAACCAGAACTCGAACTCGCCGAAGGCGCGCACGGTGATCAGGTTGATGGTGCCCATGCTCGCCAGGGCCAGCAGGGCCCAGACCCAGCGGTCCACGTCGGGGAACCAGATCTGCATGTAGATGGCGACGGCGGTGATCTCGGCGACGCAGGTCACCAGCCAGAGGAACCAGTAGTTCCAGCCGGTGAGGAAGCCCGCCAGCGGGCCGAGGTAGTCCTGGGCATAGCGGCTGAAGGAGCCGGCCACGGGGTTGTGCACGGCCATCTCGCCGAGGGCGCGCATGATCACGAGGATGGCGAGGCCACCGATGATGTAGGAGAGCATGATGGCGGGACCGGCCATCTGGATCGCCTTGGCGGAGCCAAGGAACAGGCCGACGCCGATGCAGGCGCCGAGGGCCATGAGGCGGATGTGCCGCTCACCCAGGCCGCGTTGCAGTTCATGTTCGCTGCTGGACATGTGAACCTCTTATTTTTGTAAAAGGGCTGGCACCCGCCGAGGGATAACCCGGCAGGGCTGACTGTTGTTTCCGGTGACCGGGTCGCGGGACCGGAAAGCAGAAGTCGCCCGTTCGGCAGCAAAGACAAGGCAGGCTTTGTCGGCCGGATACGGACGGTTGGCTGTTGTATAGAGGGGGCACCGAGGGGGCAATGCGACAATCGGCTTCCGGGTTAAAACAGCTGAATCTGCCGCGCGAACTATACAGGGCGAGAAAAATAACTCCGATGCGACCTTCTGACAGGCGGAGTCGTTCTGGTACGGCGGTTCTTGGAGCGGAAGAAGTCGGCGCGGCGAGTTCCTGGCCGTTTCGCCAGGAACGGCCAGCGTGATGGGCAGGCCCAATCTGAATGATCAAGATTGCGGAAGCGACAGGACAAGGTGATCCTGCAAGCCCTCATTCAAGGATGAAGCGAATGACCCGCGCCATTGCCCTGCTAGCCGCTCTACTGAGCTGCTTTCCTGCCTGGTCCAGCAATGACCACCTTGATCCGATCGAGCGAGCAGATCGATCAGTGGCTCTTGAGCAAGCCAGGCGATATGTCTTTCGACAGGCGTTTGAGGAAGGCACGCTGTTCAATACCATCCTCAGTCCCGCCCTATCCCTGGAGTCCGTTGCCGGAGTCGCAAAGCACGGGGCTGTTACGGAGGCGTTCGTGCTGATCCCAAGTACGGACATACGTTTTTCCTTGAGGCTTCAACAATACGAAGCCGAGAAGGATGCATCCCGCCGCGCAATGCTGATCTCGACACCAAAACTCTATGAGCAGGTACGCGCAACCACACCCACTGATTATCGAGAGATCAAGATCTCACGCATCGCCCGTCCGTTGACGGAAGCGAGGGCCCAGGCGCTGAGCGAGGTCTGGAAGGAAGAACTGGCGGGAACTCGTCCCCGAAGCGATAGCGAACTGACTCTGGACGGCTACAGCATGTATTTCTTCATGCCGTCGCCCAGTGGCGAATGGCTCTCGGGCACGCTCTCGAATCCCGGCGAGGGATCCAGGATGGAAGCCTTGGGCCGGCTTGGCTGGGAGCTGCGGCAGTATGCAGAAGGCAAGATCAACGAGCAGGAGCTGAACCAGGGCATCACCGCATATCAAGAGCGCTACCTGAAGCCCTGAGTCGCAGGCTGGCGCTGAGCCCAGTGGAACCAGGGCCGAGCCGCAGCGCGCGCTCCCTGCACCAACCAGGGGTCCGGCGAAGGCGCTGCACCGCCCCGCCGGGTTCCCTCGTCCTACTTCAGCAGCATGCAGATGCAGGTCTGCAGTTGCGCGGGCGGGGTGGTGCGGGGGTCGTTCATGTACATCTCGAACATGGGGAAGTTCGCCGGCTCATGGCCGCTGGTTGGCAGCCATTGCGAAAACATCCAGCTGTAGGGCTTGTCCATCTCGTTGTACGGCCCGGTGTAGGTCAGCACGGCGCAGCGACCGGCGGGGATTTCGAAGCGCAGCAACTCGTCGCCCAGCACGGCATCGGGGGCCACCGGGACGCCGGCCATCGAGCGCAATTCATGGGCGGGTACCTGGGCGGGGTCGTCCAGGTAGACGCCATAGCCGATCGAATCGGGCAGGGCGATGCTGCGGGTGGCGGCGAGCATGAAGACGCGGGCGAACTGCGGGCCGATCTCCTGGTAGCTGCCGCGATGGGCCAGGGCGGCCAGCGTCACGGCGGGGCGGGTTTCGATCTTGATGGGGTACATGCCGAGCTCCTTGGGGTCGAAGGGACGGGAGCGGGCCGTGCGGTAGCGCCCTGGCGGGATGCCGAAGGCGGTGCCGAATGCCCGGTTGAACGCCGCGTCCGACTCATAGCCGGCACGCTGCGCCACATCACGCAAGGAAGCCTCGGGATTGCCCAGCGCCACTGCCGCGCGGTGCATGCGGATGCGTTGCACCGTGGCGTTCACCGTCTCCCCCATCAGGGCGCGGTACACCCGGTGGAAGTGGTACGGCGATAGGCAGGCCAGGTCCGCCAGCCGGTACAGGTCCGGGTCGGCGTCCGGGTTGCGGGCCAGCCAGTGCAGGACGGGTTCCAGGCGCTGGCCATAGTGGTTCAGGGTCTCGGGCTTCATGCGGTCTCCTCGGAACGCACTGTAGCGACGGCGGTTTTGCAGATTTTGCGCTTTTTATGGACCGGGGCTGAAGCCGCCTGTGCACGCTCAGCCTGGCCCCGCCGGCGTGCCTATTTGGCGCGTTGGCGCGTGCCCAGCAGCAGGCCGGTGAAGATCATGCCGCCGCCCACCCAGTGATAGCCCTGCAGGGCTTCGCCGAGGATGAGGAAGCCGAGGATCGCGGTGAACACGGGCATCAGGTAGTTGGTCAGCGAGGCCTTGGCCACGCCGAGCACGGCGATGCCGTGGTTCCACAGCAGGTAGGCGATCAGCGAGGCGAAGGTGCCTGTGTAGCCGATGGCGGCCAGGTTGCGCAGGCTCGGCTCGAAATGGGCGCCACTGGCCAGCTCCAGCAGATAGAAGGGCAGCAGCAGCGGCACGCCGCAGAGCGCCAGCGCACCGAGGAAGGCCAGCGGCGGAATGCCCTGGAACCAGGCCGCCCAGCGCCGTTGCAGCAAGGTGTAGAGCGCCCAGTCGAGCACCGCCAGCAGCATGATCAGGTCGCCCGGGTTGAAGCTCAGGCTGGCCAGCGGGGCCAGGCTGCCGCGACCGATCAGCACCAGCAGCCCGAGGATGGCCACGGCCATGCCCAGCCAGGCGCGACGCGTGGGCCATTCGCCCAGCAACAGGCCGGCGCCGATGAAGGTGGCCAGCGGCAGGCAGGTGTTGAGCAAGGTGAGGTTGATCGCCACCGTGGTGCGCGCGGCGCAGTAGAGCAGCACGCTGTAGGTGCTGATGCCCAGCGCCGCCACCAGCACCAGGCGCCAGCCGGCGCGGCGCACGGCGGCGCGGTGCTGCCAAAGCGGGCGGGCGACGAAGGGCAGGAGGACGGCCAGGGCCAGGCTCCAGCGCCAGAAGGTCAGGGCGATCGGCGGGATGTCGTCATGGAAGGCCCGCGCCACCAGGGCGTTGCCGGCCCAGCAGGCGCTGGCCAGCAGCAGCCCGGCCCAGGCCAGCGCCGGGGCCCGTGTGTCGCTCATGGCCTCAGGACTCGCCGAGGGGGCGCAGGCGGTATTGCGGGGGAAGTTGCTCGATGCCGCTGACGGTGACGTTGAGGTTCTTCCAGCGGCCGTCCTTGATGCCGTAGATGCAGCCGTGCACGGACAGCTCCTGCCCACGGTGCCAGGCGTTCTGGACGATGGTGGTGTGGCTGACGTTGGCCACCTGCTGCATGACGTTGAGCTCGCACATGCGGTCCACGCGCTCTTCCTCGCTGCTGAACTGCGCCAGGTGCTCGCGCTGGTCGTAGTAGAGGTCGCGGATGGTGCGCAGCCAGCCGTCGATCAGGCCGAACTGCACGTCCTGCATGGCCGCGCGCACGCCACCGCAGCCGTAGTGGCCGGTGACCAGGATGTGCTTCACCTTGAGGACGTCCACCGCGTACTGGACCACCGACAGGCAGTTGAGGTCGGTGTGCAGCACCACGTTGGCGACGTTGCGGTGGACGAAGAGGTCGCCCGGCAGCATGCCGACGATCTCGTTGGCCGGCACGCGGGCGTCGGAGCAGCCGATCCACAGGTATTCGGGCACCTGCTGCTTGGCCAGCTTCTCGAAGAACTGCGGGTCGCGCTCCTTGATGTTCTCGGCCCAGCGGGCGTTGTTGTCGAACAGCTGCTGCAGGTCGCTCATCGGTCCAGTCCTCATTCTTGTGGCCGGCGCACCTTACGGAGGGTGCAGGGCTTTGACAAGCGCCCGCCGCGTACCGTCACAGGGGGTCAGCCCAGCGCCGCAAGGCCCAGAGGCTGCTGGGCGCCCTTTTCCCCGGCGAACGCGCGGGGTACCAGAAATCGGAAAGTGGCCGTGGATGCCGGGCTTGGCGACGGATCGGGGCAATTCGGGGGAATCTTTCCGTGTGGTGGCCGTCCACTTTTCATAGCCACAGCGTGGAGGCCCCGCCATGAGCCAGCCAGACCCGACCCGCAACAACCCCGCGACGGACGAGGAGCACGACCCCAAGGCCCCGGAGAAATCACTGACGGAGGCGCCTTCCGGCGATGCCCTGGTGGAAGAGTTCCCGCCCCGCCAGCTGCGCGAGGCCGGCCTGACGCGAGGCGGCACGCCGCACCCACCGAAGGATTTCGACCTCTCGCCGGAGGAATTGCTGGAAGACGAGACCGACGAGCCGCTGGGCAAGCCCGCCCCCCGCGGCACGCTGTCGCGGGATTTCGACCTCAGCGTCACCGACGAGGATGACGAAGAGCCTCGCGAGCAAGAGCAGCCGCGCTACGCCGGGCGTGCCCGCTGAGCCTCAGTCCAGCAGGGTGCAGGCCATCACCAGGGCATCTTCACGCCCGGCGACCGCCGGGTAGTAGCCACGGCGCCGGCCGATCTCGTTGAAACCGTAGCGCTCGTAAAGCCGGTAGGCCGACTCGTTGCTGGCGCGCACTTCGAGGAAGCATTCGCCGGCCTTGAGTTCCCGCGCGCGCTGCATGAGGTGCTCCAGCAGGCGCAGGCCGAGGCCACGGCCCTGGTTCTCGGGCTTGACGGTGATATTGAGCAAGTGCGCTTCGTCGATGATCACATTGATCACCCCGTGGCCGACCTGCTGGGTGCCTTCGAACATGATCCAGCAATCGTAGGATTTCAGGCCATCGGCGAAGATGCCGCGCGTCCAGGGGTGGCTGAAGGCGGCGTATTCGATCTTGAGCACGGCATCGAGGTCCGCCTCGGTCATCCGGCGGAAGGAAACGGCATCGGTCATTCAGCGGTTTTCCAGCGTCGCGTCACCCGGCGCATGGCCTGCCAGAGCTCGGCCTTGCGTTGCGGTTCGTCCATCAGCAGCTCCAGCCCGGGCACGGCCCAGGCGGCGCCCAGGCCTTCGACCTGGAGTTCGCGCCCGTAGGCATCGGCGTCGGCTTCCCCGGCGAAACGGATCGCCGGCAACCCCACCAGCCACAGGCAGGAACAACCGGCGCCCTCTTCCATGCGCGCCGCGACGAAGCCCTGGAGGAAATCACGGGCGGCGTCGGGCCCCTGGTCCATGTTGCCGCGCACCAGCAACGGCCAGCGCACCGGCTCGCCGATGAGCTGCGGCGCATCCGGCAGGCCGGCGGCGCGCAACAGGTCCTTGAGCAGCAGGTAGGCCGGGTCGCGACTCTGGAAGCCTTCGCCAGTGGGCAACTCGACCAGCAGCAGGCAGCTGCCGGCACGCAGCAGCTGCAGGGAAAAACGCGGCGGCGCCACCGGAGCGGCTTTCACCGGCTCCGGGGTCGCCTCGGCGGTGGGCTCCGCCGCAGGCTCGGGAACGGCCACGCGTGGCGTGGCCCCCGGGCGCGGCACTTCGATCTTCGGCCGGCTGGGTGCCTGCACCAGGGCCTCGGCACCAGCCGGCGCGGCCTGGGCAGGGGCGCTGGTCGGGTTCGGCACCCGGGTCGGTTCGGGTTTCGGCGCGGCCTCGGGCTGCACCAGCAGCTCGGGGCGCGAAGGCGCGGCGAAGGGCAATACCGTGCGCGGCAGCCAGGTGGCGACCTGCATGGCATCGAGATAAGCGCGGCGACGGAGCTCTTGGATCAAACGTCAGCTACCTGTGGATGGGCTTTGCGTACGCCGGCCTGCATGAGGTTCAGCGCGTTGAGATAGGCCTTGGCGGAGGCGACAACTATATCGGTATCGGCACCGTTGCCGTTGACGATTCGTCCGGCTTTTTCCAGGCGCACCGTCACTTCGCCCTGGGAGTCGGTGCCCTGGGTGATGGCGTTGACCGAATACAGCTGCAGGTTGGCGGCCGAGGCGGCGAGCCTTTCGATGGCCTTGAAGGTGGCATCCACCGGGCCGGAACCCTGGGCGCTGGCCTCGCGCTCGGCGCCATCGATGCTCAGCACCAGCCTGGCATGGGGCACCTCGCCGGTGCGCGAGGTGACGTCGAGGTGGACCAGGCGGAAATGCTCGGGAGCCTCTTCGCCCAGGCTGTCGGAGACGATGGCCTGGAGGTCTTCGTCGAAGATCTCGTGCTTCTTGTCGGCCAGGGCCTTGAAGCGGGCGAAGGCCTCGTTCAGTTCGGTCTCGCCGGGCAGCTGGATGCCCAGCTCTTCCAGGCGGGTGCGGAAGGCGTTGCGGCCGGAGAGCTTGCCGAGGGAGAGCTTGTTGGTGTGCCAGCCTACCGACTGGGCGGACATGATTTCGTATGTTTCGCGGTGCTTGAGCACGCCGTCCTGGTGGATGCCGGACTCGTGGGCGAAGGCGTTGGCGCCGACGATGGCCTTGTTCGGCTGCACCGGGAAGCCGGTGATGCTGGAGACCAGGCGCGAGGTGGCGAGGATGTGCGGCGTGTCGATGGTGGTGTGCACGCCGAGGATGTCGGCGCGGGTCTTGATCGCCATGACGATCTCTTCCAGCGCGGCGTTGCCGGCACGCTCGCCGAGGCCATTGATGGTGCATTCCACCTGGCGGGCTCCGGCGGCGACGGCGGCCAGGGAGTTGGCGACGGCCAGGCCCAGGTCGTTGTGGCAGTGCACGGAGAACACGGCCTTGTCGGCGTTGGGGATGCGCGCCAGCAACTGGCGGATGGTCTCGGCGTACTGGTGCGGAATGGCGTAGCCGACGGTGTCGGGGATGTTGATGGTGCGGGCGCCGGCGTCGATGGCGGCTTCGATGATGCGGCAGAGGAAGTCGATCTCGGAGCGGCCGGCGTCCTCGCAGGAGAATTCCACGTCGGCGCAGAGGTTGCGGGCATGGCGCACGGCGCGCACGGCCTGCTCCACCACCTGGTCCGGCTGCATGCGCAGCTTGTACTGCATGTGGATGGGGCTGGTGGCTATGAAGGTGTGGATGCGTCCGGCGTTGGCGCCCTTGAGGGCTTCGGCGGCGCGCTCGATGTCGGCCTCGACGGCGCGGGCCAGGCTGCACACGGTGCTGTCCTTGATGCTGTCGGCGATGGCCTTGACCGCTTCGAAGTCGCCGGGGCTGGCGATGGCGAAGCCGGCTTCGATCACGTCCACCCGCAGGCGCTCGAGGGCCTTGGCGATGCGCAGTTTCTCTTCCCGGGTCATGGAGGCGCCGGGGCTCTGCTCGCCGTCACGCAGGGTGGTGTCGAAAATGATGACGCGATCGTTGTTGTTCATTGTGGTCACTCTCCTCTTGTCCCGCCGGGGGTGCGGCCGAGCGCTGGCTAATGACGCCGCGGCTCGTGGCCGCGACGACGGATGACGAATTGTGGCGCGAAACGCGCGAGGCGGGAAGGCGCGGGCGGCGCTCGAAAGGCGCCGCCGGGCGGGCGGTTCAGTTGATCGGCGTGGCGGTGAGGTTGGCGCGGATATCGGCGTTCTGCAGCTTCACCCCGTACATGGAGGTGACGGCGCCGCCGGTGGGGTGCACGTGCTGGATGCGGTCGATGTCCACTTCCTTGAAGTGGATGCGGCCGTTGACCGCGAAGCCCAGCGGGTCGGGGGTGACGACGGTGCAGGTGCCGCCGTTCTTGGTGCAGACCTTGGTCGGCGCCACGTCGAGGTTGAGGTCGGCGTTCAGGCCGTAGGTGTTGGCGTTGGGGTCCTTGGGGTTGCCGTCGGAGGTGTAGAAGTTATCCACGACCAGTTGGCTGCCGGTGCCGTTCACGCCATTGACGCGATCGGTCTCGAGGATCACCTGGTTGCGCTTCTCGTCGGTGGCCACGCCATTGACCGAACTGTCGATGGTGGCGTCACGCACATAGACGTTCTTCAGCTTGACCGAGACGCCCTCGTTGCCACGGTCTTCCCAACGGCCACCGCTGGCGGAGCAGGCACCCGCGGTGGAACCGCTGCCGCCGACGCAGAGGGCGCCGGCACCGCCAGAGCTGAGCGCCAGGGTGGAGCCCTGCTCGTAGCGCTTGAGCACCAGGCGGCCGAGGCTGGTGCCGGTGGCGCGGTCGCCCCAGCGCAGGTCGGCGACATCGAGGTTGGACCAGTAGGTGCCCTTGCGCAGCTCGACGCCGTTGTTGCTGACATCCACCGAGCCGTCGCGGAAGTGCATGTCGTAGCGGGTGCCCGATAGCCACAGGCCCTTGCCGGTCTCGTCCACGGTGATGGCGGCGCGGGCATCGGTGATGAGGAAGTCGGCGTTGTAGCTGATGCCCGAGCCGCTGCTGCCGCCCGGCTGCAGGGTGAGCTGGCCGTTGAGGGTGAAGTCGTAGGCGGGGAAGATTTCCATCAGCACCAGCAGCTCGGTGCCGCCCTGCAGCGGCGCGGTGGCGCTGCCCACGCGCAGGCCATCGAAGCTGTAGCTGCCCTTGACGTTGTTCAGGCCCAGGCGCAGGCCGTCGAAGTGGCCGTTGTAGCTGCCCTTGCTCATGTCGCTCTGGGTGCCGGCGTAGCACGAGGTGGACGCGCCGGCCACGCAGCTCCTGGTGATGTCCAGGGTGACCTGGCCGGTGCCGTTGGTGCGCAGGCCGCTGAACCACATGCTGTTGCCGTTATCGGTGAGCGAGACCGAGCTGTTGGCCATGTTCCAGCTGAGGTCGGCGGTGATGCCCTTGAGGCCGGAGTTGGGGTCACCGCCGGGGCGCAGCTTGAAGACGTTCTTCTTCGCGCCGTCGTCGACGAAGTTGAGGTCGATGCCCAGGCTGCCGAGTTTCTGGTTGGTCGGGTTGCCGATGATCAGGCCGCCCAGGGTGGCGTTGAGCTTGAGGTCGGCGAAGGCCACCTGCACGAAGCTGCCGTTGCCATCCTGCATCAGGTCGAGGGTCAGGCCGGCGAGGCTGCGCAAGGTGCCGGAGAAGTTCTCGGCACGCAGGATGCCTTCGTCCTGGTACTGGAACAGGCTGTTGACGATGTTCACGTCCGGCCGGATGCGCAGGCCCGAGCCGCTGGCGCCGCCGCTGGAGAGGCTGACACTGCCGCCCAGGCGCAGGTCCATGTCCAGCTTGCCGAAGCTCTTGCTGGCGTTGGGGTCGCGCAGGTCCGGTGCATCGGGCGTCGCCGGCAATGCGCTGGGGTCGCCGTGGGCGAGGTCGAGGCCAATGCCGTTGATGGCGGCGACGAAGCGCGAGTTGCCGAGATCGAGCCGCACCGCCTGGCCATCACCACCGCTGACGATGTCGATGTAGGCGTTGTTCAGGTAGGCGTCGAGGCTCATGCCCTTGACGATCAGGTCGAAGCCGTTGTCGCGGTAGTAGAAGGTGACGTCGGAAAGCGAGAGCCGGCTGTCGTCCACCGAGATGCCGGTCACGCCGCTGGCGCCGCCGCCCTTGATCTTCAGGGTCGCGCCCAGGGTGTAGAAGGCGCGCAGGGCACCGAAGCTCTTGCTGCTGCCGCCCATCTCGATGTTGTTGACGCTGAGCGCCTGGGCGCTGCTGGCATGTTCGATCTGCAGGCGCTGGTTGACCACGTCCACCTTGGTAGTGGAGGTGATGCTGGCGCCGCTACGTGGCTGGTTGCTGACACCACGCAGGTTGAGGCTCTGGCCGTCCTCGCTGTAGCTGATGTTGCTGGCCGACCAGCCGGCGCTGGTGGTTTCCAGGCTGATGCCGTCCTGCCCGGTGACGTCGGACAGCGCCGTGTCATCCAGCGCCTGCATGGCCTGGGCCAGGGGGCTGAGGAGTACCGCGAACAACGCTACTGCACGCATCGCCTGCTCCTTTTATTTGGGGAAAATCAGCACGCTGCCCTGCATGCGGATGTCACCGTCGATCTTCGCCGAGAAGATGTTGGTCTGCTGGAAGGTGGCGTCACCGCCGTTGGCCGCGGTGCCCACCTTGTTGCGCCAGCCGCCCTGGTTGGCGACGGCGAAGGCGAAGCTGCCGTCCTTGAAGCGTACGTTGTTGGGCAGGCCCAGCTCGATCACGTCCTGGTTGAAGCCGGCGGCGCTGTCGTTGATCAGCCGGGTGCGCAAGGTCAGCCCCTCGAAGCTGAACACACCCTTGAGGTTGTCCAGCACGTACCAGCCGCCCGCCGCCTCGGTGCGGATGGCGATGCGCATCCCGCAGCTTTCCGGCGTGGCGGCGCCGGCGGTGGCGCAGCTGCGCTCGCCGATGGCCCATTGCGTGGCGTTGTTGGTGGCTGGGGTGCTCCAGAGCACGCCGCCGCCCTTGTTGATGCTGAACTCGCCGGAGAGATAGACCCCGCCCTGCCCGCTCGTGGCACTGAGGTCGGCGTCGGCCATGGGCTTGAGTTCGGCCTGCGCACAGCCGGCGGCGAGCAGCAGGACCAGGAAGAGGAGCCTAGAGGTCATGGCTGGTCACCTTCAGGTAGTTGATGCTGAGGCCGCCGATCTCGTTGTAGCCGAAGTTGTACCCACCGGTGCTGGTGTTGCCGCTGCCGACTGTCAGGTTGTTGATGACGATGCTGGTGCGCGGTGCGTTGGCGTAGAAGTCGTCCGCCAGAGCTTGCCGCTGCGCAGCGGTGGTACCGGATGCCGTCGGGCTCTGCAGTTCCAGTACGAACTGACCATTGCTGGTGGCATCGAACAGCAGCGGCTGGCTCTTGCCATAGCCCAGGGCGACGGTGGCGTAGGCGCCGCTCATGAAAAGGGTGCGGTCACGCTGCTGCTCGGCGGTGGTGCAGTTGGCGCTGCCGGCAGCACAGGACATCAGCTGGATGCTCTTGGCAAACAGGTTGATGCGCATCTCGCCGACCATCTGGCTCTTGGCCTTGTCGCCCCAGAGGCGCAGGTAGGAACCGTCCATGGCCAGCTCGGCGATGTCCAGGTTGAGCACGTCGGTGCGCCCGGCGGCCACCTGGAAGTCGAAGCGGATGCCCAGGTCGACCTTCTCCGTGGCGCGGCTGGAGCAGGTGTTACCGCCAGTGGAGTAGCCGCTGATGCAGGCCGAGCCGCCGGTGGTGAGGCGCTCGGGGAACATGAACTCCAGCACCGAGACACCGTTGGGCGTTGTCTGCACCCACTGCCCGGCATCGTTGAGGGTCCGCAGGGTTTCGCCCCGGGCCAGGTTGAGGGCGAAGGGGTGGTCCAGCCGGCCGATGGTCACGGGGTTGAGGTTGGCGCCCTTGTTGCTGCCGATAGCACCGAGATAGAACTCCTTCACCGCAATGGGTACGTTCTGCCCATTGCCGTTGTTGATGTCGTTGAGGGTGATGGTTGCGTTGTTGGCGTCCAGCAACACCTTGTCCAGCACGAAGCCGATGCCGGCACCATCGACATTGGACAGTTCGGCATCATCCAGAGCCTTCAGCTCCGCCCGGGCTACCGAAGCCGACAGCAAAGCGAGGACAACAATCGAAGTCTTGAACATGATCAGCACCCCGAAGTAGCTGACCCCAGGCAGGTGTCCTTGCGCGGAATACCGTTCAGGGCCTGCTCGAAGTCGAACTTGATACCCGCAACCATGTCACCGTTGGCGTTCTTGTACTTCGGAATGTTGAGGAAGGCACCCGCTACCGCGGTGACCAGTGCGTTGGTGTCAAGGTCGCGCCATTGGGTGTCCTTGAGTTGCACGGATATGAAGACTCCTCGCGCGGCTTGATCCATTCCGGCTGCCGCCGTGTTTCCAATATCCAATGACTTGAACTGGCTGAGGTTGAAGCATGTGGTGATGCCGATAATCTGGCAGCCGCTTGAAGGGAAAGCCGTCAGTAACCCTCCAAGCAAATTGCAATTGGAAATGCACTGCACGACCGCCCCATCCTTCAACCCTGCCTGTGTGGCACGGACCGAATCAGGCGTGCCATTGCTGACCAATTCCGCTTCAGACTTGATGATCGAGTTGTCATTGACCGTGGCACCAAGCAGCAGCTTCTGGAAAAAGTTGGCGCTGTCCAGCAGCGGCTTTGCCTTGCCTTCAAGGTCAACAGCCACCTTTCCGGTCAGATGGGAGATATCACCGGAAAGTACACCTTTCGCCTCGGCGAAACCGATACGTACACCGACGACCTTGTTCCCCTCGTACGCCAACTCGAAGTACGGATCGACGATCTGGAAAGGATTGATGGTGTCGTTGGGCCCTACGGTGCCCAGCGCGAAGTTGTTGATCAGGATGTCCGAGCTCTTGGACTCCCCAGGACGGCTGTAGCCGCCCAATTCGAGCTTCTTGATATTGAGCTGGGTGTCGACCTTCACTCCGAAATTGACACGGGTGTAGTTCACCGCCCCTGCCGCATCGGTTGTCAGGTTGATGAACGCCTGCCCAGTGACGTTGGAAAGCTCCGCATCATCCAGAGGCTCCATGCGTGCATGGACCGAGGTGGCCAGGAGGCTGGCGGCGAGCACGAGGAAAAGGCTTTTGGCGGGACTGCGGGTCAGGCGCATGGCGAGTTCCCTCTTTCTTATAGTTATGGCCGAGCACTGGCGGCTCGATTCCGTGATGCCACTATAGGGAAGCACCTGCCATTGCGGCCCGACCCATAGGCGGGAAAAAGGTGGGATTTCGGCGTTTGGTCCTGGGGTTGCCGCTGCGGTTGTTACCCAAATCCACACCCTCGCCTGCCAACCCCAGCTTCGGAATGGTCGAGCGAGGCGATCACCACGACACCGTTTCCGCCAGCCTTTGGATAGCTGGGCGCGAACAGGGGCAACTGCTCAACTGCCGGCTCCCGACAACAAGGAGTCGTTGCAATGCTGAAAAATCATGCTCTTTCTGCCGCTCTCATCTCGCTCGCCCTCCCGCTCATGGCGGTCGGCGCCGATGCTCCGAGCGAATTGGAGCGCCACATCAGCTACATGAAGGGGGTAACGGGCCCTGTTGTGCCCGCAAGACAACAGGCAAAGCTTTTTGGACGGCAGGCCTCGACGACGCCACTCAGCGGCACACTGACAGCTGGGAAGCTCATTACATACGACGCGGTCAACTACACCGCCTATAACGAGGAGCCAACGGATACGACCACCTTCAATATGGTGATGGCTGGTTACTCCTCCTCCGGCCCTGCCCTTGGCTCATTGAGCCCCGAGCTAACCGGGGTAACATCGGTGGCGTTTGCCCGGGTAGTCAAGTTGTTCAACACCGCGCCGTTTCCAGAAGCGGACCTGATGTGCAATTTGTTTCTAACATCCGCCAACCTGGTGCAGGGTTTGAATATCGACGGCACCTACCTCGCTCTCACCCAGATAGGGTCGTCGGTTAAAAGCGGAACGACCTACTACGACTACGCTGCGGTTGCGCTGGATAAGGTCTCGCCCGACTACCCTCAATACTTCCTCGACGAGCACGCTTTCTGCAGCACCTTCGAATCGTTCAACAGCACCTACCCCAATGGCTCCACCATGCCGCTGACCCTGATCCCCTGAATCACCGGAACCGCCTCCGCAGCTGCGCATGGGGTCACTCCACGCGCAGCTGCTTCGGAATTTCCTTCACCCGTCCGACAAGTGACCATCCTCGTCAGATTGCGACCGCTCTAGAATGTCGAGTGTGAGCTGGAGCACGCTTCCGGCCCCATTCCAAGCCCTTGAATTGACTGGCATGTTTTCTGCCTTGCTACACGGCAGATGCCGTATTGACCGAGTCCATGAACGCCAACTCCAAAGCCGATTCCGATTCACACTGGGACGAATTGCAGAACCAGAGCGACCTCGCCTGGGACCTGGATGCCATCACCGACCGCCAGCAGGCGATCGACTTCCTGCTGCGCTTCGAAAACCGCCTGTGCGTCTACTCCGGCTATGTCGAGAAGCTCTACAGCAACTACAGCTTCGTGGTGCCGGAGGAGGAGCATGGCAGCATCACCATCCTTCCCGACGAGCAGGCCTGGCACGACACCTTCAACGAAATCCCGCCCGAGGCGGTAGAGCCCACCGGCATCCACATCCTGCCCGGCGAGACCATGGGCTATTCGGGGCTGTACCTGAAGATCCCCGGCGAGCACCGCCTGGCCGCCTCCCGCGAGCTGCCGTTCCAGGAAGGCCTGAAGCTGCTGATTCAGCGCTACCAGGCGAAGAACGACCACTTCCTGCCGGTGCTGGTGAAGGGTGACCTGCGCGAGTACGAGGCGCGCATGCCCTCGCTGCACCTGCACCGCATCAATACCGAGCGCCTGGGCCATACCTCGCAGCTCAACGTCAATGCCATCAAGGCCGCCATCGCCGATCACCTGATCGGGCTGTTCCGCCAGAGCTGACCCCTCCCCAGGCCCGGGTGCCCAGCGGACTCCCGCATTCGTGGGCATCACCTGGCCGGGCAACCGTTTCACCCGGCACGCCGCCATGCGAACCAGCCGTCCTTTGATCAGCTCGGGCTGAGTCGAGCCGGCGGTCATGCAGTACAATCGCGTCTTTTTCCTCAGGCAGGGACCGTCTCCCACGATGATCGAACCCAAACGCGTTTTGCGCGCCCTCGCCGAGCACTGGGCGCTGCTGGAGCCGCTGTGCGAGCGCTTCGACGCCGGCACGCTGAGCCTGGCCGAATTGCGCCTGCAGCTCGGGGCCCAGTTGCCGGAGGGCACGCCCATGGACATCACCGCGTTGCTCGACCAATGGATCCGCCTGGACATCCTGGTGCCGGTGGCCAAGAGCCCCAACCGCTTCGAGCTGAACGCCCAGATCCACGATTTCCTCGCCTACCTGCGCCGTGAACACCGCCTCGGCCTGTGCCTGGAGATCGAGGCCTACCTGCGTCACCTGGAGCGCCTGGCCGGCTACATCCAGGAAGCCTTCGAGATCCGCGACGGCAACGACCTGGCGCGCCAGCTGCGCCTGCTCGACATGCGCGTGCGCGATGTCTTGAAGAAGCTCGACAACGACGAGCAGGCCCTGGTGGCCGTGGCCGAACGGGCCAAGACCAGCGACCGGCAGATCCCGCTGCGCCAGCGTTATGCCGAGGTCCTGGCGACCTGGGATGAATACGTCGAGCCGATGATCCAGCTGGTTTCCGCCGATGGCGCCTTCGAACAGGGCGTGCGCCGGGTCGAGCAGGTGCTGCTCAAGCTGCTCGGCGAACAGCAGCGCCTGGGCCAGTTGGTCGACGACGACCTGCTGCTGCGTACCCATGCGCGCATCCTGGAGATGCAGACCACCGCCCAGCTGACGCTGCGCAAGGCCCGCGAACTGCTGCTGCCGTTGCGCGAGGAAGCGCGCCGGCACAACGCCGTGACCCGGGGCGCCGCCCTGGCGCTCTCGGTGATCCGCAAGAAGGGCCTGGACGCCGTGCCCCAGTCCGCACTGCCGCTGTTCACCCGGCCACAGAGCACCTTCCTCGGCAGCGCCTCGCAGGTGGAAGCCTACGTCTACGCCCTGGCGCGTTTCGAGCCCAAGCCCGCGCACTTCCCCAAGGCCTCCGCTGGCCGTCGTGGCGAAGCACCGCGTGCACCGCGTACCGCCCGGGAAATGATCGACCGTTGCGAACAGGCCCTGCCTCTGCCGGACCTCATGGCCTGGCTGCTGGAGCAGGAGCCGGAAGGCGCCACCGACGAGCTGCTGTACTGGTTCTCCCGCCTCTCCCGCGAAAGCCGCTTCCAACGCGACCGCCTGGAACGCCGCGACTACCTCACCGCGGAGCATCAGGTCAGCCTGAGCTCCTTCGCCCTCATCAAGAGCGAAAAACATGCATCTTAATCTCACCGAAATGACCCAGCTCTCGGCCATCTTCCGCGAGCTGTTCAAGGGCTATCACCTCTCGCGCAGCGAGCCGGAATGCTACGCCCAGCTGTCCACCATGCAGGACCAGTACCGCGCCCTGTTCAAGGCGCTGGGCTTCGAGCTGGTGTGCGACCCGCGCGGCTTCTACTACTTCGTGCCCGAGCAGATGGGCGCCCAGGTGAACAAGACCGCCCAGCGCCTGGCGCTGTTCACCTTCATCCTCGTGGAGCACCTGGCCGACCAGGGCCGTGACCCGCTTTCCGTGCTCGATGGCGGCTCTATCGGTCGCGACGAACTGCCCGCGCTGCTGGAGAAATACCGCGACCTGTTCCTGCAGGCCGAGGTGACCACCCATGAAGAGCTGGAGGAGAAGGTCATCCGCCGCCTGACCCAGCTCGGCTTCGCCGAGGACAGCAACGGCGTGTACCGCTTCCTGCCGCCCATGCACCGCTTCCTCGACGTGTGCCTGGCCGTGCAGCACGACCGCGACCTGGCCGCCAACCTGCACAGCAGCGACCTGGCCCTGCCGGCGCCGGTGCTGATGGACGACGACGGCGAGGAGCCGATCGTCTCGCTGGAGGTCGAGGAGCCGGCCGTCGCTGAATCCGAAGAAGACGCCCTGGCACGTGCCATGGCCGAAGAGCGCGCCGCGCAGGAGATGGACGCATGAGCCAGGAACGCTACGGCATCCGCCGCTTCGCCCTGCTGAACACCGCCGGCTACAGCCTCGGCCTGTTCCCGCTGGAAACCCCGCTATCGGTCTACGGCGCCAACAACCTGGGTAAATCCGCGTCGATCAACGCGCTGCAGTTCCCCATCCTGGCGCGCATGTCGGACATGAGCTTCGGCAAGTACAGCCTGGAGCAGTCGCGCAAGTTCTACTTCGCCACCGACACCAGCTACATCCTGGTCGAAGTCTCCCTGCCCCACGGCCCTCATGTGATCGGCGTCGCCGGCCGCGGCCCGGGCGGCGGCTTCGGCCACCAGTTCTTCGCCTACCAGGGCAGCCTGGACCTGGATCACTACCAGAAGAACGGCACCTGCCTGCGTCAGCGCGAGCTGTTCAACAACCTCGAGCGCGAAGGCATCAAGGCCTACGAGCTCAAGCCTGACGAGCTGCGCCGACTGCTGGTGGGCGGGCACACGTCCATCCCGCTGGACCTGACGCTGATCCCGCTGCGCTCGACCAGCGAACAGAGCCTGAAGACCTTCCGCTCGCTGTTCATCAACCTGCTGCACATGCGCGAGATCACCGCGGCCAAGCTCAAGCAGCTGTTCCTCGATGCCTTCGAGCACAGCCTGCGCTCCGGCAGCGTCGACTACATCGCCGCCACCGAGGAAGCCTTCCGCGACGTGCGCCGCATGGAGCAGGACTACCAGGCGCTGGTGGCCGCCGGCCCGCTGGTGGAGGCGCTGTCCAATGGCGTGGCCCAGCGCGAGATCCTGCGCGGCAAGCTGCATCGCCTCTCGCCCCTGCTGGATAACCTGCTGGGCACCTGGCACGACTACTCCGGTGCGCGCCGCGAGGAACTGGTGATCCAGGCCGAGCACTACCGCAACGAACAGGACGGCCTGCAGCACGAACAGCGCGGCGGCACCCAGGAGCTGATGCGCCTGGAGCGTGAGATCAGCGAGATCCAGCGCTGGCTCGGCGAGCTGGCGGTGCTGAAGAACCGCTTCGCCCTGGTGGACGACGTCAAGGTGCTGGAGCAGCAGCTGCTGGCCGCCAAGGACGCCCATGACGAGCTCGCGGGTGCCCTGGCGCAATCCCGCCAGTTCTCCTCGGAAGACCTGGACGAGCGCCTGCGTGACCTGGAGAAACGCCTGAAGTCGGTCAAGCAGCAGCTCGACCACGCCGACAACAACAGCTACTCGCGCCTGCGCGAGGAGTTCTCCCAGGCCGATGTCGACCGCCTGATGCGCCTGTTCAACGGCCAGTTGTTCAGCCTGCCGCTGGGTGAGAAAGGCATCCAGCTGGATGAGGAAGACGCCTGGGTGAAATCCCTGGAAGCCATCCTCGATCGCTTCAAGGGCGAGCACTTCCAGGTGCCCGGCCTGGATATCGACCTGTCCCACATCGAGCCGCCGGCCTTGCAGGCCCTGGCCGACCGCGCCGCCCTGCGCGACCAGAAGGATCGCCTGGAGCGCGAGCTCAAGCAGCTCAAGACCCAGCAATCGGTCGCCGCCGACCGTGCCGCGAGCAAGGCCCAGGCCGAGCAGCTGTACCAGGCCGTGCTGGATGCGCAGAAGGCCCTGGAGGACTTCCGCAAGACCCAGACGCTGTCCGCCGAGGAAGCCGGCAAGCTGGAGTTGCTGGCCCAGCGCGAAGCGGCGCAGGACGACCTGAAACGCTCCAGCGACGCCTTCACCGAACGCGTCCAGCAGCTCTCCGCCAAGCTGCAACTGGTGGGCCGCCAGCTCGCCGACCTGGAAGCCAAGGAGCGCACCCTGGAAGACGCGCTGCGTCGCCGCCAGCTGTTGCCGGCCGACCTGCCCTTCGGCACACCCTTCACCGACCCGGTGGACGACAGCATCGACAACCTGCTGCCGCTGCTCAACGACTACCAGGACACCTGGCAGGCGCTGCAGCGCATCGATGGGCAGATCGAGGCGCTGTACGCCCAGGTGCGCCTGAAGGGCGTGGCCAAGTTCGACAGCGAGGACGACACCGAGCGTCGCCTGCAGCTGCTGATCAACGCCTACGCACACCGCCAGGACGAGGCCCTGACCCTGGCCAAGGCACGCCGCGCGGCGGTCACCGACATCGCCCGTACCCTGCGCAACATCCGCAGCGACTACGACAACCTGGAACACCAGCTGGCGCTGTTCAACCGCGAGATCAACAAGCGCCAGGTGTCGAACCTGCAGAGCTTCCGCATCGTGCTGGCGCCGAACAAGGATGCGCTGCGCCACATCGACCAGATCATCCACAGCGCCGGCCAGTACGAGGAAGGCGAGACCCTGTCGGTGTTCGACCTGTCGCAATCCTCCGAGCAGGATGCGAAGAACGAGGAGGCCAAGGAGTACCTGGCACGCCTGGTCGCCGCCAACGGCAACCAACTGGGCCTGAAGGACCTGTTCGAGCTGGCCTTCGAGATCACCAAGGTGCATGGCCAGCCGATCATCCACACGGACATCGATGGCGCCGCGTCCAACGGCACCACCATGACCATCAAGGCGCTGACCAACATGTACCTGCTGCTGCACCTGATGGACCGCGAGCAGGCCGGGCGCATCCGCCTGCCCTACTACCTGGACGAGGCGGCGGACATCGACGAGCGCAACCAGCAGGCGCTGATCGAGACCAGCGCCCAGTTGGGCTTCACGCCCATCCTGGCGTCGGTGAAGCCGCAGGTTTCGGCCGACGTGGCCATCGACCTGGAAGGTGGCAGCGGCCCCAACGGCATCTACATCGACGAGGCGGACTGGAAGTTCATCAAGCGTCGCGAGCAACCCAGCCGGCAGGCACCTGCCGCGAGCGAGGAAGCCGAGCCGGCGTGAGTCGAAGCCGCTGAAAAGAAGAAGGGCCGCAGATGCGGCCCTTTTTTCATGCGGGGTGGATCATTTCTCGAGGGTGATCTTCGGCGCCCACTTCAGCCATTCCTCGTTGAGTTCGTCATGCAGGGCGAAGGTCTGCCCGGGAATGGCCGGTGCGCCCATCTGGTCGTTGTCCGGGGTGGCGAAGGCGATGCCACCCTCGATCAGCGCTTCCAGTGATTCGGTACGTACCTTCACGCCCTTGAACAGGCCGGCGTCGATGCCCACGCCGCTGGCGTTCCAGAAGCGCGTGCCGCTGCGCACCAGGGAGGCGTAGCGCGGTTCGATGAGGACGTGGATGAGGACGCGGTCGGCGGTCTTGCCCAGCTCGAAACGCACCACCTTGCCTACCGGCACTTCGCGGTAGCTGACCACCACGCCGGGCTTGATGGAGCCGCGGCGAGCGGTGCTGAGGACGATACGCAGGCCTTCCTCGCGGGCGATGACCGACGGCGGCTCGGTGAGCGCGGTGAAGGTGGTCTGCAGCGGCCCCTTGGCGGAGGCGGGCTGCACTTCCAGGTACTGGCCGCTGACCAGGGTGTCGAGGTTGGCGGTGCGCACCAGGCCGAGCTCGGGCTTGACCACCCAGAACTGGCTGCCGGCGCGGGCGATGCGGTCGGTGGCTTCGGTGATGCGCGCGCTTACCACGACGCCGGCCAGGTCATCGGCCAGGGCGATGCGTTCGACGCTGCCGACATCCAGCCCCTTGAAGCGCACCGGCGTGCCTTCGCGCAGGCCATCGGCCTGGGGCATGCGGATTTCGATCACGGTGCCCTTGCCGAGGGCGAGGTTCTCGTTGTCGTAGAGGGTGAAGCGGCGCGGCTTGGTCACCGGCGTGGCCTTGGAGTCGGGCGTGCTGAAGGAGATGCCGCCGGCCAGCAGGGTCTGCAGCGACTCGCTCTTCACCTCGACGCCCGAGAGGCCGCCCTTGATGCTGACGCCGCTGACGTTCCAGAAGCGGGTCGATTCGTTGACCAGCTTGGCGAACTCCGGCTCGATGTGGACGCCGACGACGACGCGCTGCTGGTCACGGGAGAGCTGATAGCTCTGCACGCTGCCCACGCGCATCTGCTTGTAGAGGATGGGGCTGCCGACATCGAGGGAGCCGAGCTTGTCGCTGGTGAGCACCAGGTGCAGGCCGGGGGCGTCGGTGTTCAGCGGCGGCGCCTTGGGCCGGGCGGTGAACTCGCGGGTGGGGGTGCCGCTCTTGGCGAAGCGCACGGCGATGTAGTTGCCCTTGACCAGGGCTTCGATGCCGCTGATGCCGGCGAGGGAGATGGAGGGTTTGACCGTCCAGAACTCGGTGCCTTCGACGAGGAACTCCTCGGTGCGCGGTTCCATGGTCAGCTCGGCGGTGGCGCCGGCGAAGTTCTTGTCCATGTCGAGCTTCTTGAGGGTGCCGACCTGGACGCCGTTGTACATCACCGGGGTGTTGCCCGGGTTGAGGCCGCTGACGTCTTCCATCCGCAGCATGACCTTGAGGCCGGCCTCGGCCGCCTCGAAGCCGTCGTAGAGGCGGAAGGGAATGGTGGAGTCGGTGGGCGGGCTGTCCTGGCGGTTCTCGGGCGTGGCGAAGGCGATGCCGCCGGCGGCCATGCTGAGCAGCGACTCGGTGCGGATCTTCACCCCGGACAGGCCGGCGGTGACGTTGAGGCCGCTGGCGTTCCAGAAGCGCGTGTGCTTGCGCACGAGCTGGGCGTAGGGCTGCTCGATGTGCACCTTGATCTCGACGGTGCGCTGGTCTTCGGCCAGTTGGTAGCTCTTCACCTGGCCGACCTGGATCTGCCGGTAGTAGACGGGGCTGCCCTGCTCCAGGGAGCCGAGGCGCTCGGCCTTGAGGGTGAGGTGGAGGCCGGGCAGGTTGTCGGAGAGCGGCGGCGGCTCGGACAGCGCGTGGTACTTGCGCTCGGGCTCGCCCTTCACCGGGTCGATGGCGATGTAGATGCCGGAGACCAGGGTCTCCAGGCCGGTGACGCCTGCGAGGGATACACGCGGACGCACGAGCCAGAAGCGGGTTTCCTTGCTCAGGTAGGGCTCGGCCTCCTTGAGCACTTCGACCGTGGCGACGACGCCATTGATGTCATCGCTGACGTGCAGGTCGGTGACCTTGCCGACCTGGATGCCCTTGTACATGAGCTGGGTCTTGCCGACCTGGATGCCTTCGCCGTTTTCGAAGTAGATCTTGATGTCGATACCGGCGTCGTTCATCGACTTCCAGCCCAGCCACAGGCCGATGCCCAGGGCGATCAGGGGCAGGACCCAGATGGCGGACCAGTTGGTGGTTTTCTTCGTCTTGGGCTTTGGCAGGTCAGCCATTCTCGTCGTCCATATCGGTGTTGTCCCAGATCAGTCGGGGATCGAAGGTTACTGCGGCGGTCATGGTCAGGACCACGACACTGGCGAAGGCGGCCGCTCCGGGGTTGGCCTCGATGCTGGCGAGGTTGCCGAAATTCACCAGCGCCACGAGGATGGCGATGACGAAGATATCGAGCATGGACCAGCGGCCGATCCATTCGATGAAGCGGTACATGAGGATGCGCTGGCGCGCCGACATCGGCTGGTGCCGCTGTACGGAATACAACAGCAACGCGATGCCGACGAGCTTGAAGGTGGGCACGAGGATGCTGGCGGTGAAGACCACGAGGGCGATGGGCAGCATGTCGGCGTGGATCAGCTCGATCACGCCTTCCATGATGGTGGAGGGCGAGCCGTTGCCGAAGAAGTTGACCGTCATGATTGGCAGTACGTTGGCCGGGATGTAGAGGATGGTGGCGGTGAGCAGCAGTGCCCAGGTGCGGATCAGGCTGTTCGGCCGGCGCTCGTGGAGGCGCGAGCCGCAGCGGGTGCAGCAGGGCGCGTCGTCGTCCTGATCGGGGCGGTTCAGCTGGTGGCAATCGCTGCAGACGAGGATGCCGGCATCAAGCGCTCTCACTGGCATGACCTCCGGCGTCGAGGGAGTCCCAGACCTGGTGCGGAGACATGGTCACTTCCAGCCAGACCTGGGACAGCAGCAGGCCGATGAAGCAGGCGAGGCCGATGCCCAGGTGCAGGTCGGCCATGTCGATCAGCTTGACGATGCTGACGAGGATGCCCATGAGGTAGACCTCGAGCATCCCCCACTCGCGCATGTGGTGGTACAGGCGATAAAGGTACAGGCCGAGCCCCTGCATCACCTGCCAGCGGATGCACAACAACACCACGAGCTGGCAGAGCAGCTTGAGCAGCGGGATGACCATGCTGCAGAGGAAGACCAGGACGGCCACGCCATCCATGCCGCTGTGATAGAGGCCGAGCACGCCGCTCCAGATGGTGTCCTGGGTGGTCTGGCCGAGCAGGTTGAGCTTCATGATCGGCAGGAAGTTCGCCGGGACGTAGAGCATCAGGGCCGTCAGAACGAGGGCAAGGGCACGGCGCTCCATATGGGCGCGGTGGACGATGATCTCGTAGCCACAGCGGGGGCAGCAGGCCTTGTGTTCCTCTTCGACGGGCTGGCGATGCATCAGCAGGTCGCACTCTGGGCAGGCAACCAACTCATCAAGGGGACGTTCGGACAACGGGCGGGGATCGGCCGAGTCAGGCATACAGGGGGCTCATGTGAATTCGCGCCTATTCTAGACGAGCGCAGCCGCAAAGGGTCTGTCTGACTGTGACCCGATTTGCCATTAACAGGTTCGAAACGGGCAGGAAGTGGTGATCCATTGGCATATCACCCTGACGTAGCCCGGACTTCACTTCGGGCCAGCAGAGAGATGGCTGGATTGGCTGCAGCAATGCTCATTGCCTGGCAGTCCTTCGGACTGCTTGGCGACTGAAGTCGCCCCTACAAGTCGCCCCTACTGCCGCGGCCACAAGTCGCTCACCATCTTTTCCGGCGCGCAAAGTCAAACCCCCGACCTTCTTGCGAAGATCGGGGGTTTGGTATAGGTGCTTGACGATGACCTACTCTCACATGGAGAAACTCCACACTACCATCGGCGATGCATCGTTTCACTACTGAGTTCGGGATGGGATCA